>DATATW010000026.1:0-92699 GCA_036268595.1 Terriglobales bacterium
GCCACTTTCAACGCGGTTTCGCGTAGCGGCGCCCCGTCGGCAATGATGGAGCTGGCAGCGAGCGTGAATTGGACCGCGTCTTCCTGTTTGTCGAAGTAGAGCACAACCTGACTTGCTGCCATGGCGGATCAACCTCCGGAATTCGTTAGGGACATAATAGGGTGGAATCGTGGCCGCAAGGTGTACTGAGTAGGTGCCTGTGGGCCGGGAAGAGGAACTCACAAGTGCATCGGCAAGGTCGCCCAATGATGTTTATCGGGCTGGGCGGACCTCCTTGAATCGCTACCCGCCGAACTGCAGGAGGGTATTCCCGAGCAAGAGAAAGCAATGGTGGCGGCGGTAGGACTCGAACCTACGACCTACGGATTATGAGACCGTCGCTCTAGCCACCTGAGCTACGCCGCCACATCACGATTGTAAGGGAACGCAGAAAAAACCGGGAAGGGCGGGATGCAGTCGCGCCGTTAGGCATTACTTTCGGAACGCTGCTTCAGCCACAGGAACCCGCACGGCGGAATAAAATAATCCCGTGGAACGCAAAGTCTTCTGGATCACCTTCAGCGTGCTCGGCCTGCTCGCCGATGTCATGCTTCCCCTCTGGTGGGCGTTGGGCGCGACCATCCCGATCACCTTCGCCAGCTGGTGGGTCGCCTACCGCAGCGACTGGTTCTAGGATCAGTTATGCCAATACCTGCTCACCTTCAAGAAATTCCAGGCTCTGCAGAACTTCACGATTGGTTTGGATACTGGCCTAGTTTTCATGACGCCGAGATCATCAGTCTGCATTTGAATCGGAAGCGACCTTCGTCAATGCACGTTCACACTTGGGAAATGACGAAGGAAGTCGACGAGAAGGGCTACTTCGTCCTGGCTAAGCACGTCGTCGTCGAGTTCGTGATCGAAGGCTTCAGGGACTTGAGCATTAGTGGATTCAATCATCAGAATGTTCTGTTTGGGATTGCCATCGAGAAGGCGGAGCGCGGCTTCCGAGTCGATCTTGACCCCAGTTACGGCATCGAGGGATACTTTGAGGCGGACAACATTTCCTTTGGTCTGACGCCGGGCGAGCCGTCTTAGTTTGTGTGAGTGCGAAGAGAGCTAGACCATTGCGAACTTCTCAATACAACCCCTTCTCTCCCTTCGGCCGCGTCTTCCACCTCCGATGCACCCATAACCACTGGTCCGGATAGTGCCGCACATAGTCTTCAATCACCTTGGTGAACTTCGCCGTGTTTGCTGCCACGTCAGCTTCGTGGTTGCCGGTGCGAACTAACTCCACGGCGGGATCGAATCGCAGGCGAAATTTCTGCAGCACCGGATCCCAGATGGTGAATCCTGGGACGACAGCGGCGTCGGTCTTGAGCGCAACCCGAGCGGCGCCGCTGGCCGTGCACGCGCTGATCCCGAAAAAATCCACGAACACACCCTGGCTGGCGATCATATTCGTATCCATGAGCACGCCTACGGTTTCGCCCTTGCGCAGCGCGGAAATCAGCCCGCGGGCAAAATCTTTATCGACCGCTTTATTCCCGTGCATGGCGCGGTAGGCGCGTGCCATGCGATCGATGTAAGGATTATCGAGCGGCCGCATCACGATGTTCAGCGGATAGCCGTAGAGCGAATGCGCGAACGCCGAAAGCTCCCAGGCTCCCAGATGACCGGTCAAAAACAAAACGCCTTTGCCCCGCGCCAGCGCCCGTTCGAAATTCTCGAAGCCTTCGTAGACCACGGTCTTGGTGACGTTTTCCCGTGTGTATTTCGGAAACAGGCAGACTTCTGCGACCTGGCGTCCGAGGGAAATAAAGACTCCGTGAAGAATCTGCTTGCGCTCGCGCCGAGTCTTCTCGGGAAAGGCGAGTTCCAGGTTGCGCATGCCCACGCGCCGCAGCTTGCCATGCAGCGCGTAGACCGTCCAGGCAATGGATATCCCTGCCGCGCGGGCCAATGGTCGCGGCAAGGCACCCACAATTTTCAGCAGTCCCCAGGCGAGGGCGTATTCGAGTCGGTAGCGCAATCGCACGCTGACGGTAGCACTGGGGAAAATTTGATGTCAAATCTCGGCTGTCACAAAAAGCGTCGTGCGTCCTGGGTCGTGCGTCGCATTTAGATGTGAGCGGCGAGATGTGAGGCGTCCCCGTTTGTTGCCGAAGGCCGTTGTACCACGACGTGCGACCCACAACGCTCGACGCTTTAGCCTCCCAGCTATCTTGAATCCCGTCCTGGCCATCCTTAGACTAAGTACGTGCATGTCCATTCCCATGGCGCGGGTGAGCGCACCTCGAAGGTGCTGCGGGTGTCGCTTGTCGTCACTGCCGCTTACATCGGGCTGCTGGTCGTGGCCGGATTGCGCTCCCATTCTCTGGCTTTGCTCTCCGAGGCTGGGCACAATCTCAGCGACTTTGTGGCCCTGCTGCTTTCGCTGGTTGCGGTGTACTTTCAATCGCGGCCGCCGAGCGCTACCCATACGTACGGCTACCATCGCGCGGGCGTGCTCGCCGCCCTGGTCAATGCGGGTGCGCTTGTTGTGGTTTCATTTTTGATCTTTTACGAGGCGGTGCGCCGCATCCAGCATCCTCAGGCCATTCATGCCGGGACCATGATGTGGGTCGCCGCCGCCGGCGTGATCATGAATGGCGCAATCGCCTTCATGCTGTTCCGCACCCATCGCGACGTGAACATTCGCAGCGCCCTGATGCACGAGATCGGCGACACGGTTTCAACCGCGGCGGTCATCGCCGGCGGCTGGGCCATTTTCGCCACCGGACAACTCTGGATCGATCCCGCACTCTCGTTCGGAATCGGCGCGCTCATTCTGTGGTCGAGCTTCGGCATCATGCGCGAGACCCTGAACATTCTGCTCGAAGGCACACCGCGCGGAATGAAGCTGGCCCGGGTCGCGGCTGCCATCGCGGAAATTGAGGGCGTGAACGATGTTCACGACCTGCATGTGTGGAGCATCGGCTCTGAGACCAGCGCGCTGTCGTGCCACATTTCGATTGCCGACATTCCGCCCTCCGCCAGCGAGCGCATCCTTCGGGAAGTAAAAGCGAGGCTGCACTCCGACTTTTCCATCGATCACACGACCATTCAGTTCGAGCACGCGGTGTGCGAGGTGGCGCATGGATGCGTGATTCCGGTGGGAGCGTTGGGATCAGAACATCAGCGGTAACGCCTCCTATTGAAGGTCCTTTTCGCCCGCAATTTTGCTGAACTGACCACATCTGCTCAGCCAGCAGCCCTGAAAATCCGGCACCAGCAACTCTCACTTGTAATTTTTCCATCTGCTCGGAAAATTGGCGTACCGGAACAACACCAGCCGTCCTAGAGCTTCCACCGGATTCCCATCGCGCGGTACCGTGCCTAGAGTCGTATATGAAGAAAATTATTCGGAGGGTGGGACTTCCATGAAATTGAAAGCATCGTTATTTTCCATGTTGCTGCTTTCGGCGTGCTGGGTAGCAGCCCAGACGCAGAACGCATCGCCATCAGGCTCGACTTCTACTCAGCCCAGCGGGCAGACCGCGGGATCACAATCGTCGACACCGGCCACAGCGCCGCAGACGCCGAGTACCACGCCGCAAACACCGGGCACTTCTCCGGCAACTCCGGGGAACCCGGAACAGGGATCGCCCGGTGCGGGCACGCCAGAACAGAATGCCGCGCCGCCAGCGACCACCTCCCCGGATTCGACGAATCCCGGCGCTAGTTCGAGCACAACGCCTAACAGCGCCGCCCCGGCAGGCAGTGGAAATGCGATCACTGGATGCTTGGCCGGCTCTCCCATCGCTGGAAATTACATGCTGACTGACAAGTCCGGCAATACCTACCAATTGAGCGGAAACTTAAATGCCGTTCGTACGTTGATCGGAAATGAAGTGCAGGTGACCGGGCAGGAAGGCTCCGCCAGCATGGGTTCTAACGCCAATGCTTCAGGAAGCTCGGCTGCTGCGACCGCCGGAAATTCCGGCGTGAACTCGACTGCATCCTCAGCCAATGCGAAGAACTTCAATGTCACCAGCGCCACCAAGGTTGCGGACCAGTGCGGCGAATCAGCGCCAGCTCCGAAGCCCAGCGCACGAAATCACGAACCTAATGGTTCTCCGGTTCTGATGGCTGCATTACAGGCTGGAGGTGCGGGCGGATCTGCCGGCGCGGGAGCAGGTACTGGCGCCGCGGGCGCCGGCGCAGGATCGACCGCGGGACAGACTTCCGGTTCGATTTCAGGACAGGGGTCTACTTCAGGCCAAACCACTCCGGGACAGACCACTCCGGGTACGACTCAGCCTGGAACCACTCAGCCGGGAACGGCGGCGCCAACTCCGGGTACCGCGGCACCGACACCAGGAACCGCAACTCCGGGAACGACACCGAATGGGAGCACAACGCCGACTCCACAGGCGACGCCTAACGGCACGACTCCGCAGACGACGCCGACCACTCCGGGGACGAACGCGCCTAATACTACTCCGGGAACAACGCCTCCGGCTTCGAACCCGAATTCACCGACTCCGGGGACGACGAATCCCCCGAGCAGCACTCCCCCGACTACGACTCCGCAGAACACAACGCCTGGGACAACTCCCCCGACCGCGTAGGAATTCTGGAAGCCGAAAGTAAAAAGACCCGCTCTGGCGGGTCTTTTTTGTTTCTAGACTCGTACGGGTCTGGAGCAACGGGCGCCCTCGCCCGTCATCGATCGTGTGCCCCATCCTTGCCGCGTTTCTTGGCGGGGTAGCCTGCCCTGATCGAAGTCGAGGGGATGGAGATTTTGATCTTTCATGAGGAATTCAAATTCCCCGCCCTGTCTCGCACAAATCGCGAGAGAGGGACGGAGCACCCAGATGCTTGTGAGATAATTTTTAGCGAGGAAAAAATGGCGGAACACATCGTTAAATGCGTCAAGCTGCACCAGGACTTACCGGGGCTGGACGAGCCACCCTTTGATACCGAGCTGGGTAAAAAAATCTACGAAAACGTCTCCCAGCAGGCATGGAACCAGTGGACCGAATTTTGCAAAATGCTACTGAATGAATATCGCCTGAACCCGGCGCGACGCGAGGACCAGCAGGTTATCGTAAAGCAAATGGAGCAGTATTTCTTCGGCGAAGGCGCGGCCCCGCCTCCGGATTACGTTGCACCAACGAAGGCAAGCTGAATTCTTTGGTAGCGCACCAGCTCAGAATCGAAGATCGATCCCTGTCGAGAAGCGGAAATGGTTCTCACCGGTGCTGAAAAAATTCGTGTGCACCTCGTCACCCTGAACCCGCCAAGCCAGTCCGTGGATTAGCCTGTAGTCGATGCCTCCGCCGATAGCGGTCGCAAATGAAGTGTCAGTAACCCCGCCGTTGTTTATATGTGCCGCGCCAAACAATGCTTGCGCAAATGGGGTGAATCGTCCGATGGGAACCGATACCCGGGGACCAACCAAGTACGTGTACCTCCTAAGGCTGGTCGAAAAGAAACAGTCGCTTATGCAGGTGATGGACGCCGTACCCGAGCCGTAGCCGCCGCCAAAATCAGCAACAATTCCGATCCACGGCAGGAACTTACCTTCAAGCGACGCTTCCCATCCATTCAAATTCGCCACGGGCGACGATCCAGGAAGCGCGTCGGTGCGCGAGAACGAATAGCCTACAAAGATGTTTCCGCTGGTGGGAATTTGGGCATATGCCATGCCTGCTGCCAGGAAAATGCCCAGAAGGATACCTATTGTCTTTCTCACTGGAAGACTCCTGATTTTAGTTGGCAAACGTAGAAAGTTCGATGCCGGCTGCATGAACTCGGATGCAATCTGAAGGCACACGAATAGTAGTCAAAACCGGAACACTATGCCCAGCGATAATCGGGGGTTGAACTGGGACTTGCCGAAAAAACTGGTATGAATGGCATCGAGTTGTCCTCGTAGCGCGACCGCGGGAAGCAATGTATAGTCGACCCCGCCGCCAAAGGCAGTCGCCAGGCCTAAATCAGAATTGGAAATGCCTCCGCCCTTGTCCGATTGGTACCCCACGCCTAGCAGAAATTCCGCGAACGGCCGGTATTTGCCGTAAGTCGTTGAAACCCGTGGGCCAAACATTAATGTGTCGCGGGCGGCATTGAGCCGAAATGTATTGCAGCCGCTGAAGAGCACGCAACCAGTTGTTCGGCGACCGCCGTAATGCCAGTCGAGGTCCGCAACCACGCCCAGCCAGGGCAAATACCTGCCTTCGGCGGAGGTCTCCCAACCGCTCATGCCGGCGCTGCCGCCCGTGGCCTGAACGGTGCTGTTATTGGCGAATGCCTGGCCATGGATATAAGAATAGCCAAAAAATGCATTGCCGCCGGAAGGAAGCTGGGCGCTGGCGATAGCTGAAAAGACAGAAATTAGGAAGCTGATGGCGCAAATCTTACGCAAAAATCTCTCCCGCTAAGATGTTTGGCGCTGACGGCGATTTAGGATGCGCCTTGAACGTGAGTAGGATGCTATTTTATGGCAGATGGTAGCCGCCGCGGCGGCGGGGATCGGTCAAAGTAAAGGACTAAGCAACTCCAGTCCTCATTTTTCCCTCGAAAAAGTGTAGCAACGGCCGCTTCTTGCGCATCCATCAGAGGTGCCGAATTCAGCGGGTAGCTGAAACTGAATATCTCTGTTGTGGAGAACGCAATGCACGCCAGCCATGCTGAGCAGTTAGCGTATAGCCCACTTCGCGAGCGGTACCGCGACATTCGCAATACCACCCTGCGCATCACCTGTCCGTTTTCAGCGGAAGACCTGATGCTGCAGTCGATGCCGGATGCCAGCCCGGCGAAATGGCATCTCGCGCACACTACCTGGTTTTTCGAAACTTTCATCCTCAGCCCCTACGTCCCCGGATACAAGCCCTTCGATTCCCGATTCAAACAGCTTTTCAATTCTTATTACAAGCAGCTTGGAGCACATCCCTATCGCGGAGCTCGCGGATTGATGTCGCGTCCTAGCCTCGATGAAGTACGCGCCTATCGTGAGCACGTGGATCGCGCTATGTTGCGGTATCTGGAAGTTCCAGATGAGCGCACGGCGGCGCTGATCGAAGTCGGACTCAATCACGAGCAGCAGCATCAGGAATTAATTCTTACCGACATCAAGCATGCGCTGTGGTCGATGCCGCTACGGCCTGAACGCGTCGATGGCCCGCGAGCGGTTGAGAATGCTGAGCCGCTGCAATGGATCGAGTTCGAAGGCGGGATTCGCGAGATCGGTTACGAAGGCTCGGGTTTTTCTTTTGACAACGAAAGCCCGCGGCACCAGGTACTGCTGACTCCGTTCAAGCTTGCATCTCGTTTGGTGACCAATGCCGAGTATCTGGAATTCATGAATGACGGAGGTTATCGCCGGCCTGAACTGTGGCTCTCGGACGGGTGGGACTCGGTTTGTGCGCAAGGCTGGAAGTCGCCGTTCTACTGGGAAGATCGTGATGGCCACTGGTTCGATTTCAGCTATGACGGTATGCGAGAGGTGGATCTCGCTGCCCCGGTTTGCCACGTCAGCTATTACGAAGCTGATGCTTTCGCCCACTGGAGCAACGCTCGCCTGCCACGGGAAGAAGAATGGGAAGTTGCTGCTTCGCAAGTATCAACCCACGGGACGTTCCTTGAATCCGAGAAGCTTCGTCCGCAATCCGCGTCTGGCACGGGTTTACAGCAGATGTTCGGCGACGTCTGGGAATGGACCGCAAGCCCGTATGTCGCGTATCCAGGATTTACGCCTGCGCCGGGTGCGATTGGCGAGTATAACGGCAAGTTCATGTGTAACCAGTTTGTGTTGCGCGGCGGGTCGTGCGCCACACCGGAAAGCCACATCCGCGCCAGCTACCGCAATTTCTTCCCACCCCATGTGCGCTGGCAATTCATGGGCATAAGGCTAGCCAAATGATCCTGCACGAAGCGGTCCCTGTTCCGCCATATATTGACGAAGTTGTGCATGGGCTGACATCCCGGCCGAAAACTTTGCCGTGCAAACTTTTTTATGACGACCGCGGGTCGAAGATATTCGAAGAGATCACGCGGCTGCCGGAGTATTATCCGACGCGGACTGAGTTCGGGATTTTGCAGGACTGCGCGAAAGAGATTGTGTCGGCGGCCGGGACTCCGGTTGCGATCGTTGAACTTGGCGCAGGCACGGCGACTAAGACCAGCGCTTTGCTGCGCGCTTTTGCCCGGCGCCAGTTGCGCGTCAAATACTTCCCGGTAGACATTTCTGCCGGCGCCCTGGCCGATGCCAAGGACAGAATCAAAGATGAGTGCCCAGATATCACAGTGCTACCCGTGGTAGTTGATTTCAGCGATGGCTTTCATTTTCTGCGTGAGATTCCCGGTCGAAAGCTGGTTTTATACCTTGGCTCGAGCATCGGCAACTTCGAATGGAACGATGCGATTGCAATGCTGCGCAAGGTGCGCGAGCAGTTGAGTGCAGGCGATGCGCTGCTGCTGGGCACGGACATGGTCAAGTCGGCGGAAATTCTGGTGCCCGCTTACGACGACGCGCAGGGCGTGACCGCGCAGTTCGATAAGAATATTCTGGTGCGTCTGAACCGCGAGCTTAACGCCAACTTCGATGTAGCTTCGTTCCGTCACATTGCGGAATGGGTGCCGGCGCGATCGCGGATGGAGATTTTTCTCGAAAGCACACGTCCGCAAAAGGTCACTCTGCCGATGGCCGGGCTCACGATTCAGTTTCGGGCAGGCGAACGCATTCATACCGAAAACAGCCACAAATATACGATTGAAATGGTCGAACGCATGTTGTGCGTCTCCGGATTCAACCTGGAGAAAACCTGGTTCGACCGCCAACAGTGGTTTGGATTGAATTTGGCGCGAGTGCGAGCGGAATAGACCGGGATCAACTGAATTTTTCCGTCGTCCAGCGTTGCCACAAATACCACGCGATCATGATACGCACCACGATCATGGATCCCGCAATAAAAAAGTCTGGCGAAAACTCGGCCGTATCCGCAGAGACTTTCGGGATCAGCAGCACCATACCGGCGACGCAAATTACGATCGCAGCCCGTCGCGCAAGATTCTTCAGGCGAAACAAACCATAAGCGACGACCAGTCCCAAGCCGGCGGCTAGCAGAAACACGTATGGTCCGTCGATCTCGAGCCCATGCAACAGCGGCGCGCCCAGTGAAAGTGGAAAGGCTTCGGGATTAACTAGCTTGATCAATCCCAAAATCAGCAGGTAGGCCGAGGCTAAAAAGAAAACGATGGCGATCGCGATTACGCCTCGCGGTCGTCCATCGTTTGGAACTGCGTTTTCGAACAGCGTGATCTGCCTCAGTACTTCGGCATGCTGGGATCGACGCGATCAGCCCAGGCCAGAATTCCACCCGCCAAGTTGTGCACCTTCTTGAATCCCGCCTGGCGCAGGAAGTTCACCGCCTTTGCGCTGCGTACGCCCGAACGGCAATGGGCGATGATTTCTTTGCTGGTGTCGAGCTCGTTCACTCGATTCGGCAGTTCGCCCAGCGGAATCAGATGTCCGCCGATGTTGCAGATGTCATACTCGTGCGGCTCGCGCACATCGAGTACATAGATGTCGTCGCCACGATCGAGCCGCTTCTTAAGTTCTTCCACTTCAATTTCGTCGGTAGTCACTTCGGCTGGTGCCTCCTCGCCGCGAATTCCGCAGAACTCCTCGTAATCGATCAGCTTGGTGATTGTAGGATTTTTCCCGCATGCCGGGCAATCCGGATTCTTGCGCAGCTTGAGCTCGCGAAATTTCATCGCCAGCGCATCGATCAACAGCAACCGCCCAATCAGCGGATCGCCCGCGCCCAAAATCAGCTTGATTGCTTCCGTCGCCTGGATCACTCCCACGAGTCCGGGCAGAATTCCCAACACTCCGCCTTCAGCGCAGGAAGGGACCAGGCCCGGCGGTGGCGGCTCGGGATATAAGCAGCGATAGCACGGGCCTTCTTTGGTCGCAAAAATACTTGCCTGCCCTTCGAAGCGGAAGATCGACCCGTAAACATTCGGTTTGCCGGTGAGCACGCAGGCGTCGTTCACCAGATAGCGCGTAGGGAAATTATCCGTGCCGTCGGCGATGATGTCGAATTCTTTGAACAGCTCGATGGCGTTGTCGCTCGAAAGCCGGGTGTTGAACTTCCTGATGTTCAAAAACGGATTCATCGCCTTGAGCTTGTCGGCGGCGGAATCCAGCTTGGGACGGCCCACATCGGCGGTAGAGTGAATGATCTGGCGCTGCAGGTTGGTGTAATCGACGACGTCAAAGTCAACAATGCCGAGCGTGCCTACGCCAGCCGCTCCCAGATAAAGCGCCAGTGGCGAACCAAGTCCACCTGCGCCGATACACAGCACTTTGGCGGACTTGAGCTTGAGCTGCCCTGCCATGCCGACTTCCGGCATGATCAGGTGGCGCGAGTAGCGCAGGATCTCGTCGTTGTTCAGCGTAACTGGCGTGGGCTGGGTTTCAGTAAGTGTGGCCATGATTTTGGATTGAGTAATTTTGTAATTTAGTAATTGTAAAGTTGAAATTCTCTGCGTCCTCTTTGCCGTTCTCAGCGAGCTCTGCGGTCAAAATCTTTTTCTTCGCACCAAATCAAAAGCTCTTAACCGCCGACATCTCAGAGGATTCTCCGAGCACGCTGAGCAAAACCGAACCTGGACGAATTTACCCAATTACCAAATGCCCCAATTTCTCAATCTCTGTTCCTCCCGCAATCGACGGCACGATCGAAATGTCATCGCCGTCCTTCACCGCGGTCGCTTCTTTCTGCATATAGCGGACGTCTTCGTCATTTACATAGACATTCACGAAGGCGCGCAGCTTGCCATCTTCGGTATACAGATGACGACGGAGATCGGGATGTTGGGAAACCAGTCCGGCCAAGGCCTCCGCGACGGTAGACCCTTTTACGTCAACAGCAGGCTGCTTGCCGGCATACTGCCGCAGCGGCGTAGGTATATGGATCTTAGGCATGAATAAATGATGCCACAGAAATGAGGTTGGATTCAGGGTGGCTCCAATGGAGAGATTGTGTGGCGCGGGCGCCCTCGCCCGCGAACCGTCTTAGACGCCGCTGGCAGCGCTAGGATCAGGACCGGCTTAATCATTGACTTTTGCCCGGCAGAGCACATAATACCGCTGTTCGCGCGTCGGGTTTTTCTGGACTCCTTCCCCCTCGGAGTTGTGTGCTACTCGAGAGCCCTGCCCGAAGGAGACCGTTTATGGACATCGCATCGACTCTTCCTGCCGCCGATATTGAAGTGGACGGGAGGTTCGTCGGCAGTACGCCGTCCTCGATTAGCGTTTCTCCGTGAGATCACGACATAGGCGTCAAAAAAAACGGCTTCGCTGTATGGGACAAGAAAGTATCCGTCTCGACCGGGCACATCAATCTCTCGGCCGAGTTAGTACCGCATTCAACTTTGACTGAAGGAGAAACTATGCAATTCATACGGTTGTTTATCATCATCACGCTTTCCGCTAGCGCTTTCGGTCAAGCGACCGCTGCGGCGGCCGCTGCACCGGAAACTCAAGCACCCACAAAAGAGCACGCGCGCGTCTTCATTACGGACAGCCAATCATGGGAGGTTGGTGGTGCCGCAGGCGGAAGTGGAGGTGCCTTTGGCGCCGAGTCGCATGGTGGTGCGCGTCCGCAGACTGCAGAAATTATCAAAACTTTTGGCGAGCGCTGCCCCGATGTCGTAACCAATAACATTCAAGCGAAAACTGACTACATCGTTGTATTGGATCATGAAGGGGGTAAAGGCTATTTCAGTCACCGGAACAAAGTCGCGGTATTCACTCGCGTCACCGGCGACTCGATTGTCAGTAAATCAACTCTGTCTCTAGGCGGATCAGTTCAGACTGCATGCGAAGCCATCGCCGCCGATTGGTCCAAGAACTCTGCAAAAATTCGCGACGCCGAACTGGCGGAATCTGCGGCAAAGGACAGAGCGGCTGTCCCTCAGATCCAACCGGTTGCTCAGTCGAATGCAACCAAGATATCCGTCGTTTCGAATCCGGTCGGCGCCGACATTGAAGTGGATGGAGCCTTCGTGGGGAACACTCCGTCAACCGTCGACGTTCCTGTTGGCGACCACACGATCACTGTGAGCAAAAATGGGTACAAGAGCTGGGAACGCAAGCTCAAGGCTAGCGGTGGAAATGTAAGCTTGAATGTCGAGCTAGAAGCCGGTGCAAAGTAACCCGGGGAGGACGCATAAAAGGCAGTCACCTCCTCAGAACTCCACATGCACTCTGAAGCTGGGCACCAGCACCGGGCCGCGGTCGCGGTTGTAGCCGGGATTATTAATATGCTGTAGTCCCGGCGCAACGTATATTCCGCGCCACAGATGCGCGGTGTAATAGGTCTCAACAATATTTTCGCGGCCGTAGTTGAGGCGGCCGTCGCCGAGCAGAAATCCCAGGCCGCCGTCGGCGAGATATTCCTGGTGATATTTGCAGATAGCGTTGCTCACGAAGGCCACCCCAGCGCGGTCTTGTTTGCGATGCCACATCGGACCGTAGGCGCCCAAGCCGCCGGCTGAAGATTCTCGGCGCGGGAGAAGAAGTCGAAAACTTCGTCGAGCGGGCGCGGAACCAACTGTTCGGCGCGAAAACGTAAGGTTGGCTTCTCAAGAATGAACGTTAGCATCAGCGCAGGCCTTCGCGCTATCACCCGCCAACCTTAGAACGTCGCTGATAATCAACCGAACTCTCTTGACCATTGCTTGCGGAAGGAGTACAAGGCTTGGAATAAATTTTGCGCGAATGGTTGGGCTCTGTATGGGATCAGCCGGACACAGCCGCAGCGATCGCAGAAAGGACTTCCAATGGCCGAGCACGAATCCAAGACCCTCATTGAGCACCTCAAGAGCGGCCGCAAAGTTGAGCTCCCTCCGCGCAAACCGGGTAACTTCGGCACGACCGAGTCACGCCCGACAAAGCCATCGCAACCTGCGGACAAGGAGCGTGGGTGATGTCAGAAGTAAATATTCTGGGCGTCTGGAGCGCCGACCCTGCGGACATTTTCACTCCTAAGCCAGTTTTTGTCTCCAGCGAGCCGTTTGCGATTGTTATCGAAGTCAACCTCGACGTTGATCCTCCTTTTTTCAGCAACAGCTTGACTGCAACCTGGATCATGGGCACGCCTCGCATCGATCCTTACACCACGTCGTGGTACACGGTCCTCGACGGGGGTGATGCCTCTCTGATGCCGACCGTGGTCTTCGATTGGGATTTCTCATGGGACTATCGCAAGCGAGGCAAGAATTTCGTTGTGTGGATCTCCTTTGATCACTACTCCGACGCGGTGTCGCAAATTCTCGGAGGCGAGAAATTCGACGGCCTCTTCTACGTCATGGGCACGATCGAGTCTCGTGGCGAGTATTATTTCGGCGTGTCCGATAAGTACTGGTACCGGGCGATCCCGGCCAGTTGAAGCCGGAGTGGGTTGCGAATCTTGAGATGCAGGCGTTCCCGCTCGTCGCAAAATCAGGTGCTCGGAACCTCTAATCTCTCAATAACTTAGCTCCGCCCACTGCTGTTTTCACCCGCTCAACCCCGATTTTTTACCTTTTATTGACTTAACCGTGCCTTATCCCCGATAGCTCAATAGGATAGAGATACCGAAAACCGTTGCACGTCGTATTTCGCGGGTCGCACGAAAAATGACTGCGCGAGCTGCAGTAATTGCCGCACGACGCGAGACTTGCGACGCACGACGATTTGAAAATCCCTACTGGGAAAGGTCGAGAAAGCATGCATAAGCCTATTAAATACGTAGAGAAGGCAGTCACGATTGGCGCCAAAGGCGCGTGGTTGGTATTCGATCGCATGAACCGGATCAAGCCGAACCCATCGCCCACGCCGAAATGGTCGGACAAGCCGTTGCTTAAGTCCTACCAGAAGTCGAAGCCGCCGCTCGGATGGCCACGCGCCACCGACTCGCTCTGCCCCAAGTGCGTGCCCGAAATCCGCCAGCAGATCCTCGACGGCCACCTTCCTTATGAAGTGTTGATGAATGAGAAGGTCGGCGAGATTAAAGCCACCATCATCGAGCAGGACGGCAAGATCATGATGGTCAAAGAGTGTCCGAAGCATGGCCGCTTCGAAGATGTGATGTCGATCGACACCGAATTCTCAAAGCACCTTGAAGACGTCTTCCCTGGCCGCGACATCCGCGCCCACAACGACGAAAAGCTGCACAAGCACGGCTCGTCCACGGTGAAGTACGGCCGCGGCTCGGTGCTCACCATCGACCTGACCAACCGCTGCAATATGATGTGTGACCCTTGCTTTATGGATGCGAACCAGGTTGGCTTCGTACACGAGCTGACTTGGGAAGAAATCAAGACCATGCTCGACAACGCCATCACCATTAAGCCGCGGCGTCAGATGAGCGTGCAGTTCTCCGGTGGCGAGCCTACACTGTCCCCTTATTTCCTGGACGCGGTTCGTTATGCTCGCAAGGTTGGATACAACTCGGTCCAAGCTGCGACCAACGGAATTGAATTCGCCAAAAGTTTTGAGTTCGCGCAACAGGCTGCCGAAGCCGGAATGCGTTATGCGTACTTGCAGTTTGACGGAATCGGCAACGCTGCCAATGCGCACCGCAAAGTCGGCAACCTGTTTGACGTGAAGTTGAAGGCGATCGACAATCTGCATCGCGCCGGAGTTGAAATCGTTCCGGTCGTGACCATCGTTAATGGGATCAATAATGAGCAGGTCGGACGCATCATTCAGTTCGCGCTCGACAATCCCAAGAAGATCGGCTTCCTGTCATTCCAGCCGGTCAGCTTTACCGGACGCGATGAGGCCATCACCGACGATCGCCGCAAAGCGCAGCGCTACACGCTCTCGCACCTGGCGCATGACGTAAAAAATCAAACCAGCCTCGGCGAACCTGCCCGCGACTGGTTCCCCATCAGCTTCATGTCCACGTTCAGCGACTGGGCCGACCTGATGCACGTCGAAGACAAGAACAACGACTGGGGCCAACTAAGTTGCGGTTGTCATCCGAATTGCGGAACCGGCATGGCGGTGATGATCGACAAGGAAACCAAGGAAGCGGTTCCGGTGACAGCGTTCCTGCATGGTGACCAACTGGCGAAAGACATTGCCAAGGTCAATGATGCGTCGCGCGGAAAGTTCCTGACCATTGTTGGAATGGCACTTTGCCTGATGAAGAATTACGATCCGTTCCACTCGCCGAAGCATTTCAAGCTGATGGATTTGCTGAAGAAGTTCGATAAGAACTTTAACGCAACCGGCAAGGATTATGGCAAGGTCGGCCCGGACCGCAGCATTGACGATGTCATGAAGCGGCGTAACGATCGCTGGAACTTCCTGTTCATCGCCGGCATGTGGTTCCAGGACCTGTTCAATTACGATTTCCGGCGCACCGAGCAGTGCATCATCCCGTATGCCACGCAGGAAGGGGAGATTTCATTCTGCGCCTACAACACCGGCGTGGGCTGGCGCAACATTATCGAGAAGATGCACATGACGGCCACGCTCACCAAGTGGTACGACGAGCACGGGCGGCACGAAATTTTCGCCGGCGGCAAAAACGTTGGCATGGAGACGAGCGAGCACTCGCTCTATCTGCGCGACGGAATTGTTACGCAGGAAGAGCAGCGCGACCTCGACAAGCTGGGCATCGCCAAGAACGCACGCGAAGAAAAAATGCGGGCGCGCGATGCGAAGCAGAAGGCTGATCCGGCTTACAATGCGCGGATGGCGTCGCTGTATCGCGAAGTCGTGCTGAAAGAAAAACCAGTGGTCGCCGAAAACGGATTCATTCCGCTAGGCGCACTGGGGAAACCGAATGGCGCATCCGCTCCGGAGACGAAGCCGGAAGTGGCAGAGCCGGTGGCGGGAGATTAAGCCTTCAGCTTTCAGCCGTCAGCTTTCAGGAAAACCTAAAAACCGAAGGCCGCCGCAAGGCGGCCTTGGTTTTGGGGGTTCTGTGGTTCCCCACTTCCGCCAAAGAACGACCCAAATGGACGTCCGCCGGTTGTCGCGAATACCTGGTCTGTAGTGGAGCTGAAAACCGGCGGCGTGAATCAATTCCGGTCAATGAAAAGCCCCACTTCTCGCAAAACAACGCGAGAAATGGGGCACCCTCAGAGTTACTGGGAAATCCCCCACTACATACATCAGGCAGCGCGGCGGCCAGAGGTCCGGGATGAGGAATTCTTCGCTTTGGTTTTAGCCGCAGCGTTAGTCTTGGTCTTAGAATTGGTCTTTGTCTTTCCGCTTACGCCCGCGGTCTCCCGACTGACAAGCTTATTGAAGTTGCTCTTTTCGCCGCTGGCAGTGTGATCCTGGACCAGCAGGGCCAGACTGCTTTCGTCGAACTTGTCGAACCATTCGTCCCACGAGATTTCTTCCAGAGATCCTTCACCGCTATAGCCTGGAAAATCGAGGCGGATCATACCTACGTCATTTTTATCTCCGGTGCTCCGAACGCAAGAAGGTTTCGCGTTGCGCTCCTCTGCCCAGCGGCGGATTTCATCATGGTCAGTAAGAGGCCGAGAAGATGCTGAACTGTGTGCCATATAAGTTCTCCTCAAGAAAGTCCCGTTTCGCGGGCCAAACCCTACGATGCCTCAGAAGATGCGCAGGTTGGTGCGTGAACTATTCTGCTAGTGATAATCCCGAGTTGCCATGCAGAACACATTCAGTAGCTCAGCCGTGGGCGAGAGACGGAAATCCTTCCACTCCCAAAAAGAATTCTTAGCTGCGAACAAATTTGAAAAGCGGGTCAGCGGTGTTTCGGCAAATTCAAACTCCTCTATGTACTGGTTACGATAGGTTACTGATGAACGGTCGTGGTTCTGTATGTACTTCTGGACATCTTGACGCACAGCGGTTTCAAACATAGAGTTTGCCTAATTCGTAAGCAGCTCCTTTCTGGCAGGTAGAAAAAATCCCAACGGGTCTGGCCACGGATCCGACTATTCACCCTGTGCCGGGGCGTACTTCGCGCGTCTCTGGCTGCACCAGCGCAGGAAAACCAATAGCAGCGTCGCGCCCGCGGTTGAAAAACGGCAAGCCGGGCCCAAGCCTGTAGTGTGTCTGGCCCGATCCTTCGGAGGTGTGAAATGAGGCGAAAGATCCTAGTAATTACTGTCGGGGTTAGTTTGCTTTCAACGGGTATCACCTTACATGCGCAGCACGATCCGGGTCCGCGGGCCGGCGCGGCAAGCGCTGGAGGAGCTTACTCCAGCTTAAGCGCTAATGAGCAGACGCTGTTCAGCGATGCGCTGCAAGTATTCATGGAAGTGGATTCAGTTAGTGGAGCAATTAATGGTGAGTCCGGAAAAGGCCTGGGGCCCACGTTCAACGGAAACAGCTGCGCTATGTGTCACGCGCAACCAACCATCGGGGGAAGCAGTCCGGGAATGGCCAGTCCGCAGAACCCGGTCCCGAACCCGCAGGTTGCACTGGCGACACTGGACGGGGCCAGCAACGCTGTGCCTTCGTTCATCACCGCGAACGGCCCGGTGCGCGAGGCGCGATTTATGCGCATCTCCAACCAGCGTGGGGCCGCGCTCGATGGCGGAGTACACGGGCTGTATACCATCGCAGGGCGCTCGGATGCGGTGGGATGCACGCTGGCACAGCCGGATTTTGGCACCCAGCTTGCGAACCATAATGTAATTTTTCGGATACCCACGCCGATTTTTGGCCTGGGGTTCGTGGAAGCGACGCCGGATGCGGTTCTGGCTGCGAATCTGGCTGCCAACCGTGCGGCGAAGTCGGCGCTGGGCATTGGTGGCATCCTGAATACCAGCGGCAATGACGGTACTGTTACCCGTTTTGGTTGGAAGGCACAAAACAAGTCGGTGCTGATCTTTTCCGGCGAGGCCTACAACGTGGAACAAGGGGTCTCGAACGAAGCTTTCATGAGCGAGCGTTCGGCAGTTCCCGGGTGCGTCTTCAACACCTCCCCCGAAGATGCGACCAACATGGTAAACGGCAGCGGAAACTCAGTCGGGACCGCGAGTGAGATGTCGTCGGACGTGGTGAATTTTGCCAACTTCATACGTCTGTCGGCGCCTGCGACGCCGGCGACCATGTCATCGTCGGCTGCGAGTGGAGCGACCGCTTTCACCGCTGTAGGCTGTGCGCTATGCCACTCATCCACGCTCACTACCGGTCCGTCGCGGTATACGGGAATGTCGAACGCTGCTTACCACCCATACTCAGACTTTGCCTTGCACCATATGGGCTCGGGATTGTCAGATGGCGTGAATCAAGGCGCGGCGGGGCCGGACCAGTTCCGCACCGCGCCGTTATGGGGAGTGGGCCAGCGGCTATATTTCTTGCATGACGGCCGCACCTCGGACCTGCTTCAGGCAATCAGGGCGCATACCGGCAACGGCTCAGAGGCGAACGCGGTAATTAACCGGTTCAATAAATTGAGCCCGTCGCAGGTGCAGAACTTGCTCAACTTCCTGCGCGCGTTGTAATGGATACATGTGCTGCACAGCGGTAAGGCTTACCTACGATGAGGGCCGGGGACTCCTCCCGGTCCTTATCATCATCCGGCAAATTCTTCCTTCCGAACTTCCATGAACAAATTGTCATTTTGGAGAGAAACCATGTTTATTCCCGCTGTGTATTCTAACGGTGTGTAGTTGTCGGTCTTATGGAGGTATGCATGTCGACAGCCGTGGCGCAAACCAGCACTGCTTACTCTGACTACGTTAATCCGCAGTGGGTGCGCCTGCTCGATCTGCTGCAGATGAATGTGCAGTACGCGCACTGTGCGGGCGCGGAATTGCAAACCGCTGACGGAGACTGCATTCTGGATTTTCTCTCGGGCTATTGCGTTCACAATATCGGCCACAACCATCCGGCGGTTATCGTGGCACTCAAGGCCGAACTTGATCGCAGTGGCCCCGCGATGCTCCAGAGTCATGTTCCTGAACTTGCAGGGGAACTTGCGGCGCGTCTGTGCCGGCTAGCCGGCGGTCGCCTGTCCAAAGTTTTTTTTTGCAGCTCGGGAAGTGAGGGCGTGGAAACTGTCATCAAGTTTGCGCGTGCGCATACCCAGCGAAACGGATTGCTGTACGCACAGGGCGCATTTCATGGTTTAACCTGTGGCGCACTCTCCCTGATGGACAATTCCTTCTGGGGTGATGGATTTGGCCCCATGCTGCCGGAAACTCACTGCATTCCATTTGGTGATCTCGCGGCGCTGGAACAAGAACTTAAGGGCAAGCGGATGGCGGCCTTCATTGTGGAACCCATTCAGGCTGAGGGCGGAATTCGAATTCCGCGAGATGAGTATCTAAAAGATGCACAGGAGTTGTGCCACAGGTACGGAACGCTCTTTGTATTGGATGAAGTACAGACCGGGGTGTACCGCACCGGCCGCTTTCTTGCGGCACATCATTTCGGCGTTCAACCTGACATGGTCGTGCTCGCAAAAGCTCTAAGCGGCGGACTGGTTCCAATCGGAGCCGTTCTGATGACTGACGCGGTGTACAACTCGGTCTACACGTCACTGAAACGCGCCATCGTTCACACCTCGACCTATAGCGAAAATGGACTCGCGATGCGCGCGGGGATTGCGACCCTCGACGTTCTGGAACGAGAGCAGTTGGGACCACGGGCAACCGTCATGGGAGATGAACTCCGGCAAAAGCTTCGCCAAGCACTCTCGGGATATGAGATGGTCAAAGAGGTCCGCGGCATCGGACTGCTCTCGGGAATCGAGTTTCAAGCGCCTTCCAAGATTGCTCTTCGCATGCCTTATGAGGCCTTCCGCCGCATCCACGCCGGGATGTTCGGGCAAATGCTGGTCATGCGATTGTTCCGGCAGGAGCATATTCTGACCCAGATTTGCGGCAACAATTTCATGGTGTTAAAAGCTGCACCGCCACTGATTGTCGAGTCGCGCCAAGTGAACTGCTTCGTCGAAGCCATCGAACGGGTGGTTGGTTTAGTCCACTCGTCGCACACTTTTTGGGGAGATGCCTTAGGACTAGCCAAGCGGGCGGTCAACGTTTAGTGGCTTCCGGGCATCTATTTTTAGGTACGCTGCCGAATCTCTCGGCCGAAATCTCCCCTATGCGACTGTTGCTCGTAGAAGATGACCAGGCGATCCAAAGCTTTCTGCAGCGCGCATTAAGCGAGGCAGGTTACCAGGTCGATGTCGCCTCGAACGCCAAATCTGGAGAAGCGATAGCGCTTGAAGGAATTCATGATGCTTTCATTGTTGACCTAGGACTCCCGGATCTTGATGGCCTGGATTTGATTGCACGATGCCGCGCGCAAGGAATTTCCGCTCCTGTACTGATTCTTTCCGCACGCCGCTCAGTCGACGACCGGGTGCGTGGGCTCGAGCAGGGAGGGGATGATTACCTCACCAAGCCTTTTGCCCTGGCGGAATTGCTGGCGCGCCTGCGCAATCTGCTTCGACGATCGCTTCCGGCGCAGCCAGAGGCGTCGAAAATCCAGAGCGCAGATTTGGAACTCGATCTCATCCGGCGGGAGGCGCGGCGTGCCGATCATCTGCTTCAATTAACGCCGCACGAATTTTCGTTGCTGGAATATTTATGCCGTAATGCAGGCCGGGTGGTGACTCGAACCATGATTCTCGACCACGTCTGGCGCATGCGCATTGATCCCGCAACCAATGTGGTGGATGTCCATATTTATCGACTTCGCAGCAAAGTTGATCTCGATACTCTGCGCCCTCTCATTCACACCATTCGCGGTGTAGGTTACGTGCTGAAGAATGCATGACCATCGACGCAGCACCGCAGCCTGGCGAATCTCTATCTGGACGACACTGGCTTTCGCAGTGGGAACGGCAATCGCATTTTTCATTGTATATAGCTTCGTAGCGAAAGGTGTTCGAGACCACATTGATGCCTGGCTTTCCGGTGAGGCTGAAGTCTTGGCCAGAGTCTCTGCGGATACTCCCCGCGGCGATGTTTACGACCGCATTGTGGAAGAGGTAGCAGAGCTCGCAACCCAGGAAGTACCCAAAGAAACCAATTCCCGCGGCCAGCAGCTGAACTCGGTTTTTTTTCTGCAAGTGGACCCGAACGGATCCGACCCATTGTGGGTAGGCGGTGGATCGAAGGAGCGTTTTGTCGAAGCGATCCGCAATGCGAACTTTGTTCCCGGAGTTCCGCAGTCCCTTAAAATAACCGGAGAGCCGGCATCCTATCGCGTAGTGCTGCGCGACCAGGCACTCGGCAGCCGGGTGTATCTCGGCTTATCTGAGCGAGGCGCCACCCACACTCTCGAGCAACTCACGCGGCGCTTTATCGCGGTGTGGGCCGGCGTGGCGATTTTTGGCTTTCTGATTTCCTATGCCAGCACCCGCCGCACCCTGTTACGTATCGAGAGCATAACTGAGGCCGCCTCTCGCTTTGGCAGCGAAGACATGAGCGAGCGCCTGCCCGAACCCGCGAATTCAGACGAGATTTCGCGTTTGGCACGAACGTTCAACCACATGCTAGATCGCATTCAGAGCTCGGTGAATCAACTGCGGGCGGTAACCGATGCCGTCGCCCATGACCTCAAAAGTCCAGTCACTTCCATACGGGGCACGCTGGAAGCAGCTTTGTCCCACGGTGACGAAAATAAGTTGCGCGATTCTGTTGGTCAGGCGATTGAAGGGCTGGATGGCGTTTCCCAAATCCTGAACACGACTCTCGATCTTGCCGAGGCGGAAGCGGGTGCTCTTAAAATTGATCGCAGGCCCTTCGATTTGTCAGAGGCTCTCCGCCAGTTGATTGACTTATACCAGCCGGCTATGGCTGAACGTCATCACGAATTGAGCGCGGACATTAGCGACCACGTGATGGTAGACGCGGACGCAACCCTGATCAACCGCACCATCAGTAATCTTCTGGAAAACGAACTGGTACATGTGCCCGGACCTTGTAAGGTTCGCGTGAGTCTTCGTTCCCAGGAAGGGTCGGCGGAACTTATTGTGAAAGACGATGGCCCCGGCTTTCCGTCCGACATTGGCGCCCGAGCGTTTGAGCGCTTTGTGAAAGGCAAGCATTCTCCAGGCCACGGACTGGGCTTGGCATTCGTCGATGCGGTCGTTCAGGCTCATGGCGGGCGCATCAGAATTTCTGATGGATCTGAAGGCGGAGCTGTGATCAGGTTGTCATTGCCACTAAGTGTGGTTCAGCCCACGGTCGCGGCAGAATCGCGCTCGTGAGCTTCGCAAACATTGCCGTTCTTCGACGCCGGTCCAGATGCTGCGGCGTCGTCTTATTCTTCCTCACATTTCTGACTCACTTCGCGGGCGCTCGCGAACACCCGGTATCAGTTGACGCCGGTTTAGTCGACACCGGTTATCGGCAAATGTACAACCTCGATTTCCAGGGCGCTCACCAGAGCTTCGAGTCGTATGAACGCGCCCGGCCTGCGGACCCGCTCGGACCAGTCTCGAATGCGGCCGCGTATCTTTTCTCTGAGTTCAACCGTCTTCACATTCTTGAAGTCGAATTGTTCACCGATATCCGCAAATTTGAAACTCGCGAGAAGCAAAGCCCCGACCCCGCGATTCGAACTGCTTTTGAAAAGGAACTCGATTCTGCGAGACAACTCGCCGAGCGGGTTCTCGCGCGTTCGCCAGGTGATAGCAACGCACTCTTCGCGGAGGTTTTAGCGGATGGACTTCGTGGAGACTATCTTGCCCTGATTGAGAAACGGAACCTTGCCGGCTTGAGTTATATGAAAGCCGGGCGGCTGCGGTCAGAAAAACTGATTGCCATGAATCCCTCTTATTACGACGCCTATCTGGCAATCGGGGTGGAGAATTATTTACTTGGCGTCAACGCGGCGCCGGTCCGCTGGATTCTGCGCATGGGTGGCGCTGAAACCAACAAGGACCGCGGGATTGCGAACCTCAGGCTCACCGCAGAAAAAGGCCATTATCTTGCGCCTTACGCGCGTCTTTTGCTCGCCGTGGCGGCATTGCGCGACGACAACCGCGCCGCAGCCAGGAATCTGCTCGCGGATCTTTCGCGTGAATTCCCGGGGAACGGCCTCTACCAGACGGAACTTGCCCGCATCAAGCCCTGAGCGGCGCGCTTAATTCGACCCAGCACTGTGAGCGGCGACCTGCGAGAGGCGGCCAGTGGCATCGATATACAAATCCAGTTTGTCGCTGACCCGCAAAATGAATGTGCTGGGATTCTTCAATCCCCAGGCAACGTAAGGAAGCACCATATGAGTGTGGGTGGTAAGCGTGTCACCGCTCCGGGTGATGGGAAACGTCAACGTAACCTCGTGGTCAGCACCGTGCAGTTTGAACAGCCCGGTAACGTCGAAGGTGGCTTGATCAGTGAAAGCGGCCGGCCCAGAAACCCTGGTGGGAGTGAATGTGGCTTCAGGATATTTCGCGCTCTCCAAAATCTCTTCGTGCATTTTTCGGTCACGTGCGTTGCTGCCGGTATTGCCGCTTGTGACATCGACCGTGACCAGCCCGCTTGCCTTACCGGTCGCAGGATTGAAATGAATTATTCCGCTCTTCAGCTTGAAGGTGCCATTCACGGTATGCAGGACATCGCCAAGGGTAAATCTGATGGCGGTTTGCGCCGGGTCAAGTTCAAGCGTGAGGTCCTGCGCAAAAGCGCCGATCGCGGCGGCAGTTGCCAGCAAAAGTGACAATACCAGCGCCGCCACTAATGGAAACCAGAAAGATTTGCGAGTGCGATATGGTCGATTCATAAATAGAGGTTGAAAATCATGCGGTGATAAAGTGCCAGCCCAGACTCAACGTACCTTGAACTCCGAAGGCGAGCGGAGATAACGCGCCGGTATGGATCGCGAGCATGCGCGCAAATAACCGGGGATCGACGGAGAGTGCGCGCAGCGCGCGTCGCCGTATTGAGGGACTTTTATCCATGAACAACATCACCTCCGACATCAGCCGGGGAAGCCTGGCAATTTTCCGATGAGCAGCCTGGTACAAGCCGAGGTTGTCATTTTGCATTGCATGCACTAACGCTTGCGCCTGCTGGAAGGCAAGCGAAAGCCCGTCTCCTGTAATCGCATCCACGGCTCCGGACGCCTCGCCTACCAGCACGCGTGACCCTTTGAAAACAGCAGGTAGCGCCAAGGTTCGCGAAATGGCGCCTTGCTCGCGGGTAATGGGCTCGGCGCCCCGCAGCTTTTCCCTGACTGCCGGAAATGACGCAAGCGCATCATCCAGGCGAGCGTGAGGTTCGTGCGTCACCAGCGCCAGGCAGAGCTCATCTCCGCCAACGGGAGTCAGGTACAACTGGCCGCGGTCGGTCCAACATACTTCGACATGCTCTGACCACGGGATCACCCGATAGTGGCAGCGAAATCCAAAACGTCGATTTCCTGGAGTTGTGGGTTCTAGGCCTGCCCAACGGCGAACCCGAGAATTTTGTCCGTCAGCCCCTACCAGCCAGCGGCAGCGAATGTTACGTCCGTTTATCGACACGCCATCCGGAGTAAGCCCTGTAACTCGAGTGCCCCAATGCATCACTACGCCGAGTTCGGCCGCGTGGTCTACAAGAATTTGATGAAGGCGGGTTCGCCGTATGGCCAGCCCTCGTCCCTGAGGAAAACTGGCTTCCACCGCGGCGTTTGGGTCGGAAAACCTGATGCCGCGAAACGGAAACGTCTGGTCGGCGGGCAGGATGACGCCTAGCTTGGACAGCGCGGCCAAGCCATCGGGCATAATGCCTTCGCCACAGGTTTTGTCGATGGGAGGATGCGCCACGTCGGCCAGGGTCACGGAAAATCCCGCTCGCCGGGCGGCAATCGCTGTCGCTAGACCTGCCGGCCCTCCGCCTGCAACAAAAACTTCGGTGTCGCACAAAGTGTGATACATGGCTACCATCGCAAGAGCACGAGTTCAGAGCAAAAGCCCGGACCCATCGCGGCCAGAATGCTCAAGCTTCCAGGTTCAGGGCGGCGTCGCGTCATAAATTCTTCCAACACCAGAAGCACCGACGCAGATGAGAGGTTCCCGACTTTGGCAAGAGACTGCCATGACGCCTCGAGCGCGCCTTTAGTCAAGTTGAGTGCCTGCTCCGTGGCTTCCAAAACTTTGGGGCCGCCGGTGTGCATGATCCAAGTTCCAATATCTGCTCGTGAAACTTGGTTATCGCTCAGGAACTGGTCGACGTCCTCGGCAAGATGCATGCGCACCATATCCGGCACACTGCGTGAGAGAACGATTCGGAAGCCTTTCTCAGAAATGTTCCAGCCCATGACGTCTTCCGTATCCGGGTAGAAGACTGAGCGGGTAGCCAAAACCGTGGGGCCGTGCTCAACTTTTTCCTCTCCACCCACAATTGCTGCGGCCGCCCCGTCGCCGAACAGCCCGGTGGAAATTAAGTTAGGAACCGACAGATCACCTCTTTGCCACGTCAATGAACAGAGCTCGACAGAAACCACCGCAGCAGCTTGCTTCGGAAACGCCCGCACATAATCAGCTGCGCGTGCGATTCCTGCCGCGCCCGCCACGCAACCCAAGCCGAAAATCGGAACCCGCTTTATGCGGGCAGAAAGGCCCATCAAATTGATCAACCGGCCTTCGATGGATGGGCTCGCGATGCCAGTCACTGAGATGAAGAAAATCGCCCCCAGATCCTGAGGCGCAATCCCGGCCTGATTCAATGCGCGGCACAGCGCAAGTTTTCCCAGCTCCTGCGCGCATTCGATCCAGGCATCGTTAGTTTTTCCCCAGGTATCAAGTTGCTCGTATTGGTCGATGGGAAAGGCCAAATGCCGGCCATTCACGCCTACGTTGGCGTGCATTCGGTCAAGCAGCTGCGGCTTGTCGAGCGTACCTATCCAACTGCGTTTGAGCGCTTCTCGAATGACTTCTTGGGGATAGTAGTTTTTAGGAAGCGCACTTGCGACTCCTGCGATTCTCATTTTCTGATGGCCCTCGTCGCGAACGGAAGCTTCATCTCTCTTTAAAGAGTAGCGCACACGCATAAAAACGGAATTTCGCGGAAATGACGATTCGTTCATTCGCAAGCGCCGGGATTTTCTGTTTCGGGGCAGAAAAGCGTCCGGCGGAGATTCTTGTCGGCCGAGCTATGCGAAAGGTTATTTCTTCTTCAGATTTTCTATTTGCTGAACCAGAGTGTCGATTTCCGATGAAGAGATCTTGCCGGAGAATTTCGGCATGTGTCCTTTACCGTGGGTGATGATGTTGCGTAGTTCATCTTCAGAGGCGGATGACACTTTGCCGGACAGGAGAGACGGCCCTCGGAAATGCCTGCCTTCGGCATTGCCGCCATGGCACTTCGCGCAGTTCTGAACGAAGACCGGGTTCGCGGTGAGCCCAGCATCCAACGAGGCAGTCTGGCCCGAGGCGGCAATAAAGGCGCAAGATAAAAAGCAACCCACAATGACAACTTGATAATTTTTCACTTGCGCCTCGTCAGAACACGTTACCCAGACCTTTGCCTAAGTTAAAGCAACTCGATGGCATGGGCAAGCAGGATTTAAAAAATCGGCAAGGAATTCGTGCTGACCTCGCGAAATGGGTACGTTTCGTCCGCTTAAAGCAGGTTCATGCATATGGCTGGTTATACTTTTATCTAACGACTTTAGCGGTGCGCGATGCCATTTCGGCAGCGCGATATCATCAGTGCAGGCTGACCAAACGACCCGATGAAATATGACGCTATTCTGCTGGTCTCATTCGGTGGTCCCGAACGCCCCGATGAGGTCATGCCTTTCCTGGAAAATGTTTTGCGGGGAAAGAACGTGCCGCGCGAGCGCATGCTGGAAGTGGCCGAACATTACTATGATTTCGGCGGCAAGAGTCCGATCAATGACCAGAATCGACGACTGATCGCAGATCTCGATGCGGAACTAGCCAGGCACAAGACGGATTTACCGGTTTACTGGGGCAATCGCAATTGGCATCCCATGCTTGCCGACACGATGCGGCAGATGAAGTCGGATGGCGTTACCCGTGCACTGGCGTTCGTGACGTCTGCTTATAGTTCGTATTCCAGTTGCCGACAATATTGCGAGGATATAGCCAGAGCACGAGAGATAATAGGCGAGGGCGCGCCGGTGGTTGATAAGATTCGCGCCTTTCACAATCATCCCGGATTTGTTGAAGCGAATGCCGACCGTTTGCGGCAGGCGCTGGCAAAGATTCCAGAAGAGCGGCGTGCAGCCGCTCACCTTATATATACGGCGCACAGCATCCCAGTCGCGATGGCACAAAGCTGCACCTACCAGAAACAGCTCAATGAAACCGCGAGGCTGGTAGCAGAAAAACTGGGGCGACAGGCCTGGCAAGTGGTTTACCAAAGTCGAAGTGGTCCGCCGTCGCAGCCCTGGCTGGGGCCGGACATCCAGGACCAGCTGCGCAAGATTAGGGCCGGGGGAGGAAGTCGAGACATTGTGGTCTCCCCCATTGGTTTTGTCTCTGACCACATGGAGATTGTCTTCGACCTTGACACCCAGGTGTTAGGGCTATGCGCGGAACTCGGCTTGCAAATGGTAAGGGCGGAGACCGTGGGCACGCATCCGCGATTCATAGAAATGATTCGCGAACTGATTGGGGAACGATTAGACCCGGGTCAACCACGACTTACCCTGGGAGCAATGGGCCCGGTTCCCGACGTCTGCCCGGCAGATTGTTGCTCCAGCCCGAAGCGGCCGGTGTCGATCTGAAGGGGAGCCCAAGGCCCGAATCGCTTCCAACTGGTGATCGAATCGTGAATTGAGTGAATTAGAATACATCCCTTGAGGCTGAAGCTGCATTCTTATCATAAAGATGAAAAGGGCCCCGAGCCTGGGGAACCACCGGGCGAGCGTCAGCTGAAATTTCTGTGACTGGGGTGTGATTCCGCTTTAATTCCAATTACCTATGCGCTGCCGGCACTTTCGGAAATTGGCACTGGCTGCAATCTTTTTGTCGCTAGAAGGTGCCAGCGTTGGCCAGAACACCACGCTGATCAGCCTCGACCAGGCCATTGATCTGGCGCTGGCCCATAATCACACCCTGCAGGCCACTCGTACCACGATCCTGCAGAATCAGGCGCAGGAGGTCACCGCCAATCTGCGCCCTAACCCTACTTTTGGTGCCGACACCCAGTTTGTGCCGCTTTTCAGCCCGCAGGATTTTTCCGGGGACAATCTAAACAATGTCCAGCAGTTCGACATTGGAATCGGGTATTTATTTGAACGCGGTCACAAACGGCAACGGCGATTACAGGCGGCCCGCGATCAAACCGCCGTCACCCGGGCGCAAGTTGCAGACGCCGAGCGTACCCTCGCCTTCAACGTAGGACAGCAATTCGTAGGTGTTCTACTTGCGGAGTCGACATTGCAGTTGGCGTTGCAGGATCTGCAAGGCTTCCAGCAAGAGGTCGATATCAGCGAGGCGCAGCTCAAGGCGGGATACATCGGCCAAGGCGACTATCTGAAGATCAAACTGCAGTTATTGCAATTTCAGACGGATGTGTCTTCCGCAAAGCTGGCGAGAGTGCAAGCCCTGATAGGACTCCGCGAGTTTCTCGGTTATAACGCCGTGCCTGCCAATTTCGACGTAATGGGAGATTTAGCCTACCAACCGCTCAAGGCGAATCTGGAAGATTTGCAACTGCAGGCAATGCGCGAGCGCCCTGACTTTCACGCAGCCGAACTGGGGATAACCGCGGCACAAAGCCAAATTCGCCTGGCCCAGGCAAACGCTAAAGTGGATGTGAATGGCACTTATGATTTCACCCACGTTTCCGGTGAGAACACGGCTTCAATCTTCGCCAATTTTCCGTTGGCCATTTTCGACCGCAATCAGGGCGAAATTGCGCGTACCCGCTACGCGCTTACCCAGGCACAAGAGCAACAGCAAGCGGCGAGTGATACCGTACTCTCGGACGTCGCCAATGCGTTCGAGGCGATCCGCAGCAATGACGAAGTAGTGCAGCTTTACACGTCCGGATATCTGAAACAGGCGCAGGATTCGCGCGACATCAGCGAGTATGCATACAAGCGCGGGGCCGCCAGCCTGTTGGATTACCTTGACGCCGAGCGCAGTTACCGCTCGATTCAATTAGCGTATCGCCAGGCACTGGCCTCTTATATGACTGCTCTTGAGCAGCTGAAAGAAGCGGTGGGAACGAGAAACCTGCCATGAGATTCAACATCCTTCGACCACGCTGGTTCCTCGGAGCCGCAGCATTGGTCACAATCGCAATTTCGCTCGGCTGCTCGGGAGCGAATACCTCGCCGCGCTCCGCCAGCGCCAATACGGGTAACCCCGAACTGTTCACCATCCCTCAGGACCAGATGTCGCATGTGCAGGTGTTGACGATTGAGCCCACGACCTTGACGCGGTCGCTTAGGCTTACGGGCGCGGTTGCGTATAACGGATTTCACACCACGCCGGTCATCACTCAGGTCAGTGGCCCGGTGAGTAGAGTAGTCGTCGTCCCTGGCGAACGGGTGACGCAATCCCAGCCCATGCTTTACGTGGCCAGCCCGGATTACTCGCAACTGCGCACCAACTATTTAAAGGCGAAGGACGCGTACTCGCTGGCGCAAAAGTCATATGCGCGAGCGCAGGATTTATATCAGCATCATGCTATTGCCGAACAGAATCTGGAGCAGGCGGAGTCGGCGGAAGTGCAAGCCGGTGGCGACCTGGTGGCAGCGCAAGCTGCATTGAAAGTGATGGGCATCACCGACCCGGATGCACTGGTGAAAGCCCCACCGTCGTTCGAAGTTCCGGTGAAAGCGCCGATCGGCGGCTTAGTGGTCGAGCAGGATGTGGCCGTCGGCCAATTGCTTCAGCCCGGAACTACGCAGTGCTTCATGATCTCGAACACCAGCACGGTATGGGTACTGGTCAATGTTTATCAGAAGGATTTACCGTACGTGCGGGTGGGAGACGTAGTCAGCATTCAAACCGACGCCTACGCAGACGTTTTTCACGGAAAGATTGCCTATGTCGCCGCCTCACTTGATCCGAACACGCGTACCTTGCAGGCGCGAATCGAAACTCCCAATCCGGGCGACAAGTTGAAAAAAGATATGTACGTGGTGGCGACGGTAAATGCGGGAATGATCCGACAAGCTATCGCCGTTCCCGATGCCGCGGTGCTGCGTGATAACGAAAATGAACCTTTCGTCTACGTTGCCTCGAGTTCGAATCAATTCGCCAGACGTCCGGTTACGTTGGGTGAAAGCTTGAATGGAGAGACGCAAGTTTCGTCTGGATTGAAAGCCGGCGAGCGAGTGATTGGAAACGGCAGCCTCTTCCTTCAGTTTGCGAACTCGCTGCAACGCTAGTTTCAGAGGAATAGTGGGGGAACGGGCGTCTCGCCTGTTGCTTTACTCGGGAGCGGGACCGTATCAGACGATATTTTGCGAACAGCAGTACCAGCACCAGCAGCGACAAATGAACGACAGTATTCACCGATAGCTGAATGATTCACCGAATCGTCCAAGCAGCCCTGCGGCAGAAGTTCCTGGTGCTGATGCTGACCGCATTCATCACCGTCGGCGGCATCATCTCGTTTCAGCGCATGCCGGTCGACGCATACCCTGACCTCGCCCCTCCGCAAGTTGAAATCATCACCCAATGGCCCGATCACGCCGCCGAAGAGGTCGAGCGTCTGGTAACTCTTCCGCTTGAACTGGAAATGAACGGCGTTCCGCACATGATTGTGATGCGGTCGATTTCACTTTATGGACTGTCTGACCTGATCCTCACTTTCGAGGACAGCACCAACGACTACTTCGCGCGGCAGATTGTTTTTGAGCGGTTGGCGCAGGCCACACTGCCGACGGGAGTGACGCCCAGCATCGCTCCATTATTCAGTCCCAGCGGCCTGGTGTACCGCTACGTAATCGAAAGCCCGGACCGCAGTCCGCAGGAATTGAAAACCATCGAGGATTGGGTTCTGGAGCGGGCTTATCGGTCGGTGCATGGCGTAGCCGATGATTCCGGTTTCGGCGGCACGGTGATGCAATACCAGGTGTTGCTCGACCCTGCGCGGATTTACGGTTATCACCTCACCATTCCGCAAGTCACCACGGCGCTCGCGGCCAATAACTCGAATGCAGGCGGCGGTTTTTATTCCCAGGGCGGGCAGTTTTATTACGTTCGCGGGATCGGATTGCTGCGCAATACGGATGACATTGGAAATATCGTTGTCGGAGCAAATAAAGGCGTGCCCATTCGCGTTCGCGACATTGGCGAAGTCAGCATTGGACACGCGCCACGCCTTGGTGAATTCGGCTTCCAGAAAAATGATGACGCTGTAGAAGGCGTGATCCTGATGCTGCGCGGAGAACAGACGCAGAATGTTTTGAAAGACGTTGAGGCCAAGACTGACGAACTCAATCGTCACATTCTGCCTCCCGATGTAAAGGTGAGGCCGTTTTACGATCGCAGCCAGCTCGTCGACCTGACTACGGACACAGTTGAAGCCAACCTGCTTCGCGGCATGGTGCTGGTTTTGGTTGTGCTGATTTTCTTCCTGGTCAGCTTCCGCGCCGCGATCATTGTAGCTCTCACCGTTCCACTGTCGCTTTTGTTCGCCTTCATCGTGCTGCACGCGCACGACGTGGCTGCGAACCTGCTTTCGATTGGAGCGATCGATTTCGGCATCATCATCGATGGCACAGTGGTGATGATTGAAAACATCTATCGCGAATTGGCGCTTCGCGAAGGCCAGCAATACAACCTGCACGAAGTTATTCTGGCGGCCGCAAAAGATGTGGACAGGCCCATTTTCTATTCCGTGGCCGTGATTCTTGCCGGATATCTTCCGATCTACGCTTTGAGCGGGCCTTCGGGAAAACTTTTCCACCCCATGGCCGAGACCATGTCGTTCGCATTGGTCGGCGCTCTCATCCTGACGCTTACGCTGGTTCCGGTGCTGGCTTCCTACTGGTTCAAGAGCGGCGTGCGAGAAAAACAAAACCGCGCCTTCGAATGGATGAAGCGGAAATACGCGGGCCAATTGGATTGGGCGCTGGCGCGGCCAAAGACCACCATCCTGATCGCGACCTTGATATTCGGCGCGACTCTGCTGCTGATTCCATTCATTGGCGGTGAGTTCATGCCGCACCTCGACGAAGGCGCGCTGTGGGTGCGGGCCACCATGCCTTACACGATCTCATTCGAGGAAGCCAGCAGCATCGCTCCTCAGATACGCGCCATCCTGATGTCGTATCCGCAGGTGACGGTGGTGGGTTCAGAGTTAGGGCGGCCCGACGACGGCACCGACTCTACCGGTTTTTTCAACTGCGAATTCTATGTAGGTTTGAAACCTTACAAAGATAAATCGTGGACCGGCGACCTCAGCGACAAAAAAGAACTCATCGAATCGATCAACAAAAAACTCACCGCTTTTCCGGGAATTATTTTTAACTACACTCAGCCCGCGGAAGACGCCGTGGATGAAGCTCTCACCGGGCTTAAGAGTTCGCTGGCGGTAAAAATCTACGGAGAAGATCTGAATGTGCTGCAGGACAAAGCCATTCAGGTCAAAAATGTTCTAGCTAAAGTGCCGGGATTCACCGAGCTTACCGTGGTGCGAGAGCTTGGCCAGCCCAGTCTGCTGGTGGATGTCGATCGCGACAGGATTGCGCGCTATGGCATCAACGTTGCTGATGTGGAAGCGGTGATCTCGGCCGCAGTTGGCGGTCAGGCGGTCACGCAAGTCATTCAAGGCGAGAAGCTGTTCGACCTGGTGGTCCGAATGCAGCCGCAATTCCGCAGCAGCGCAAATGCGATTGGAAATTTATTGGTTGGCACGCCCGATGGCATGCAGATCCCGCTCAGCCAACTTGCGGATATCAAGCAGGGCAATGGCGCATCATTTATTTATCGCGAAAATAATTCCCGTTACATCGGCGTGCAGTACAGCATCGAGGGCCGCGACCTCGAACGAGCGGTGCGAGACGGCCAGGCAGCAGTAAATAAAGCTGTGAACCTGCCGCAGGGCTACACCATGCAGTGGGGCGGAGAGTACAGCCAGTTCCTCGCAGCCAAATCGCAGATGTACGTAATTGGGCCACTAGCAATCGGTTTGATCTTCATGATCCTGTTCGCGCTCTACGGAAACTTTAAATTCCCCGTAACGATTGCCCTGGGCGTAATCATGACCGAACCGGTCGGGGCGCTGGTCGCACTGAAGCTGACGCATACGCCTTTCAGCGTTTCGTCAGTGCTTGGACTGCTTGCGCTGCTCGGTGTCTCGGTCGAGACTGCCGTCATTTTGGTTTCTTACATCAACAAACTGCGGCAAGAAGGAATGGATATCCGCACCGCAACGCGCGAGGCTTCTCTGCTGCGGCTCCGCCCCATCATGATGACAGCTCTGGTTGCCTGCCTCGGACTGCTACCGGCTGCTCTTTCCACCGGCATCGGATCGGATACGCAAAAGCCGTTCGCTATCGTCATTGTCGCCGGCCTGATCTCCCGCCTGTTCATCGGGTTTTTCGTTAACCCGGTGTTGTACGAGATGGTTGCGCGCGAAGGTGACGTATTACAGGTTTAGCCGCCGAAATGCGATGGTTCGCTGGCCTGCGCCGAAATCCTCAGTGAATAAAGGTCAGAGTGTTCGACATGCGGTTGATGATGAGCGGCTGGGCAACCATCTCGACATAGACGGTCCACGCACCGGCGGGAACAAGTCTTGTGAGATTTAATGAGCGGGTCGACACCGGAAGATTGGTGGCGGCCACGTATAGGTTTCCCGATGCGTCCCCGTAATAAACCGTGAAATGATGAATCGTCGAAGGTGACGCGTATTTAGAATCTGACGCCACCAGCGACCACGACAAAGTGCTTCCGGAGAGCGATGCATTCACCGTGTAGCAATTGTCGGTTCCACTTTCAACAGCGGTTCCCTCTTCGTAATCATTCCAGGTGACGACCTGCACATAAGGGACCTGGGGCTTAGTTCCTCCGTAGTACTTGGCAATTTCTTTGGCACTTTTGAGCAGTACTTGTCCGCATTGCTGCGCTATCACGCGATTACCACTCCACGACGCATTGTTGTCATCGAAGCCCTTCCATATTCCGCCAATGGTGAGCTGCGATGGATGCGCAATTCCTGCAGCGTAAAAGTTGTCCACATAAACAGGCGAAGAGCTAGTGTTTGATCCCCACCAGAATTGTTTGACCGAATCATAAGCCGCGGGCTGCACCCAGGCGAAGCGCCCGTTGTCATAAGAGGATGTAGTGAACGATCCGAACTGATGAATGTATTTGAACGGGGCTGCGTAGCTATCGGTGTGCGCCTTCACGACTGACCAGATACTGTCCCAGTCGGCGTCGGTAAGAATGGGCCAGACGGACTTGGTCACGAAAGAAAACACTACAGGCTGTCCTTCGTCAGTGAAATACACGCCGCTGCTGGCGTAGTGAGTGTTGATGAAATCCATATCGGTGATGAGCGCCGTTTGAAGACAGGCCAGGGTCGCGGCTTCGGTCTGACTGCTCGTCGGACAGCTGTAGGTGAGCGCGCCCTTGTCCTCCATGATGCCGAACTTCAAGGGAGAGCCGGTGCGGGAATTCAGATCGGAAAAAATGGCGTTCGCGGTTGCAAGGTTGAACGCCTGGTTGGGGCTGAGTGATCCATAGAAATCGATGAGGTTGATGTCGCAACCTTCGGCGATCATGAATGAATCTTGAGCGGCGACAGTGGCGGAAGAATTTTCGTTGTATCCGACGCTTTGATGACTGGCAAGACCGAACCAAGGCTGGTATTCGCATAACAGCCGGCCGTTCCAGCCGGGATAAATCAATTGCTTGATGCTGATGTTCGAAACGTGTCCCGCGGGAGAATCGGGAATATTGGTCTCGACGCCGGCATCAGTTGGATTGGTATTGAATCCTTCAAATGTATTGAAGCAATAACTCCAATTTCCTCCGGGATCGTTGGCAGCCGAACACAAACTGGAATTATTTCCGGTCTGAAGCGCAAGGGTCGCTATCGGTGCCACAGGTCCGGTGCCACCGGCGAGCGTGGCCCCTGACGCAGTTGCTGAGAATGATCCGTTGTTGAAAAGACTGCCGTGAGTAACGGACGCGGAAAGCGGATAGTTCGAAGCTGTGCCGGTCAGCTTGGATGTGAGTTTAATAGTCAAGTTCGATACTTTGGCAGTGACTGGTGACGCCGAAGTATTCAATAAAGCCGAAAGCGATGTGGCCAGCTGAGTGGTGGTTTTTTCGTAGGGCACGTAACCATAATTAGCAGTGACGATGAATCCGTTGACGGTAACCTGAATTTGTCCGGAGTCATAGGTTGCGCAAGTACGAGTACCGCAAGGATAGATCGGGCCTTGCAATGTTCCACTCAGAGTGATCGTCCCGACGCCCGCGGTTTGCGCCAGGGCAGCGACGGCGAACACCGGCAAACACACAAAGCTCAACAGAAACTTTTTCGGGAGAAACATTGGAACAGCCTCCAAGATTTTTAGAGCGGGGATCGCAAAGGGAGAACCTAAGCGAGATATAGCAACCGCAACTCCTGAGTGGACGAAGTATTACCGATCTCTCTGCGATTGAAAAGAGCTTTGTTGAAGAAATTCGCAGAATTTATAACAATTGCAGGGATTTCTCAGGCGTTCTACTTAGAAAGCGGTGCCATTTAGGCTCTGGGCGAGGCTTTTGCTCGTCTATGAATTGTGCGATGTGGAGGCGTTCTCTGCTCTTACGGCAAACAACAGCAGGTAGAAGCCTGTGATGACATCGGCTAGGCCCATAGGCGGAAAAGAAATGTGCTGCAACAATTCGTGCTGTTGCGGAAATATTAAACTCCCAAAATACAGTACGATCCAGACTGCCGAGGCAAAAAGGCCCAGTGCCGATAGCGCTCTGGGGATATAACTCGATTTAAAAAACAGGTAGAAGAAAATAAGCAAGCCTATCCCGAAGCAAATACCGCCGAGATTCTCGGTAGTGTCCGCAATACTCCTCATCAGGTCGGACAAAGTCTGCACCCCCGCCATTCCGGCGCTGCCCGTTTGCGCAGACGCGTAAAGATGCACTCTCACGAAGCCGCACATGCGGACGATCAAGGCGAGGAATGAATCTCCCAGAGTAAAGATCATCGCCAGTTGTGCCAGTAAATTGTCGACCGGCCTTAGCGTTGAATAGAGTGAAAAGGCAAGCAGGGCGCTGCCTAAACTCACAATCAATACAATTGAAAGGCCGGTTCGATACAAGTGTTCCGAGGCTGCGATTCTCGCAGCTCTCTGCGCGAACGTTCCATTTCCAGCGACGTAAGAGAGAATTGAGCCGCCCGCAAAAGCCAGCGCGATCGTTGCGAGGAACAGAAACCCTGCAAGTCTCGCGTATTTTCGTTGCGCTCTCGATGCTCGGTTCTTACCAGATTCCAATTGCATTCGATCTTCCGCGTTTTAGGGAGCGGTTCGCGAAACCACACTGCTCCCTCAAATTCGCTTGCGCAAAGCTGCGGGTGCCGGGGAAGCAAGCTTGCTGACTTTAAGCGGGATGATTGTACAACGGGTGCGAATCCCGATAACCGTATCACGATACGGCCGGAAATCGTGCGACCTTATAGGCCACTTATGGGACACTAAATCGAACCGAAATGCGTCGCGTCTTAATTGTTCAATAGAATGCGAAAGAGAACGCAACGCTCTCAAAACAAAGAAACTGGCGGAGAGAGAGGGATTCGAACCCTCGATACAGGTGTTAGCCCGTATAACGGTTTAGCAAACCGCCGCCTTCAGCCACTCGGCCATCTCTCCAGCGTTGGAACAATCAAACCTGCGGGATCGCGCACCTGCGTTTCACGAACGAACACTTTTTTCAAAATGCGGAAGCGCAGAACTGCTGGTACCGCGAACGCGTCCACCAGGGCCCGATTCAAAACATCAGGTATCTTGGGTTGCGTTCTTTAAGTTATTACACAACGGGCGCGGAGAATGGTCAACCAAAGAAACTGCTGAGGCGAGACCGATTCCCTGAATTGCAAGGCGGCATCCGCTTCGCCCGGCATTTTAGTGATCAGCGGTTGATTTCAGATGCTGGCCCTCATCGCAACAGTGCGGCCGCAGACCAGAGAATTGGCGCTTGACCATGCAGATCGCCGGTGAGCCGCTTGCGATCCAGATAGTATTGCAGGTCATTCTTTTTGCCGGTGCCTTCGCAGACGTTACGAATGTCGCCATCGGGTTCCAGATAAGTGATCAAAGCCAGCCATCCTTTGCGCGCGGCCGGGGCGTAAGTCTTGGCGTCGAGCCAGCCTTTCTTTACGCCCGTAACCAGAGCGAAAGTGAACATGCCGGTACTTGAAGTTTCCGGAAAAGATTCAGGATGGTCGAGCAGTTGGTGCCACATGCCGTCCTTACCCTGATAACTAAGGAGGGCCTTCATCATTTTCAAATAGCCATTCATGATGCGGGCACGAAGCGGATGTTCCTGCGGCAGAGAGGTCAGGAGTTCGGTCATTCCGGCGGCCACCCAGCCGTCGCCGCGTCCCCAGAAAAATGGTGTGTCGGGCGCGTGATAAAACAGCCCATTCGGCTGCTGAAGCTTGTCCAGATAGGCGGACATTTCGAGTGCGGCGCGATCGAGATATTTTTTGTCACTGGTGGCGCGATAGGCCTGTATCTGCGCCATAGTGATCATGTACATGTCGTCGATCCAGAAGCGGGTTTGCGGAGTGAGGCCCGCGGGCGTGGGATTCTCCCATTGTTTGTCGGCCATGCGCTTGCCCAGATCAAGGTATTTCGCCTGCCTGGTTTCCATATAGATTTGCAGCGGAACCGCCGCGAAGACAGTGTTGTCGACGTGCACCGGATTGGGAATGAGTTTGGATTCATCTCCAAATAAAGGCTGGAAACGTTGAATGAGCCTGGATTCGAGCTGGTGGTCGTGGCTGGCCTGCGCAAAGATGAGTGCCCCGTACCAGGTTGCAACTTCGGGATAAGTTATCTGCGTCGGCGGATCAGGCTTGCCGAAATTCGAATGCGGCGTTGAGACGAAACGTTCGGCGACCCGCTTGCCAATTTCGCGAGGCGAATCTCCAGCCGGCCAACTGCGGAATGCCGAGATCTTCGAGGCTGCCTGCTTCTGCGCAGGTAACGGGAGCGCAAGCGCTAATGCGATGAGTGCGATCAGCATCGACGTGCTTCGGAAGAATCTCATCTCGGCCTCTTTAAATATTGCGGCTGGTTTATAACAATACTGAATATCCGGAACGGCAGACCAGAGCGCTGTAAATTTCATGGATTGCGCAAAGCCAAATATCCGCCGCAGCTTGGAGTTCGCTGCGGGATAAGGTTAAATTGATTGTCTCCGGTTGAAGATAGTTAAATGTGGAATTGACTTTCCGTGAAAACAGATCCCAACAAAAAATTTCATTCAGCGGAAACATTGTCTGCGAATCAGATCGACGATGCAGTGCAACACGCATTGCTCGCCACGCCCTGCGTGGATATGCATACTCACCTTTATCCCGCCACCTTCGGGAAGATAGGTTTGTGGGGCATTGACGACCTTCTCACTTACCACTACCTGGAGGCAGAATTTTTCAGGCAGTCCGATATGACCCCGGAACAATATTGGTTGCTCTCGAAGAAAGAGCAAGCGGACGAGATATGGAAAACGCTGTTCGTTGAAAATACACCGATCTCAGAAGCAACGCGCGGAGTTATCGCGGTGCTCAAGGCTTTCGGGCTGACGACCGACGCGGTTGATCTCGGCGAGGCGCGGAAATATTTCGCCGATCAATCTCTCGATGCTCACATCACCAAGGTATTTCAAATCGCCGGGGTTTCGACCGTGGTGATGACCAATGACCCGCTCGATCCGGAGGAGATGCCGGTGTGGATGAAAAGCGCCGGCAGCGACGCGCGATTTCAGCCGGTATTGCGGCTCGATCGAATTCTGGGGGATCGGCCTGATTCCTGGCAGCAATTGGCAAGCCAGGGTTACAAGGTCGATAAGAATGCTTCGACCGTATGCGTGGCTGAGATCCGGAGATTTCTTAACGATTGGTGCCAGCGCATGCGTCCGATTTACATGGCAGTGTCATTACCTGACACCTTTCAATTTCCGGCGGATACGCCGCAGGGAGTTTTATTTCGGGAAGCAGTTCTGCCGGCATGCCGCGAGCTTGACTTGCCGTTGTCGCTCATGATCGGCGTCCGGCGTCAGGTGAATCCCAGGATACGGCTGGCGGGCGACGGAGTGGGACGCGCCGATCTGCGGGCGATCGAGAATCTATGCCGGCAGTATCCAGACAACCGGTTTCTGGTGAGCGTGTTGAGCCGGGAAAATCAGCACGAACTTTGTGTGTACGCGCGCAAGTTCAGCAACCTGATGCCATTCGGCTGCTGGTGGTTCCTGAACAATCCTTCGATGGTTGAGGAGATCACGCGCGAGCGAATTGAGATGCTGGGAACCAGTTTCATCCCGCAACACTCAGATGCGCGAGTGCTGGAGCAACTTATTTACAAGTGGCGCAATACGCGGAGGACACTGGCTCCGATTCTAGCGAAGAGCTACCGGATGGCGAGTGAAGACGGACGCGGCATCTCGCGGGATGATATTCAATGCGACGTAGAAAAACTGCTGCGATCAAATTTTGAGGGATGGGTTGGAAGGAAATTCCCTGTCACTGAGTGATATCAGCTGCCGGACGGCCGAGGGCGGCTGTCCCCACACAAGCGGATCACACTAGCGGATCACACTAGCTATCAGCGCTAGACTGCTCCGGCTTTCGCGAGGGCGGCGCGCATTCCTTGCCAGCATTCGATCGAAGACGCTTCCGGAGTTCCGGCACCGCGCCAATGAGTTTCGAGGCTGACCGCGTGACGGTATCCGTCTTTTTTCAAGGCAGCGAATTGCCCGGCCCAGTCGATGATGCCTTTACCCATTGCGGCCCATTCGTAATCGTTAGCCGTCTTTTGAACATCTTTCACGTGGCAGTGTCCAATTCGATCTTTCGGCAAAAGGTTGTACCCGCCAGGATAAGGCACCTCTCCGCGCTTGGCCGCGTTGCCTGGGTCCCAGTTCAGCATGAAATGACGCGATGGCACGCCGGCTAGAGTTTGGGCGGCTTCAGCTCCGGTTGCGGTGTTACAGGCGAATTCGTTTTCGAGAAGCAGTATTAGTCCCGCTTTCCCGGTTTTTTCGGCGGCCTTGTGAAGTACTTCGTCTATCGCCTTACGATGCGGCGCCGGGTCGTCCAATCGCCAGAAATCAAAGCAGCGTATGCGATCGGTAGACAATTGTTTGGCAAGTTCAATGCAGTGATCGAGCACCTCATCCTGCTGCGAATAGGAAAAGCTGGCGTTGAACTGATCTTTCTCAGAATATTTCGATCTGGGAGCGCCCGGCCAATCAACCTTGAAAAGCGGGCTGGCGATATCGGTCAGGCGCAGACTATTTTTCGCGAGGATGCGGCGGATTTCGGAGATTTCTTTGCCGTCAAAATTGGTGACGTTCTTGTTCCAGGCGCCGCGTATCTCTACCCATCCCATGCCAAACTGTTTCGCCGCAACCTCGCAGGCATGGCCAAAATCCTGCGAAATCTCGTCGGTAATGACCGCTATCTTGAAAGGCGATTTGGCTAGGGGGAAGGAACCAGATGAGGAAGATTTTGGGAAGCCAGTACCGGAAAGATATCTACTGGCAGCAAGCGCTGCAGCACCGGAGAAGATAAAATTGCGGCGAGAAAGACGCGTTGGCATGAGGTTTGGGCTCCTAGCTAGGTTAACCTACTTATAAATCATACATCTACGGGCCGTGGCAATTTGCCGGCCCGGCCTCCTTTCGCCATACGTAGCGCGATTTTCGATACGGGGTTTTGGATTCCAACGCGGAACACAGGATTCGCGTACACTAGGATATGCACTCTGAAGCGCAGCTTAGTCCGGAGACCGTGGAACGCCTCGAAGAGCAGAGTGGGTTTCTGCGGAGGATCTACGAGGTGGAATTGGCGCGGGACCCATCCAGCCGGGGCACGGAATCCGCGCGCAGCAATCTCATTGCATTGCGCCATACCATCAACCAAATCTATGGCGAGTCTACTGCACTCGATGTCACGGATGCATTGGAGTTTGCCACGGCAATGGTTGCCGGTGAAGAGTAGTCGCGTAACAGAACCGGGCGTGCGCTCTTAAAAATTAGATTTTTCTACTAAGGCGTGGCTGCAGTTGCCTTTTAACGCTGCCCCTGTGCCAATGTGAAGAGACCAAAATTATGCCAGCAAGAAAAGAATACGTCGCCGACCAGGAAGTTGACGAAATGAGCCCTAACCACAGCGAGCCCGAACACGATACTGAAGACCTGTTCAGTGCGGTGCGTGATCAGGGTCTGGATGTTATTTCAGGAGACATGGCGCTTCCCTGGCTGAGCCTTGACCAGAAGCTTGCCAGCGAGGAAGAAGAGGAAGAGGTCGAACTCGATCTCAGTACCGGTGCTCCTGACACCTCGAGCGATCCGGTACGCCTGTACCTGCATGAGATGAGCATCTCGCCATTGCTCACTCGCGAGGGCGAAGTGGAAATCGCCCGGCGCATCGAGCACGGGCAACGTCGCGTGCTGAAAGCGCTATCGCGTTCGCCGATCGCAGTGCGGCAAATTTTGACGCTGGGCGAGGACCTGAAATCTGAACGGCGCGCAATTCAGGAAGTGGTGACCTTCGAAGAAGAAGAACTCACCGAAGAAAAATTGCGCAAGCGCTGCGACGACGTCGTGCGCCGCATCGAGCAGGTGCGCAAACATTACAACGCGGCCAACCGGTTGTTGGAAAAGCTGGGGACCATTCCTCCCAAAAAGAAGGCCAAGCAGTACCGCCGCGTCCAGTTGCAGCTCAGCCGCGAGATCGTGCGGATTTCGCTGATCATTCGTACTCTTGGGCTCACGACCGCCGAGCATAAACGGCTGATTGACCGCTTGAGCCGGACGGCCGATGGAATTCGTTCGCTGGAGCGCCAGCTTGTGCAGCTGGAAAAGAAGATCGCCAAAACTTCGAGCGAACCGCTCAAGAAGAGCTACCAGGCTACGCAGCGCCAGTATCGCGCCGACATCAAGAAGCTGGAGAGCGATGCCGGTATGAGCTTCGGAGAACTGCGGAATGCGCAGCGAGCGATTGTCCAGGGACAGATGAACGCCGATGCGGCAAAGCACGAAATGATTGAAGCCAATCTGCGGCTGGTGGTTTCGATTGCGAAGAAATACGCGAACCGCGGCCTGCATTTTCTTGACCTGATCCAGGAAGGCAATGTCGGTCTGATGAAGGCTGTCGATAAGTTCGAATACCGTCGTGGCTATAAATTTTCTACTTACGCGACGTGGTGGATCCGGCAAGCCATCAGCCGGGCTATTGCCGACCAGGGACGCACCATTCGACTGCCGGTGCACATGACCGAAATCGTTAATAAAATGATTCGGACTTCGAGGCGGCTGGCGCAAACCCTCGGCCACGAGCCCAGCTCGGCGGAGATTGCGAAGCAGATGGACATTCCCGAATGGAAGGTCCGCAAGGCGCTTAAGATCATGCGCGCCCCGGTTTCGCTGGAGACGCCGATTGGCGAAGAGGGCGATTCCCACCTGGGCGATCTGATCGAGGACCGGACAGCGGTCTCTCCGGCAGAAGCGGTTATCGGCGTGAATCTGAAGGAACGCGCGGAACGCGTGCTGCGCACGTTGAGTCCGCGAGAAGAACGCGTGCTGAGAATGCGTTTCGGCATGGACGACGGTTCCGAGCACACACTCGAAGAAGTCGGCCGCTGCTTCGCAGTAACCCGCGAACGCATTCGGCAGATCGAAGCTAAGGCTTTGCGCAAGTTGCGGCATCCGTCGCGATCGAGCGAACTGCGGGTATTGCTGGACAGCGAATAAAGAGCCAGGTGGAACCGGTCCGGGAGCGCTTTGCATCACGCGCGCGTTCTCGGCCCACGGTTATCTTCCGCGGCCGCGATGGGTTTCAATAATCTGATCATGGGCAGGCCGCACTTCCCTCCTCACTATTGCGAATGCCACCCTTTTAATACACTTGGTAAAACGTGAGTGACTCCGATCAACAGGCGGTTGCCGATCCAACCCCGTCGCCGGCTGCTTTAGGCGAGGTGGTGAGGGCGGATCAGGTCCGACCGCTTCTGGACACGCGGATTTGTGATCTGGGTTTGACGATAGAGGGCTCGCTCGAAAAATTCGTGAAGCAGCTGTATCAAGAGTTGGCGCAGAAAAAAATCTTTAAGTTCCGCCCGGCGTGTTATCTAACCGATGAATGGGGATGCCCATCGGGCGAGCCGGTGATTGGGATTCCGTTTTATCTGGCGCGGCCCGATGTGGCCCAGGTCGAAAAGGAAAATAATGATCTGGAGAACGACCGCGAGACCATGATGTATTTGCGGCACGAGGCTGGCCACGCGTTTAATTACGCATACAAGCTGCATCGCACACCGGAGTGGAAGCAGCTGTTTGGCCCGTACCGCAGGCCCTATCGCGAGAATTACCGGCCGGTTCTGTTTTCGAAAGACTACGTGCGCTACCTGCCGGGATGGTATGCGCAGAAGCATCCCGATGAAGATTTCGCCGAGACCTTTGCGGTGTGGATGACGCCCCGTTCTGGATGGCGCAAGAAATATCGCGGCTGGGGCGCGATGGCGAAGTTGCAATATATGGACCGGATCGCGCGCGAACTGGGGAATGCTGATCCGCTACGAAAGCGCGGCACCCCGGACATCACCGCGGCGGAGATGGAAATGACGGTGGGCGAATTTTATCGCAACTCCACCGATCAGGTTCCGATGTTCGATGTGACTCAGGATGGCGATCTGGCGGCGGTCTTCAATGCGTCTAAGAAAAGTAAAAGCTCGCGGCCGGCAGAGGCTTTTTTGCGGGAACACAGAAAAGCCATCGTAGACCATATTGCGCGATGGACGGCGCTGCAGCGGCCGGCGGTGAAGAAATTGATGGAATCGATTGAGAAGCGGAGCGCAGAATTACGACTGATGACCGACAAAAAAAAGGAAGCGGATTACCTTTCGGAAATTGCGGTGTTTGCGACCACGCTGGTGATGACTCACCTGGCGCGGAGCAAGGCATTTCAGGCCTAGGAGCAGGTAGATGGGCGATCCATTAAAAGTCACGGTGCTGTATGACGTGTGGGGCGAGGAAGACACCTCCGAACCGGAGGCCACGCAAGCCGGACGCAAGCGCAAGGTGAAGGAAGACCGGGAGGAGATTTTCGATGCCCTGGGCAAGCTTGGGCACGAACCTTCCTATTACGTGCTGGACGGGCGCCCGCAATCGCTTTATGGCTTGGGGAAATGCGGGGCCGACCTGGTGTTCAATCTGACCGAGTCCTACGCCGGCGATGACACCAAAGAGATGAACGTGTCCGCCTATATGGACCTGCTTGGACTTGCTTACACCGGCGCCGGGCCGCACGCGCATTTTCTCGCGCAGGACAAAGCTACCGCGAAAAAGATGTTCGCCTTCCATCAGATTCGCACTCCTTTCTTCGCCACCGCCTATCGCGGAAACATCGATCATGCCCACGATGTGAAATTTCCCTTGATTGTGAAGCCGCAGTCGGAAGACGGGTCGATCGGAATCGACGCGGCAGCGGTGGTCACCGGGGTGAAGGAGTTGATGGAGCGGGTGGAGTATGTGCAGAACGAGTTCGATTCGCCGGCATTGATCGAGGAGTACATTGAGGGCCGCGAGATTTACGCGTCGGTCCTCGGCAGCTACGAGAACACTGAAGTTTTGCCGCTGGTCGAACTTGATCTTTCGAAACTGCCAGAAGGAATGCCAAGGATCGCCAGCCGCGATGTGAAATTTGAAACCGACTCCAAGGCCTATAAACTCACGAAATCGAAGATCGCGGAAGATCTGGACGAACCAACCGTGCAAAAGCTGTCGGAGACTGCGTTGGCAGCATACCGCGCGGTGAAGTTGCGCGACTACGGGCGCATCGACATGCGGCTCACGCCGGAGGGAGAAGTTTTCGTGATTGAAGCCAATCCCAATCCTTGGCTTTCAAGCAAGCACGAATTTGCCATGGCGGCGAAGAAGTCGGGCCGCTCCTACACCCAGCTTATCGGCGAGATAGTGAATATGGCCATCGAACGCACACGCCGCACCGCCAACTCAGGCTCCTGAATCTTTCGGCTTCTTTCTGCGAAAGCCCAACACTTTCTTTTCCGGGACACCGGTTTCAATGCGGTTTCGGCCGCCGCGTTTTGCGCGATAAAGAGCTTTATCGGCCTGATGAATGATTTCATCGGAGCTCAACTTGGGCTGGGATTCGCCGATTCCGATGCTAACGGTCACCGACAAGGATACCGACGAACTGGTAGTAAGGTGCGGAGTTTCGCGCTTTTTGCCCGCTGTCCTGCGCTCAGGCGAGCGCTGGACCTTGCGGCGCTCCTCGCCACTGCGGACGCGAAAGCTGGAGCTCTCGATATTCAGACGCAAAAGCTCCAGTATGTCCACTACTTCTCGGCCGGTTTTTCCGGGAAACAAAATAGTAAATTCTTCGCCTCCCACACGGAACGGATCTCCGCTTCCGCCGACGCGCGCCAGCTTAGAGGCAACCATGCGCAGGACCTGATCGCCGATGTCATGACCGTAAGTGTCATTGATGCTTTTGAAGTGATCGATATCGACGGCAGCAACCGCGTAGGGCGGCTTCAAGCGGGCCAGTGCATCGTTGAATGCGCGCCGGGAGTGTAGACCGGTGAGTTCATCGCGATATGCCAGGGCGTAGGAATTCTCCACGATGGAACCAGCGAGAATCAGCGCCGCCACCCCGAAATAGGCGCTGCCGGTTTTACCAATTCCGCTGTTATTCAACGCCAGCCAGGTTGCGATCAAAGACCAGAACATTCCGATGATGGTCGGTTTTTGAAAACGCAACAGGCGATACAGCAAATAGCCGAGAGCGATAACAAAGAGAAGCAGCGCAGGTTGCGGAAGCCGCGAGTGAATTGAGGTCAGCGGCGCGGCATGCAGGAAAGCCGGCGCCGGCTGCTCGGGTCGGGCGATAGCGGCCACGAAAACTGATTCAAAGAAAAGCAGAATTAAAAACCATGACAAGCTGCGGCCAGGATAGCCGCGTTCGGGGAAAAAAGTCAGCAGGATGAAATTCAGCGGCAGAAGCAGCGCGATGGCTTCAAAGGCCACCCGCCCCGGCCCCGAGGCAACGACATGACCCTGCGAAAAGAACTCAAGCGCGCGGTGGGCCAGAAGCAGAACGACCGCCGACAGAAAAATGCGGGTGGTGTGAAACCTCCACGAAAGCAGCAGTGCGGCAATGAATACCGCGTAGTAGAAAAACCTGACGCCATACACGGAAGGATTAACCAGTCCCGGATTGAGCAGCAGAAATGCACCCAGCAGAATAGCGCCGCCGGGAAGGAAAACTGCCTGGAGAAATCTTTTGTTCCAAGGCTCCATGAGCTATCTGTTGTATCCTCCGGCGTAACCGCGGTAAATGGCGAGTGGCATGCGAGGTTCCGCTTGCGTCATCATTCCGTGATTGTTTCTCAGACTAGCCTGTGGACGGTAGTTCCACCAGTTGCGGGCCCTCCCAACGCCTTTCGTGCCTTGCCTCACAGCCTAAGCGGCTCTAACAATGAATCGGCTCTAACAACTCCTATGCGCGTACTCATTGCCGAAGACGATCCTGCCCTAGCCACCTTCGTACAGAAAGGGCTGGAAGCCGAGCACTACGCCGTGGATGTGACCCATGACGGCGAACAGGCGAAAGCCATGGCGACCGAACTTGATTATGACCTGTTCATGCTCGATTTGAACCTGCCGCGCATGGATGGAATCGCGATTTTGCGGCATCTGCGGCCGCGCAAGCCCAGCATGCCGATCCTGGTCTTGACCAGCCGGAACCGGGTGGAAGATCGGGTACAGTGCCTTGATCTGGGTGCGGATGATTACATGGGCAAGCCGTTTTCCTTCGTCGAGCTATCAGCGCGCATCCGGGCATTGTTGCGACGAAGCCATTTGCCGGCGGCTTCGGTGCTCACCGTCGCCGATTTGAAGCTCGACCGAGTTGAGCGCAAGGTGGAACGCGGCGGGAAACGAATCGAGCTCACTTCGAAGGAATTCGGGCTGCTGGAATATTTAATGTTGAATGCCGGCCGACGGGTTTCGCGGACCATGATCATCGAGCACGTGTGGAATCTGTCCTTCGATACCGGGACCAACGTCATTGATGTGTATGTAAACTACCTGCGCCGGAAGATCGACCATGGGTTCCAAGCGCGCTTGATTCATACCATTCGCGGCGTCGGCTACGAATTGAGCGTCAGGGAAACTCCGGTTTAGTCCCGGCAGGAATTTCCCACATTTACACCTCCATCCCAAAACTGGGAAAGAGTTGCCTCAACCAGAAAATCTTAATCCTTTTCTAATCGCGTTCTTAGCTTCGCCGATTAAACCAACAGTATGACAACCGCAGCGGTCGCAGTCCCGGGTGGAGGGGTGCTGGTAGCGAGTGCGAACGCGCAACTGCGTGAGCAAGTGCTAAGGCGGCTGGCGCCGCAGCGCGGGCCGGTGGCAGTGGCTTCGGGCGGAGCGGAGGCGTTTGCCAAGCTTGATCACGGTAACTGGCAAATGTTGATTCTCGACCGTCAGTTGCCTGACCTGAACGCAGAGGAACTGCTCGAGCTCACCAACCGGTTGTATCCCGCAATCCAGGTGTTGCTGGTAGATTCGCCGACCGAAGATGCGCGGCAGGCTGCGTCTGGGGGCCTGAATCCTGGCACCGAGACAAGCGGCGCACTGCGCGGTTTGACCTGCGTTTCACAAAGAGCCGGCAGTGAGGCAGGATTTGAACTCAAAGAACAACCGTTGCCCGGCATGATCGGGGACTCTGCCGCTATGCGAAAGGTTTACCGCATGGCGCGGCTGGTAGCGCGGCGGGACACGACAGTGTTGATTACCGGCGCTTCGGGCAGCGGAAAGGAATTGGTTGCGCGCGCGGTGCACGGGTTAAGCGCGCGGGCGAACAGCGGCTTTGTGGTATTGAACTGCGCCGCTCTTCCCGAAGGGCTGATCGAATCCGAGTTGTTCGGTTATGCGCGCGGGGCATTCACCGGGGCAGCGCAAACCTATGGCGGAAGGATCCTGGCGGCCCAGGGTGGAACGCTTTTTCTGGATGAGATTGGGGAACTGCCGCTCAATGCACAATCGAAGCTGCTGCGATTCCTTGAGCAAAAAGAAGTGCAGCGGCTGGGCAGCGCCGAGGTCACACGGGTGGACGTGCGCGTGGTGGCGGCTACCAATCGCAATCTCGGGGAGCGGGTCGAGCAAGGCAGTTTTCGCGACGATCTTTTTTTTCGCTTGTGCGCCTTTCCCATCCATCTGGCGCCGCTGGCGGAGCGGCAGGGGGATATTCTCAGGCTGGCAGACCATTTTCTGGAGCGGCTGGCCGCCCGGCTTCCATTGCGTCTGGATCCGCAAGCGCAACAGATGCTCAAAGAATATGGCTGGCCGGGAAACGTGCGCGAGTTGCAGCAGGTGCTGGAGCGGGCGGCGATTCTGGCGGAAGACTCGCCGGTTATCCGGGCAGAGCACCTGGTGTTCAGCTTCCGGCGGAGTGTCACGGAGAAAGCGCCATGCTGAGCCCTGGCATTCCAAAAGATCTGCAAGCAGTTCAGGCTGAGCTTGAGCCGCCATTGTCTGAGGCCTTCAGCGCTTTTTCCCAGGCAGCGCGATCGCTTGAAGTTTCTTATTTCACCCTCGGCGAAGAAGTGCGGCGCCTGCGTCAAGAACTCGAGCAGGAACGCGAACTGCGGCGGAGACGTGAGGCGCTGGCCGAGATGGCGGCGCTGGTGGCGCATGAAGTGAGAAATCCGCTGGGCAGCGTAGAGCTGTTTGCCGAGCTGTTGGCGGGATCAGGGTTGGAAGGCGAAGAACGCCAATGGGTGCTGCAGATTCAGGCAGGATTAAAAATCCTTTCGGCGAGCGTCGGCAACGTTTTGCAGTTTCATAGTCCGGCTGGTTCGCCGCTGGCAGCAACGGACCTGCGGCGGCTGCTGCGATGTTTGCGCCAGCAACTGGCGCCGGTTGCGGTAAAGGCCGGGATCGAAATCGTGCTCGAAGACGGCGAGGAATTGCGGGTGCTGGCCGACCCACAGCGGCTGCTGCAGGCTTTTCTGAATATTGCGTTGAATGCATTCCATTTTGCCGCCGCAGGCAAGTGGCTGCGCATTCAGGCTGCCCGCGAAAAATCCATGGCCGTAGTTGCATTCGAAGACCGCGGTCCGGGAGTGCCCGAAGCGATGCGGCGAAAAATCTTTGAAGCCGGCTTCACCACGCGCGCGGGAGGTCCGGGGCTGGGTATGGCGGTAGCCCAAAACATCATCGCCCAGCACGGCGGCTCTATTCAGGTAACCAGCGCAAGCGGCGGGGGTGCAAGCTTCGCGGTGAGCATTCCGCTGCCCGATCAAACTGGGGCAATGGATCTTACAGACCATAGTCAAGGAGCAAGCGACGAAAGATGCCAAACCATATGAAGCCCGTCGGATCTCAAACGCTAGGGTCGTCGCACCTGGTGCTGGTCGTGGACGATGAGGCCAGCATGCGCATGGCGCTCGAGATGAGCTATGGGCAGCGCGGATGGCAGGTGGAAGCGGCAGCCGGAAAGACGGAAGCGTTGGATCGATTTCGAAAGCGCCGGCACCCGCTGGTGGTGAGTGATGTGCGCATGCCGGGCGGCGACGGCTTTGAGCTGATGCGCGGGTTGAAGGGAATCTCGCCCGAAACTTGTGTGATTTTGCTGACCGCGTTTGGCGCGGTCGCAGATGCGGTTTCGGCTATGAAGTCGGGAGCGTGTGAATATCTGACCAAGCCGGTGACTTTTTCTCAGTTGCTGGACTTGTCGGAGCAATTGATTTTGCGAAAACCTCACCGGGAACTGGACCATCATCACTCGCAGCTCGAAATCATCGGTTCTTCGGCGGCGCTGGCGCGGGCGCTTGAGCAGGCCCGGCAGGCCGCGGCGAGCGATGCCGACATCCTGATCGAGGCCGAGAGCGGCACCGGCAAAGAGCTGCTGGCGCGCATGATCCATGCGCAAAGTCCGCGCGGCGCTCGCCCCTTTGTGGCGGTGAACTGCGCCGCCATGCCGGATTCCTTGCTCGAAAGCGAGTTGTTCGGCCATGCCCGCGGGGCTTTCACCGGCGCGGTAGCGGCCCAAGCCGGCAAGTTCGAAGCCGCGCGTGGCGGGACCCTGCTGCTGGATGAAATCGGGGAGATGCCGCTTAGCTTGCAGCCTAAGCTGCTGCGGGTCTTGCAGGAGCGCGAGTTTTGTCGTTTGGGCGAGACCCGGGCGGTGCGGGCGGAAGTGCGGGTGATCGCCACCACCAACCGCAACCTCAAAACTATGGTGGATCAGGGAAGCTTTCGCGCTGACCTGTTCTATCGCATCAATGTCATTCCCCTCAGCCTGCCGCCATTGCGCGAACGGCGTGAAGACATACGCGAATTGGCGGAACATTTTGCGGGCATGTTTTTGCCGGACGGAAGATTGCCCGATTTTCCCGAGAGCTTGCTGGCGCAACTCGAGCAGCACTCATGGCCGGGCAACGTCCGGGAGCTGGCAAACCTGGTTCGGCGCCGGATCGCGCTGCCTGGAGTGGCTCACCAATTCTCGGGCGATGAATTCATGGCGCACGACTTTCCGCGCATGCCGGTTGGCGGTGCGACGCCGACCACAGCCTCCGCTATCGCGCTTTCGCCGGGAATGTCATGGCAAACGGCAGAAAAGCGGTTGCTTGAAATGACCCTGGCCGCCACTGCCGGCAACCGGTCCCGGGCGGCGGAGATGCTGGGAATCAGCCTGCGCACGGTGCGCAACAAGATCCGCGAGTATCAACTGCCGTCTCGGAGGGACTATGGCTATATCCATGATTGATTCGCCGGAGATCCGGCAACTGGGAAAGTTTCTTGATTTGAGCGCAATGCGTACTGAACTCATAACCTCCAACATGGCCAACGTCGACACCCCCCAATATCAGACCCGCGACATTAATTTTCGGCAGGAGATGGAACGCGCGCTCGACGATTCCCCGTTCGCCTACGCAAGCTTCTCGCCCATGGTGCGCGAAGTTCGGGGCTTGGCGGTGCGTCCGGATGGAAACAACGTTAGCCTCGAGCGCGAAGGCCTGTTGCTGGCAGATACGCAACTGAAATTTCAGGCGGCGGTGCAGGTGCTGACCGCGGAGTTCCACCGCATCCTGAGCGCGATCCACGAAGGAGGGACGTCATCATGAACCTGTTTGGCATGCTTGAAATCAGCGGCTCCGCCATGACGGCAGAAAGGCAGCGGGCAGAGATCGTCACCAGCAACATGGCCAACGCGCAAACCACGCGTTCGGCGCATGGCGGTCCTTACCGCCGTCAGCTGGTGGTGTTCCGGGCGCAGCGCCAGCCGGCGTTTCCGCTGCTCACCCTGGCCATGAACGGAGGACGCCCGGGAGTTGCACAAGGGGTGCGGGTATCGCAAGTCGTCGCCGATCAGAAGCCGGGGATCCTACGCTACCAGCCGGGCAATCCCGATGCCGACGCCAAAGGCTATGTGGCTTATCCGGCCATCGATCCGGTGGAGGAGATGGCCGACCTGCTGGGCGCGGTGCGGGCCTATGAGCTGAATGCCTCGGCCGTAGCCGCCACCAAGGGAATGATTCAGCAGTCGCTCGACATCTTGAAGTGAGGGTGGGTGGTCGGCGAACGAGAGTCCTACGCCGGTGAGCTGGAGGCAGAATGAGTAATCCGATATCAGGCATCGCTACCGCCGCGACGTTGAATACCTCGGGCGCGGCCCAGGGACCGAAAGAGTGGGGATTCATGGAGACGCTGCGCGGGGCCATGGACCAGGTAGGCGAGATGCAGGGCGCGGCCGACGAGAAAGTGTCGGCGGTGCTCGAGGGCAATGGCATGGACGTGCACAGCGCGATGATCGCAGTGGAGAAGGCTGACCTTTCCTTCCAGCTGATGATGCAGGTGCGCAACAAGATCGTGGCCGCGTATCAGGAAATTTCGCGCATGCAGTTTTAGAGCGTAAGGGAATCCGGTGGATCCGCCGAAATCATTGAGCGAAGGACTGCGGCAGACAGGCCAACTGCTTCGCCGGCTGAGCGTCGGCCAGCGCGCTCTGCTGGCGGTGGGCGCAGTCGCGGTGGCGGCCACGCTCTGGGTGTTTGTGGGCTGGATGTCGAAGCCGAAGTTTGTCACTTTATATTCCGGGCTGAGCCCGCAGGAGGCTCAAGCGCTGGGCGGGCGGCTGAGCGCGTCCAACATCGCATACCAGCTCTCGCCAGACAGCACCGCGGTTCAAGTGCCCGCAGACCAACTGGACAGCGCGCGGTTGAAGACCGCTTCCGAGGGACTGCCCCGGAACGCCCGGCTTGGTTTTGAGCTTTTCGATGCTCCCAACTGGGCCGGATCTGACTTTACCGAGAAGGTGAATTACCAGCGGGCGCTCGAAGGCGAACTGGAACGAACCATTGAGAGCATGAGTGAAGTCGAATCGGTACGGGTGCACCTGGTGATGCCGAGCGAGTCGCTGTTCAGTGACGAGGACCACCAGGCCAAGGCGGCGGTGATCGTCAAGACTCGCGGGGGACTTTCCGAGCAGGCACGGATAGCAATTCCGCAGCTGGTAGCGAGCGCGGTCGACCGTCTGCGCCCGGAGAATGTCACCCTGGTGGATGCCGACACCAACACCCCCATGCTGCGCCAGCACCGGTCCGGAGATATCAGCTCGCCTGACCTGGAGCAGGAATCGGCGAAAAAAATCATCAGCACGCTGGAGCCGGTGGTTGGAGCGGAACATGTGCGCGCCAGCGTGCATGTGGAATACGACACCAGCTCGAGTGAAGACACCAACGAAGTTTACGATCCCAAATCGGCGACCGCATTGGCACAGCAGAAATCCGAGGAAACAGCCGGCGGCGGAGCGCCGGCGGGAATTGCGGGTACGCCCAGCAACACTCCCGGCACCGCGACTCCGGCGGTCGCCATCGCCGCTGACAACCAGTCCTCGCATAGCGAGAGCGAAACTTTCGCGGTGAGCAAAGACGTGCGCCACACGGTTCAACCGGCGGGGCGTATCCGGCGGATTGCGGCCGCCGTGCTGGTCGACGATGCCATCGACACCAGCAGCGGAAAACCGGTGCGGCGCAAGCGCACGCCGGAGGAGATGAAACAAATCGAACAACTGGCGGCGGCGGCGATAGGGCTGGATCCGCAGCGCAACGACACCATCGTGGTACAGAATCTTTCATTCCAGGAGCTGCCGAAAGAACAACCCATACCGCTCACCAAGGTGGAACGCGCGCGGCGGATCGCGGTTGAATGGTCGGGGGTGTTGCGTTATGTGGGAGTGACCTTCCTGTTTCTGTTTGTTTACCTAATGATGCTGCGCCCAATCAAGAAACAGATTCTCACTGCTTTCCGTGAGTTGCCGGGGCGCGGAGAGGAGGGACCGAAGGAGCTGAAGGTGCCGGCATCGTCCTCCGAAGTACAGATCCAGCTGCCGCAGGGGTCTGAACAAGGCAAGCTGGCGCAAGCCCTCAAGAAGGAACTCACTGTCAAGGTAAAGGCGGAGCCCGCTTCTGCCAGCCGTCTGGTGCAGACCTGGATTCGCGAGGACGCATAAGTGGCAACTGCAACCGTAGTTCCAGGTTCACTGAAGGGCTTGCGCAAAGCCGCGATCCTGCTGGTGCTATTGGGCGAAGAAGTGGCTAGCGAGATTTACCGGAATCTTCCTGAACGGGAGCTGGAACAACTGACTCAGGAAATTGCCGATCTCGACTACATCGATCCGCAAACCGCGCTCAGCGTGCTGCAGGAATACCACCAGCTGGGGGTGACCCAGGATTACCTGGCAGTGGGAGGAACGGATTATGCGCAGAAGTTGCTGATTAAAGCTTTCGGCGAAGAGGCGGCGCAACATCTGTTGGCGCAGGTATCGCATAGCGTTGAAGCCAACGTCAGCAAACTGGATTCGCTGCGCAAGGCTGATCCGCAGCAGCTGGCGAAGTTTCTTGAGATTGAGCACCCGCAAACCGTAGCCCTGATTCTGGCGCATCTGGATTCGAAGCAAGGCGCGACCCTACTGATGAAGTTGCCGGAAATGCTGCGCGGGGAAACCATCAAGCGCATGGCGCAACTGCGGCAGTTTTCGCCGGAGATCACGCAAAAGATCTCGGTGGCGTTGAACCGCAAGCTGGAAGCTCTGGGTGAGCAGCACCGGCGGACTTACGCCGGGCTGCAAGGGGTCGCCGACCTGCTCAACCGGCTCGATCCGGTGTCTTCGAAGTCGATTTTGGAGGCGATCGAAAAAGAAGATGCCAAAGTAGCGCTCGGCATTCGCAACCTGATGTTTACCTTCCAGGACTTGCTGGGAGTACCGGAGGCCGGGATCCGGGAATTGCTGGGGCAGATCGATAAAAAAACTCTGGCCATGGCGCTACGTGGAGCGACCGAGGAATTGAAGACCTTCATTCTGAAATCCATGTCTACCCGGGCGGCGGAAATGCTGAAAGAAGATATGGAGGTGCTGGGGCCGGTGCGATCGCGTGAAGTGCTGAAAGCGCAACAGGAGGCAGTGGCGGTGGCCCGCAAGCTGGAGTCTGAAGGCAAGATCAACTTGGGCGGAGAGGAGGAAGATGAGTACGTCCTCTAGTGCGGCACGGCAGCAAGCCACAAAAGAGATTGTCCTGTTCCCCTATCAGGAGTTATCCGTGAACCAGCCGGCATCATCGACGGAGCCGGGCGGAGCCGAGCAGACATCTTCAGAAGATGAGCAACACGGCCGCGAGTTGAAGGCGCAAGAAGCCGGGCGGCGCGAAGGCGAGGCCCACGCCCACGCGGGTTTCGCTTTGCAGGTGGAGCAACTGCGCAGCAATCTGGCTGACGCGCTCGCCGAATTTCAGCGCGAACGGCATGAATACTACGTGCATGTGGAAGGTGAAGTGGTGCAACTGGCGCTGGCCATCGCACGAAAGATTTTGCATCGCGAAGCCAATGTGGATCCGCTGCTGCTGGCGGGCATGGTGCGGGTGCTGCTCGAACGGATGGAACAATCCAGCAAGATCACAGTGCGGGTGAGTCCGAGCGAGGTTTCTGAATTTCGCGCATTCTTCGCGCGCCATCTTCCCGACAAGCAGCCCGACGTGATCGAAGATGCTGAGCTGAGAGTTGGACGCTGCATCGTGCAGACCGAACTAGGCACCACCGAAGTTGGCCCCGAAATTCAACTCAAAGAAATCGCACAAGGCCTGCTGGATTTGCAGGCCGTCAAACCGAAAGAAAAGGGATGAGAGCACGCGTGCTAGATAAATATTTTGATCGGCTCGATTTCGTTTCCGGCTATCGCTGGCAAGGCGAAGTCACCCAGGTGCTGGGGCAGATGGTGGAGTCGAATGGTCCGTTCTGCTCGGCTGGCGAAAGCTGCGAAGTGCACGATGGATGGGGTCGCACCTATGTAGGAGAGGTCATCGGCTTTCGCGGACCGACCGTGCTTTCCATGACTTTTTCGCCACCTCGCGACGTGCGTTTTGGAAATCATGTGGTGACCTGGGGAGCGCGGCCGCAAATACCCGTCGGGGATGAAATCGTGGGGCGGGTGCTCGATGCATTAGGCTCTCCCATTGACGACGGGGAGCGCTTGCAAGCGCATGACATGCGGGAGCTGGAGCGGGCGGCTCCGCATCCCTTCGATCGAGAATTGATTCATGAACCGCTGAGCTGCGGAGTGCGCGCGATTGATGGCATGCTCACCTGCGGACGCGGGCAGCGGATGGGCATATTTGGCGGCTCAGGGGTGGGCAAGAGCACTTTGATCGGCATGATGGCGCGCAATACCGCCGCCGACTTGACGGTGCTTGCGCTGATCGGTGAGCGCGGCCGCGAGGTGCGGGAATTTCTTGAGCACTCACTGGGAGAGCACGGACGCAAGCGGTCGGTGGTGGTGGTTTCAACTTCAGACCAGACGCCGTTATTGAGAGTGCGGGGCGCAATCGCTGCTACTGCCATTGCCGAGCATTTCGCGGCGCAGGGAAAAAATGTGCTTCTGGTGGTAGATTCCCTCACCCGGCTGGCCATGGCGCAACGCGAGATCAGCTTGATTGCGGGCGAGCCGCCCACCAGCAAAGGTTACACGCCTTCGGTGTTCAGCCTGATGGCGAAGCTGATCGAGCGCGCAGGAAAATTTTCCCGGGGAAGCATTACCGCGTTTTACACCGTACTGATGGAGGGCGATGACCAGCAGGACCCGATTGTGGACGGAGCCAGAGCTTTGCTGGATGGCCATATTGTTCTCGATCGCAAGCTGGCGGCGCAGGGCCATTACCCTCCTATTTCCATTCTTGACAGCATCAGCCGGCTGATGCCAGCGGTGTGCTCGGAAATTCATCTGGCCAAGACCGGCGAGTTGCGCCGGTTGCTGGCGACTTACTCATCGTCGGAAGACCTGGTACGCATTGGCGCTTACCAGAAAGGCAGCGATCCCGCGCTGGATGCGGCGCTGGCTATCATGCCGGAGCTGCGCAATTTCCTGCGGCAAAAGAAAGACGACAGCTCTTCCTTCGATCAATCACTCGCTCTCATGCTGAGAGTGAATGGAAAAAGCTGATGGCATTTCAATTCTCGCTCGAAGCCGTTCTGCGGCTGCGGCGCAGCCAGCAGCGCCAACAGGAAATCCTGCTCGCGAATGCGAACGAAAAGGTGAATTCCCTGCTGCGCGAACTGGAAAATATCGCGGAGGAATTCGCGCGCATCTCGCCGTCCGGCATGGGTTCAGAAATTCGCGGCGCCGAGTTGCATTTCAACGAGTCGCGGCGCCGAGTGCTGCAATCACGCCGCCAGCAAATCGAGCAGCAACTGACCAAAGAGCGCGAACACCAATCCGCCATGGCTGCCGAGCTCCGCAAACAGTGGCAAGCCCGCGAAGTGGTAGAGACGCTTCGCGAACGCGAATTCCAAACTTACTCACTCGAGCAAAGCCGATACGGCCAGCGGGTGCAAGACGATCTTTTCCTGTCGCGAAAAAACTCATCCCGGCAGCGCCAGCCCCTCTTCCTGCCCAGTTGACGGTGGATATTTTGCCGAGCAGCAAAATCTGCCCAGCGAATCGCTGTCGGCAAAAAGACTTTTTGCTTTAGTTGCATCACGTTCCTCTGAAAACCTCGGGAAACGGAATTGGCGTTTGAACTGCTTCTGAGTTCTCGAGCCTGATTCCCTTGCCTGCTATTTCACCTACGCCCGCCGCGACTAACAACCAGAGCCCTTCGACTTCGTTTGCGCCGTCTGGTTCGCCCACGTTTTCTTTCGCGAGCTTTCTTTCAGACATTACTCTCGCACCGGCGAAAGGCGATGTGCAGCCCACGGAACCCGACTCCCACACCAGCGCGAATCCGGATCTGCCGGCGGGAAAATCTGTCTCACCGGAGGCGCCGCAGAAGAAAAAAGAAACCGCTGGCGCTTCGCTCCCCGTCATCCCCACGCTTACACCACCGCAAGTGATACCGCCGCCAGGCGCGCCGGTTAGGAAAGCTGACCCGATCAGTGCCGGGAGCTCTGGCCCGAAAGTTTTGCGGCAATCTGATACTTCCAACTCAAGCAGCGCAAATCCAGGCAGCTTCGCGCAAACTTTTGGCGGAGCGTCCGGAATGCCGGTTTCGAGTTCAGCGAATGTTTCTGGCGACGAATTTATGAAGACCGATGCGGCAACAAAATCATCGGTGAGTGACGGGACTTCAGCGGCGATTGCGATTGACAGCCGCGGAATGCCGCAATGCAACATGGGTCCAGAAGTGTTCGAGAAAGGCGTGCCAGTATCTCCGGTAATGGATAAAGGAGCCCCTCACCCGCTTGGAGATGGAAATGACTCCGCCGTGCCCTTGCCGCGCACTCCCGCCTCCACGCCCGGGGCGCAGCTTGTGTCGCAGCTGAGCATGCCCGCAGAAGTGATTACTGATCACAAGTCCGCGACGTCCGCAGACAAGAAAAAGGACGACTTGCCGATCGACGCTGACCCTGCGCCGCTGCCTCCGGCAGGCATGATCGCTGCGTCGGCAGACACCAAGATTCCGGCAATCCAGCGAAAAATCGTAGAGTCCAAGCCGCAATTTCCGATTGCAGCTGCAAATCATCGCGTGAATGACTCACCGGAATCGCCGGCGACGATACAGAACCCGTCCGGAAAGGAACATCCTGGCCCGCAAAAATCCAGCGCACAAAATGCGATGCATTCGGACTCTGCGAATCATGACTCGCAGTCATCGCCGAATTTATCACCCGCTTCGATGAAAACCTTCAGGCCGCAAGCGGATGCGGCAAGCCAACTGAATTCGGCCACGCAGAATGCAACACCAGAAAAATCTGGCGCGCCCAATTCCGCGGACGGGATTGCCAACACTCGCAAGAGCAATACTGCGGCGAAAGCTGCCGCGAGCAGGACCAGCGCCCTCGAGAACTCCGCAGCCCAGCCGAAGTCGGCGGATGCGCAGATTTTGCCGGCGCCGAATATTCCCGGCAGCCACGCCAACTCGCAGAGCGGTTCGATTGGCCCTGACTCCATACCGGTGAACAGCGTAGCGCAGAATGCAGGCAGCCCTTCCGTCAAGCCCGATCCCATTCCAGTGCAGCCGAAAAGCGAAGTGCCGGTAGAAGCCGCACCCCGCGAGATTGCGCCGGTGCAGGTCGCCAGGATTTTTCACGGTCTGGATCAATCGCAGATGCACGTTGGCTTGCGCACCGAAAGTTTCGGTGCGGTCGAGGTGCGCACCAGCATCTCCGACAAGCAAGTGGAGATAGCGCTGGGCAGTGAACGCGGCGACCTGAAAGGCTTCATGGCATCGGAGTTGCCGATTTTGCAGAACAATCTGCAGCAACATGATCTTCGTCTGCAAACTCTGCGAACGGTTGCTCCCGGCTACGTGGCGCAATCGGACGTGTTCTCCGGGAATGGAGGGCAAGCGAACGATTCCCCGCGGCGCGGCTCCGGCCATGGGAGCGCGCACCTGAGCCTCGCGCCGAGCGGAGAAGAACACGATGACGACTTGGTGGCGCTTGATAGCGGCCTGAGCGTACGAATTTAAATTTTTCGAGGAGGCAAAGATGCAGATCAATCCATTCGCGTCGGCGGGGGCAGTGGCCAACACCAGCTCCAGCTCCAGTGCTTCGTCTACCAGCGATCCCGCGCAAGACACCAACAACATGTTTTTGACGCTTCTAACCGCGCAGTTGAAGAACCAGAGTCCGCTCGATCCCGTCGATCCCATGCAGTTCACCACTGAGCTGGTGCAGTTCAACATGCTCGACCAGCTCACCCAAATCAACTCCGTTCTGCAACAAATGAGCGGGACAGCCCCGGCTAGCGGCAACTCGAGCCCAGCCGTTCAAGGAGCAAACTAATGCCAGCCTTTTCAATTCCACTTTCCGGGCTGACCGCCGAGTCTACTGCGCTTTCGGCGATCGCCAATAATTTAGCCAACCAGAGCACGGTGGGCTATAAAGACACTCGTGTACTGTTTAGCGATTTGTTCTACGAAAATCTCGGCACCAGTGGCTCGGGAGATCCCATCCAACTGGGCGCCGGAACTGAGATCGACAGCATGCCCGGAATGTTTACCCAGGGCAGCGTGCAATCCACCGGAGTGCCGACCGATGTGGCCATTCAAGGCTCCGGATTCTTTGTAACCCAGCAAGCCGGAGTAAACAGTTACACTCGCGCGGGAAATTTCAGCGTGGACAAAAATAATTTTCTGGTGACAGCTGACGGGGAGCAAGTCATGGGATATCCGGCGGTCAACGGAGTGGTTGCGCCCGGCCAGGGGCTGACTCCGCTGCAACTTGGCGCCGGCAGCATCAGCCCACCGACCGCAACCGCCAACGTGCAGACCGCAACTAATCTCGACTCGGGCGCCAATGTGGGCGACAGCTTCTCGACCCCGGTGACGATCTACGATTCATTGGGCGCCAGCCATGTCTTGACTTTTAACTTCACCAAAACTGCCGCCAACAGCTGGGGATACTCGATCGGCATTCCGGCAGCGGACGTGAGTGGTTCGCCGACCCTGGCAACTGGAAGCCTGACATTCGATGGGACCGGGGCGCTGCTCACGCCCGCGGCCAACGTCACCGGCATCGCCATCGCAAAGTTCACCGATGGCGCAAATGACATGACGTTTAACTGGAATCTATACAACGGAACCACTCCGGTCGTGAGCCAGGAGGCCTCGCCGAGCAGCACATCATCGACCCAGCAGGACGGCAATTCGAGCGGAACCCTGGTGGATTTCAGCATCGGCGCTGATGGCACGATTACAGGCTCATTCAGCAATGGACGCACGGCGGCGTTGGGGCAGATTGCGATTGCCCAGTTCGCCGATGAGGAAGGCCTGCAACGGGATGGCAGCAATGAATTCAGCGAGAGTCTGGCGTCCGGGCAGGCGGTAATCGGGGCTCCAAACACTGGCGGGCGAGGAACGCTTTCGGGCGGCGCAGTGGAACTATCGAACGTGGATATCGCCACCGAATTCGCAAATTTGATTGTGGCGCAACGGGCGTTTGAAGCGGACGCAAAAGCCATTACCACTTTCGACCAGATCACGCAGGACACCATCAACTTGAAACAACCCTAATGTAGAAGCGGTCGTCAGTACGTCTTAAACGTCGGGCTGGCGACCGCCCATTCTTTTCTAATCCGTTTCTAATCGGGCGGCGGCGATTGCACCGGGACAACTTCTTCGCCCAGCCCGGAAGTTCGGGCAAATGGGAGAGTTAACCGCGCCGGCCGTCCCACCTATACCTTCGTTTCCCGGTTTCGCATTTTCGGAACCGCTCGTGCTCGTTCCCGCATGTATCCCTACAAAATCTCATGGCACAGGCAGCCACTCAAACCGCGCCGGTAGCGTCCGACCCGAACTTGCGACCCGACGATCTCGCGCGCTGGAAAGATGTCATGGGACTGCCTTGCACCATCAGCGTCGAGATTCCGCTTTCCGCATTCAAGGTAAGAGACCTGCTGACTTTGGAACGCGAATTGGTGATCGGCTCGGCTTGGCCGACCACCTCGAACCTGCCAGTGCGAGTGAACGGTGAAGCAGTGGCGTGGTGCGAGTTTGAAGTGATTGGCAGCCGGCTGGCCATCAGGCTGACCGAGCTGGTGTGAATCTATGCGCGAACCATTGCACGGAGTAGAAAAATTCTCCCGCGATCAATTTTTTCGGATCGATCTGTGGCGCGAGCACGCTGGCTTCAACTTTCTGCGGACGGGTCTGGCGAATTTGTGGAGGCGCTTGCGGCGAGGGTTGGCGGCGCGGCCAGCGCGGCAGTTGCGGGTTCGCGAGACCCTGGCGCTCGGCGAAAAGCGGCAACTGCTGATCGTCGAATGCGGAGACCGGCAGTTGCTGATCGGGGCGGCAGGAAATTTTTTGTCCATGCTGGCGGAGTTGCCGGGAGAGGAAAGAAAAGCAAACGCGGAGGCAGGTGAGTGAGAGCGTGCCGGCGAGTGCTGCCTTTGATGGGGTTGATCCTGGGCTGGCCGGGCTTGGGCAACGCGAGGCCGCGACCCGGTTTGGATCTGGGAGGGTTGTCACATGCGGCCGGGTCAGTGCCCTGGAACATCCTGGTGCTGCTCACCGTGCTGACCCTGCTGCCCGCCATCGTGCTGTCGATGACGCCGTTCGTCCGCCTGCTGGTGGTGTTTCACTTCCTGCGGCAGGCTTTGGGGACGCAGACCACTCCGAGCAATCAGACGCTGATTGGCCTGTCGCTGATCCTGACATTTTTTCTGATGCAACCCGTAGGCGCGGCCATTCACGATGCCGCCATTGTCCCCTTTGAAGCCGGACGGGTAGATGCGATGGGAGCGCTCGACGACGCGGCCGCGCCGGTGCGCAAGTTCATGCTCAAGTATGCCCGCGAAAAAGATCTGGCGCTGTTTCTCGATCTGGCGAAAGAGCCGCGCCCGGCGCGACCCGAGGATATTCCCATGCGGGTGGTGCTGCCGGCGTACTTGATTTCGGAGTTGAAGGCGGGATTTCAGATTGGGGCGGCGCTCTACCTGCCGTTCCTGGTGGTGGATATGGCGGTGGCGGCAATCACCACCTCAGTCGGAATGCTGCAGCTGCCGCCAGTAGTGATCTCAACCCCGCTCAAGATCCTGCTGTTCGTGATGGTGGATGGCTGGAACCTGCTGGTGAGTTCGCTGATGAAAAGTTTTTGAGCTGGAGAGAACATGCCAAACGATGTGGTGGTCGAACTTTCGCGGCGCACCCTCGAAGCCACGGTGTGGATTGTGGCGCCGGTGTTGGCCGTAGCGGTAGTGGTCAGTCTGGTGGTGAGTCTGGGGCAGGCCCTCACCTCGCTGCAGGACAACACCCTTTCGACTGTGCCGCGCCTGGCTGCGGTGGGAACGGCCTGTTTTTTTCTGCTGCCCTGGATGGTGCGCCGCATGGGACTGTTCACGGTTTCACTGTTTTCGAATTTCCAGCACTACCTGCGTTGAGGAGAGAGCCTTTGGAGATTGGAGCGTTCGATGTTCGAGCCATCGACCTGGCGCAGATTGTGGCGGGAGTGAGTTTCGTAGGGATACGAATCTCCGGGCTGATGCTGTTTGCGCCCTTCACCGGCAGCGACGTGATTTCGGCGCCGGTGAAAGCGGCACTGACCTTGCTGCTGACCGCGCTGATTTATCCGGTGTCGCCGGTGGTGGCGATCGCCGCCAGCGCCATGGGATGGATCAAGATCGTGGCCGGAGAAGCGGTGATTGGAATTGCCATGGGCTTGATCCTGCAGTTCGCGTTTGAGGCGGCGCAGTTTGCCGGGCAGCTGCTGGGCATTCAGACCGGCTTTTCTTTGATCACTTTGCTCGATCCGCAGACCCAGGCGGACTCGCCGTCGCTCGCGGTATTCACCCAGCTGATGGCGCTGCTGCTGTTTCTTGAAATGAATGTGCACCACTTGGTGCTGCGCGGGTTGGCGGCAAGTTTTGTCGAACTGCCGCCGGGCGGCCTGGGGAACCTGGGAGTCTTGACCCGCGGAGTGTTCGCGGCGGCAGGCGGCTTGTGGTTGGCGGGACTGCAACTGGCGGCGCCAGTGTTGGCGGTGACGGTGCTGATTGAAATCAGTTTGGGCTTCATCGGCAAAGCCGCGCCGCAACTGCCAGCGACGCTAGCCGGACTGCCGCTGAAAAGCGCTTTCGGATTGCTGGTGATGTCACTGGCGGCGGGCGCGTGGCCGCATTTTTTCGAGCGGGAGTTTCTGACAGGTGTCGGCGAAGCCGGCAGGCTGCTGCATCTGGCGAGGTGAGTTCGCGTGCCGGGAGATAAGACTGAAAAACCGACAGCGAGAAAGCAGAAGCAGGCGCGCGAGCGCGGGCAGATTGCCCGCAGCCGCGACATCACCAGCGGGATTGCGCTGTTGAGCGCGTTGCTGACGCTTTCCTGGACAGCACGAAGTTTTCCCGGAGATTGGGGCCGATTGATGGAACGCACCCTGGGGGCAGCGGCCGCCGGAAATCTCGAACTGGCCCCGCTGGTCAGCTGGAGCGCGGTCGCTGTAGTAGCGCTGGCGTTGCCCGCACTGGCGGTGGCGTGGATGGCGGCAGCCACGGGAGCGCTTTCGCAAGGCGGCTTTGTTTTTGCCCCGGCGGCATTGACGCCGAATTTTTCGCGCCTGAACCCGGCCAGCCGAATCGGTCAGCTGGCGTCGCTGCCGGCGCTGTCACGACTTCTGCGTTCGATCTTTCCGGTGATTGCGATGGCCTGGGTTGCGGGCAGCATGCTGATGCGCGACCGCGGCTCGCTGCTGGGATCTTCGCGGCTGAATGCCGGCGGGGTGCCGCGATTCGTCTTCAATCGAGGATTCGAGCTGGCGTGGACGTCGGCGCTGGTGCTGGTGGGATGGTCCGCCATCGACTACCTACTCGAACGTCAGCATCTGGCCGGAGAACTGCGCATGAGCCGCCAGGAAGTGATCGACGATTACAAAGAGACCGAAGGCAATCCGGCCATCAAGGCGCGAATTCGCCGGCTGCGGCGGCAGACTGCAAGGCGCGCGATGCTTGATGCCGCCAAGCGCGCCACTGTGGTCATTACCAACCCTACCGAATTTGCCATCGCGCTTGAGTACCAGGGGGTGATGGCGGCGCCCATGGTGGTGGCTAAGGGACGCAATATTCTGGCGCGCCAGATTAAAGAAGTCGCCCGCTGGCAGGGCATTCCAATGATCGAAAATCCGCCACTGGCGCATGCTCTCTACCGGGCGGCGGAAGTAGGGCAATACATCCCGCCCAAACTTTATGCAGTCGTGGCCTCAATCCTGGCGGCGATTTACCGGGCAGAACAGCGCGCGCAGGGAAATTCCACCCTGCAGGAGGCGAACCGGTAAGTCATGGCAGAAGCTGTCAAACCCGCTGCGGGAACAGGGATCGTGGAGTGGATCGTGCCAGTGGCCGCCATCGGCCTGATCTTCGTCATGCTGGTGCCGATGCCGTCGTTCCTGCTCGATCTGCTTTTGGCGGCGAGCATTACCGCCTCGGTGCTGGTGTTTCTTTCGGCGATGCACATTCTGCGGCCGGCGCAATTTTCAGTTTTCCCCAGCCTGCTGTTGTTGCTGACATTGTTTCGCCTGTCGCTGAATCTGGCCTCCAGTCGCCGAATCCTGCTGCACGGCAACGAAGGCGCCTCGGCAGCTGGCCATGTGATCGAAGCCTTTGGACAATTTGTAGTCGGCGGAAATTACGTAGTTGGGTTCGTATTGTTCGTGGCCCTAATTGCGATCCAGTACATCGTGGTCAGCCATGGCGCAGTACGCACTGCCGAGGTCACAGCCCGCTTCACCCTGGATGCCTTGCCGGGAAAGCAAATGGCCATCGATGCCGACTTGAATGCCGGCCTTATCGATGAAGCCCAGGCCCGCACCCGGCGTGAACAGATCGCGCGCGATGCGGAATTCTACGGCGCCATGGACGGCGCCGCCCGCTTCAATCAGCGCGATGCGCTGGCCACGGTTCTTATCACCGCGGTCAATATAGTTGCCGGGTTTCTGATTGGCGTCTTCCAGCAAGGCATTCCCTTTCGCGAGGCGCTCAAGACTTACACCGTGCTCACGGTCGGAGACGGCCTGGTCACGATGATCCCCTCGCTTCTGGTTTCGCTGGCGGGCGGCATCGTGGTCACCCGGGCTTCCTCGGGGGCGACCCTGTCGAGCGATCTGGGCAAGCAGCTGTTTTCCGGACGGCGGCCGCTGTTTCTTGCGTCCGGGGTGATGCTTGCGCTGGCGGCGATTCCTGGGTTGCCGAAATTTTCTTTTCTGCTGCTGGCCGGATTAGTCGCATTTCTGGCATGGCGCACGCCGGAGGCGGCTGAGGCGCCGTCACTGCCGGAAAAGGATAAACAAAAAGAAAAGAAGCCCGAGTCAGTCGAAGACCTGCTCAAGCTCGACGAACTCGGACTCGAAGTGGGATATGCGCTGGTGCCGCTGGTCGATCAGCAGCGCGGGGGGCAATTGCTGGCGCGAGTGAAGGCGTTACGCAGCAATCTGGCGGTGCAACTCGGCTTCATTCTTCCCCCGGTGCATATCACCGATAACTCCAACCTGTCGCCGCGGCAGTATGTCATCTCTTTGCGCGGAGTAGAAATCGCGCGCTGGGAGATGCGCGACGACTGCCTGCTGGCGATCAGTTCCGATGCGACCCCGCCGCCGATTCCGGGAGTTCCGACACACGAACCCGCATTTGGGGTGGCCGCTACCTGGATTGCGCCAGGGCTGCAAAACGAAGCGCTGGCCAAAGCCTACGCGGTGGTCGATCAGACCTCAGTGCTGGCCACGCATCTGGCAGAGGTCATCAAGCAACATGGTCCCGAATTACTCACCCGCAACGAAACCAAGCGCCTGCTTGACCGTTTGGCGGACACTCAGCCGAAATTAGTCGAAGAGCTCACTCCCAAACTTCTCTCGCTGGGGGAAGTGCAAAAGGTGCTGCAGCAGTTATTGCGCGAGCAAGTTTCGATCCGAGATCTGTCGAGCATTCTGGAGGCCCTGATCGATGCCGCCGCAGTCACCAAAAATCCGGTGCTGCTGGTAGAAGCGACGCGGCAGTCGCTGGCACGGGCCTTGGTGCGTCCGCTGCTGACCCCGGAAGGCGGCCTGCGGGTGCTGGCGCTCGATGGCAACCTGGAAGAAGAGCTAAGCCGGGCATTCAATCCGCAAGCCTCGCCTGGTCCGCAATCGACCACACTGCAGACGCCGCTGGCCCGCCGCATTCTCGACGGTTTGAAGCGCTTGCTGGGCGAGCAGGCCAACATGATGACCCCGGTGCTGCTCTGCCCTACTCCGGCGCGCTTTCACCTGAAGCGATTGCTGGAACCATTTCTTCCCAAGATGGTGGTGCTCTCTCCAGGTGAGATTCCTCCCATGGTGCCGGTGCAGACGGTAGGAACTGTGCGATGAGATGAGCTTGAGAAAACAGGAGTCGAACATGGAAGCGCCCAAGCAAGCCTATACGTCGTGGCAAAGCGAAGACGAGCGGCAGCGCCTGCTCACCGAGCAATTGCCGCAAGTGCGCTATATTGCGCGCCGCATTCACGAGCGCTTGCCGCGGCACGTCGCTCTCGAGGACCTGGTGCATGCCGGGGTTGTCGGATTGATTGATGCACTGCAGAAGTTTGATCGCGGCAAGCACGTGCAATTTGCTTCCTACGCGAAGTTTCGCATTCGCGGCGCAATTCTTGACAGCTTGCGCGAGCTCGATTGGAGCCCGCGCGACCTGCGGCGGCAATCACGGCAAATGGAAGAGGCGCACAGCAAATTGCGCGCCGAACTGGGCCGAAATCCCAACGAGCCGGAACTGGCTGCAGAACTGGGCATCACATTGCCCGAACTGCAGAAGCTGCTGGGAGAAATCAGTTCACTCGAAATCGGCAGCCTGCGCTTCATCTCGCCGGAAGACGGCAAAGAAGAAGACCTTTGCGAATATCTGCCTAGCGGCAACGATGACAACCCGCTCCTGCAATGCCTGCGCTCAGAGATGAAAGATCTGCTGGCGCGGGCCATCTCCGAGCTTCCGGAAAAAGAACGCCAGGTGCTGGCGCTTTACTACTTCGAAGAGCTCACCATGAAGGAAGTGGGGATGACCCTGGGAGTGGGAGAGTCGCGGGTGTCGCAGATCCACTCCATGGCGGTGATGCGGTTGCGAACTCGAATGGCCGAACTCACCGAAGCCCGGACCAGAGTGAAAGGGCAGGCGGCGGGAGCGCGATAAAACCGCAGCCGGAGAAACCCGAGCGCAAGTTCAGGCGGAGAACAAAAGATGGAAAAGTTGCTTACCCAGCAGGAAATCGATGCCATGGTTAAGACCGCGCGAGGCGGTGCGAGCGCGCCTACTGCGGCTCCGTTCGCACGCTGGGACTATCGCCAGGCCGCTCGTCTGGGTCGTGATCAGATGGTGGCGATCAGCGCGCTGCACGACGGTTTCGCGCGTTCCTTGACCCACTCGATTGGGGCCTATTTGCGGACCGCATTTCAGGTCTCGATGGCTTCAGCGGAGCATTTAACGTGCACAGAATTCTTGACCGGAATCCCGGAGCTGACCTATCTAGCATCTTGCAAGCTGCTGCCGTTTAATGCGTCCGGGCTGATCCAGTTGGACATCGGAGTCGCGTTCGCGCTGATCGACATGTTGTTGGGCGGCGAAGGATCGGCGCAGCCGCCGGCCCGCGACATTACTGAAATCGAAGAACAAGTTGCGGAAATCGTGATGCGGATGGTCTGCCGCGAGCTGCAAGTTACATGGCAAACCCTGGGAGTGGAATTTGAATTCGAGGAGCGGCGGCAGATCGGCGAAGCGCAACAGCTGATGGCGGCAGAGGAAAGAATGCTTTGCCTGGGATTTGAAGTTGCCTTGAAAGAGCGGCGTGGGGCCATGACCATCGCCATTCCGACTGTGATCTCGAGCGCGCTGCTGCGAAAAATCTCGGTGGTGCGGCCCCGCTTTTACACTCGACCTGATTCGTCGGATTTTCCGCAGCATTGGCGCAAGGTATTGCTCAACTGCCGGTTTCGGCTGGAATTGGGCCTGCCGGCCCGCGCATTGTCCTCTGAGCTGGGCGATATACATCCCGGGAAGGTTATTGCTTTGAGCCGTTCCACCAGCGCACCCTCTACTCTGTTCGCCATAGACCGGCCGATTTTTGCCGCCAACGTGGCGCGGGTGGGAACAACCCGGGCGGCGCAAATTATCTCCGCCATTGACGTACCGATTGGAAGGAAAACGGGATGAACAGCCCCACGACTTCACCTTCAGTAGCAGTCAACACTTTTGTGCAGCTGTGGACAGAAGCGTTTTCGGCGGTCATGTCGCAGATTGCCTCTGCGCCTTTTCCGATGCAGGAAGGGGCAGGTGAAAACATGCCTTCGGCGATTGCGGAAGACGTGCAGCTTACCGTCACCGCTGCAGGCTCGGTTCGCGGGGAGATGAGCCTGCGTCTACCCCCGCCGACAGCGGTTGAACTGGCCAAGGTATTCATCTCCGATAGCGATACTGCGCGAAACGAGGTTACCGCCGACGATCGATCTGCCCTCGAGGAATTGTTCCGCCAGATCGCGGGTCATGTCACCACCTCAGCCAAACCCAAGGGTTTGGATATTCAGCTTACGGTGGCGCTCGGGGAAGCTCCGACCTGGCCGCCTGCGGCTGGCGGCTGGATATGCTCAGGGACTGGCGCGCCGCGGTCGGCCCAGGTCGAATGGAAGTTGAGTTCGGCGCTGGCGACGGCACTGGTATCCGCATGGCGCGAACCGGAAGCTGCGCCGCCCACTCCTGCGGCTCTGCCGCCCTCTGGCGCGAAAAGACCAGAAAAGCTTGAGCTGCTCATGGATGTGGAACTCGATGTCATTCTTCGCTTCGGCGGGCGCACCATTCTGCTGAAGGAAATTCTCGACCTCGGCCTGGGGTCGGTGGTCGAACTTGATCGCAGCATTCAAGACGAAGCTGACCTGCTGCTGGACGGCAAGCTGATAGCCCGTGGCGAAGTCGTAGTGGTCGACCGGAATTTCGGAATCCGAATTACAGAAGTACTTAACGGACATGCCGCATGAGCATAATTCCACGCGGCTTCACCAACCGGCTGCGCGCAGCTTTTGCTCCGCGGACTCGAACTTGCGACAGCGCCGAGTGCAAACCAGACACCACGGTCTGGCGAAAACATTTGAGACCTAGACCGCGGGTGCAGCTGCACGGCCCGCAGTTCTGTTTGCAGGATTGCCTGGAGCGGGAACTGCGCCGGCGTTTGCAGCAATTATCTGTTGCGCCCATTGCGGAGGGTGCCAGTTCGCGGCGCGTGCCTCTGGGACTCATGATGCTTTCACGGGGAGAATTGACAGCCGAACAGCTGCGTCACGCGGTCGATTTGCAAAATCAGGCTGGGTCGGGACGAATCGGAGAATGGCTGCGAAAGCTCGGGTACACCGACGACGAGGGCCTGACCGCTGCGCTTGCTCGCCAGTGGTGTTGTCCGACCATTAAAAGCCTGCCCACATCCGTGGGAAATTGCACCATCCCTTTTTACCTGTTGCAAAGGTTTCGCATGGCCCCCGTACATTTTTCAAATAGCCGCGAGACTCTCTATATCGCATTCGCGGAAAAAATCGCGTACCGCGCGCTGCTCGCCATCGAGCAGATCCTGCAGTGCAAAACTGAAATCTGCATCACCTCCTGCGGCGAGATTGACGCTGCCCTGTCTCGGCTGGACGAGCACACCCGGCGAGCGGACAAGCTTTTCGAAAATATAACCAGCGAGCAGGAAGTCACGCGAATTATTTCCAGCTATGCTGCGACACTGCAGGCCAGCGAAATCCGGCTGGGACTTTGCGGCAAGCTGGTATGGTCGCGGATTACAGGAAATAAATTTTCCGAAGACTTAATATTTTCACCGGCAGCAACAAACGCTCCATATATTGAGAGATCAAGAGCCACGCCGAAATTTTCTGTTTACGATGGAGCATTGAATGGTTCCACGAACAGCTCCGCGCCGGCGCGCAAGTAGCCCTTCCTGCAAAACCAATCCCGCATGGCAGCTTGCAATTGATCGATCGGCACCCGCTCGCCAATTTCCATGGTTCCGTCTCCGGCGGGAAGAGTGTCATCGAAGATGCTGGCGTTGGTGAAATTGCGCATCGAAAAATTGTCCAGCCACTTCAGCGGGCAAGGCGCACGCTTTCCTTCGACTTCATATTCGACGCGAATTTTGCGGGAGAACATGCTGCAAGGATTTTACCCAATGCCACTCAGTTACATGGCCGGCGGAGGAGTGGCTGGAGCATGAGCAGCGTCCCCGTTCACCAAATCTTTCAGCTCTTTGCTGGGTTTGAAAAACGGAATTTTCTTGGCTGGGACGTCAACACGATCGCCGGTCTTAGGGTTGCGGCCAACCCGCGGTTTGCGCTGGCGGGTCCGGAAGCTGCCGAAGCCGCGAATCTCGATCTTGTCGCCCGCCCGCAATGACCGGACGATGCTGTCAAAGATGGTCTCGACGACCACCTCGCTGTCTTTGCGGGTCAATTCCACCAGACCGGAAACTTCATCGATCAGATCCGCTTTAGTCATAGCCAGTATGCTCCCCAATTTCGTCGAGAGTACTTGCGCCCCAAAGCTCGACGCGCACGATTGGCTTCTACCTGCGAAAAATGCTCTCGCGGGAAAGCCGTTCGCATAACCTTCTCAAATTTCAGGGCTTGTTGGCAAGAGGCAGATGCTGTCGCCGCCTGCTACTTCCAAAGATAGTAAAACCCGACGTGCTGATCCAGCAACTTTTCCCTGGACGGCAGGTACGGGGAAACATCGCCGAAAAGCAAGTCGAGCAATGACTTGCGGTCCCTCTCCGGATGCACCAGCACCGGTTCGCCGCTGATGCTTACCGACTTGGCGGTATCCAGCACCGCGGCGCGAAAATCGCCAATCTGGTCGATCAGGTGCAAACCCATGGCTTGCTCGCCGGTCCATACCCGGCCATCGGCTATCGACCTGATATCAGAGGCTTTGGCATGGCGGCCATCAGCGACCGCTTGCACAAACTGTCCATACATGTTGTCGATCAGACCTTGCATGTACTGACGTTCAGCGGGGGTAAGCTCTCGAGTCGGATCGCCGGTATCTTTGAACTGGCCGACTTTTAATACTTCGGGCTTAAGCTTGGCCCAACGCATGAGGTCGCCGTAGTTCACCCACTCGGCGATTACGCCGATCGAACCCACTACACTGCCATTGTCAGCATAAATTTTGTTGGTCGCGGAAGAAACATAGTAGGCGCCGCTCGCTCCGACGGTCTCAATGGACGCGACGATGCGTTTGTGCTTTTCATCCCGCACGCGCTTGACTTCGCGGTAGATCTCTTCCGAAGCGGCAACTCCGCCGCCAGGCGAATTTACGTGGATGATGATTGCCTTGATGGAGTCGTCGTCAGCAAACCTGCGGATATCGTCGACAACCTGGCTGGGATCGACGATTACACCGTCGAGATCGACCACACCAATCTTGTCCCCGAATGCGTGGATTCCGGCTTCTCGTCCGCTGGCATGCAGCGCGATATAAACCAGAGTAAACACGGCCAATACAAAGAGGAAGAAGGCGCCTCCTCCGATTAACACCCACAGCCAGACTCGCGAACGCCCATTGTCAGCCATAGATCGTCAAGTTTAGCACTCTCAGTCGGGACGGGGCCCGCTATTACGGAACAATGACTTGCAGAGCTTCGCGGGCGACGTGAAATTCTACTGGAGTTTTACACACGTATTCGCCGTCGGCATAAACATCAAGCGGCGCTTCGGTCTCGATATGGACCTTCTCAGTTTGCCCGTACTCGACTTTTTTAGAAATCAGATGGCGCCCGAAATAAGCTGTCGGGAAAAGGCAAAACAGGCTGAGTTTATCCATCGCGTTCACCACGCAGAGATCGAGTTTGCCGTCATCCAGTTTCGCGTGGGGAGCGATTTTGATTCCGCCGCCGTACATTGGAGCATTGGCCACCGCAGCCAGTAGTGTCGGACGAAATGCTCCCGGCGAATTACCATTGGAGCAAACTTTCATGGGAAAGGGCTGGAAGCGGAAAAATTGCCCCGGGGCCGCAAGGCCATAGCCTCCGTGACTCCGAATCCAGGATGGAAACTTATTGGCGCGACGCACGATCTCGACATCCAGACCCACACTGCCCGCGCAACAAAAGTAATGCCGATGATCGCCGCCGTTGGTGACGCCGGAATTCTGGGAAATTGACACGACATTGGTCGTCTCTCGAATCACTCCCAGATCAATGGTGCGCACATTGCCGCCGCCGGAAGCGAACTTTTGCCATGCGGAGAGTGAGTCGCCGGAAGTATGCAAACCCAAAGAGCGCGCGAAATCGTTTCCGCTGCCGCAAGGCACAACCATCAAGGGGACGCCGAGATCGACCAGCGTCGGCAGATTGCGGTGAATAGTTCCATCGCCGCCAAAAATTACGATGGCATCGGCCTGCTCAATTAAAGATGTCCAGTGAGCGTGCGCCGCCCGCTGAAATGCAGCCAGCGGTTTGGCTACATTTCCGGGGCCGAGAATAACCGCGGCGTTCATGCCCGGCATTTGAACACAGGAATAACCCTGTGCCTAGAGGTTTGTTGCTGCTTTTGTTACGCCTGTCGGGTGTCAGCGGCTGCCGGATAAACAACTGATAAAGATTTCACGGACACAAAAAAAGTGACTCCATTTCTGGAGCCACTGTTCCAAAGAGGCAAATGGAGGGACAAACAGTTATGGCACCGTTTTCGCTCTATCCTGCGCGCCAAGAGGTAACGCGCGGGAAACCGTGAGCGAACGGTATTGGTCGGGTCGAGAACACGAAAAGAAGAAGATCGAAAGCATTGGATTCTGACAGCCTCTTTTCTTGCTATTCGAAATTGCACCTTCGCGGCCAAAGCCTTGCTGCTGGCGGGATAGAGGCCAGACGGGTGAAACCATGCCGCGCCAAGGGTTTAGCAGCTGGCAACTACATGGGTCGGCATTCAATGGCTGAACCCCGAACTGCAAGATTTTGCACATTCCCTGAATCTGCTTCGACAGCTCTCTTAACCTGGTGTCTATAAAGAAGTAAGCTGCGCAACAGCATCTCTGTTATGCTGCTGTTTCCTGGAGGCCCAATGCGCCGTTTTTTTGCATGGCTTCTTCCCGTGCTGCTGTTTTCTTCGCTGCACGCACAAACCACGCAAGCTCCGCAAACCGCGCGGCAAGCGCTGATTGAGATGTTTTTCGGAAGCGCGCCCAATCACATGGAAAAACATCTGCCCAACACGACGCGCAATGCTTTTAAGCGGATGAGCGGCCCGGGCGGAGTGAACATGCTCGACGAATTCTCAGCCTTCGCAAATATGGCGAAAGCAGGCGGGGTGAAGCTCGAAACCTTCGACACCGGTCCGACCCTCCTACAAGTAGAAGAAACTAACCAAAGCGAGAAGACAGAAATTACGGTCGAGAGCGACAATCTTACCGGCGACGAAGATGAGATCGAAGTCACGTTGCATGTGACCAAAGAAGGCAATGAACAGTCGCTGCCCTTCATTCCACTATTTACATTCATCATGAAGACGGAGGCGGATGTCTGGCGGCTGAATGAAATTCGGGCTGAAGTGCGGGTACCGTTAGCGGACCCGGATTTTCTGAAGAATATCGAACGCGAGAACGGCAAGCAGAACGAACAAGGCGCCCAAACCGCAATGCGGATCATTATCGGCGAAGAGACCGCTTACCATTCATCTCACGGCACCTATGAATGCAGTCTCGCGGGATTGATCGGAAAAGCCCAGGGATCGATGAACGGACCCTTCGCTGATCTCGCAACCGGAAAACACAGCGGATACGTGTACGCGATTTCCGGATGCGACAGCGCACAATACAAACTGGTTGCTGAACCTGAAATCAACGATTCCGGCCAACGTGCATTCTGTTCCGACGAGAGCGGAGGCATGCGGTCTGCCTCTGATGGCAAGGCAACAACTTGCTTAAGCAGCGGAGAAGCGGTGACCGGGCAAGGAATCTCCGGCGAGCACGGTACAGCCCTTGGGGCCGTGGCTGGGGGAAACGCCGGGCCACAAATCGATGCGCAATCAATATCAAATGCGAAGCCCCAACTCAGTGGAGCCGGAGCTCAGGGCGTACAGCCGATGCGGGTGCGGGTTTCGCAAGGCGTAACGCAGGGAATGGTCATTTCGAAAGCGCAGCCAGTTTATCCTGCTGATGCGAAGGCGGCGCGTATCCAGGGCACGGTCGTAATTTCAGCGATTATCGGAAAAGATGGCAGCGTTCAGACCATGCGGCTTTTGTCCGGACACCCGATGCTAGCGCCCGCAGCCATGGATGCGGTGAAGCAATGGAAATATAGGCCATATATACTCAACGGCACCCCGGTAGAAGTGGAAACCCAAATGACGGTGAACTTCATGCTTTCTTCAAAGTGAGCTGATATAGACGCTTAAAAATCTGCGCCGCGGCACATCGTTCTCGGTAGCGCGGCGCATCCTATTTCCAGAATTTCTCGATTTCTGATAAACAACAACTTGCACTGGAGGAGACGCGTGGGAAGACGTGTGGGATTGTTTGCGCTGTGCGTGACGATCATTTCGATGATCGGATGTGGCGGCGGTACCGACACGACACAGCAATTGCGCATTGTGATGGCTTCTCCCGACGCTCCCCCGGTGGACGTATTGATCGATGGAAGCCAGGTCGGAACTGCGCTGGCCTACACCAATTCCACTGCGTACCTGTCGGTGAAAACGGGATCGCATCGCATCCAGGCGTTGACCGTCAGCAATTCGACGTCAGTCTTCCAGCAAAACATTTCGGTGACGGCGGGTGCGAACCAAACCCTGTTGCTCACCGGCCCGGTCTCGCACATAGACTCCGTGCTGCTTACGGATGGAGCAAGCACCACCAGTACCATCGATACTTCTAAAGGGCAGGTGCGGGTGGTCAATGCATCGCCGGGTATGGGTGCGGCCGATGTGTACATCGTGAACGTGGGTAGTTCCATTTCCGGCGCTACCCCTGCCGCATCAGACCTGGCGGTCGATCAAGCTACCGCGTATCAACTGGAGACTATTGGGAATTTCCAGGTGTTCATGACGCAGCCCGGAACCACCAATGTTTTCCTGAACACCGGCCCGCTGGCGCTGACCCAAAGCCAGTTCCTGACCGTGGTCGCGGTAAATGGTGTGGGCGGCGGATTTAATTACATTCTTCTAACCGATCAGTAAAAGTTACGGCGTTTCATCACACTTCTTTACGGGGTTCAATGCGGGAATCAACAACACTTTCCTAAGCTCCTGCGTCTAAGGAACTGGGGCTGACTCAGGCCTGCCTTTGTCGCCGCTTTCCGGCTGTATAATCAGGGTTTTGAATTTCGGAGGCTATTCAACATGCAAGCGCGCGCCAATCTGTGGGGGCGTTTTAAGGCCAACCGCCTGGGTTTCACGGCAGTCATTCTGCTTACGCTGACGGTCGGAATCCTGATCGGCACTGTGGTTTCATACGGAGTCAAGGGACAAGAAAAAGACAAACGGTCGGCTGATGCGACGCCCCTGACCGTTCCTTCGCCCCGTCAGCTGTCCAACCAGTTCTCACAGATTGCCAAGGCGCTCGAGCCGGCTGTGGTCAACATCAATACCGAGTCGACGATCAAACCATCGCGCCATCGCGGCGAAAATGATCAGGACCAGGGCGGGGGCGACCAGGACAGCCCCTTTGGTGATTTCTTCGATAAATTTTTCGGTGGACAGGGCGGCGATCAAGGACCGATCCGCGAGCGTTCGCTGGGATCAGGCGTGCTGGTGGATTCGAAGGGTTACATCATCACCAATCGCCACGTAGTGGAGAAGGCCGATCGTATTCGCGTGCATCTGCAGGACGACGCGCCGGGCGTGCAGCATGACGCCAAAGTGATCGGAAGCGATCAGGAAACGGATCTGGCGGTCATCAAGATTGACGTTGACCATCCGCTGCCAATTGCGAAGCTGGGAAATTCAGACGGAATGCAGGTGGGCGACTGGGTACTGGCCGTAGGCAGCCCCTTCGGACTGCAGGCCACGGTCACTGCCGGTATTGTTTCAGCCAAGGGTCGCAACATCGTGCCCAATCGGCAATTTCAGTCATTCATTCAAACCGACGCTGCAATCAATCCTGGAAACTCGGGCGGTCCGCTGGTGAATATGGAAGGCGAAGTCATCGGCATAAACACCGCCATCCTTACCGATACCAACGCCTACGCCGGCGTCGGATTCGCGCTGCCATCGAACACGATTGCTCAGGTGTACAACCAGCTCACCGGGCCGGAGCACCGGGTGGAACGCGGATCTATCGGAATTGAATTTAATGCTCAGGAGAATCCGGCGATCGCGCGCGTCTATGGCGGGCAGGGCGGAATTACAATTTCCAGCGTTGTGCCGGGCAGTCCAGCTGAAAGGGCGGGGCTGAAAGTTGGAGACACAATATTTTCGGTTGACGGCAAGCCCATCAAAAATGGCGACGAACTAGTCGCTGATATCGCGGGACGCAAGCCGGGATCGAAAGTCTCATTGGGCTATTACCGCAGCGGCAAAAAGGCCGAAGCCGCGGTAACCGTCGCAGACCGGGCGAAATTGTTCGCCAGCCGCCTGGGTGATGAAGAGGAAGGCGGCGAACCAGCCACGCCCAAGCAGAGTAAGCTGGGGGTAGTTATTCACGAGTTGACCCCGGAAATGGCCGATCGGCTGAACGTTCCATCCGGGCAGGGCGTCGTAGTCCAGGAAGTGAAGCCGGGTTCATTCGCCGATGACGTCGGCCTGACGCGCGGAGATGTGGTACTGGAGATTAATAAACAAAAGATAAATAGCGAGGATGACTTCGACCGTGTGCAGTCCACCCTGAAAAGCGGGCAGGACGTGGTGTTCCTGGTACGGCAACGTGGTGCCGGACGCAACGACGGCACGATTTTTCTCGCCGGAACACTTCCGTAACTGTTACTTGCACTAACGGAACTGGCGCGCATCCAGGCTACGCGAGATGATGAGTGGATGCCGACGAAAGGTGCGGGACTAAGCATGGCTGTGACGTTCAAGAATTTGCGGAACTTGGCGATAGCGGTGATGCTCAGCGGCTCGCTGGCATGGGCTGCTCCGGACGCGCAATCGGCAAAGCCGGCTAATAAAGTCCCGAAGAGCGCGCACCACGCCAGCAAGAAGTCCCGAAAGGGACGGGTCCGCGGGCAGAAAGCGATTGACGGGAACCGGGTCCGGGAAATTCAGGAAGCGCTGATCCGGGAGCACTATTTGAAGGTTAAGCCTTCGGGTAAGTGGGACGACGCAACGCAGCAGGCGATGCACCGTTATCAATCGGACCAGGGTTGGCAGAGCAAATCTATTCCGGATTCGCGCGCTTTAATTCGCCTAGGATTGGGTCCCGACTCCGAGCATTTGCTGAACCCGGAAAGTGCCATGACCATGTCAACGGAGCCAGTCACTCGACGCGGCTCTTCACGCCCGGCGGCGAAGCTTTCTTCGGTCTCGATGTCAACTGAAACACGCGACCCGGGGCCGACGGGCTCGGGACAAGAATCCACACCTGCGGCGAATATGCCGGCCGTTCCTACTCGATAAATCACCTCTGCGGAAAGTACGGCAACGGCTGGTCGCTCACGACCGCGCCAGGATTGTCTTCTACCAGGGTTCGCGCAAGTTCTTCTCCGAATTCCTTAGCCACGATTTTTTTCGCCGCTGACAGAACCGGCACGCGCCGCTTGGTGTCATGCGCGTCGGTGGAAAGAAAATGGACCGCTTTCTCTTTCAGCAACCAGTCGGCAATTTGCCGCGGGCGCGCTCCCCAAAATCCGGTGAAGACCGAAGCCGTAACCTGCACCGCGCAGCCGAGCTCCGTCCACTTCAATACACGACCCGGAGTTTGCTGCAGAATCGGATTGCGCTCGGGGTGGGTGATGATCGGCGTAATGCCACGCTCGTGCATTTGGGTGAACCAATCATCGACCTGAGGAGAAATGCTGAAATTACTGAACTCGACCAGAAGATAATGGCTGTTGCCGATACAGAATTTCTCAGGAGTGCGTAGCGCCATCTGCATGTTGTCGAACGAAAGATGGAAATCGCAGCCCAGGCTCAATGCGGGATTCGTCCCTACGCGCTGCCGCAAACTTTCAAGCAGGGTCAGGAGATATTGGCGCTCATAAAAATACCGGTCATTCGAATGGGGCGTGGCGACGATATGCTCAATGCCGTCTTCCGCCGCCATGCGGCACATGGCTTCGGACACTTCCCAGGATTTTGGGCCGTCATCTACTTCAGGCAAGATGTGGCAGTGAATGTCAATCACGCAGCCCGATTAGAGCAGATTCGGAAAAAAGACTCAAAGTTCTAAAGTTTTCCTTCGTGTACCTTCGTGCGCTTTGTGGTTCGAAAGTCAAGAGCGTTGACCACGAAGGGCACGAAGGTACACGAAGTAAGACAAGTACCGCAAGGCATTAAGCGCGAGTCTTCATGAAATCGCGAATCTCTGAGTAAGCCTGCTTGAGCATTTCTTCCTGCGGCAGGAACACGATGCGGAAGTGCTTGCTGCCGGGCTTTTGGCCGAAACCCGAGCCTTGCACGGTCAGGATGTGTTTTTCCAGAAGCAATTGTTTGACCCAGGTGGCGTCGTCTTCGGGAACATCAATTCGAGGAAACGCATAGAACGCGCCACGTGGCGGAACGCAGCTCATTCCGGGAATTGAATTGCAAGTTTCAACGGTCAGATCACGACGGGCGGTGAGTTTCCGGCGCACTTCGATCAGGTGATCCTGCGGGCCTTCGAGTGCGGGTTTGATCGCATATTGCTCAGGGTGATTCGCAGAAAGCCGTGCCCGCAGCATCTTGTGAATGCCTTCGATGTAAGGCTTCACCGCAGACGCCTCGCCGCTCACGATTCCCCAACCCATGCGCCATCCCGGAGCGAGATAGTTTTTGGACAAGCCGCCGATCGTGACCACCGGAACATCGGGAGCAACGGCAGCAATCGAGATATGTTCTCCGCCGTCGAGGATCAGCTTGTCGTAAATCTCGTCAGCGATGATCAGAAGATTATTCTTACGGGCAAGCTCGGCCAAATCTTGCAGCATCTTTCGGGTGCACAACGCGCCAGTGGGATTATTGGGATTGATTAAGACGATGGCCTTGGTCCGCGAATTGATTTTTTTCTTGATGTCGTCTAATTCAGGCTGCCAGCCGTCATCTTCGTTCAAGAAATACGGATTCGGCTCGGCCCCAACTTTGCACAGAACTGCCGGGTAGAGCGGGTAGTCCGGTCGCGGCGTTAGTACGTTGTCGCCGGGATTGAGTAGCGCGGTGAGGCAAAGATCAACCGCTTCCCCCGCGCCGTTGGTGATGAAAACATCCTGCACCGTGGTGAGCCCATTCTTTTTTGATTCGCCACGAATCGCATCAAGAGCCTCGGGAACCCCCGCCGAAGGCGCGTAACCATTCTTGTTATCGCGCATGGCGCGATAAGCGGCCTCGATGACATGCGCCGGCGGCGCGAAATCAAAAATATTCGGATCGCCAACATTCAGATAAAGAACTTTGTGTCCCTGGTGCTTGACTTCGTCAGCCAAGCTGACGAGATCACGAATGGCATAGCGCAGGTTTTCGAGACGTTGGGCGGGGGCGATTTCGCGAGTTTGGGTTAGAGGCATAGCAATATTTTACCTGCGATCCTCAAGAAAAAGCTTTTAACCGCAGAGCACGTAGAGTTCGCCGAGAAAACTAAAACTGGCTATCGATGTGGCGACTTGCGATCCAATTGATAACAAAAGTTAAAGCCATTAGCTCAAACGGCGCTATTCCGGCGCCCCAAATTAGGGGCACTTTTTCCACACGAGAAAACATTGACAAGAAAACGGCAAAATGCACGAGCAACATCACACGTCAGGTTAGCCAAAACCTTGCGTCGTGTTTCAGTGAACGATTCCTTAACAAATAACCGAAAGCGATCCCCGCAGTAACGACCGTCACTGTCCAATCATTTTTGAACTGTGGTGGAGTGCCACGGCGTGCACTGAAAACAGCAAAGACCGCAATTCCAATTACACATAGCAAACCTATCGCCACATAAATAACATAATCGCGCAACAGGCGCTGACGTCTGTTATTCCGGCCTATCAATCTGCGCCCTCTGCAACCGGTCTGAGTAATCCACGTAGACCGATTTCCACTCCGAGTAGAAATCGATCGCGCCAATTCCACCTTCGCGGTGGCCGTTGCCGGTTGCCTTGGTTCCACCGAAGGGGAGATGGACTTCTGCGCCAATGGTGGGCGCATTGATGTAGGTAATTCCGGCGTACAGATCGCGCATGGCGGTGAAGGCCTTATTCACGTCGCGAGTGTAAATGGCTGACGACAAACCGTATTCGATGTTGTTGGCAATCTGGATCGCGTCGTCGAAATCTTCACACGGGATAATCGAAACCACCGGTCCAAAAATTTCTTCCTGCGCGATGCGCATCTTGGGATCGACATCGCTGAATATGGTCGGCTCCATGAAATATCCGTGTTGATAAACGCCTTTGTCGAGGCGGTTGCCGCCGCATTGCAGTTTTGCGCCTTCGGTCTTTCCGACGTCCACGTATTGCAGGTCGCTCTGCAATTGGCGCTCATTGACCGCCGGACCCATGTCGGTGGTCTCGTCGAGGCCATTGCCGACTCGAAGCTTCTTGGCGCGCTCGACTAGCCGACTGACGAACTCGCGATAGACACCTTTCTCGACGATGATCCGGCTGGTTGCGGTGCAGCGCTGGCCGGTGGTGCCGAATGCGCCCCAGAGGGCTCCTTCGATGGCCAGATCCAGATTGGCATCGTCGAGCACGATCATGGGATTCTTCCCACCGAGCTCCAGCGAGCAATGCTTAAAACTCTTGGCGGCAGTGGTGCCAATAGTCTTCCCCACCGCGCTCGATCCGGTAAACGAAATCGCGCGCACTTCCGGATGCTCGAGCATGGGCGCACCCGCATCCGGGCCGAAGCCGGTAACGATGTTCACCACACCTTTGGGCACACCCGCGTCCGCCAGCACGCGGACCAGGTTGAAAGTTGACAGCGGAGTATCCTGCGCGGGTTTGATCACGCAGGTATTGCCACAAACCAGCGCGGGCAGCAATTTCCACGATGGAATGGCCATGGGGAAATTCCACGGCGTAATCATTCCGCAAACCCCAACCGGCTGACGTATCGCCATGGCGAACTTGTTCGGCAATTCGGAAGGAGTTGTCGGGCCAAAGAGTCGGCGACCCTCGCCAGCCATGTAATAAGCGGTGTCGACAGCCTCCTGAACATCGCCGCGAGTCTCTTTCAAAACTTTGCCCATCTCGCGAGTCATGTCGCGAGCGTAGTCTTCTTTGCGCTCGAACAGCATCTCGGCGGCCAGGTAGATGATCTCGGCTCGACGCGGGGCGGGAACCAACCGCCACTTCACAAACGCGGTTTTCGCGGCATCGACGGCGGCATAAACATCTTCCTTGTTGGATTTCTGAAAGATGCCCACTACATCGCGAGTGTCAGCAGGATTGCGGTCCTCGAAGGTCTCGCCGGACGCGGACTCGACCCACTCGCCATCTATGAAGTTCTTATAAACATTAGGACGCGAAGCATCGCCCTCGATGATCGGTTTGGTCAGGGTATCGGTTGCCATTAAAGTCCTCCGGATAAACTTCAATGCTACCGCCCGGTCAGAGGACGAGCAAGTTGAGCTCGCGCTGCTATCCGATGCCGCCGCTCAGTTTGCCAATATTTTTCTCTTTCGGCTACAATCCTGGCCTCTTCGAAATCAAATCTTCGCGACAGCCTCGGTATATGAATGCCTTCTATCGATCGTGACCGGCTTCATTCGTTAATGCAGTCTGAACAAGAGAAATTTATCGCGGCGCGTCCGCGCTCCAAAGCCCTATTCGAGCGCGCCCGGAAATCTCTGCTGGGAGGCGTGCCCATGAACTGGATGGTCAAATGGGCTGGCGCGTTTCCGCCATTTGTGCGCGAAGCTCATGGCGCGGAATTTGTCGATGTTGACGGTCACCACTATGTCGACTTCTGCCTCGGCGACACGGGTGCGATGACCGGGCACTCACCCGCTGCGACGGTCTCCGCGGTGCAGCAGCAAGTCGCGCGCGGCATCACGCTGATGCTTCCAAGCGAAGATTCGGTGTGGGTCGGAGAGGAACTACAAAAGCGCTTCGGGTTGCCCTTCTGGCAATTCGCTCTCACCGCGACCGATGCCAACCGCTTCGCCATTCGACTGGCACGGCAGATTACGGGTCGGCCAAGAATTCTGGTTTTTAACTGGTGCTATCACGGGTCCGTGGACGAGAGTTTCATTACCTTGGAAAACGGGACCCCGAAGTCACGCCGGGGAAATATAGGGCCACCAGTTGATCCGACCGTCACCACGAAGGTGGTTGAATTCAACGACGTCGCGGCTCTCGAGAAAACCCTTAAGTCCGGCGACGTCGCCTGCGTCCTTGCCGAGCCCGCGATGACTAATGTTGGCATCGTTCATGCCGAGCCTGGATTTCACCAGCGACTACGCGAACTCACTCGCAAATACGGCACTTTGCTCATCATCGACGAAACTCACACCATCTGCGCCGGTCCTGGGGGATACACCCGTGCCGAGAATTTGGACCCCGACTTTCTGGTTTTCGGGAAGCCAATCGGCGGAGGTGTTCCTGGTTCTACTTACGGCTTTACCAGCGAGGTCGCTGACGCTATCAGCGCTCGCCAAAATCTTGAAGACTGCGACGTTGGCGGGGTTGGCGGAACGTTGGCTGGAAACGCGCTCTCACTCGCGGCCATGCGGGCCACGCTCGAACACGTTCTCACTCAGAAAGTTTTCGATCAGATGATCCCTCTGGCAGAGCGCTGGACCCAAGGTGTGGAGAAGGCGATTTCCGAGTTCAATGTGCCGTGGCACGTCACTCGCCTTGGTTGCCGTGCCGAGTACCTGTTTTCGTCACGAGCGCCGCGCAATGGCAGCGAAGCCCACCATGCGATGGATTTTGACCTGGAGCGCTTTATGCACCTGTTCGCCATGAATCGCGGAGTGCTGCTGACTCCATTCCACAACATGGCCTTAATGTCACCTGCAACAACGCAGGAACACGTCGACCGTCACACCCAGGTGTTCCGCGAGGCACTAAAGGCGATGTTGAATTAATCTCGGCTTGCAGCATTGAACGTTGGACAACATGAATATTGCGGGAAGGGTCGCGGTTGTAACCGGCGCTGGAAGTCCGCAGGGCATCGGCTTCGCCATTGCTCGCCTGCTAGCACAACAAGGCGCGAAAATCGCAATCACGTCCACTACAGCACGAATCCACGAGCGCGCGCAGGAGCTGGCGGCGGAAGGTGCAGACGTTTTGGCATCCGCCGGCGATCTTTGCGACCATGACCGAACTCGCGAGTTGATCCAGCAGGTTCTGGCTCGCTTCGGTCGCATTGACATTCTTGTCAACAACGCCGGTATGACGCAGGTCGGAAATCCCAGCGCGACCTCGACCTTGACTCTGGCAAAGCTTCCCGAAAAGGATTGGGACTACAGCATCGCAATCAACCTCAAAACGGTATTTAACGCGACGAAGGCTGTTCTGCCAGCCATGCTTGGCGCCAGGTACGGGAGAATTGTTAATGTCTCATCCACTACGGGGCCGGTTGTGAGCAATCCTCGCGAGACCGCGTATAGCGCAGCGAAAGCTGCCATTGTCGGATTCACCCGCAGTCTCGCTCTCGAAGTCGGACGTCACGGAGTCACGGTTAACTCGGTTGCGCCGGGCTGGATTGAAACTGCCTCATCCAGCGAACCGGAATTGATTGCCGGCAAAAACACTCCCGTGGGACGCTCAGGCCGTCCTGACGAAGTGGCTGCGGTTGTAGCGTTTCTCGCCTCGGAAGCGGCCTCCTACATCACTGGCCAGCTCGTCGTCATCGACGGTGGTAACTCCATTCAGGAATACAAAGGACCGCCTGCTCTCTACTACTAACGCGGTCGACAAAACTTGTTTTCGGTTCGAATCAGCCCACCTTATACGTTTTGCCCAGATCATGCTATCTGCTGTGACCTCAGTAACCTAAAGTGCGTCGATTGCCGTTACCCTACGTATTCCAGCCTGTAATAATCTGGGCGTAAATCCAAAGGGACTCTCCCGTCCTGTAGAGGATACTCGTGCGCTCGAATCAAAAACCAGGGATCCAGATTGCCTGGAAGACCGTCACTTATCGAAGCGTCGTCCTCTTTGCTATGGCTATTTTAGTTGCGCTTCTGGTGGCTACCCGGTTCACGTTTCCGGAGTTCAGCGCTAACACCGAAAAAACAGTCAGCAGCCTGTTCACGAATTTGCTTGAACGGGTCGCCTCACAGCCGACAGCGGCAGGGGGCCTGGTCTCCCAGCAGGCACATATCACGGCGCTTGACGGGACAGTGCGTATCAAAAAGGCGAGCAGCAACGACTGGGTGCGTGCCGATTACAGCATCCCCTTGGAAAAAGGGGACGTGATCCAGACCGGGTCCGAGGGCATGGCCAAGATTGTATTCAACGACGGGACCAACTACACGGTTAAGCAGGACTCGCTGATTGTGATTGAAGAAAACTCGGCCAACGCACATCAACAGACCAATGTTGCAGTAAGCGTAAACACCGGAACGGTTGATCTGGCTACCGGGACTTACTCACAGGGTTCGAAGTCCGAGGTCATTTTAGATGGCGCGACCGCATCCTTGGCACCGGAAAGCGCGGCGCGGGTGAGTAAAGATTCGAAGGCCCAGCATGACGAATTGTTGATCACCAAAGGCAGCGGCGTTGTGGAGCGCGGTGGTCAGACCCTGCAATTGGCGGGATGGGAGAAAGCTACCTTCCAGCCTAACGCCGGGCGCATCGAGAAAGTTAAGGAGATTGGACCGCCGACTCCGATTTCGCCGGCGAACATGATGCCAATCTTCATCTCCCACGATCCCAAGCCGATCGAGTTCTCGTGGACGCCGATGGCGAACGCCAAGGGTTATCGCCTGCAGATTTCGCGCAATCCCTATTTCTCTTCCCTCATCCTTGACCGCAAAGTGAATTCCGCGGACATAATGGTTTCGGGGTTAAACGAAGGTCCCTATTACTGGGTGGTGCGCTCCTTCGACGGGCAGGACAACCAGTCGGCAGAAAGCGAAAAGAACCGTTTCACGATCATCGCCAAGGAAACCAGTTCAGGGAAGATTGCATTGTCGCTGGATCCGTTTATCCAGCATGGGCATGTGATCGAGTTGACCGGCAAGACTGAAGTTGGCGCGCGGGTGATGGTGAATGGCCACGAGGTTCCGGTGGTGGGGACCGATGGCAGCTTCCACTTCTTTACCCCTCCGCTGCCAAACGGAGAAACGTTGATAACCGTGACGGCGCAAGATGCGAAAGGCGGGGTTAACACCGAGCAGCAAAAGGTTGTGATCCAATGAGGGGGTTACTTTCATTGGAATTGTTGGCGCACCCTGGGGCTTTATTTTCAGCGTTTGGGCTAAAAAGTCCTTACAATAGACCAAGACCCAGAAACAATTCAATTTTTTTCGGGCCGAGCCCGGTCTTCGGCAGAGTTGTGCCGGAGTGATCTAGATCGATAAAGGGACAACGTATGTCATCCAATGGTTTTCGCAATGGGTCATCGGGCGGGCACAACGTAAGGTCGCTGTTCAGCGTTTTTTCAAGCGACCTGGCAATTGATCTGGGGACCGCTAACACTCTCGTTTACGCTAAGGGAAAAGGCATTGTCGTGAACGAGCCTTCCATTGTCGCTTTGAACAAGAATACGGGCGAAGTGGAAGCAGTCGGCAAAGAAGCCAAAGAGATGCTTGGCCGCACTCCGGGGAATATTGTCGCCATCAAGCCGATGAAAGACGGCGTGATAGCCGACTTTAAAGTCACGGAGAAGATGCTCAACTACTTCATCCAGAAGGCCCACAACCGCAAGATGCTGGTGCACCCGCGAATTGTGATCGGCGTGCCTTCCGAGATCACGCAGGTAGAAAAGCGTGCGGTCATGGACTCGGCGTATCGCGCCAAGGCCAGCGAAGTTTTTCTGGTGGAGCAGGCGATGGTGGCGGCAATCGGCGCGGGGCTGCCGATTACCGAGCCCTCAGGCAACATGGTGGTCGATATCGGCGGAGGGACGACTGATATCGCAGTGATTTCACTGAGCGGCATCGTTTATTCTCGCTCGGTTCGGATGGCCGGTAACCAGATGGATGAAGCCATCATGAACTATCTGAAGCGAAAATATAACCTACTGGTCGGCGAGCGTACGGCGGAACAGATCAAGATGGAAATCGGTTCTGCATATCCGCTGGACAAGCCTCTGACCATGGAAATCAAAGGCCGCAATTTGATCGAAGGCGTGCCGAAGACAATTACGGTCGACGACAGCGAAATCCGCGAGGCATTGAGCGAATGCGTTTCGACGATCATGAACGCGGTCCGGGTGGCTTTGGAACGCACGCCTCCCGAGTTGTCCGCTGATATCAGCGACCGCGGAATTGTTTTGACGGGCGGCGGTGCGCTGCTTAAGAATCTGGATAAGCGTATTCGCGAAGAAACCGGATTGCCGGTCTCGATCGCGGATGATCCGCTGTGCAGCGTGGTGCTCGGCACCGGCAAGATGCTGAGCGATTTCAAGCTGCTGCGCAAGATCTCGATCGAGTAAACCATTAACCACGAAGGGCACGAAGTTACACGAAGGAACCAAAAACCTCTCTCGCCGTTGAACTCTCGGCGCTAAAAGTGAGTTGCTGGTGGCTGAACGCTGATGGCTGACAGCTGATTTATGGATAACCTTATGGGCCGCTATCGCAATGTGAGTTTTCTAGCTGCGGCCATATTCCTTCAAATTCTGGGTCTCGCGATCCAGGTTAAACGTCCCACTGAGAACCAACCGGCGCGACTGATTCGGGTGTGGGCGGTTTCCGCAATAACTCCGATGGAAAAGGCGTTGGTTCAGTTTCAAGGCGGAGCCTCAGAACTGTGGCACAACTACTTTTACCTGCGTGGCGTCCGGCAGGAAAACCGTCAGTTGCGCGACCAAATCGAGGAATTGCAGCTGGAAGAAGTGCGATTGAAACAAGACGCCGACCAGGCCCATCGTTTGCAGTCCCTGCTTGGATTTAAAGAACAGTTCATCGCCAAGACCCTGGCCGCACAGGTGATCGGATCGAGCGGCAGCGAACAATCCCGAACGGTGTACATCGACAAAGGCGCGCGCGATGGAATTCAGCTCGACATGGCAGTCATCTCCGCCACAGGGGTGGTCGGCAAAATTATCAACGTATTCAGGAGTACTTCGCAGGTGCTGCTGATCAACGATCAGCAGAGCGGCGTGGGCACAATTCTTGAACAGTCGCGGCTGCAGGGAGTGCTGAAAGGCAAGAGCTCGGGGGAGTTGGTGATTGACAAGATCATGGTTGACGAAGAGGTCAAAATGGGCGACCGGGTCCTGACCAGCGGCGGCGACCAGATTTTTCCCAAGGGGCTAATCATCGGCACGGTTGACAGGATCGACAAGGGACCCGAGTTCCTGCAGGTCATGGTAAGGCCAAGCGCGTCATTGAATCGGCTGGAGGAAGTGCTGGTCATCCTAAAGAAGGCAGAACGCGAGCCGCCGTCGACGGCCACGAGCATTCGTGCCTCGGACATTCTGGCAGAGCGCCTGCCGTCAGTCCCTGACAAGCCGCCCGCACCCGTTAATCCTGCCGGCGGTCTGACATCTACGCATGCCGCGCTTGCACCTCACGTGGCGCACGTTCAGCCCGTGACCGAGTCATCTGCGATACCGGGGCAAGTGCAATCCACGGTATCGACAACGCCCGGAAGCTCGAAACCCTTAAATCCCGCGGCGCCGGGTTCGAGCGCAAAAAAACAGGCACAACCCGCAACATCTTCGGCGCAAACTCCGCCGCCGGCTGCAAAACCTCGCACTGACGCAGCTTCGAAGCCATCCACCACCACCTCACCCACGGCCCAGCCTCAGCCCAGCAATCCTGGGGACAGCCCCCAATAGACCGTGGCCCTGACTTATACATCCCGGGAACAAATCGAGGTCTACCGCTTCAGCTTGCCGGTGACCATCATCGTGCCTTTACTGGCCGTGTTTCTGCAGGTTTTTCTGCCGCTGCGCATGCCGTTTTTCTCCATCTTCGATTTGCCGCTGCTGGTGGTGATTTTTTTCGCCATGGCGCGACGCAGCCAGGTGGCAGGATTGGCCACTGGCGCCGCAATCGGCTTGCTTCAGGATGCGCTGGCTGGCGCGAACCATCCGCTGGGGCTATATGGAATCGCGAAGACGGTGGTTGGTTATGGCGCTTCATCGTTGGGGGTTAAGTTGGACGTGGAAAGCGTCGGCACGCGTTTCCTGGTGGTTATCGGCTTCGATGTGATCCACGAACTGATTTATTTCCTGATCGCCCGCGGCATGGTTCGCTTGAACATGCATTGGAACTGGGGACACGAATTGGAATCCGCCTTCGCCAATGCAATTCTGGCGGTTTTTCTGTTTGCATTGATGGACCGATTGAAGGACCGGGCATAAGGGAATCTTGCCGGTTCGCTCAGTACTCACCACTGGATTCGTTGATTTCCGGCAACAAAATCGAAATGCTGATCTCTACTCAGAATCGGAAGTGAATAGTGCCGGCAAAGGGCGGCAATCCACAGATCGTTTGTGGGTATTGGCTTTCCGATCTGCCTAAGCTCTAAGTTGACATCTGCATAGTGGTGGGTTGTTTCCTCGCTTATATTCAGTACCAGGCAATCAAGGATTAGAGCGTTCAGCCAGTTCCAATAGCGTAAGCGATTGCGAGATTGCGCAATGCCGTAGCGATATTCACCCAAGACAATTACCGGTATAGCAATTTGATCTGCCCGTGACAGGATCGCGAGCACCGCAGGATCCCCGTCGGCCGCAGCCGACAAAGCGTTTGTGTCCAGGATCATTTCCAGACTTCCGGATCAATCTGTTCGAAGGCATCTTCAATTCTCTTTTCTATTTGCTTAGTCTCCTTGCGAAGCTGCTTGAGCTGGCCAAAGTGCTTCATCCAGGGCCTTGGCCTGACGCCGGAGGTGAGATTGAGCTTGTCCTGTACCGCTTCCGTCACAAACTGGCGAAGTGGAATGCCCCGTTCAGCGGCGACCGATTTGGCACGACGGAAGACTAAATCAGGGATTTCCAAGGTTGTTTTCACGCTCCCATATTACCATATTTATGGGTTTGCAAACACATTTGTTTGGCATCGAAATACGAGCTCTGGATGGTAGAATCCGGAAAAACTATCATGAACTGGCTAGCGTCTTCCTCCGGCAGTTGCCCCGTATGTGGTGCTCCGGTTGTTCTCGAAGTATTGGTGCCAGCGCACACTATGGATTGTGGGTTGATTTTCCGCAACCACCGAACAACAACACAGATCCGGCCAGAAAGGCATACGCGGAACTAAGCCGCATGCTCAACCTCCTTAGCACGCGCGAACGGAAGCATGTCGTGAGTAGATGCCGTAAGCAAATCGAGTAGCCCGCAAGAACCCGGGAAAACTCGGTCATCGCCAGCGCTGCTGGCCAGCAACACTCGCCGCGCATCTTTTACAGAGCTCGTTGTGAGCGGCTGAAGGTACAGGCTCTCAGCGGCTGAAGTCAGGACATCCCAATGGAACGGATGGTGCTCTAAGACTTGAAGAATTCTATTTCAGGAGATCCTAATGACCGCGAAGAAGTCCCAACAGACAGCTGAGGAGATTGCTGGTTCCGGAGTGCAGGAATTTGTCGATCGTGTCACCGATATCGGGGAGCGAGTGCAGTCGGATTTTGACGACATGAGTCGGCAAGTCCGTTCCAGCTTGAAAAAAGCTAACGTCAACGAAGCTACCGTTCCAGACGCATTTCGAAATGTACCCAAAATTATTTCTCCCCAGGTTCATCGTTGGCTGGATGTCGCAGTGACCAGCTACTTTGCAGTGCTGGGCACGATATTTGCCAAGCGGGGTAATGGTAGGGGTGCCACCGCTGCTTTCGTCAATGCAGCTATGGTGGGCGGCGTTTCGGCCTTTACCGACTACAAGGGCAGCGGCAAAAAACCAATCAGCTTCAAAACGCACGGCACCTTGGATGCCTTACAGGCCAGCACTGCGGCGTTGGCCCCACTTCTGCACGGATTCACTGATGAAGCTAAATCGGCCTTCTTCTATGGTCAAGCCGCGAACGAAGCCGCGGTCATCGCCTTTACTGATTGGGATGCGGGCATGCCAGCCCGGAAACGCCGCAAAGCGGCGTAAGCCCTGAAATGGGAAAAGGCACAGCTGCGGCTGTGCCTTTTTTATTCTCCGCATGAAAGGATTTACCCTTTACTCGTGAATCTTCCTGTCAATCCGCCGGTTCTGCCTATGCTGGCCAAGCGCGTGGCTGAATTGCCTGCGGGAGATGACTGGATCTTTGAGCCCAAGTGGGATGGATTTCGCGCACTTGTGTTCCGCGATCGCGATGAGATCTTCATTCAGAGCCGCGACGAAAAGCCGCTCAACCGGTATTTTCCTGAGCTCGTGCCGGCGTTGGAATCGGCGTTGCCGGCAAGGTGCGCGCTCGATGGCGAGATTGTCATCGTCAAAGATGACGAGCTCGACTTTGATCTTTTGCAACTTCGGCTTCATCCCGCGGCTTCGCGGGTGAAAATTCTTTCGCAGCAAACTCCGGCGTCGTTTGTGTCTTTTGATCTACTGTGTGTGGGGGATCGCGATCTTTGCGGCGAGCCGTTCGAGAAGCGCCGTCGCGAGTTGGAAAAGCTGATTTCTTCGGCTTCACCTCCGATCCATATCACGCCCGCAACGCGCGATCGCAAAGTCGCCGCGGATTGGTTTCGCCGCTTCGAGGGCGCCGGACTGGACGGCGTAATTGCGAAACCTGTCGCTGGTACTTACGAACCCAATAAGCGCGTGATGTTAAAGGTGAAGCATGAACGCGAATGCGACTGCGTGGTCGCTGGCTTTCGCTGGCACAAAAAAGGCGATCGCACGCTGGTGGGATCGTTGCTGCTCGGATTGTATGATGACGCCGGCGGACTGCAGCACGTAGGAGTTTGCGCGAGCTTCTCCAACGCCAAACGATTAGAGCTCGCGGAATTTCTCAAGCCATACCGCAAGGACGCGATCGCGAACCATCCGTGGAAGGCTTGGGCCAACTCGGAATCCGCGTCGGGCCGAATGCCGGGAGGCCAAAGCCGCTGGAGTCAGGGCAAAGATCTATCCTGGGAACCATTACGGCCCGAGCTTGTGGTCGAAGTTGCTTATGACCACATGCAAGGCGATCGTTTCCGGCACACCGCGCAATTTCGCAGGTGGCGTTCGGATAAGAAACCAACCGACTGCACCTATGCACAGCTGGAGGTTGTTCCGCCGCAAGAGATCGCGGCAATCTTCCCGGCAGGGCGATAACGCACGGTCCGACTAATCCTTTTTCTGTGCTCTTGTTTTACGCCGCTCGCGCCATTCCCGCGTGGGGTCGTCATCCGGATCAGGAGTTTCCTGCTGTGGCCGGATTGCTTCCGGCACATTACGCAGATTGATTCGGATGCGCGTCCAGGTTGACGATCTTCCACGCATGGAGTCGACCAGCACATCCTCGGCCGCGAGCAACGCGGCGGCCTCGGAGTGTTTGGTCTTCCATCTTTCCAGGCCGGCCAGCGCGGCTGCTTTGTCGGGAGAATTCGCAACCACAACGAGCGGCATCTTCGCGCGAGGCTTCCTGGTTGCCGACTTCAGCGCGCCCGACTTTGCTGACTTTGCACGCGAAGGCACAACTCTCGCGCCCTCGCCTTCCATCTTGCGAAAGTGCGGCGGCCAGGGTGCGTCGCCGAGGCCGGCGGCTTCATCTCTCGCGGCAAGCTCCAGCAGCTTTTCGAGCGAGCCGGGCGCAGAATCCATCTCCGCGTGCGGATCGCCAATTTCTGCGAAGCGCTTCGGTACCGTGAACATGGTGAAGTCGGCGGGATCGCAATCCGCCACTTCGTCCCAGCGCAGCGAAGTAGATACGCGCGCATCGGGCAGCGGGCGCACGGAATATGCGGAGCAGGTCGTGCGGTCCTTCGCGTTCTGGTTGTAATCGAGAAAGACGCCGTGCCGCTCTTCCTTCCACCATTTGGAACTCGCCAGTGTGGGCAAGCGCCGTTCAACTGCTCGCGACAGTGCCACCGCCGCGCGCCGCACCTCAGCAAAAGTCCAGCGTGGCTCGATGCGAACGTTCACGTGCATGCCGCGTGAGCCACTGGTCTTCGGCCATCCGCGCAGACCAAGTTCTTCAAGAAAGGCTTTGACTTCGAGAGTGACCCGCCGCACGCCGTCCCATGCGACACCTGGCACGGGATCGAGATCAATCCTCAACTCATCGGGATGCTCGAGATCGCCAGAACGAACGGGATGCGGATGCAATTCGATGCAACCCAGATTAACCACCCACGCAAGCCCCGCCGCGTCATCGACGACGATTTCTTCTGCCGTACGTCCAGACGGAAATGAAAGCGCGACCGTGCGCAACCACGAGGGACGCTGCTCCGGCGCACGCTTCTGAAAAAACGCCGGAGCTTCAGCCCCGTTCACGAAACGTTTGAGGACGATCGGACGATCACGAATTCCAGCCA
>DATATW010000027.1:0-6809 GCA_036268595.1 Terriglobales bacterium
TGGCGCCGAGGTCATGCCGAAGGTGCGGCCGGGGGCGATCGAAAAAAGTGTGACGCTTTGTGGCTTTTGCTGTTCCAGAACGTCTTCGACCACGCGCAAAAAATCAGGATCGCGAACCGCCCTTATCAGTGGAGTTCCCACAGAAACCGCGCTCGCGGAAAGCCGCTTCATCGCGCCGTTGAACCACTCCACTTCGCGTTTGGCAGAAACCGCGACCACCGCGTCTTCCATGCTGTTCAGCAGGGTTTCGAGCTGGAGACGCTCGTTCTCCAGTTCCCGGAAATTGGTTTCCACCCGGCGCGCAGTTTTGTCGAGAAGGGTGGCCAGCGCGGAAATTTCGTCACTGCCCGAGTCGGGCAATCGTGCCGACAAATTCCCGTCGGCGATCTCTTGTGCGAAGGTCTCTATACGGCGCAATCGCCGGGTCACAGATCCAGCCCCCGCCAGAGCTATCAGCGCAGCTGCCAGCAGAGAGATTCCAGCGGCTTGCAAAAGTTCGATTTCAAGGTTGTGTTCGAGAGCAGCCTTGTCGCCGTATTGCGGCCCCTCCCAATTGCGCCGCATCAGCAACTCCATCGCAGCCGTTGAAATACCAATCACCAGCGCTATCAGGAGGAAGAATTTAAAAAACAACCGCTTGGTCACTTACGAACCTCGAACATGTATCCGGCGCCGCGCACGGTGTGAATGTGGCGCGGTTTTTCCGGGTCGCGTTCAATCTTCTCTCTCAGGCGGCGGACATAGACATCAACAATTCGCGGGGTCACAAAAGCGGTTTCCTGCCAGACCGCGTCCAGCAAGCTTTTGCGGGTGAACACCCGTCCGGGATGCGAGGCGAGGAATTCGATGAGGCGAAATTCGGTCGCAGTGGTGACGGCTGCTTCGTTGCGCACAGAAAGACGCATGGCAGCAGTATCGATCACAATGTCTCCGGCGCGCACAATTTCTTTTTTCAACGGCTGCTCGAAGCGCCGCAGCACCGCCTTCACCCGGGCCACAACTTCCTTGGGACTGAAGGGCTTGGTGATGTAATCGTCGGCCCCGATTTCGAAGCCGCGCAAGCGGTCGGATTCCGCGGTCCGCGCAGTGACGAACACAATTGGAATAGATGCCAGCGATGAATTTGCGCGGATCGATTTCGCTAGATCCAGTCCGCTGTTGCCCGGCACCATAATATCCAGAATCACGAGCGCCGGCCGCCGCGCATGCATTTCATCAAGAAATCCTGCGCTGGTGGGAAACCATGAAACGCTGTATCCCGCAGGCTGAAGATGGTGCTTCAGCAACCCCGCAATATCGGGATCGTCTTCAAGGATGAAAATGGCAGGGCTGAGCGGTTGAGCCATGGGGTCAGCTCCCCGCAGTTTGCTGCCCAGCGCCGTGCCGCACGTCGGCGCCGCGAATCCAGAAAATCACATCTTCGGCAATATTCGTCGCGTGGTCGGCCACTCGCTCCAGGTTCCGGGCGATGGAGAGCGCGTCGAGAGCTTGCACCGCCCCATTAGGTTCGGATTGCATGTAGCGCGAGAGCGCGGCGAACGCTTCATGATTCAGGCGGTCAATTTCGTCATCCGCCTCCAATACATGTCTTGCGAGTTCTGGGTCGCCTTCAATGAAGGAACGCAAGGCGTCACGGATCATGGCACGCACCCGCGTAGCCATGGCTGGAATATCCACCGGAAGCTCTGAAGGCGGCAGTTCAATCATATTCATTACCCGTTGAACAATGTTCACCGCCTGGTCGCCGACGCGTTCCAGATCGGCGTTGATTTTGATAACGGCAAGAATAAAGCGCAAATCAATCGCCATGGGCTGCTGCATGGCGAGCAGGTCGATCGCGAATTCATCGACTTCGCGCTCGGCGCGATTGATTCCGGCCTCGCTGGCGATTACCCGCTGACATAGCACCGGATCGCGTTGTGAGTAGGCCTGGACCGACAGGTCCACGGCCTGTTCCGCCATGCCTGCCATTGCCAGAATGCGGTGTTTGAGCTCGTCGAGCTCCTGATGAAAACGAATTCTTGTCATCCGAACCTGCCGGTTATGTAATCTTCCGTTCGCTTGTCCGACGGATTGGTGAAGATTTTTTCCGTCTTATCGAACTCAATCAGATTTCCCATGAGGAAAAATCCGGTAAATTCGGCCACACGCGAAGCCTGTTGCATATTATGCGTCACGATCACAATGGTGAGTTTTTGTTTTAACTCAAAAATCAGATCCTCGATCTTGGCGGTTGAGATCGGATCCAGGGCCGAAGCTGGCTCATCCATCAACATCACTTCCGGACTTACCGCCAACGCGCGCGCTATACAAAGCCTTTGCTGCTGTCCGCCCGAGAGGCTGGCGCCGGATTTCTTCTTAAGCAAATCCTTCACTTCATCCCAAAGTGCAGCTTGTTGCAGGGAGTGCTCGACGACTTCGTCCAGAACTTTGCGGTTGTGGGTCCCATTCAGCTTCAGGCCGGCGGCGACGTTATCGTAGATCGTCATGGTGGGAAAGGGATTCGGTTTTTGAAACACCATGCCCACTTTTCGGCGTACATCAACCGCAGGCATTTCATAAATGTCCTCGCCGCCAACTTTTACTTCGCCGTGCGCTTTTGCCTCCGGGTTCGTCTCATGCATGCGGTTCAGGCAGCGGATAAAGGTCGACTTCCCACAGCCGGATGGACCGATTACGGCGGTCGCGTGCTTGGCTTCAACCGACATGTTGATACCGTGCAGGGCTTCGGTTTTGCCGAACCAAGCCTTTAGATCGCGTACTTCAACGGCAGTTGGCATATTCTAGCGGGCCTCCCCCAGCATACGCCGCATAAAAACAAACCGTACCAGCGTGGTGGTTCCGACGATCAGCATGACTAAAACCAGGGCTCCCGCCCACGCCTGGCGGTGCCACTCGTCAAAGGGCGAAAGTGCATAGGTATATATCTGCAGCGGTAGCGCAGCAATAGGTTGACCGCTGTTGAAACTCCAGAACTGGTTTCCGAATGCGGTAAACAACAAGGGCGCAGTCTCCCCGGCAACACGCGCAAATGCAAGCATCACTCCTGTGATAATGCCTGAACGGGCGGTTGCGAGAGTAATCGAAATCGTTGTTCGCCACTGTGGGATGCCGAGACCGAAGGCAGCCTCGCGAACCGACTGCGGCACCAGCAACAGCATTTCTTCCGTGGACCGCGTCACGGTGGGGACCATCATGATAGCGAGGGCGACGCCTCCCGCGAAGGCCGAAAAATGACGCTGCGGAATGACCACCAGACCGTAAGCCACCAGTCCGATCACGATCGATGGAACGCCATTGAGAACGTCGGCTGTGAAACGAACCAGCTGTCCGAAACGGTTTCTTCCATATTCAGCGAGATAAATTCCTGCGGCAATTCCCAGCGGAACTCCAATAACGCTGGATATCGCGAGAATTATCACTGAACCAACCATCGCATTCGCCATACCGCCGCCGGTTTCACCCACCGGCTTCGGAGTTTGCGTCAGAAAGGCCCAATTCAGTGACCCGGCGCCCTTCAGCACCAGGTAAGCAAAAATGGCCACTAGAGCACTGACCACTATCACGGAAAGGCTGGCCGCCAATCCGGTAAAGAAATAGTTGGTGATCTGGCGCCGAAGCTTAATGACGTTATTGGCCATGTGCCCTCACCGGAGTGCCGCGGGTCACCGTCCACACCATGAGACCGGCAAGAATGTTTACGATAATGGTCACGATAAACAGCGCCAGTCCGATCTCCATAAGAGCGCTCAGGTAAAGATCGCCGGTGGCCTCGGCAAATTCGTTTGCGATGACGCTCGCCATGGTATAACCAGGCGCCAGCAGCGATTTGGCAATATGCGGGGCATTGCCGATCACCATGGTTACCGCAATGGTCTCACCAAGAGCGCGGCCAAGGCCGAGAATGACAGCGCCCATGATTCCCGCGCGCGCGTTCCGCAAAACTGCGATCCGAACCATCTCCCACCGGGTCGCGCCCAGCGCGAGGGCCGCCTCGCGCTGCTGCTGCGGAACCACCGACAGCACCTCGCGCGTAATCGAGGAGATAATCGGAGTAATCATGATGGCCAGCACTGTTCCCGCAGCCAGCATTCCAATTCCGTATGCCGGTCCAGCGAACAGGCCAGTCCACGAGAAATATTTCATCAGCCACGGTTCCACATATTGGCGCAACAGCGGGACCAACACGAAAATCGCCCAAAGGCCATAGATCACGCTGGGAATCGCAGCCAATAATTCAGTGGCATATGAGATTGGCTTGCGGAGAGAGCGCGGGCACATTTCGGTGACAAAGACCGCAACCGCTATGGCCAGGGGCACTGCGATGACCAGTGCGACTAGGGAGGAAACGATTGTGCCGTAGGCGAATGGCAGTGCGCCGAATGAACCTGAAACCGGGTCCCATTCACTGCCGAAGAAGAAGTGAAAGCCAAATTTTTGCCAGGCCAGGCTGGAGCGCTGCATCAACTCGGCTACGATCAAGCCCACGACGCCGAGGACAACGACCCCTGCCAGCGTCATCAGGCCCTTGAAGCCGGAATCCAGATTAAAGATCGACTTTTTCCAAGCCGGTACCTCTCGCGTCGCGTTCACAAGGGAGACTTTAGTTGAGTCAGGTGACGGCATGTCTTTGGTATTCGCAGAACCAAACGCCCGTCCTGCTGATAATTTGTCAGGAGTGTGAGACCCACGTGCTGCTCCCATGAGCTTGCCGCTCCGCGATTTGCCGGACAACTCTGGATTTTCCAGAGATCCCGGTGATGATTAGGTTAACGACGTTTCTGTTAAAGGATGATGAATAGAGAAGTTCGGTGGGCCGGCCGGAGCCGGCCTCCGAGCTACTTGATCTCTTTTACGACGTCCATTTCCTTCTGTTTGATCGACTCTGGCAAAGGAGCATAGTTCAGCTGAGTGACCATGCCTTGGCCCTTGTCCAGCATCCAGGTCAGGAAATCAACGAATGCCTTTTCTTTGGTCGAATCCTTCCACTGCTTGGGAACCAGCAGATAGGTGAAGCTCGATATTGGATACGCGTCCTTTCCGGAAGCGTTTGTGATAGATACGCGGAAGTCGCCCGGCATCATCTTTGCTCCGGCGGCCGCTGCGGTCGTGGATTCAAGGCTGGCCTTGATGAAACTTCCGGACGAATTCTTCACCGAACCAAAAGTTATGTTGTTCTGCAAGGCATAGATCAGTTCCACGTAGCCCAGACCGCCTTCCATCTGACGGATCATGCCTGCGACGCCTTCATTTCCCTTCGCCCCCAGGCCCACGGGCCAGCTTACTGAAGTGTTGCTTCCTACCTTCGATTTCCACTCCGGGCTGATCTTCGAAAGGTAATCCGTCCATACAAACGTGGTGCCGCTACCATCGGACCGGTGAACAACCACAATGCTTTTGTCGGGAAGCTTCGCGCCAGGGTTCGCGGCGGCGATTGCCTTATCATTCCAATTGGTAATGGTGCCCATATAAATTCCGGCCAGGACCTGCGGAGTGAATTTCAATTCACCCGAGAATCCCGGAATGTTGTACGCCGGAACCACTGAGCCAAGCACGGTCGGTAGCTGGAAGATCGGCATAGGCATCTGTTTGGCCTTGGCGTCGTCGAGCGGCATGTCGCTGGCGCCGAAATCCACCGTGCCGGATTGCAACTGACGGATCCCTCCTCCGCTGCCAATCGACTGATAGTTGATTTCGACATCGGAATGTTCGTTGTGGTAGTCGCTAAACCATTTGGAATAAATCGGGTACGGGAAAGTGGCGCCTGCGCCATTCAGCCTTGTCTGCGCCATTGATGGGAGCACTAGCGCCAGAAGCGCGAACAACGGTGAGAATCTTCTCAATTTAAGCTCTCCTTGTTTTTGTGAGTTCCCTTGAGGCTTGATTAGAAGGCCCGGACAATTAAAGGACGATGAACCGGATGTTAACAGTTCACAAAATTCATCAAATCCGATCCTGCGCTGAAATTCGAAGAACAATTTAAACTGTTGAATTGCCGGTTGTGCGGCGGAACTGAAAATACAAGATGAGAATTGCGCTGCGAAAGGCTGTACTCACAATCGCTACTCTGGCGGTGACGGCCGTCGCCCAAAGCAACCCGCCTGCTGCGACGCCGACTGCTCAGGACAATGACAAGATCGTCCAGTTCCTGAGCACGACCGTCTCCTGGTACCGCCAGCGCACCGCCGAAGAGAAGCTTGCGAATGAACCTGCGGATGTCACGTTTGAGCAGGAAAACAGCACGATCGCAGACCAGGTAGTCCAACAGGCTTTCGAATACGGGCGGAATGAGGCCCAGCTGCAAAGCAAACGGCAGCCGGCAGCCAACCAGCAGAACGCGAACACCGGTCAATATCAGAAACTTGTCCAGTCCGTGCAAAAGGTAGAACAGCAAATCCAGGATACACAGACCGAACTGCAATCGAATCGCGAGAAGCTGGCGCGTAGTACGGCGGCAAAACGACGCATGATTCAGGCGCAGATTGAAGAATTGCAAGGCGAACTGGGACTGTTGAACGCGCGCCACGATGCTTTGCAGACCATGTCAGAATTTGTGAGTTCGAGTGGCCGCGGCAATCGCCTGGGATTGCGCGCCCAGGTAGAAGAGTTGGCCCGCTCGGTTCCGACAGCCCTGAGCGGGAGTCCTAATGCGAATGCCAGCCCGGGCAAGGCGCAACCCGCCAATATTCTGGCACCTAAAGCACCGCCCTCGGGTATTTGGGGGCTTTCTACCGACTTGATTCATCTTTCCGGCAAGCGGCGGACTCTGGCGGATATGCTCTCTTCGACTGAGGCCCTGAGGAAATCCG
>DATATW010000028.1:0-19222 GCA_036268595.1 Terriglobales bacterium
GAGGATTCACGGCTGGAGTGATGATGTGGAACAGCTTGGTGCCTTGGTGGTTTATGGGAGCGACGCTGCGGAAATTCGCAAGCTGATCCAGGCCGATACCCAGCTGGGGCGGAGGCTGCAGCCGGCGCTGCCTTATGTGCAGGCCGAGGTGATCTGGGCGGTGCGCCATGAAATGGCCCGCACCATCGAAGACGTTCTTGCCCGCCGCATGCGAGCGCTGTTCATGAATGCACGGGCCGCATTAGAGATGGCTCCGACCGTGGCGGAGTTGATGGCGGGCGAACTCGGGTGGACCGCCGATTTTAGGGAAACGCAATTGAAAGCGTTCGGCGATACCGCCAAAAACTATGTGCTCTCGAACTGAATCGCACCTCGCGCGCAGTGGAAAAGGAGAGGAGGCCAGACTGCACGCGGGGGATACGGTCAAGGTGTCAGTAGGGCGATAGCGGCGAAACCTGAAGTTCTGTGCGCCGCACCAAGAACTCACCATTCGCTAATCAGGCTGAGAGCCGTCCTTAACTTTTGGTTCCTGCTTCGGGCCGCTGACTTTGTCCTGGCTGTCAGTCGAAAACAGCATGAAGTGGCTGAAGCTGTGCTGCCTGTAGTACCGGTGTTTTCTGAGATCAAGATACAAGTCCGCCTTTATAGGCAGCCAGAGCTCGGTATTTTTGCTGCGAAACTCCACCGGGCCATAGTCGACGATCTCTCTTTCAGTCAGTAGCTGAATATTGGGCATGGGCTTCACTAATTCGGATTCGATGCGGACGATTTGGAATGTCGACGCACTGATCCATGCCCGGCCTTTTAAGTCAACGCGGTAGGTCATGCCGCCACTCTTCAATTCGTGAATACGGTTTGGATGGTCATCACGCTGGCGAAAATGTACCAACCAGGTTGCTTGTCCTTGCAACTCGCCTAAACCTTCACAGACAAATTCAAAATTGTCTCTCATCGCAGGATGGAAAACCAATGCCAGGGATGGAAAACCTTTTGTGACGATGTTGTCGGGGAATTCGGCCGCCTGCGCGTTCCCGCTCCGGTACTCTTCCACTTCCAGATAGCCGGGTTTGTCCTCGGAGATTGCGGCAACAAAGTTGTATTTGCGATTTTCTTTGGTGATGGCATGTCCGAGTTCGTCTACCTTTTCGTGAACCAGGTCCTCAATGGCGGAGAACTTCGAAATATCGTTTGCGAATTGCTCAACCCTTGCGCCACTCTGCGCGATAATTTTGTCTGTGGGGCAATTTACTCCCTGCGCGACGGACGGTTTTTCATCGTCAATCCCAGGCGGCAACCAGGACTTGATCGATAATCTCAGGTCCGTGTCGTCGATAATTGAATCCGGCGGATTCATCAAAGTCACAGTCACAGCCGGCGTCGCGGGATGCGCTTTGATGAGAGTGATGATAGTCCGAGCCTGTGCAGTTTGCGGGTCGTTGGGGTTAGAACGAAGGAAGTCGTTCAAGGTCGAGATTGCTTCGTTTGCCTTGCCCAGATTTGCCAAGTCCTGCGCCAATATGATGTCAACCGAGGCGCCACCGCCCTTGCTCTTGGCAATCGCGAGTTCACATTGTGCGCGCGACTTCTCGAATTCGTGTTGCTTAAGGTACGCAATGGCCAGAAACTTGTGCGCGATCCAATATTCCGGATCTGCAGCAACCGCCTCTTCAAGAGTTCCCCGCGCGGCGATGTCGTCGCCCTGATGTAGACGAACTCGCCCGAGAAGCGTGAGCGCCTGCACATTGCGGGAATCCTCAGTAGCCGCTTTTGCCAGAAAATTCTGCGCTTGCGCGAAGTCTTGCTTCGCGAAGTACACATAGCCCAAAAGGAAATTTACGTCTGCGCTGTTCGGAGCCAGCTTGCTTGCGGATTCGAGCCTGGTTTGAGCTTCTTTCAGGTTCCCTGATTTGAGTGCACGAACCGCACGCTGAACTTCCTTACGCGCTTTTTTGGATAAATCAGGAGCATTAGGTTCCTCAATCTTTACCGCATTCGGATCGGGTTGGAGGCTAATCTCCACGCGATAGGTTGTGTAGTTGCTCACAACCGGATATGACTTTGTGGCGGTCAAGTACCCGACTGCGCTGGCTTCAATTTGGTATTGGCCGATGTCCAGATCAACAAATTGAGCCTCCGACTGATCTGCTGTGGTCTGCCAGAGAACGCTGTGACTAGCCTTATTTTCGAGCTTCACGACGGATTGGCGATCGAGCACCTCATGTTTCGGGCCAAGCACGGTCAAGAGCAACGCAGCACCCTGCGACTCAAAACCTTGGTTGTTGGATACCGAGCTGCCGGGAGAGGAGAACGGATCGGTTCGCTGCTGCTGTGCGACCAGAGGCGTGACGGAGACAAGCAATAAGCACGAAAAGACTGCAATTCGCCCGCCGCCTCGAGCGTCCGTTAGTAGCTTCATCGAAGGTACTCAGCAGTTTCTCATTCTGTTGAACCGCGATCAAGTTAAAATATGTCTTAAGTCTGAGCTTTAAACCTCAGAATCACCTGGTTCGCTGCGATCCTCACTTTGGGCAATCTGAGCCTCAAGGTTTGCCCACGATTAATCAGAGCTAACCCCTTTAAACCGAGGATATTTGTTACCGCGAGCTGTAGCGGCATGCTTTTAAATCACTCAGAATCACTGGGTGATGGGCATGGGAATGGCGAGGTTACGCAACTGTGCGATGGTTATTCCACGACGGTGTGCATCGCAATTCACATTGATCCATTTAATGCCTCTTCGTTGACACTTTTCCCCGCTGAACGCTAGAATCAGGGGTTCCGGAAATATCCTTTCGGCGATACATTCTCAGCGCAAAACATGGATGAAACGCTCAGACAAATAGGCGAATTACTGCTCGGTTCGATCCCGACGATTATCTTCTTTGTGCTGTTGTTCGTTCTATATACGTTCATTGTGCACAAGCCGATGGCGCGAGTTCTGGCCGAGCGCCGGGCTCGTACCCAGGGAGCGATTGAGAAAGCCAAAGCCGACGTGGCCACCGCCGAGGCCCGTACTGCCCAATATGAGCAACGCCTGCGAGATGCTCGCCTGTCGTTGTTCAAAGCCCAGGAGGCGCGCCGCGCCCGGGCAGCCAACGCGCGCGCCGAAGCCATTGCGGAAGCCCGCAAGCGGGCACAGGCGCAGGTCGACGAAGCTCGCGCCGCCATTGAGTCCGACAAGAGGACGGCGATGGGTTCGCTCGAAGCGGAGGCCGGAAGGCTAGCCACAGAGATTATCCGCACCGTGCTTCAGCCGGCGTTGAGTTCGCCGGCGGCAGGTGGACGATGACAACATTGTTGACTTTTCGCCGGTTCAGAATGCGGACTATAGCGCTGCTAGCCGCTTCGATCTTCGTTTTCTCGTTGATAACGTTCGCCCAGGCCTCGACGGAGCCGCCCGCTACCTCGCAGCAGAACGCTCCGGCCAACGCAGCGCCCAATCCCAGCCCCGAGCCGCAATCGGGGGAAGATGACACCGCGCAATTCAAGCATTCGGCGTCAGTGCAATTCCTGTCGCACATTACCGGGCTCAGTCTGGACGGCGCGTATTGGCTGGCGGTGATACTCAATTTCGCAATCGTTGCCGGGCTTATCGCGTGGGCTTCAAAGAAGAATTTGCCGGCAATCTTTCGAAATCGTACGGCGTCGATACAGAAGGGCTTGGAGGAAGCGCGCAAGGCCAGTGAAGACGCGAACCGGCGGTTGAGCGACATTGAGGCACGCCTTGGGCATCTCGACGACGAAATCCACCAGATGCGTGTGACATCGGAAAAAGAAGCTGCCGCTGAGGAAGAAAGAATTCGCGCAGGCGCTGCCGAAGAAGCCCGGCGCATCAGCGAATCTGCCGGCCAGGAAATTACTGCCGCCACTAAGGCCGCGCGCCGCGAGTTAACCGCACATGCGGCAGACCTAGCAGTGTCATTGGCGTCGAAACAGATCCACGTGGATACGGCCACCGATCAGTCGCTGGTACGGCGTTTCGCCCAGCAGATTTTGAACGATGGTGGAACGGGGAAGAAGGCTTAATTTATGGCCAGCGTCGTCAACACTTACGCGCGCGCCTTCGCCGACGCGGTCATGGACAAGCGCATGGATCCCGCAAAGACTTTGGCCGAGGCGCAGCAGATTTCCGCGCTGGTGAAAGAGAACCAGACACTGCGTGAAGTGTGGGAGACGCCATCGATTCCCGCCGAGCAGAAGCGCTCGGTGCTGGATGCGATCGTAAAGCGGACGGGAATTTCGCAGGTCGTTAGAAATTTTGTCGCCGTTTTGATCGACAAACGAAGGATGAAATTTCTTGGTGAAATCGTCGAGCAATTCTCGCAGGAGCTGAACCAGCGCCTGGGATTTGCCGAGGCTGAGATCACCACCATCAGGGAACTGAACGCGGATGAGCGCAGGGCGCTTGAGTCCGATCTGGCTAAAGTGACTGGTAAAAAAATTCGCGCTCGTTACGATCAGGACGATGCGATTTTGGGCGGCGCCATCGCCCGCGTGGGCAGCACAGTTTACGATGGCTCAGTAAAGGGCCAGTTGGAAAAGTTAAGGGAGCAGTTAACGGCAAGCTCTTAGCTTGAGGCCCAGAGTGCAGATTGAGGTTGTGATTTAAGAATTTTGGTATCTCAGAATATGAAAGCCTATTGCAGTTGTACCGGACAAGCTAAAGTCTAAAAGCTAATAGCTAAAACTGATTCTATGGCCCAAATCAAAGCAGATGAAATTACGCAATTAATCCGGCAGCAGATCGAGAACTACGAATCAAAGATCGCTGTTGATGAGGTCGGCACAGTCATAACCCTGGGCGACGGCATTGCGCGCGTCCACGGCCTGGAAAAGGTCATGGCTGGGGAACTACTCTCGTTTCCACACAATGTAGCGGGCATTGCCATGAACCTGGAAGAAGATCAGGTGGGTGTGGTGCTGCTCGGCGAGTACACAGAAATCAAGGAAGGCGACGAAGTCAAGCGCACGGGACAGATCATCAGCGTGCCCGTTGGCGAAGCGATGATCGGCCGGGTAGTGAATTCGCTGGGTGTGCCCATCGACGATAAAGGCCCGATCGCCGCATCCGGCACGATCCCGGTGGAGCGTATCGCACCCGGCGTCATTGACCGCCAACCCGTGCGCGAACCCATGGCCACCGGACTGAAGGCGATTGATTCGATGATTCCTGTCGGCCGCGGCCAGCGCGAATTGATCATCGGCGACCGCCAGACCGGGAAGACAGCCATCGCGATCGACACCATCATTAACAACAAAGGTAACGATCTGATTTGCATTTACTGCGCGATCGGGCAGAAGCGTTCTTCAATTGCGCAGGTGGTCAAGATTCTCTCCGATTATGGCGCCATGGAGTACACGATTGTGTTGGCGGCTTCAGCGTCAGAGCCGGCGCCCATGCAGTACATCGCCCCGTATGCGGCGACGGCGATGGGCGAGTACTTCCGCGATAGCAAACGTCACGCGCTGGTGATTTTCGATGATCTCTCGAAGCACGCGGCTTCCTATCGCGAGATTTCGCTGCTGCTGCGGCGTCCACCGGGACGCGAGGCCTATCCCGGAGACGTGTTTTATCTCCACTCGCGCTTGCTCGAACGGGCGGCGAAAATGAGCAACGCCAAGGGTGGCGGATCGTTGACCGCACTGCCGATCATCGAAACGCAGGCGGGAGACGTCTCGGCATACATTCCGACCAATGTCATCTCGATCACCGACGGCCAGATTTATCTCGAAACTGATCTCTTCAACCAAGGCGTGCGCCCCGCGGTCAACGTCGGGCTCTCGGTCAGCCGTGTGGGTGGCGCCGCGCAGATCAAGGCGATGCGTCAGGTTGCCGGCAGTTTGAAGCTCGACCTTGCGCAATACCGCGAGTTGGCAGCGTTCGCGCAGTTCGGAAGCGATTTAGACAAGGCCACGCAGGCGCAGCTGAATCGCGGCCAGCGGCTGGTCGAAGTACTGAAGCAAAAGCAGTATTCGCCGCTGCCGTTCTCGAAACAAATTTTGTTGATCTTCGCCGGCACCAGCGGAGCGCTGGATGATCTGCCAATTGAGCAGGTGCGCGATTTCGAGGAAGAACTTAACCGTTATGTTGAAACTGCTAATCCTGGCCTGCTGCGGACCATCATGGAGAAAAAAGTTTTGGATGATGGCATCAAGGCGGACATGACGAAAGTGATTAAAGAGTGCAAGGAAGCGTTTGTGCAGGAGCGGCAGGCGGTGGGAGCGAAGTAGCTTTGAGTAGTGAGCGTTGAGCGGTGAGCGGTGAGCAAACAGCATGGAATGCAGAATTTAGAATTTTCTTCTGATAGCCGACACGCTCAATGACTCACAGCTCCTAGCTCGCAGCTGATTTATGGCCAATATCCTAGACATTCGGCGGCGTATTCGCAGCGTGACTAACACGCGGCAGATTACGCGCGCCGTAAAAATGATGTCGGCAGCGCGGTTGCGGCGGGCGCAGGAGCGGGCGCTGGCGGCGCGTCCTTATGCGCGGATGTTGACGAATGTCTTGAAGTCGCTGGTGGCGCGCGCGGATATTTTTGATCCTGCGACCGGTGAATTGCTGCATCCGCTTCTTGTCCGGCGCGAAGAGAAAAATGTCCTGTTGATCGTGGTCACCAGCGATATGGGCAAGGCGGGCGCGTTCAACGCGAATATTTTGAAAGCGGGGATGCGGTTCCTGGATTCGAAGTCCGGCAAAAATGTGGAGATCGAAACGGTGGGGCGCAAGGGGCGCGATTTTCTTCGCCGCCGGTTTCCTACGGCGGAGCCGAGGAAGTCGGATTCTCAGGAGTCGACGCGGACAACTTTGGTTGGCGAGCAGGTTGGCGTGGTCAACAAGCTGGACTACTCATTCGCAGCCGAGCTGGCTGAGCGCGTGATCAAGCGCTATGAACACGCAGAAATCGATTCGGTCTACATCGTATTCAACGAGTTCAAATCGGTGATCGCGCAGAGGCTGGTGGTGGAGCAGATTCTACCCATCGAGCAGATCGGCGCTCCCAAGGTCGATGAGTTGCAGGGGATGGATTTGCAGGAGAAACAACGGGCGATCGAGGCGGCCAAAGGCATGGGAGTTTCGCTCAAGCCAACCGACACCAGCGAAATGGACAAACAGGCAGAGAAGTTTGCGACCGCTCCGGTGGATTATATTTACGAGCAGCCGCCGCGGGAATTGTTTCGCTCGCTGCTGCCGAAGTACGTTGCCATCCAGATTTATCATGCTTTGATCGAGTCGGTCGCCGCTGAGCACGCTGCGCGTATGACGGCAATGGAATCGGCGACCAGTAACGCAACCGACATGATCAACTCGCTGACCCTGGCTATGAACCGGGTGCGGCAAGCAAAAATTACCAAGGAAATTATTGAGATTGTCAGCGGAGCAGCTGCCGCGCAGTAGAGACGTTGCTAGCAACGTCTCTACAAAGGGAATTTATGCCTGAAAACATCGGACACGTAATTCAAATCACCGGTCCCGCCGTGGACGTGCAATTCACCGAGGCGGCCATGCCGCCCATTTACGAAGCCTTACGCGTGGTAAGCGATGGCTTTGACGTTCCCACGCCCATCAATGTCATCCTCGAAGTGCAGCAGCATCTGGGTGAAGGGCGGGTGCGGACCATCGCCATGGAGGCTACTGACGGCATGGTGCGCGGAATGAAGGCCATCGATCAGGGCGGCCCGATTTCGGTTCCGGTTGGCCATGGAACGTTGGGGCGAGTCATGAACGTTATCGGCGAACCCGTCGACAATCTGGGTCCGATCGCCGCCAAAGAGCGCAATCCCATTCATCGCCTCGCACCATCATTTGAAGATCAGGCCACGACGGCGGAGATGTTCGAAACCGGGGTCAAGGTTATCGATCTGATTCAGCCGTTTTTGAAAGGCGGAAAGATTGGCTTGTTTGGCGGCGCCGGCGTGGGCAAGACGGTCGTCATCATGGAATTAATTAACAACGTCGCCAAGCAACACGGCGGATACTCGGTGTTTGCCGGGGTTGGCGAACGCACCCGCGAGGGCAACGATTTATGGCTCGAAATGAGTGAGTCGGGCGTGATCAAACCTGGCGATCCGGAGCATTCGAAGGCGGCGCTGATTTATGGCCAGATGACCGAGCCGCCCGGAGCGCGTCTGCGAGTGGCGCTGACCGGGCTGACAGTTGCCGAATATTTCCGCGATGTTGAAGGCGCGGACACACTGCTGTTTATCGACAATATCTTTCGCTTTACGCAGGCAGGCTCGGAAGTTTCCGCGCTGCTTGGCCGTATGCCCAGCGCTGTAGGTTATCAGCCGAACCTGGCGACGGAAATGGGCGAGTTGCAGGAGCGCATCACGTCGACCAAGAAAGGATCGGTCACGTCGGTGCAGGCGATTTACGTTCCCGCCGACGATCTCACTGATCCCGCGCCAGCAACTACATTCGCTCACCTCGACGCCACCACCGTTCTTTCGCGCGGATTGACTGAGATTGGAATTTATCCCGCGGTCGATCCGCTGGCTTCTACCTCGCGCATTCTCGATCCGCGAATCGTCGGTCAGGAGCATTACGATGTGGCGCAATCGGTGAAAAAGACCTTGCAGACCTACAAAGATTTGCAGGACATCATTGCTATTCTCGGTATGGACGAATTGAGCGAAGACCAGAAGGTGACTGTGACCCGGGCGCGAAAAATACAGCGCTTCCTGTCGCAGCCATTCCACGTCGCCGAGCAGTTCACTGGTGCGCCCGGCCGTTATGTGAAGATCGCCGACACGGTGAAGGGCTTTAAGGAAATTGTTGACGGCAAGTACGACGATATTCCCGAGCAGGCGTTTTACATGAAAGGGCCGATTGAGGAAGTTGTGCAGGCGGCGGAGAAAATGAAGGCAGCAGCATAAAGGCATTCAGCATTCAGCCCGAGCACCCGATTTCGGCTGTCCGCTGAATACAAGCTAAGAGCTAAAAAAACTGATTTATGGCCGATTCTTTCCAACTCGAGATCGTGACGCCGGAGAAGCTGGTGGTCAAGGACAGCGCTGATGAGGCGCAAATTCCGGCTACCACCGGCTACATTGGCATCCTTCCCGGCCACGCCCCCTTAATCACGGAACTAGGGGCAGGCGAAATCAGCTATCGATCCGGGGGGAAATTGCACCGTTTTGCCACCGCGTGGGGGTTTGCTGAAGTGCTTCCGGACCGCGTGACCGTGCTGGCGGAGACGGTTGAGCGGGCTGAAGAGATCGATGTCAAGCGAGCGCAACAATCGTTGGCGAAGGCCGAGGAAGAGTTGAAATCGGCGGAAACGGAAGAGGAAGTCGCGACCGATCTTGGCAAGGTGCGCCGCGCACAGGCCCGCATCGATGTCGCCGCGAACAAGAGCAGCCCAGTCTGAATTTCGTGATCAGCAAAGCGATGGCGCTGCTATCCGCTTAGGATCAATGGTTTAGCCGGCAGCCGACGGTTTTCAAATAACCATTCCTGATTCCCTCCATAAATAGATTCGATTTCCACACCCCTGACATCACATTTAGAGTGAAGGTGCAGTTGCCCCATCGCGTACCCCATACCTCTTCTAGATGAGCACAGCAGCCACGTTGCGCACCGAGCTTCGCGATCTTTATCTCGCCGAAAGTGTACGTATTCAGCAGGAATTCACGGCCACAGGCAGCGGGGTCACCGCGATCGCAGAACGCACCGCTCTGGTTGAGACGGTGTTGCATCGCTTGTGGAGCGAGTTGCTCTGCTCCGGCAGTAGCGATCCGAAGAATTTTGCTCTGGTGGCGCTAGGGGGATTCGGGCGTCGCGCGCTTTTTCCTCATTCCGATGTCGATATTCTCTTCCTGCACGCCGATCGCAGCACCGAGGACGTCTTGCGCGATCCCATTCGGAGCTTCTGCCAGGAACTCTGGGACCTGCGCATGAAACTCGGTCCGACCACGCGCACGCTGGCGGAGTGCGACCAGTTTGATCCGCAGAATGTGGAATTTACAATCTCGCTGCTTGATTCCCGCTATCTGGCTGGAGACCGGGATTTATTCGACCGCCTGCACCAGAAAATCCTTCCCAAATTTTTTGTACGCGAAGGGAACTACATCATTCAGCAACTGGCTGAGGTCACTCACTCGCGCCATGCAAAGTACGGCAACACCGTCTTTCATCTGGAGCCGAATATAAAAGAAGCTCCGGGCGGGTTACGCGATTACAACGTAGCTTGCTGGATGGCGCTGCTTTACGCGCTCGACCAGGAGCGCCGCTGGCCGGCGCCGGAAGCACTGTTGCCGGATTCGACTCGACAGCTGCAACCTGCCTTGGAGTTTCTCACTGCAGTCCGTACGTTTCTCCATTATCGCCAGGGCCGTGATGACAATATGCTGACGTGGGAATCGCAGGACGAAGCGGCCTCTCGGCATATCGGGTTGAGTGAGTCCACGCCTGTCGACGCTGCGTCATGGATGCGGGTTTATTTTCGTCAAGCCCGTGCTCTGCACCACGAGTGCTTGCGGCTGCTTGAGTCAGTGCCCGCCGCAAGGTCGTCGCTTTACCGAACGTATCAGACCTGGCGCTCACGGCTTTCCAATGCCGACTTTTCCGTGATCGATAGTTTGATCTATTTGCAGCAACCCTCGGCGGTGAAAGACCCGGAATTGCTGTTTAGGATATTCAGCTTCGCCTCACATCATGGATTAAAGCCCGCTCTCTCCACCGAAACCCGTATTCAACGGGTTCTGCCTGAGCTGGCGGAAAATCCGCCGTCGGGTCCTGAAAGTTGGCGCTATCTGCAATCGGTGCTGGTTGAGCCCTTTGCGGCGGATGGCCTGCGCATCATGCATTCGCTCGGCGTGTTGACCATTCTGCTGCCTGAGCTCAAGATCATCGACTCGCTTGTGGTGCGCGATTTCTACCATCGTTTCACGGTCGATGAACATTCTTTCCTCGCCATTGAATGCCTGCATCGCGCCAGGCGCGCCAGTTCCGAGTGGGACCAAAGATATGGACACCTGCTGGAGGAACTGGAAAGGCCGGAGCTGCTTTATCTGGCTTTGTTATTGCATGATGTCGGTAAGGGAATACCGGGTCAAAGCCATTTGGTTACCGGCCTTGAGATTGCGCAGAAGTGCATGCAGCGTCTCGAACTCGATCAGGCGGCCCAAGATACGATTTCATTTCTGATTGCAAGCCATCTTGAAATCTCCGCCACCTTGCGGCGAGACATATACGATCCCGTCACGGTGCAGGCCTTTTGCGACAAAGTGGGCACGCCTGAGCGGCTCAAGATGCTGGCGCTGCTCACCTACGCGGACATTAAGGCGGTGAATCCTGAGGCATTAACGCCGTGGAAAGCCGAAAACGTCTGGCAGCTTTACATCGCCGCCTCGAACTGCCTGAACCGCTCCGCCGATCAGCGTCTCCATCCCGACGAAGAGCATGATGAGACGGTCGCGCGTCTGCAGGCGCTGGTGCCGCAATCCGCCAAAAAACTCAAATCGTTTCTGGACGGCCTGCCCAAACGCTATTTGCGAACTTTCCGGGCTGAGGAAATTCTGCAGCATCTTGAACTCGCAGGACGTCTCTCCTCCGACCCGGTGCAGCTTCACCTGGCCCGCGGAAGGCACTGGTATGAATTGTCGGTTTTAACCCGGGACAAGCCATTCGTCTTCGCTAACATTGCGGGCGTGCTGGCAGCATGGGGAATGAACATCGTTAAGGCGGACGCCTTTTCAAATGCTGCCGGGGTTGTGGTCGACACCTTCTATTTCACCGACCGCTTCCGTACGCTCGAGCTCAACCTGCCCGAGTGGGAGCGTTTTCAGCGCAGCGTAGGAGATGTGTTATCCGGAGAAACGGACCTGGACCGGATGCTGCGTGACCGCATGCGCTCCGAACAAAAGACCAGTGCGAAAATAAAAATTCAGACCCGCGTGGAATTTGACGACCAGTCTTCCGGCGGCAGTACGCTGGTTCAGGTGATTGCGCAGGACCAGCTCGGACTGTTACATCGCATCTCCTCCCGCTTTTCGCATCATGGCTGCAACATCGAAATCGCTCTCATCGACACCGAAGGGCAGATGGCGATCGACGTGTTTTACCTTACCTCAAAAGGCGGCAAGCTTTCCCAGGAATTGCACGAGGAACTCAGATCTGACTTGCTGGAAGAACTGCAGGCTGCCTGACCAGCTTTCAACCGCACCCCTCATATTTGCATCCAAAGTGTTGTCAGGAGGGACTATGCGCAAAAATCGCGAAACTGAAGGGCGCCCGAAGGGGAACGAAGCCGCTCCGGATGAGTTGGGCGATGATCCACGCGAAGTTGGATCCGAGAGTGCAGGACAATCAGGCGATGCCCAGCGGCTTTCGATTACAGAGGATGTAGACAACGAAAGCGTCGAAGAACTGGAAGAAACTGATCAAGCGCTGGAAGCCGCGACGGTTGAGGGCGTGGAAGATGCCGCCGACCATCCTGAGCGTCCGGTTCATACGCACGTAGAATATGGACGACCGGACGATCTTCCTCCGGCAAGATCCTCAGACCGGAAAAAGGCGTCTTAGCGGTTTTCAGTTTCTTCCAATAGGCGCCCTAATGTGGTTTTGTGTTTCTCCGTTGTTTTCGCCTTCTTCTTGGAATCGAGGACGATCTGGCCGGGGCGCGGTTCGCCGATCCTCTCTCTCGCCAGGGCCTTCACTGCCGTGACCGCGCGAAAAGTCTTCTTCTTTTTCGACTTTGCCATTCTCAAGAGTTTAGCGCAGCAGCATTTCGCAGCCGGGCGCGTCCTGTGGAATAATTAAAATCTACGGGAGAAGCAATGGAAGAGCGAGAGTTTTTCGATGAACGTCCGGAAAAGAAGCAGGCCACGCTGAACTGTCCCCACTGTCATCAGGCGGCGGACTATGAAGTCACCTGGATCGTCCGAACCAGGAAAAAACAGCTGCCTCGCCACGCCGATGAGCGCGACCGCGCCCGCTTCGCCAAGGCAAAATCCTACATGCTCCGCAAAGATGATGTGATGGGATGCAAGAACGTTCGCTGTCGCAAGCGCTTTGAAATCTCAGGCTTGCAGTCAGTGGTTTTCACAGAGTAAAAGCCTCGTTAAAGCCCTGTTCGTACGTTGTTCACAGCTTTGCAGGCAACACTTGTGATCGCAATCGCTTCTCAACCTGGTCCCCGCAATTAACGGTGCGGGAAAAGGAGTAGCATGCGACTCACGAGCACGGTTATTCAGGAAGGTAGCGAAATTCCTGTTGTTTATACGAGCGATGGGAAGAATATTTCTCCCGAGCTTTCATGGCAAGATGCACCGGATAAAACGCAATCATTTGTCTTGATAGTGCACGATCCTGATGCGCCACGGCCCGGCGGATTCACCCACTGGCTGCTGTATAACATCCCAAAACAGACTGAACATATAAACGAAAATGTTCCACACGACGAGGAGGTTCCAGGACTCGGCTTGCAGGGGAAAAATGATGGTGGAAAGGTAGGCTATATTGGTCCCGCGCCGCCTTCAGGAACACACCGCTATTTCTTCCGACTTTTTGCAATTGACAAACTTCTGGCGCTTCCTCCCGGCGCAAGTCATAAAGAATTGAGCGCTGCGGTTAAAGGGCACATTCTGGGTCAGGCGGAGCTGATGGGCACTTACGAGAAAAAATCAAAAGCCGCCTGAGAGTATTTGTGCGGCGGCGTTTTTCGAGGCTGGAGCTTTGCAACTTCCCGTCTTTGTATGCGAAGTTCCAGCGTCACGCGAGGGTGAGTGTTTTCGAGGGCTCTTCCTGACGGAAGCACTTGGCGAAGGCATCCGCAATCTGCAGGCGAACTACGGTAGTGTAGTCGTGGCCAAGGAAGTCCTCCAGGCGCGATGTATTCATGACAGTGCTGGAAGTCATATAAGGGGCCACGTCGGGAGGAATGGTGGAAAGCTTGATCGCCCATAAAGCTCGCAGCGCCAGCGTAAACAGCTTTTCACCGGGCACTCGCACCAGCTTTGCCTGCGCAATCCGCACGCACTGTTCGTAGGTTAGCGGTGCACCGCGCCCGGCCACATTCAGGATGGTCAGCCGCCGTCCTTCGGGTTCATTCTTACTGAGGATGAATGCGACGAGCCTGGCAACATCATCGATGTGCACAAACTGAATGAGGTTTTGAAGATACCTATCGCCCGATGGCAACATGCAGGGAAGCCGTTTTCCTTCCGCTCGCATTTTCTCTGCTCGTTTGCTGCTGCCGCCGGGGACGCCACGGAATGCTTCCATAAAGTAATTGTCTACACTTGCGCCGGCGAAAATATGCGGCCGCAAAATGTAAACGCTGCACCCGCGTAAAGCCGGAGCGCGTTGCTGCACTACGCGGTCAGCTTCCATCTTGTGGATGCCATAAGCGTAGGTGTGCGCGGTCAAAGGGTTCTCTTCAGTGGCGGGCGTAGAAAGTCCGGGTCCGTAGACGGAAACGCTGCTCATAAAAATGAATTTTTCAACCATTGGCCATTCGCGATTAGCTTCGGTGACGGCTTCCATCACGCGAGCAGTTCCGGCCACATTTATTTGCCACATGCGATCGCGGTCCAGAATTCCGGTGCGCACCGCGTCCATTACAAACGCCAGGTGCACAACCGCAATAGGCCTTACATTGCGCAGCAACTGGATCATCTCCAGGCAAGACGATTCCAGGCCGAAATCCATTTGCACGAATTGCAACGGTAAATCGGTTTGCGGCGGACGGAAATCCACGCCAACCACGCGAAACCCGGACAGCATGGGCAGCAGGCGCCGCCCAAGATTTCCGGAGATTCCCGTCACCACTATGGACGGAAGCGTCTCCGCCATTTATTTCTTTCCAGGAGGCGGAGTCGCACCGGGCGCAGCGGGTCGTTCGCCAGGATTCCGCAGCGACGGTGCGCTGGGGTTTGCGAAATATGCATTGTCAAACGTCGGCTTCGCAGAGTTCTGCAAGGAATCAAACGCGTTCTTCATATTTTGACCCTGCAGGGTCCGCGCGATCTCTTCACGCACGCTTGTGAGCGGCAGCTCTTTGATCTCCTCCACTTTGTAGATCCTGAAGCCGGTTGGATCGCTGAGCACCGGTGAAACCTCGCCCGCTTTTAAATCAAAGATAGCGGCATCGGTCGGCGGAATATTAGGCTTGCGAACGTCATCGGCCTTTACGTTCGTCACTTTGGCTTTGTTTCCCGCGAAGTCGTTGGCTTCCTGCTGCAGCTTCATGGGATCTTCTCCGGCCGCAGCGCGGGCACGCAGCTTGTCGGCTTCATCTTTCATTCCAGCTTCGTCATTCTTCTGCGCCGAGGCGTTATTGGCCTGTCCCGCAGTATCTTCTTTTTGCCGTGGGACGTAGATGCGTTCGAAGCTGACGGTCTTGTAGTCGTTCTGGTGCTGTTGATAGTAGTCGTTGATCTGGCTGTCTGGAATGTTCGACGCATCACGCTGCATTTTTTCCGCGGCCTGACGGGCTAAAATCTGCACGCGCGCGATATACATCTGCTCGTCAAATCCGGGAGTTTTATCCAGCCCCATCTCGTGCGCTTTTTCGGAGAGCACCAGCACCGTCACGTACCGGGTCGCGAAGGCCTTCCTGTTGGCGGGCGGCATGTTGGGTTGCACCGCATTGACCAGTTTTTCAAATTCGGCGCGAGTGATTATGGTGCTGCAGTCGGCAGGGGTGGCGTTGCTGTTTGGAGGCTTTTCGCAAAGCCCCTGGATCGTGATCACCGGCGTATCGGGCGCGACATTGGAGTTAGGAATCAGCTCATTCGACTCGGATGGACGCGGCTTAAGGGTAGGAGCAGGGCTGGATGTCTGGCCAAGGGCTGCGGTCGCGAGCAGCAACAGACAGACGGCTCCATTCAGAACACTTTTCAAAGGAAACCTCCGGGGAAATGGAAAGGATAATAGAGAATCCTAGCACAGGCCGCGGTCAGGATTCTGGTCTAGCGACTTGGCGGAACTCCGCCGCACAGCGATAATTCCCATATGTCAGGCGCGGCAGCGATCTTCGGTTCTGAGTCGATGCGGGCAGAGAAGCGGAAGGCTGCGGCCAATTCGCTGATTGCGGCGCTGGCTATCACCGGCCTGAAGGTATTCGTCGGAATTACTACCGGCAGTCTCGGCATTCTATCGGAGGCCGCGCATTCGGCCCTGGATCTGGTGGCGGCGACCATTACCTTATTTTCGGTGCGCGTCTCCGACAAACCTGCCGACGCTGATCATCAATACGGCCATGGCAAGGTGGAGAACTTTTCTGCCTTTATTGAAACCGGCCTGCTGCTCATTACTTGTGTGGTGATTGTTTACGAGGCGGTCAAACGCTTGTTCTTTCACCATGTGGACATCGAGCCCAGCATGGCCGCGTTTCTAACTCTCTTTTTCTCGATGGCGGTAGATTTCTGGCGCTCGCGTGCACTGGGGACTATCGCTGCGAAGTACGATAGCCAGGCGTTACAGGCGGACGCGCTTCATTTCTCGACCGACATCTGGTCGAGCGGTGTGGTTGCGGTTGGGCTGGGACTGGTGGTGCTGGGACGAAGGACTCACAGCCCCTTGCTAATTTCCGCCGACCCCATCGCAGCGCTCTTTGTCGCCGGGGTAATCGTTTTCGTGAGCACCCGCCTTGCACGCCGCACAATTGACGCTCTGCTGGATGCGGCCCCGGTAGGAGCCCGCGCCAAAATCGTGAAGGCCCTCGAAAGCGTCGAAGGCCTGCTCGAGGTGGACCGCGTACGCATCAGGCGCGCCGGCAATCGTTATTTTGCCGACGTCTCCATCGGGCTGGCGCGCAACGTGACCTTTCAGCGATCCGGGCAGGTGGCCGACGAAGTTACCAGCGCCGTCCACCGCCTGTTACCCAATGCGGACGTTGTTGTTCACCCGATTCCTCGTGCTGCGTCGGCTGAGAATATTTTCGACCGCGTTCGCGCGGTTGCGACCCGCCATAATCTGAACGTTCACGATGTCAGCGTGCAGGACCTCGACGGCCGTCTGCACGTGGAGCAGCATCTTGAAATGGACGAGAAGCTGCCGCTCAAAGCGGCCCACGACCTCGTAAGCGGGCTGGAGGCGGAGATGCGCCAGGAGATTCCAGAGATTGCGTCCATCCTGACCCACATTGAAAGTGAGCCTGCGACCATCGAGTCGGGCGAGCAGATTGAGCGCGCCGCTCTGCTCGAGGAACGTTTGAAGTCGGTTTCGGCGGAATTTTCGGACATCCTAGACACGCATGACATAGAGGTCAAACGCGTCAAAGGCAGAGTTTACGTCTCTTGCCACTGCACTTTTCCGGATGACCTGCCTTTATCCCGCGTACACGACGTTTCCACTGCGCTCGAAGCCCGCTTCAAGCAGGAAGCGCCAGAGTTGTTCCGTGTTTTGATCCATCCAGAACCAAGCACAGATAATCGGAGATGAAAAATGCAGGCGACAGTTAAGTGGTCAGGCCAAATGCAGTTTGCAGGGACCGGCAATGGCGGACATTCCGTGCTGCTGGATGGAGAAAACAAAACCGGTAATAGTCCCATGGAGCTAGTTTTGATAGCGCTCTGCGGATGCACCGCGTTTGACGTGGTAAGCATTCTGCAGAAAAAGCGCGAACCATTCACCGGGGTGGAAGTCAGCGCTCAAGCCGAAAAGGCTGCCGAACCACCACGTGTTTTTACAGAAATCAAACTGCGCTACCAGGTGTCTGGGAAGGTCGCGCGCAAGGCGGTTGAGGACGCCGTGAGACTTTCGGAAGAGAAATATTGCTCGGTTGCCGCCATGCTGAACAAGACTGCACGCATCACTTACGAAATTCAGCTGGACCACAATCAATAATGGCTCCGAGCGTCGATGCACCACTGCAATCACGAGCTGATACTCGCGATCCGTTGCGAGGTTTTGTGTACATCGGCGCCGCCACGTTCTTTTGGGGCTTGTCCGCCACCCTGGGCCGCGCGGCATTTACCGGGAGACTGCTGCCGAGCTCGGGAATTAGCAGTATCAACCCGGTCATTCTTTCGCAGTGCCGGACCGGTTTTTCGTTTCTTGCGCTTGTCCTATGGCTGGTCGTGCGTCACGGCATTAAATGGCTGCGGGTCCCCGGGCGAGACCTCGTCAAACTAACGTTGCTGGGATTGGCTGGCCTCGCGGTTTCAAATTACTGTTACTACCTCGCGATTGAAAGGACCAATGTAGCGACGGCGATTATTGTTCAATACACTTCGCCGGTGTGGGTGCTGCTTTATATGGTGGCGCGCGGAGCTGAGCGGCTGACGGCATCAAAAATGGTAACCGTTCTGCTCGCGATTGCCGGAATTGCGCTGGTGATCGGAATCTTTCGAAGGGGCGGAATGCAGCTCGATGTTATCGGCATTGGAGCTGCGCTGCTGGCGTCATTTTCATTTGCCTATTACAACATCGCCGGGCACTACCTTCTCGAACGCCACGACCGGTGGATTGTGTTGCTGTACGCAACCATGGCGGCGACTCTGTTTTGGATGATCGTAAATCCGCCCAATAGGATTATTGCGGCACATTATTCCGGCAGCGCCTGGCTGTTCCTCGCGATTTTCTCTTTCCTGTCCATGCTGCTGCCGTTCACGCTCTATTTTGCCGGCCTCAAACTTTTGATTCCGACCAAAGCCATTATCGCCAGTTGCCTGGAGCCGGTATTTGCCATTCTGATTGCAGCCATTGCTTTGAAGGAAACCGTCGCGCCCGTACAGGCGATTGGAATTGCGATGGTGCTGGGGGCAATTGTGCTTGCCCAAAGATCCGGGGCAGAGCGCGCACCCATCATTGGACCAGTCGACTGACTTTCCGTTAGCTGACTAATTATTTACAAAACGTCTACCCTTAAACACTTTGGTTATCTCGCATCCCGAGGTAACTTTCGGGTAGCCTGATCTCCGGAGTGGAATGTATGAAATTGACAAATACTCGGAGCGCTGCCGTAGTTCTGTTTGCTTTGATGTCGGTAGCTCCGTGCTTCGCGCACCACATGGCTGTGGTGGTCTCAAAACAGAATGGCGTTAATGCTTTATCTTCGGCGCAACTCAGCCGAATATTTCGCGCTGAGACCAGGAGGTGGCCGGACGGCAAAGCCATTCAGCTGGTACTTCACCGCGAATCCCACGGCGAAACCATTACTCTTCAGCGCTTGAACAAAATGTCTGCGCAGCAATGGCAGAACTGGATCGCCGAACATAAAGACTCGTTGAAACTGGTCGACTCCGACGAGGATGCCTTGAGTTATGTTGAAGC
>DATATW010000029.1:0-76387 GCA_036268595.1 Terriglobales bacterium
CCGCAACCGTTTTAATCGAGTCGAAAACTTCCGGGCGCGGCGGCGGAGGCGCAAACGATCGCTGATCGGGAATGTTGTCGAGGATTTCTCCCGCATTCGTTATGTATCGAATTTCGATCTTTGGATCGGCAAATATTTGGGCGAGTTCTTGCCGTATCTCCTGCTTGGAATGGCCGGGGAGAATGCGACAATTTACAACCGCTTCTGCGCGTCCGGGAAGCGCATTGTTGGCGTGACCGCCCGAAAGCCGGGTGGCTACGCAGGTGGTATGTAATTTGGAGTTGTCGGTCGGATCCTGCGAAACCCGATCGATGGCCGCCGGATTGGGCGGCGTGCGCAGGATTGCTTGCAAATCGGCCGCAGTCTGTCCGGTTTCGACCTGAGAAAGATGTTCGTAATACGCACGGGTGACGCTATTCAATTCGAATGGAAATTTGTGGTGTTCCAGGTTGATCAGCGCATGGGCCAGTTCGTAAATGGCATTATCAGGGCGCGGAAGAGAACTATGGCCGCCGGGATTTGTGACGACCAGTTGGTAATCGGAATAAAGTTTTTCGGTTGCGTCTACTACTAACGCAACTGCCTTGCCGTTTTCCATGGTGACTTCGCCGCCGTCATGGTTCAGCACGAACTCAGCGTCAATCAGATCGCGATGGTTCTTGAGCAGCCAATCTACTCCGTTTGACTTGCCGCCTTCCTCGTCTGCTGTAAGCGCCAGAATAATGTCGCGATCGGGCACAAAGCCTTCCTGCTTGAACTTGATCAACGTGGTGGCCATGATTGCGTCACCATCTTTCATGTCTTCGGTGCCGCGGCCGTAAAAGTAGCCATCTTTTTCCACGAATTGAAATGGGTCGGTGGTCCAGTCTTCGCGACGGGCCTCCACCACGTCAAGATGTCCGATCAGCAGGACGGGTTTGTGCTTTCCCGACCCGTGAAGGCGCACGACCAGGTTCTTTTTGCGGTCGTTCGGACCGCCGATGTAGATGTCCTTTTCAGGGAATCCGGCGTCGCGAAATCGCTTTGCCATGGCTTCAGAGGCGGTGGTGACATTGCCCACAGAATCGGTGGTATTAATGTCGATCAGCTGCTTGAAAATGTCATGGGCAAGCTGCCGAGTGGAAGTATTAGTCTGGGCGTTTGAAGCTGGAACAAGCGCAAGTACGCATAAAAAAAACCTAAAGAGGTTCAAGTGATCTCCCTGCAAGCAAGTAAAATTTAGCCGCGATAACGTTCGTGACGAGCAGTCTTGAATGGAATCAGAGATTTTATCCAACCGAACGCGATGCGTCCACGTGAGTGCGATAGTTCTGTTACACCGGAATCACTAAGCCGACGCTGCATGGCGCCGTTCTACGCTGTTTCTCTTAGAGATCAGCCAAAACCCGCTCTGGGCCTAGGTTCTTCCCCCTACAAAAACCAGCCAGCATGCACTAAATATTGTATGGATCGGCTGATTACTGTTGAAGGTGAGTAGTACCTTCCTTAATATCCCTAACAACTTAGCTGCTCTTTCGCACGGCGATTTTTAAAAGAAGCTGGAGACTTCGAATGAATTCTGGGAAACTCTCGGTTGTAGTGTGCCTGTGCGCGATTTCCGCGCTGCCCGCGTTTGCGGGTGTTACCGTCAACTCACCTGGCAGCGGAACCACATCTGGTTCGCCTGTCCACTTTGTCGCTAGCGCCAGCTCACCTGCGTGCTCGAAAGGTGTTGCCTCAATGGGCATTTACACTGCCCCCGGGAAGCTGGCATACACGGTGAACGGAGCCAGCCTGAACACAAGCCTCAGCATGAGTAACGGAACCTACAACGTTGTCGTGCAAGAGTGGGACCACTGCGGATGGTCGGCAACCGCGCCGGTCAAATTAACGGTCAGCGGCTCCTCCGGTTCCGGAGGTGGCAAAGTGTTTTCTAATTTGCAGAAGAGCGGCGGCTGGACTGGTTATGCTCTGTTGCCTCCCGGCTTTGGCATCTGCTCCAGTTGTAGCCCGAGCGGATCGAATGTTAAGTGGAATTGGAGTCAGAACGTTAGCTCAACTTCCATGGACGGAATCGCTACCAAGTCCAGTTATAGCGGCGGCTCAACTCAGTGGGCCGACATTCTTTGGAATAATCATCTGATCGGAGATTTTTCCTCCCAAGGCCTCCCCGACTTCAGTAAGACCCTGGTCTCGCAGTTCCACGATTTTACCTATGACGTTTATTTCTGGGTAGGCAATGTCAATGACTCGCAGGCGCTCGAGTTTGATATCAATCAATTCTTCGGCGGCAAGTCTTATATTTGGGGTCACGAATGCCGGATCGATGGCGGCCACGAGTGGGATACCTGGAACAATTCCGGGCAGAAATGGGTTCCCAGCGGCGTGGCCTGTAATCCGGTCAGCAATTCGTGGAACCACCTGACCATCAATGTTCAGCGTACTTCTGATAATCATCTGCTGTTCCACACCATCACTCTTAACGGGAAGACCGCAACGTTGAATCGCTATGACACGCCCACCGCAAGAAACTGGTACGGGGTCACGATCAACTACCAGATCGACAGCGACAGATATAAAACTCCGTACTCGGTCTATCTGGACAAATTAACCTTTACGGCGAAGTGATAGCGGCTGGTATCAAAAGCACGTCCCTTGCGGGACGTGCTTTTTTTCGACGCGAGTAAGGCCAAATCTACTCTGGCAAACCGACCCGCCGAACCAACTCTTGAAAACGCAAGTCGTGACGCAGTGGTGCGAACCTTCGACCCGGCACATTGAGATAGGTGAGTTCAGGGTCGCGTTCATCGTAAGCCCGATCCAGCCACTCGAAAGCAGCGTCCGATTGTCCCAAGGCCCCGTAGAGAATTCCAATCGAGCCAGCCGGCACAAGCCCTTGCTGGTGCAGACGCTTTAATTTTTCGAGGATCTCGTCTGCTTCGAGGACCCTGCCGTCTGTGGCATATGCAAAGCCTAAGTCCAGTTCCAACTCTGTATCGTTGTTCCCGGAGAGTTCGACGGCTTTGCGAAACTCGCTAACCGCTTCATCGCGCCTACTCTTATTGAGGTATATCCAACCCAGTGTTTGATGGGCGGGGGCGAAATTCGGGTTCAGTTCGAGAGTTTTCTGTACCTGGTCAAGCGCCTCTCCCTGGCGACCAGCGACGAGTAATCTTCCCGCCAGCGCATTGTTGATTGGCAGGGATAGCGGATCGAGTTCTCGAGCACGCCTGGCCTCGGCGATGCCATCGTCAAATCTTCCTACATACATCAGATACCCGGCATACCAGTTGTGGGCACGAGCATCCCCTGGGTTGAGATGCAGAGCACGTTTGTATTCCCGTTCAGCAGTTGCCCAGTCCCACTCATGGGTCTCGGCAATGAAGGCGAGCGAGGCGTGAGGTTCGGGCAGATTCTCATCCAGTTGGACGGCGGTCATCGCCGCCTCCTTAGCGCGGGAAAGGGCGTCTTTGGATGGCACTCCGCCGCGAAATCCCAACATTGCGTAAGCATCGGCAAGGCCGCTGTACGCCAGAGCATATTTCGGGTCTTTGCGTATTGCCTGTTGGAAGAAGCCGATGCTTTTGCGCATCGCGTCCTCGGTTCGCTGGTTGAAATAATATCGACCCTTCAGGTAATTCTCGTAGGTTTCAGAATCAACGGGGTGCGAAGCGGTCAGCCGGACGCGCTCCTGGGGTGTGAGGGTAATCTCAATTTCTTCGGCGATGCTGCGGGCCAAATCGTCCTCTATCGTCAGAACACTGCCATATTCCCGCTGGTATTGGTTCGCCCAAATGTGTTCATCGGTCGCGGCACGAATGAGTTGAGCGTGCACCCCAACCTGCTTGCCTTCTCGTATTACCGATCCCTCGACAATGGCATCGACCCCGAGCATTTTCGCGATGTCCGGCGCCGAGAGCCGAGAATCTTTAAAGTGCATTGCCGACGTCCGGGAAATGACGCGCAGGTCGTGGACCTGGGCCAAGCGTCCAATCAGAGCTTCGGTCATGCCGTCAGCGAGAAATTCCTGCGCCGGATCGCCGGATAGGTTTTTGAGCGGCAATACTGCGATGGATTTAATCGACGGACGGCTTGTCCCTGTGCGGCCGTAGCGATTAAACAGCCAAGCGGCGCTGAACAATGTCAGCACTGCTAATCCCCCAAGCAATATTTTCAGGCGGCCAGAAAATATCTTTTTTGTGTCTGGCAAAACTACGGTCGCCGAACTTGTGTGAATCGCAAGCGGAAATGCCTGAGACTGCGCAATGGACTCGCCGTGATTAACGCCGCCATTGGAGATGACCAGGGCGGTAAAGCGGTATCCCTTTCCAACCACGGTTTCCACGAAACGCGGTTTCTCAGGATCATCGCGCAGCACGACGCGAATCTTTCGGATTGCGACATTAATGCTGTGATCAACGTCAAGAAAAACCCCCGTGCCCCAAAGGCGCTCAGCGATTTCCTCGCGCGAGACTAACTGTCCGCCGTGTTGCACCAGCAGCAGGAGCAATTCCATAGGGATTTTTTCCAAGCGGAGACGTCGCTCGTTCCGCTGCAGCTGGTAGCGGGACCGATCCAGCGTGAACTCGCCGAACTGAAATACTTGGGACACAACACCCCGGGGAAAATGCCTGGCGGCAGGTCGCTGAAATAATGCGCCATCATCCGCCAAGAAGCAACTAAAACAGCAACTTACGGGGTGAGGCAATCTTTATCCCTTATTGACCCAACCTGCATTGCAAAGCCGGCCATTATCGACGATAAGTGCAGCGATAACTCAGACTTGGAGGTCTGTCATGCAGGGTAAAGGTCTATGGTGGGTGGCACAAATAGCTATTCTTGCAGTCGGGCTCGGCGCCAGCGCGCCTGCCCAAAGCCCGAAGGAAGTGCACTTTCGTGGGACAATCAACGACTATACGCCGCAAAATATGCCGTCAACGGTCAGTGGTCCGTGGCAGGTTGCCGGTCACTGGTCTTTGACCTTGAAGCGGGACGGCACAGCCGATTTTTCGGCGGCCCTGAACATGGTGCGGTCTGATCTCGGTGTAACCCTGAGCTCGAATCCCGACTTGAACTCTGCCGCAGCGCGCAACGCTCACACGCATCACATCACGTTGGTTGGTGGCGCAGTGACGTTTCTTAGCAATGACATCCGGATCACCGGTTCGGCCACGATCACAGCGAACGGCAACGTTCCGCCACCGTTTGGCGGAAATTCCAGCCTGCAAATCGATATTATTGGCGGAAATACCGTCACTTACTCGAATATTAAAGTCACGTTCCTGGGAGACGCGCAAAACCATTTCGGGGTAGCGCCTATGAACGGCGTAGTTCGCAGCGTCAGAACGGAGGAACACCACAGATAGTGGGCGGGCGCTGTCGGGGGGCGGCGCCTGTTCTTCGGGAAAAGTGCCACCAAGGGATGGCAGCCGTGCTGCTGCTCTTGCCATCCAAGGCTATAATTGGGGTGGTATTTCCATGCGGCCGCGACGGGTCTTCGTTGGTCTTCTCCTCTGCTCATTGAGCGCGGCGCCTTGCGCCTACAGTAAAGACTCGTCCCAGCTCAGCGAACAACACCGCATGCAGTTGATCCGGACATTCAACTCCGACCTGGTATTCATCCGGACGCAATTCCCCATGGGCAAGGTTGGTTTGACTATCAAGGATGGAAAGATGTCTCCGAACGGCCAGAAACTGAATGAGCTTCTGGCCATTTGGGGACCTTCGGTCAAGCCCGGGGATCGCGCGATGATTACACGCTTCGATCTCAAAAACGATCGCCTGCATTTTGAAATTAATGGCGGTCCGGTCAAAAAAGAAAAGTGGTATCAGCACATTCAGGTGGGCGCGAATGGCGTCGGCGGAACGCCTGGTGGGGGGTCGACTCCCGATCCCATCAACAATCCTCGCGGCTCTTACGTCGATTTGATATTCAATCGCCACGTTCCCGATCTCACGGTAGAGCAGGTCAAGCAGATGTTGTTACCGGTGTTCGATTTTGACTCGAAATCGCCGCTCGAAGCCTACCTTGAATCCGTGCCACCCAAGGCGAAAGCGGCCATCAAGAATCACCAGGTTCTGGTGGGCATGAATCGTGAAATGGTGATTTATGCCAAAGGCCGGCCCCCCAAAAAAATCCGTGAAAACGATGGCCAGGGCGAATACGAAGATTGGATCTACGGCGAACCGCCCCAGGATGTGGATTTCGTCCGCATTGTGGGCGACGAGGTGATTCGCGTAGAAACCATGAAAGTGGACGGCGAAAAAGTCGTGCACACTGAGAAGGAAGTTGAGCTGGGCGGCCCCACTGTAGCCAGCGCAGCCCAGAAAGAAAACAAACCAGTGAAGGCGCCCACTTTGCGCCGACCCGGAGAAGAGGCTCCGAGCACGGGTCAGGGAGGGGGATCGTCGAGTCCACCCCCAGTGACCCCTATTCCAAACCCGTCTCCGCCTAATTTCGGGCCGTTTTCAACGCAGTACTAGAACCGAGTTCGATGTGGCGGGGCGTACCTGCGCCGTTAAAAAGCTCTGACTGCTGATTAGCCTGTAGTGCGACGTTACGTCAATGATCTGAGCACGGGGAACATTGACCACCGGTGTAGAATGCTTCCTTCGCAGGCAGGACGGCATGAAATGCATCCTCTATTTAGGAATTGTGATTTGGCTGGTTTCTAGTCCTCCTCTATTCGCACAAACCAACCTTTCATCATCCGAACAGAAGCAACAGCCTCCTGTAACATCCACCGTCCAAGAACAGCAGTCTCCGACTGTGCGTGGTCGAAGTTCCGCAGTTCGATTTAACGATTTGTCCTCTCGATCGGCCATTCAACATGCAGAGCTAGAAGCCGCACAAAATCTTGGTCAGCCAATGGAGGCGGTTGATGTCCTCAATGACACTATGGGCGTAGACTTCAGTCCCTATTTGCGGTCTGTGGTGAAGAGGGTTAAGCAGAAATGGTACAAGCTAATTCCTGAAGACGCGCGATTACCCCTAATGAAGAAAGGAAACGTTGCGATCGAATTCATGATTCTCAAGGACGGCTCCGTCTCCGATATGAAGTTGGTTGAGGGAGGCAGTTCAGGGGACCCGGCGATGGATCGCGCAGCTTGGGACGGTATCGGTGCTTCCAATCCGTTTCCGCCACTGCCCAGCGAGTTCCCAGGCCTGCACCTCGCTCTACGTTTCCATTTTTTTTACAACCCAGATACCGGCGCAATCCGCAGAACTCAGGTTGCACGATCAGGTATTACAGTCACCATTTCACCGCGGCGTGGACAACTCGCAGCTAACTCGCAGCAGACATTCTCTGCGAACGTGATTGGGACGTCTAACCGCGCGGTGATTTGGAGTGTCATCCGACTAGACTGCTCAGGTGCCCATGAGCAGTGTGGCACGATCTCTCCAAGCGGCTTGTATGTAGCACCCCAGAAAGTGCGCAGCCCCGTGTTCGTGAAAGTAAAAGCAGTTTCCGAAGCGGGCTCTGACTCGTTCGATTCAGTGACGGTTCGTGTCTCTCCTGCGAGTTCGGCAACCGTCACCGTACAACCAAATCCTTAGCAGTAGCGGAAGACTGATAATCTCGACTTAAGGCGATTTTATCTACCATTCAATCGTCCTACTCGGATCGCGCGACTGCCTGACTCTTCCACTAGCATCTCGGCAGGTGAATATTGTTTTTCGCGGTAGTCATAGTGACCGTCCATTTCGAGCTACCGTTTGTTTTAAACTGGAGCTGTGAAGATCGCGCTGGGCCAGATCAATCCTATCGTTGGGGACTTTGCCGGTAATTCGGCGAAGATCATTGATTATGCGCGGCGAGCGAAATCGCAGGGCGCGGGGCTCATTCTTTTTCCTGAACTTTCCATCTGCGGATACCCGCCTCGAGATCTGGTCGAGCGCGCCTCTTTTGTTAAACACAATCAGGAGGCGGCTGAGCACATCGCCGCCGAGACCCAAGGTATCGCCGTAATTTGCGGCCTGGTGACGCCAGCGCATGCCGAAGCCGGTAAGTCGGTGATGAACTCCGCGGCCCTGCTGCTTGATGGGAAGATCAAATTCGTGCAGTCGAAAATGCTGCTGCCGACTTACGACGTCTTCGACGAGATGCGGAATTTTGCGCCTGCGCGCAGCCAGGTGCTGTTTCCATTTTGCGGCAAGCAAATGGCACTGACGATTTGCGAGGACGCCTGGAACGACAAACATTTCTGGAACCGCCAGCTTTACAGCGTCGATCCGGTCGAGGCGCTGGTGCGGGCGGGCGGCAATTTTGTGCTGAATATTTCAGCGTCTCCTTTCTGGGCAGGGAAGCGGGAGCTGCGACGTAACATGCTGGCTACGATTGCTAAGAACGATCATGTGCCGGTGGTCTTCGTGAATCAGATTGGTGGGAACGATAGTTTGGTTTTCGATGGGTCGAGCCTGGTTTTCGATCGCGAGGGGACGGTAATTGCGCAGGGCAAGTCGTTTGAAGAGGATTTGATCTTGTTCGACTCCGATGCTCTCACTGGTGAAATTCACCAGCAGATCGAAGGCGACGATGCGAGTATTTATGCTGCATTGGTACTCGGCACACGTGATTATGTGCGCAAGTGCGGATTCAAGCAGGTGATTATCGGACTGAGCGGCGGGATTGACTCCGCGCTGACAGCGGTGATCGCGGCAGATGCGGTGGGCGTCGAGAATGTCATCGGTGTCGGAATGCCCGGGCCTTATTCATCGGAAGGCTCAATCAGCGATGCGCGAGAGCTGGCGAAGAACCTCGGCATACGCTTTGAAATCCTCAAGATCGGCGACATTTTTGACGACTACAAATCCACTTTGCACGACGTGTTCAAAGGATATCCCGAGGACGTTACTGAAGAAAATATTCAGTCGCGTATTCGCGGCTCACTGCTGATGGCGCTGTCGAACAAATTTGGCGCGCTGGTTTTGAGCACTGGCAACAAGAGCGAGATGGGCGTCGGGTACTGCACACTGTATGGCGATATGGCGGGCGGACTGGCGGTCATTAATGATGTGCCCAAGACGCTGGTTTACCGGCTGAGCCGGTATGCAAACTCGCGCAAGCCGGTCATTCCTGCAGCCACGCTGGAGAAGCCGCCCTCGGCCGAATTGCGCGCCAATCAAAAAGATACCGACTCGCTGCCGGCTTACGAAGTTCTGGATGCTATTCTGGAAGACTATGTTGAGGATTCACGCTCGGCGGAGGAGATTTCCCGCGGTCACGGATTCGACCTGGCTCTGGTAAAGGACGTGATCCGCATGGTGGAACGCAATGAGTACAAGCGCCAGCAGGCGGCGCCGGGAATCAAAATTTCTCCTAAGGCTTTTGGGTACGGACGGCGTTTTCCAATCGCGGCCAAGACGGATATCTGAAGAAACTTGATCGCGGGGCATGGGCGTCTTGCCTGTACGGAACAATTCCAGTCAAAATTTACAAAAGATTTACTAAAAGGACGGACATGCGCAATCACTTAATGATTTCAACTCTGCTGGCGCTCTCACTCATCGCCGTGGCACAACAGAAGCCCGCGGCAAATGCACCGCCGCCAGCTCAGTTAGGAACCCACGCCACTCCCAACCTTCCATCGGAAGATGAGGTCAATGCTTTCATGCATGAGACCTTCGGTTACGATCCGCAGCTGACCTGGAAGATTGTCGGAATCAAGCCCGGTCCTGCCGAAGGACTTTCTGAAGTTACGGTGCATATCAGCGGGCCACAAGGCCAGGGAGATCAGAAATTCTATGTCACCGAAGACGGTAAACACGCGGTGGTCGGCGACGTGATCCCGTTCGGCGCGCATCCATTCGAGCAAACGCGCGAACTGTTGCGGCAGAAAGCCACCGGCCCCAGCCGCGGCCCGGCGAGTGCTCCGGTAACGGTAGTTGAGTTCAGCGACCTGCAATGTCCGCACTGCAAAGAAGCGGCTCCGACGATCGACAAGCTATTGACTGACAATCCCAACATTCATTTTATTTTGCAGAGCTTTCCTTTGCCCATGCATAACTGGGCAATGAAGGGCGCTGAGTATGCGGATTGCGTCGGGAAAGCTTCGAATGAAGCGTTCTGGAAATTTATTTCGAATGTTTATGCGGCGCAGTCTGAGATCACGGCCGAGAATGCTGACCAGAAGCTGACCGAGATTGCCGACAGCTCCGGCGTGAATGGAAAAGAAATAGCCGCATGTGCCGCAAAGCCGGAGACGCAATCGCGGGTCGAGGCTTCGATCAATCTGGGCAAGTCGGTGGATGTGAATGCGACTCCAACGTTATTTATCAACGGTCGGCCGGTAGGAGTAACTGGGAACAATTACGAAGTGCTGAAGCAGATTGTGGATTTTGCGGCGAACGATAAATGATCGTGCAGGGGCGGCCGACCACGCCCGTCCACCCCGGGGGGTGGACGCCCGGGACCACATTGTTCTCGTTCTACTTCGGCAAATATACTTCTGTATTTTGACCAGTGCCGCGGCGCGTGATGTGGGGCGTGATCACCACCAGCAGCTCGTCGTCTTCGGTTTGCTTGCTGTTAGTGGCCGTGATCTTGTTGAGCAGTGGTATATCGCCCAAGCCGGGAATGCCGCTCAGGTCGCGGGTTTCGTTGTGGCTTACCTGCCCCGCAATTACCGCCGGCTCGCCATTCTCCAGGCTAATGCTTCCCTTGTACTCACGATTGCCAATTACCGGCACGCCATTGAAAGACTGACCTGCGAGCGCTCGCAAATTAATTTCGAGATCCAGGTTCACATTGCTGTCCGAGGTGATGGAAGGTTTGGCCTTCACCGTCAGACCAAGGTCTTCATAGTTAAAGGAAGGAAACGCCGCCTGGTAACTGTTGTTCTGCAGGACCTGCGAAATTGCAGCGCTGTTGTAGACGGGAGCAAAGCTGGCATTGAGGATGGGATAGCGCGATCCCATCCTGAAAGTTGCGTCGTTGCCTTGTGACGCACGCAGCGTCGCCTGATCCAGAGTTTTGACCCAGCCTTCATTCAGCGACAGCTGGGCCGAAAGCTGGTCAAGGCTGATCCCGCTTAGGGTTTTTCCACCGCCGAAGGTCGCCAGTGGCGTGCTGAAGATGGAACTTTGCTGTCCCTGCAATTGCGCCAGCAGCGCCGAAAGCGCGGTGCTGTTGGCCTGGTTGATGCCTCCGCTCGAAATTAACTGATTAACCAGCTGCTGGATATTCTGTCCGCCCAACGCCGCCAGCGCCGCGGCGGGAATGTTGTACACATTGAAGTTATTCGGAATGTGGACTCCGAGATCTAGCGCAAAGGTGTGGCTTACCTGGTAGACATGGACATCGAGCATTACTTCGGGGCGCGTGGCGTCAAGGCTTTCAAGGAGCTGGGTAGCGGCGTCAAGTGTGGCTTGCGGCGCTCGCACCACGATTGTTCCCGAACCGACGTTGGGTGTGATCGACCTGATGTCGAACAGGTTGCGCAAAAGGTTCACAATCTCGGTCAGCTCCGCGGGCGTGTCTATGCCGGGAATGTAAAACGTGCGCATCGCCATGCGCTCGAACTGCCGCCGATTTTCGGGGTTGTCAGCGGCAATCAGAATTTGCCTATCGCTCAGCGGAGACCAGAAAGTTTTGGTTACTGCGCCGGCAGCCTGCATTGCTTTAAAAAAATCCACATCATCGATGTCAAAAGAAACATGGCGAGAAGGCACCGAGTCTTCGAGCTGAGCCGATAGCCCGTAGGAACGGGCAACTGTGGCGAGGAGTTCCTTGCTATCCCCGCGAAAATGGAAGCTGGCCAGGTTGTGCCCGGGCGCAAGTTGGATTTCCGGCGATTGCGCCACCACCACCGGCGGACCCTCCGGCTTAGGCGCCGCGTCTCCCAGCGCGTCCCGCATGCGCTCCTGCGCGAAGTGGTTGGCAGGATCGAGGTTCGCGGCCGCACGGAAATCGGCTAAAGCTTCCACCTGCTTGCCGGATTGCAATTCCGAATTTCCGCGCTCGATGTGGTTGTAAACCAGTTGCTGCTTGGCCACTTCCCGGGCCGTCATGTACTCAAGGTTGCGCGGAACCAGGCCGGCCGCACGCTGGTATTGCTCATAAGCCTCGTCAGGAGAGTCCTTCTGCAGCTTGAGCCCATGGCTGAATGCTTCGCGGGCTTCTTTCAAGTCCTTTTTGGATGGGTTGCACTGAGCTTCACTGGCAGCCGGCGGGCACGGAAGAAGCGGTGGCGCTTGTTCGGCGCTCAACACCGGAGAGGCGAGCAAACACACAACGACACACCCAGCCCAGCGCATCTGACGATTGTAAATGGCAGAGGCGGGTAAAAGGCCATGTTTCAAAAGGCACCTGTACCTTTGGGGAACGGGGGTGGCTTGGAAACTTGCTGCTCTTTGGCGTATAAAAGTTAGTTGGGATGCGGGTTTCGCCCTTCGCCTGCCCCTTTCGGATTTGACTGATCAGCGAGGAGTTCAATGTCCAGCCTGACTATGACGCACGCGCCCAAGGGGCTTCAAGGCGTGGTCGCCACCACCTCGAAAATCTGCTATATCGACGGCGAAGAGGGCGTGCTCGCATATCGCGGGATCGACATTCACGAACTCGCTGACCACTCCACATTCGAAGAGACCTGTTACCTGCTGTGGAATGGTGCGCTACCGACAAAAAGCCAGCTGAAAGAATTGCACGAACACCTGGCCGCCGAGCGAAAGCTGGATCCCGCGATCATTGATATGCTCCGCCGATTGCCCAAGGGCGCTATGCCAATGGACGTTCTGCGCACCGCCGTTTCAGCGCTGGGCCTGTACGATCCTGAGGAGAAGAATGGTGACCACGCGGCGAATGTGAGCAAGTCGATCCGTTTGACTTCGCAGATCGCGATGATCGTCGCTGCTTATGACCGGCTGCGAAAAGGCAAAGACGTGGTCAAGCCTGACTCGTCGCTTTCCCACGCGGCGAATTTTCTGTTGATGCTGAACGGCGCGCCTCCTTCCGAAACCGCGGAGAGGGCCCTGGATATTGCGCTCATCCTGCACGCCGACCACGAATTGAATGCCTCGACCTTTGCGGCCCGGGTGACTGCCGCCACACTGTCGGATATGCACTCGGCGATCACCTCCGCCATTGGCGCGCTCAAAGGCCCTTTACATGGCGGGGCAAATGAAGCGGCATTTCACATGCTTGAGGAAATCGATTCCTCGAAAGAAGACCCCATTCAACACGTGCGTGGAATGCTGGCCAAGAAAATTAAAATTCCTGCGTTCGGGCATCGTGTGTATCACACTGAAGACCCGCGGGCCACGCACCTGCGCAAAATGTCGGAAGACCTGTGCAAGTCCAGCGGCCAGCCAAAGTGGTTCGAGATGTCGCGCAAGATTGAGCAGTTCGTAAAATCAGAGAAGAAGCTCAACGCAAACGTAGATTTCTATTCCGCTTCGACTTATCACGTCCTGGGAATCGACGTCGATCTGTTTACGCCCATATTTGCCGTATCGCGTATCAGCGGCTGGAGCGCGCACGTCATCGAGCAACTGGATGACAATCGGCTGATTCGACCGCGGGCTGATTACATTGGCCCCGCTTATCCGCAGCACTGGATTCCGATCGACAAGCGGTAATCCTATTTATGAGGCGCACCGCCTGCTGAAGCGTGAGACGCAGGTGCTCCTCCTCCCATCGAACGCGCCGGCGCAGATCGGGGCATCGGCTCAGAAATTCGCGAATTGCCTCCCATTCTTGAACTTCCTTCCGGGAAGCGCGCTGCCGTTGGCTGCATTACCACTCGCTGGTTGACCACTCCGCGTGCTTGCGCTTTCTGTGACAGCTTCGCCATATTTTCAAACTGGCCACGCGGCACTCCCAAACCCGCGGAGTTGCTCCGCACCATCAACTTGCTTCCGGCGAAGGTCGACGCTGGCCCTCTATTTACAGCAACCGCACTGGTTCCGGTCGAAGGTGCGCGCGGGACCACGAAACTGCTCGGCGCGTTCCGCACCAAGGGTTGCGAATACGTATTCCACGCGCCGCCCGCCTGCCACGCCCAGCCGTGGCCAGGCAAGAATACCCAGGTTCCGTAGTGATAAGGGGTCCATCCCCAGGGATAGGCTGAAACCCACCCATACCCATATCCAGGATTGAACGCCCATGCGCCATCCATGAATGGGTCCCACCCCATTCCGGCGAGATAAGGCTGCCACATCATGCCGTAGCCGGGAGCGTTGAAGAAATTTCCGTAGTAGGCAAGATCGGTTGTGCCGTACGAATACGGCGAATAGGCGTTATAGGACTTGGCGGCATAGCGGGCGTGATATTCGTTCTGCTGATCGTCCCAGGAGTCGTACGGTGTTTCCTGAATATTCTTCGCGATTTTGTACTGATCACTGTCTAAGTCGAAACTGGCAGTCTGGTTCTTCTTTACCTCGATCGCTCCTGATGGACTGTCAACTTGAATCAGTCCTTTAAAGACGGCAATGGACGAGTCGTCGTCTCCGAGAACAATACGCAAGTGTGCCGCTCGCGTTAGCGCAACTTTTTCGTCGCCGAAGTGCAAGGAAAACTCGTCGCCCTTCGTCCCCGCAAAATTGACGTATGCCGTGCCGGTGGTGAGCTTCACGTCAGAAACTTTTGCTCCTGAATCGCGCAGCGACAGTTGCGAAAATTCGACCGTGCTATCGGCGACAATGCGCAGCGTGCTTCCATCTTCAAATTCCACTTCAGCGCGACCATCGGAGGTCTTGAGCTTTGCGCCTTCCGCGACCGGCAAATTAACCATCGCTTTTTCGTAGACGCGACCAGTGCCGCGGGAAATCTGTACGCCGCCTTCGATGTAGCTGAGGCGCACGATACGGACATGGGAATCGGCCATCGCAAAAAGCGAAGCGAAGACTGCGAAGAATGACGCAATCAGGAAATGTGCAGTGCGGGAACGGGAGGGATACATAAGGGTCTCCGGGAACACACCTGATTAGAACACTTTCTCAGGGTCTTGGTTGTCTTTTCTATGTCTCGACTACCGGTGGCTGAGAGGGATTGGTAGAGGCCTCAAATCGCAGAATGCAATTCGACCAGCCGTCCTCGAGCACGGGAGGAATAGAATAGAAGTATGCGCAGGGTTTATCTCGATAACAACGCCACGACTCCTGTTTTGCCCGAAGTTATGGAGGCGATGCGGCCGTATTTTGGCGAGCACTTCGGGAACGCATCTTCCATCCATCATCATGGGCAGGAGACCCGGGGTGCGGTTGAGCGCGCGCGAGAATCGGTGTCGAATCTGCTGGGCTGCCGACCGGCAGAAGTGGTATTCACTAGCGGCGGTACTGAGGCCGATAATCTGGCAATCTCGGGCCTGGTTCGTGACGGGGACCACGTCATCAGTTCAACTATCGAACACCACGCCGTGCTCAATTCCTGCAAACGGCTGCAAGAGCGGGGAATTGAAGTCACCTATGTTCCGGTGGATGGAAGATGCCTCGTCGATCCCGAGGACGTTCGTCACGCCTTGCGCCCAAACACGAAACTGGTTTCGATCATGATGGCCAACAATGAAACCGGTGTGCTGCAGGCGGTAAACGAGATTGGAAAAGTTTGCGCCGAGGCTGATGTTTACTTTCATACTGATGCGGTGCAGGCGGCGTCGAAAGTTCCGATCAAAGTGAAAGAGATCGGTTGCGACCTGCTATCGATTTCCGGGCACAAGTTCCATGCGCCGCAAGGGGTGGGTGCGCTTTATGTGCGCAAGGGAACGACTCTGGAGCCGTTGTTCTACGGCGGCAGCCACGAGCGCTCGCGCCGCGCGGGGACGGAGAACGTGCCGGGAATTGTGGGTCTGGGCAAAGCTGCCGAACTGGCTGTGCGCGGTTTTGAAACCGGAGAAGGCCGTGAAATCGCCGCATTGCGTGATCGGCTGGAGTCGGCGATTTTGGAAAAAGTCGAAGCTGCCGGCATAAACGGCAGGGGCGCTCCGCGAGTTCCAAATACTTCGAATATCTATTTTGACTATATCGAAGGCGAGGCGCTAATCATTTCGCTCGACCTGAAGGGGCTTGCGGTTTCAACTGGTGCCGCCTGCTCATCTGGAGCAATTGAACCATCGCACGTGCTCACGGCGATGGGTCTTCGACCCGATAAGGCTCGCGCCAGCATTCGCTTCAGCCTGGGCAAGCAGAATACTAGGGACGATGTTGACTTCGCGATCGAACTTGTTCCAGCGGCAGCGGCGCGATTGCGAGAGTTGTCGCCCCTATATAACAAGAACGAAACCCAGAGCGTGTAGGGGCGGGCGTTCACGCCCGCCTAGCCCATCACAAGTACAATAAAAGATAGCGGGGAGACGGGCGTCCCCGCCCGTCTAGCTCAAGTTTTGTTTGGACGGGTGAGGACGCCCGTCGCTCCACAATCTCTGAAATTATGGCTGACCACAACACCATCGCCGTTGCCATGTCGGGAGGAGTTGATTCCTCGACCGTTGCGGCCATGCTGCGCGCCGAGGGATCGAACGTCATCGGCCTGACCATGCAGCTGTGGAACCAGCGCCGGCTCGCTGGCCGCCAGGGCATGCCCGAAACGGTGACTGGGCGATGTTGCTCGCTTGATGATGTCTATGACGCGCGCCGTGTCGCCGAGACTATCGGCATTCCTTATTATGTGGTGAATCACGAGGATCGTTTTGAGCGCGATGTCGTCCGCCCGTTTGTGCAGGAGTATCTCTCGGGGCGCACGCCGATTCCGTGCAGCCTCTGCAACAATCACTTGAAATTTGATCAGCTTCTCATGGTGGCGCAGCAGATTGGCGCCGATGCGGTCGCGACCGGTCACTACGCCAGGGTCGAGTTCGATGAGCCCCGAAGCCGCTGGCTGCTCAAGCGCCCGGTTGATCGCGCCAAGGACCAGACATATTTTCTTTTCGGATTAACGCAGGAGCAGCTCAGTCGAACGCTTTTTCCCCTGGGCGGGATGACCAAGCCAGAGGTTCGCGAACTCGCGCGCAAGCACGGCTTGGCGCTTGCCGAGAAGCCAGACTCGCAGGAGATCTGTTTTGTCCCTGGAGGGGATTACAAGCAGTTTATCGATGCATACCTCGCTGAGCAGGGCGACTCGCTTCCGGATACTTCGGGACAGTTGGTGACCAGCGATGGCCGTGTGATCGGCGAGCACGCCGGCATTCACAATTTCACCGTAGGACAGCGAAAGGGACTGGGCGTGGCCACTGGTTCGCCGCTTTATGTGCTGCAGATCAAGGGCGACAAGCGGCAGGTGATCGTAGGAGAGCAGGGGAATCTTTATTCGGGCACTCTGATCACCAAGCGCAGCAATCTCATTGCGGTGAATGAACTGGCAGAACCTATGCGAGTTAGCGTGAAGATTCGCCATCGCCACGAGCCGGCTGCGGCGACGATCGAAAAGACCGGCGTTGATGAAATTGTCGCGAGGTTCGATCAACCGCAGCGTGCAGTTACGCCAGGACAAGCTGCCGTCTTCTACGACGGCGACATCGTGGTCGGTGGCGGCTGGATCAGTTAATGCTTTCTCATCCTGTGGTAGTCTGAGCCAGTTTCGAAATCAATCCCTCTTGACCCGCGTTATGCCGGATGCCCTCGAACGCTTAAAAGCCCTATTCGATTCTTCGACGCCGATTGTGATTCTGGAGACGGTCGAAGAAACCCGTGCGGTTCGACTGGTGCATGCTGCGGCTTCGGCGTTGGACCTGGCAGTCTTTGAGTGGACGATCGCCAGTGGGCTGGTTCGCTGCGCTGACGGAACGTCGCATGAATCTCGTCCCGGGCAGATTCGAGGTGCTGCGAATTTTCCCGGCGATGCCAACGCCCAGGCAATCTACAACAGCCGTGATCCTTCGCAGGCCCTGAGTAATCTCGAAGCAATTTCAACCGAAGCGGCCTTCATCCTGAAAGACTTTCATCGCCATATGGCAGACCCGGTGGTGGTGAGAAAGCTGCGCGATGTTGGGCAGCAGTTCTCGACCAACCGGCGTACGGTCGTGATCACTGCGCCCTCGATTGAGGTCCCGCCGGAACTGGCCAGTCTGGTCGAGTTTCTGGAACTTCCGTTACCCGATAAGCCGCGCCTGCGCCAGATGATCGACGAGATTTTTATGCGCCTGGCGCAGGGCCATGATCTTCGTCGGACTCTCGAAGCGGCGGACTTGGACGCGATGGCCGACAATCTTCGCGGCTTGACCGAGGAAGAAGCTGATCGCGCCATCTCTCATGCGATCGTCAACCGTCGTGGTTTAACCACGGAAACTGCGGCCGATGTGCTCGACGCCAAGAAAGATTTGCTGCGGCATTCAGGCTCACTCGAATTTATCGATGCTCCGGATAAGCTGGCGGGAGTGGGCGGATTGGATAACCTGAAGCGATGGTTGGCGCAACGTCGCGGCTCGTGGGAAGATTCCGCGCGCAAATTTGGCCTCGATCCCGCTCGCGGCGTGATTATTTTGGGAGTGCAGGGCTGCGGAAAGTCACTTTGTGCGCGCGCCATTGCCGGCGAGTGGAACCTTCCACTAGTGAAGTTCGACAGCGCGGCCATTTACGACAAATACATCGGCGAGACTGAAAAGCATATTCAACAGGTCTTCCGGGTGGCTGAGGCGCTGGCACCCTGTGTGCTTTGGATTGATGAACTGGAAAAAGTTTTTGCCGGAAGCGGTCCCGATTCAGCGTCGCTTGACGCAGGCGTTTCGTCCAGATTGTTGGCTTCGTTTCTCTCTTGGATGCAGGACCGGAAAGCGCCGGTATTTGTGGCTGCGACTTGCAACAATGTGAATGCGCTGCCTCCGGAATTGATTCGCAAAGGCCGCTTTGACGAGTTGTTCTTTGTCGATTTGCCCAACCAGCCCGAGCGGAAACAAATCCTCGGGCTGCAACTGAGCAAGCATAACCGCGACGCTGCTGCCTTCGACCTGGACCGTATTTCCACCGCCGCTCACGGTTTTTCCGGAGCTGAAATCGAGGCAGCAGTGCAAAGCGCGTTGTACACGGCTTACAGCAGTAAACAAGAACTAAGCACGGAGATCCTGCTGAGCGTGATTTCCCAAACCGTGCCGCTATCGATCACGCGTGCTGAAGAGATCGAAGCGCAACGGGCCTGGGCAAAAACCAGGGCGGTAGCGGCGTCGTCGCAGAGCGCCGCAGAGTCAGCTTGAACTCAAGCCAAGATCGGAGGGCAAATGGCTACTCTAGGCCTGATCGAGTACAAAGACGCCAGCCCCGAAGTTCGCGCTGTATATGACGACATCATGAAGACGCGCAAGACCGACTGGATCAACAATTTCTGGAAGGCGCTGGCCAATGATCCTGCCACGCTCAGAAGGACTTGGGAAGATATCAAGCAGATCATGGCTCCCGGCGCGCTGGATGCACTTACGAAAGAGTTGATCTATGTTGCGGTCAGCGTTAGTAACCAGTGCGGCTACTGCATCGCCTCGCATACCGCGTCGGCACGAAAAAAAGGCATGACCGACGATATGTTCCGCGAGCTGATGGCAGTAGTGGGAATGGCAAATGAGACCAACCGCTTAGCGGCTGGGTATCAGATCGAAGTCGATCCGCAATTCGAGGTTTAGTTTCGAGGTCAGAAATGGCGCACCAATTCAGCACTTCTTATATTGAAGATTCTCTCGCACTCTTTCGCCACTACAAAAAAATGGGCGAGAGCGCGATGGAGCAAGCTTCGGACGAGCAACTGTTCACTGCGCTCGATGAAGAGATGAACTCGATCGCTATCATCGTCAAACACATGGCGGGAAATATGCGCTCGCGCTGGACGGACTTCCTCGCCAGCGACGGAGAAAAGCCTGATCGGAACCGAGACACCGAATTCGTTGCGCCGCCGGCGACTCGTTCCGATTTGATGCGCGTGTGGAACGACGGCTGGGAGCGGGTTTTCAGTGCCCTGGAACCCTTGTCCGATGCGGATTTAGAGCGCAAAGTATTAATTCGCAACGAGCCGCATTCGGTAATGCAGGCAATCAGCCGCCAGATCGCCCACTACGCATATCACTGCGGGCAGATCGTATTCCTGGCGAAGCACCTGAAGGGACCTGAATGGAAGACGCTGAGTGTACCGCGCAACAAATCGGCCGAATTCAATCGTAAGGTGCTCGCGGGAGAGGCAAGTCAGAGATAGACGTCTGGAATTGTAGATTGCAGATTCGCAGGCAATAGCCGTTACTGCACCAACCGTCCGATATCACGCCATCTAACCGGAATCACGTGGTTTTCTTTCAGCGCCTTCTTGAACTCGGGACTGGTGACAAAATCATAATCGCGCTGTCGCCAGGCTGAACCGTAATCGGGGTGGCCGGCTGTGATCGCCTGCAGTTCCGAATCATCGTGCCCGAGATGCACAATCATTTCAGTTAAGCCAGGCTTGAGTTCTTTGATCGCGGTCAAATAAAAGTCGTTCCATTTATCGGGATGGACGCTGGGAGTTGCCATGACCAGAGCGTCAAGAACGATGTCCTTTTCGGAAAGGGCGGAGAGAAGATGCTCGGCGCCGGGAATTCGAACCGCCAAAAACGGCAGATGGAATTCGTGGGCGAGCTTCACATATGCGGCAAAAATTTCTGGCGACGCGAGAACCGAACCCATGTGAGTATCGAGATGGGTGGGACGAATTCCCATGGCCAGTGCGCGTTCAATCTGCGTCCGTAGTTCGAGTTCGGCTTCGGCAGCTTTGGCATGCTGAGAAACCAGAGTGGTGTCGCTCCACAGCATTCCGTCAGGCCCAAACAGGCTGGGGACTTGATCTGATGGTGCAACCGGTCCCCATCTGTAAGTCTTCCATTCGCTGGTAAGCGTCAGATGCAGGCCGAGGTCCGCATCGGGGTGAGACTTTGCATAATCGGCAACTTCCGTGAGCCAGGGACAAGGCACCATAATGCTGGCAGAGGTAACCGCGTTTTTTTCGAGCGCGTTAAAGCTGGCGTCGTCAACCGAATGGGCTACAGCCAGATCGTCGCCATGGATAATCAGCAATTTTGAGTTGGCGGGATAGCCCAGACGTTCAGCAACTGATTTCGATTGTGCGGCCACGGGCCTCCCCAGAGCTATTAGTAGCAAAAATGAAAAAAGCACACCCTGCAAATCCATGAGAAACTCCGAAATGGTGTGGAAGAGGTTAGCATAATGCTCATCGAATGGTGTGCGCTAACTACGGCATTTAGCTCCTCAACAGATGTTGAAAACTGTTGACCAAAAAATCCGCTGCCAGTGGGCGAGGAATGATCTCGCGATCGCCTACCACGATCGCGAATGGGGAGTGCCTTGCCACGATGACCGCGTGCTGTTCGAGTTTCTTGTTCTCGAAGGAGCGCAGGCTGGATTGAGCTGGGACACTATTCTGAGGAAGCGAGAGAACTACCGCGCCGCATTCGATAATTTTGATACGAAAAAAATTGCGAGCTACAACCAGCGCCGTATGGATTCCCTCATGCGGAATGAAGGCATCGTACGCAATCGCCTAAAAATTGCGTCGGTGGTAAAAAATGCTAAAGCGTTCATGGCAGTGCAAAAAGAGTTTGGGTCCTTCGATGGTTATGTTTGGCAATTTGTTGACGGCAAGCCGCAAGTAAATGGACTGCGGAGTTTGAACCAGTTGCAAAGCCGGACCGAGAAATCCGATGCCATGAGCAAAGATTTAAAGAAGCGAGGCTTTACGTTTGTTGGCTCAACAATTTGTTATGCGTTCATGCAGGCGGTCGGAATGGTAAACGATCATATGATGACGTGTTTCCGCTATAGCGAAGTCTAAGAGGTTAGCGATTTTCGGCAACCAGGGTTTGCTTAAGCAAAACGTTAGCCGCGTCGGCGATACTTAAATCGTTGGGCATACGCTCGAAATTGCTGTGAACTTCTTTTTGCTGAACGGCGATGCTCTTGAAGAGGAGGGCTTTTCCCTGCATATTAACCGTCAGTTCGGTGAGTTCCCAATCACCGGGCGCGATCTCTGCGCGCTTTACGGAAAATTCGCCGCCCTTTTCCAAATGACCGAGTAGCCCGCCGCCAAACTTGACCTCATTGATCAGCCGGCCGCTGATGCTGATGAGCCGTTGCTGCCTGGCGTCCACCCACATTTCCCCCGCCATCTGCTGCAGGACTCGGCCCTCGCGGGAGGGAGCCTGGAAATTAGGATTGGGTTTGAAATCCAGTCTGATGGCATTTCCACTTTGGCCCGCATATTCGAAGACAAACGCTGCTGGAATCATTTTCAAAAACGAATCGCACTGCTCGGCATCCTTCCGGCGGGCTGCGTCCGCTTTTCGCTGCTGGTAGGGATCATTGGCCAATCTCATAATGCGGCTGGCCTCGTCATCCTGCTTTGCGGGGCTCAAAGCCTGCCCGCCGATGGCCACCAGGCGATCAATCGAACCTGACTGCGTTTCCACCACGGCCCGCGTCTCCTGCCGTGAAGCCGAAGTCTTTTCCAGCCGGTATTTCCAATGGATATGGTTTGCCGCCGACGGGTGCATTTCGTTATAAATCACGTTCTTGATAGTAGTTAAGGGGGGCTGCTGCATAACCGATGTCGATTGCGCCAAGGCCGCTCCCGCAAGGACTGCGACGACAACCGGAACCGGAATTCCTGCTTTGTGAGTCATCACGTCCGCGCTCCTCAAACTACATCCTCAAAGCTAGGGAACCCTGGCTGACTCAACAATCGGGGTGATGGGGTAGCTAGGCAAGGGAAATCCCTGATTTGCGGTGTTCTTGAATGCAGGGTTTGTAAGTGTCGGGCTGGCAGGTCAGCTGGCCATCGAACGTAGGTAGGGCGTGGTTATTGTAGCAATATAATGCTGCAGAATATTATCCTCAGCTCAGCCGTCAGATCCTTCTGGAATGCAATCAGAATGTTGCGGCGGAACAGGCTGGGGTGGCGAAAACACCGATTTGTTCTGCATTGTGACGGATGGTTCCCAGAGAAGTGGGGCGCCAACCGCCGACTCGAATATCGAACGGTTCTCCGCGGTAAAACCACTTCATAGTTGATCGGTGGCCACGCGCTCTTTCGCAGTATCACACCGTTTTCATCGCGGACAACAACGGAGTTGTTCGCGGCTCCGCCGACCTTTCCGGAATATATGGTGCGCCTGATACCCGATCCTTGAACGTAGAGCAGCATGCTGCGATCGCCGCGCGCAATGGTCGCGGACCTTCTTAATTCGCTGGGTAAATCGCCCAACTTCCTGATCGCCTTCATCGAGGAAGACGAATTCCGCAACGGTCATGCGTTGAGCAGGAGCAACCTGGCAGAGCACGAAACCGTCGGAACGCAGTGATTCAAAGCGAGCGGTGGCCAGGCCTCATCGGGAGAAACCGTACGAGTTTGTGCTTCCCCGCGCGGCTGAACAAACAGGGCGAGACAAATCACAACCAGAAAAATTACGACGATGCCGGCGACGAGGACCAACGTGGTTCAGATTTTTTGACGGGCGACACCACACTGACAGGCTGCGACGCACACGCAACTGATACATCTTCCTCTAAGGTTTCTTTTGCCGCTGCTTCTCAGATTCGTCGATCGCCTTCCTGAACTGCTCAACTGCGTCGACTCGCGGCGCTTTCAGCGCATCTTTGGCCGTATATCGCCAAAGTGGCGAACCATCGAGAGGATATTCGACTCCACCCAGGTAGACTTCAAATGAGTCGTCGGACGAACCTATCTGATTTGAAACTTGTGGACCACGGTCCGCCGGGCCTCCGCTCGCTGGATCGGTAACATCCGGGGGACGCCCCTGATGAACGCCTATACGAGTATCGCCTTCTCCGCTGGGCTGAATAATGACCGGCCGATCATCTGCCGGAGAGTTGCGAATGGTTGGGCCGGCTGCATGCCCTTTGCGCACCGCTACCACCAGGTCTGCCGTTTGCGCCTCCTGCACCAACTTAAATCGTCCCCACTTAATCATCGCTTTTTCTACGGACTCCTCGGCAGTCCGATTCGCCGTCGGATCGGTAACAGGTTCTCCGGCATCGGGCTGAATCACAACATAAACCGTTTGCGCCTTGAGTATCAGATCTGGCAGAGTTGGCTTCTTCTTGTTTTTCGCAACAACCGGGAGAGTTAAAAGCAGAACGACAAGTAATGCGACTGGCAAGCGGGAAGACATGAGTTACCTCCTACACCGCGCCCAAGGACACCTAATTTCTATCACAAACTTTCGTAAGCGGTTTCGAAAGCGGACAAAGTCGAAGGGGAATGGCGCAAACATAATGATAAGGAGAAGTGTGATACATGCCCGCCCCGAATCCACACAACTCTTTACTACTCTTTACGCGAATTTTGCGGGCAACATACGTCTTAAGGAAAGAGCACGACACGAGAAAAGATTGCTCTTGTGCTGTGCCATTCAAACAGGAGGTCCACATGGAGATACGCGAATTCATGCCTTGGGAAGAGTTGTACGTGGCGGCGGTGCTTGAGGGCGATCCTAAGAAGGCGGCGGAACGAATTAATCTTGCGCAAGATGCGCTGCGAGAGCGCCGGCAAGCATTGGGGCAGGTGCCGTTGGCGCGCAATCCCGAGAAGCGGCGAGTCGAAGACGCCATCCAAACCCTGAACCTCATAAAACAAAATGAACTCGGTCCTCCGGGTTGAGTCTTTTCTTTTTTCGAACGGCCCCACTTCTTGCGAGACCGGCGAGAAATGGGGCATCTTCAATGTTTAGACTAGAAGAAGTCGGCGGCCCGACAATCACTTCATAACCAGGTCGGAGTACTCGGGGTGCTTGCTAATGTATTCGCGTACGAAAGGGCAGATGACATCGACCTTGTAGCCTTCTTTGCGTGCCCAGTTCAGAGCGCGTTCGGCCAGGACGGAAGCCAACCCCAGATTACGCAGCTCTTTGGGGACCTCGGTGTGAATGAGTTCGAGAACATTTCCTCCGAGGCTGTACTCCAGATAAGCGACCCTGCCGTCCCGCTCGATTTCGATACGCCCGCTGATCACATTCTGCAGCGGCACCGGTTTGGGATGAATCAGCTCACGCGCAAGACGTAGGATTCGGATCGGCATCGCTTGGCAACCTATAGCACGAGAAGAATGCTTTTGCATGTCGCGGTGCCGTCGAGTGACGACTCGATCCCCCGACTCAAGCTAAAAATGGCCTTGAGTAGGCCACGCGTTTCCCTGTTCCACTGTCAGGCTGAGTGGAGTATCTGCTTCGCTTCGGGAAGCAGATACTCCACTCAGGATGACAGTGTTGATGGGAAATCAGAAACTGCGGACGCACTCAATTCTCCACCCAAGCCAGAAACGGGCTTGCATGGGCCGCAGGCCAAGCTCGTTTGAAGCATAGAAAAGCCCACTTCTCCCAGCAACCGCGAGAAATGGGGCACGCTAAATGGTGTTATCTGGGAGGGGACGCGGACCACCCTCCTTCGACAGAGCGAGGGCACGGTGTAGACGGTTCCTCGCAATTTCTTTAATCCGCATCCCACCCATGCCTTCCCGCATCTAAACATTGACAACATCTCACTCAACTCTGATAATAAGGCGGTGTGCAAGGTGAGACACTGAATCCAAAGCACTTATAGCAGCTAGCGGTGAGCCGCGAGCTGTGAGCTTGCTCGTAGCTCATAGCTCACTGCTCAATGCCAAAGGAAGCAAAGACAGTCGTTAAGGAGAATTTTATGGCCAAAATTATTGGAATTGACCTGGGAACCACCAACTCCTGCGTAGCGGTTATGGAGGGTGGCGAGCCCAAGGTTATCCCTAATGAGGAAGGTGGGCGAACGACACCGTCGGTGGTCGCGTTCACCAAGAACGGAGAGCGGTTGGTAGGGCAGGTGGCCAAGCGCCAGGCGATTACCAATCCCGAGAACACTATTTATTCAATCAAGCGCTTTATGGGACGGCGCTTTGACGAAGTGAACGAAGAAATGAAGATGGTCCCGTACAAGGTCGAACGCGACGGCGACAACGTGTCGATCGTGGCGCAGGGCAAGAAATATACTCCGCCTGAGATTTCGGCAATGATTTTGCAGAAGCTGAAGAAGGCGGCAGAAGATTATTTGGGGGAGAAGGTGACCGAAGCGGTCATCACCGTGCCGGCGTATTTTAACGACGCGCAGCGGCAGGCGACCAAAGACGCCGGCAAGATTGCCGGGCTCGACGTAAAGCGAATCATCAACGAGCCGACTGCGGCCGCGCTGGCTTACGGGCTCGACAAAGGCAAAGACGAGACCATCGCTGTGTACGACTTCGGCGGCGGCACGTTCGATATTTCGATTCTCGAAGTCGGCGAGGGCGTGATTGAAGTCAAGGCCACCAATGGCGATACCCATCTCGGCGGCGACAATATCGATCAGCGATTAGTTGACTGGTTGATCGACGAATTCAAGAAAGACGAAGGCCTGGATCTGCGCGGCAAGGGCAATGAAATGGCGTTGCAGCGTCTGCGCGACGCAGCCGAGCGCGCCAAAATCGAACTTTCAACCACGATGGAAACGGAGATCAATCTGCCGTTCATCACCGCCGACGCGAGCGGGCCGAAGCACCTGGTCAAGAAACTGACCCGGGCGAAGCTCGAAGGCATGGTGGAAGACATTCTGCAGCGATCGGTTGGTCCGTCGAAGCAGTGCATGAAAGACGCAGGCGTTGACGCCAGCAAGATCAATGAAGTGGTGCTGGTTGGCGGACAGACGCGCATGCCGCGCATTCAAACGCTGGTGAAGGAGATGTTCGGCAAAGAAGGCCACAAGGGGGTAAACCCCGATGAAGTCGTGGCAATTGGTGCCGGCATTCAAGGCGGCGTGCTGGGCGGCGAGGTGAAGGACCTGTTGCTGCTCGACGTGACCCCGCTGACGCTGGCGATTGAAACGCTAGGCGGCGTGGCGACGCCGATGATTCCGCGCAACACCACGATTCCAACCAAGAAGACGGAAACGTTCTCGACCGCAGCTGATAGTCAGACTTCGGTTGAAGTTCACGTGCTGCAGGGTGAGCGTCCAATGGCGGCGCAAAACCGCACGCTGGGCAAGTTCCATTTGACTGGACTTCCGCCAGCGCCGCGCGGCGTTCCCCAGATTGAGGTGACGTTCGACATTGACGCGAACGGAATTCTCAACGTGACGGCGAAAGACAACGCGACCGGGAAAGACCAGAAGATCACGATTACATCTTCGTCTGGTCTGTCGAAGGAAGAAGTCGAGCGCATGGCAAAAGACGCTGATGCGCACGCGACCGAAGATAAGACGCAGCGTGAGACGATCGACGCCAAGAACCAGCTCGACTCGATGGTGTACCAGATCGAGAAGACGCTGAAGGAGCAGGGAGACAAAGTTTCCGGCTCCGATCGCGGCGAGGTCGAAAACGCGCTGGCCGACGCGAAGAAGGCGCTGGAGTCGAACGACAAAGCGCAAATGGATCGCGCCCGCGAGACGTTGACCCAGGCTTCGCACAAGCTAGCCGAGCAGATGTACAAGTCGGCGCAGGCGCAGACTCCGCCTCCGGGTGGGGCCGCCGGGCCGAGCGGCAGCGCGGGTGGACCGGAACCAGGCAGCAACGGTGATGCCAAGAAAGACGAGGGCGTGATCGACGCTGAGTACGTGGACGTGGATAAGAAGTAAGCTGTCAGCCATCAGCCGTCAGCCATCAGTAAAGTCACTTGTGCGAGCGGCTGATTTGTTCTGAGTGTGGGGGACGGGCGTCTCGCCCGTCTACTTGCCACGGGTTCAGCGGTCACGCGGATTCAATCCGTGAAGATCGTTATGATCCGTGGCTGAATTTTTAGAAATGGGGCGAACCAAGTGCAGTTCAAAATTAAAGATCAGGATTATTTTTTAGCATTCGTGGAACAGGAGAAGCGCTGGTACGTCTTCGCGCCTACGTCAGAGGGACTGAATCGTATTCCCGTGTATGTGGATGCGGTGAAGTATCAAAAACCAGGGATTCTGGAGACAGAAACAAGTTTGTCATCGTAAAGTTGGACTGTCATCCTGAGCGGAGTCGAAGGACCCCGTGCAGGATTGAAGCGAGAGTGGCCTGTAAGGGCATTTCCAAAACAAAAGCGTGGAGCAAATCCCCTGACATGCCAGTAATCGATGCACAAGGCATGGGATCCTTCGACTTGAAAACCATTCGCACGCGAATGGTTTTCTACGCTCAGGATGACAACGTTAGACACATCTGATGGCTACTACCACCAAAAAAGACTACTACGAAGTCCTCGGCGTAAAGAAGTCCGCCTCTGCAGACGACATCCGCAAGGCCTTCCGCAAGCTTGCGCGCAAATATCATCCTGACGTCAATCCTGGGGACAAAGGGGCCGAAGAAAAATTCAAGGCGCTCTCGGAAGCGAACGACGTTCTCAGCGATCCCAAGAAGCGCAAGATTTACGACCAGCTCGGATATTACTCTGACAACATCGATCCCGCGGCGGCTGAAGCTTACGCTCGCGGCGGACCAACTGGGGCGGGCGGATTCGGGGGATATCCCGGCGGGCAGGCCGGAGGCGGACAAGGTCAAGGGGTTCCCTTCGACTTCAGCGGCTTCGACTTCAATGACATGTTCGAAGGCGCGCGCGGCCAGCGCCCGACGAGCACGGGCGGAGGCGGGGGATTTCGCGACATCTTTTCCAGCATGTTCGGCGGACGCGGGGGTGCGGTCGCGCAGGAAGGTCCGGAGCCGGGCAGCGATCTCGAATATCAGGTCAACGTTCCTTTCTGGACGGCGATTCGCGGCGGTGTCATGCGCCTGAACATCACGCGCCAGGACGTGTGCGCGAATTGCCACGGCAATGGCGTGATTGAGCAACCGGGCGTGTGTCCGCAGTGCAAAGGCAAGGGCACCATCGAGCAAAGCGCCAACCGCATGAAGTTCAACGTCACCTGTCCGCGCTGTCACGGGACAGGCAAGAATGTCTCGACTTGCCCGGTCTGCCACGGAGAAGGAGTGGTCACTCGCACCGAGCCGCTTGAGGTCCGCATCAAGGCGGGCACGCGCGATGGGCAGCGCATTCGCATTGCGGGAAAAGGCAATGCAGGTTTGCATGGCGGCCCGCCAGGCGATCTGTATGTGATCATTCGCGCTGAGAATCATCCGGTGTTTCGGAGAGATGGCGATGACATTTACGTGATTGTGCCGGTCACCGCGACCGAAGCCGCGTTGGGTGCGAAGATTGAAGTGCCGACGATTGACGGGCGCGCCATCCTGAAAGTTCCGCCGGGAACGCAATCGGGACAAAAGCTTCGCCTGCGGGAGAAAGGCGTTCCCTCGGCAACGAAAGAGGGTGCCCGCGGAGATGAGATTGTCGAGGTGAAAGTCACCGTGCCCATGCCGCGTGATGAGAAGACCAAGGAATTGCTGCGCGAGTTGGCGAAATTAAATCCGGAAGATCCAAGAGCGGAGTTGTTCAAGAACGTCTAACAGCAAAACCTTTACCACAGAGGTACACAGAGGAAAGACACAGGAGCGTGTGGGATTTCAACCCTCTGTGTCTTTCCTCTGTGTACCTCTGTGTTCTCTGTGGTAAAGGTTCGCTTGACCGCAGTTCCCGAATTGGGAGCCGATTAAAAAATCAGCTGCAGACAATACAGACATCACAGAGTAAAACCACCGAGCTGTGATATAGCAGATTCATGGCTGCAGCACCGCAACCGATTGCTTTTCGCATAAACCACATTACGCGCCAAATCATCGGCGCCGCAATGAGAGTTCACACCGCACTTGGCCCTGGCCTGCTCGAAAGCGTTTATCCCGCTTGCCTCATCCACGAACTTCGAAGCCGGGGATTCAAGGTCGCGAGCGAAGTTGGGCTTCCTGTCATCTATCTAGGCGAGAAGATCGACCTCGGATATCGCATTGATCTCATCGTCGAGGACTCCGTCATCGTTGAGATTAAGTGCGACGATGCAATCAATCCTGTTCACAGATCTCAGCTGCTTTCCTGCATGAGACTGAGTAGAAGGCAAGTTGGCTTGTTGATCAATTTTCATGTGGAGCACTTGAAAGACGGAATTAGAAGGATGGTGGATGGGTATGACTGGCAGAAAAACTCCACCACGGAGAACACTGAGTTTCACAGAGGAACGCCACAGAGGTATTGAGCCCCTAGTCCCTTTCATCTATGTATTTGACCCTCAGTGGATTTGCTCTGTGTAACTCTGTGTCCTCCGTGGTAAAGGTTTTGATCTCATGTTTTCAGGCCACATCACCCAAAGACTTCTCCGCGGACTTGACCGACTTGTCCCCGAAAGGGTGCACACCCACACTGCGGCCCATCTGCGCACCGGGCGTAGCGGCGAGGAAGACGCCTATTTCTACCTGCGACGCCAGGGCTACGTGATGGTGGCGCGGAATTTTCGCACCGGCCGGCATCGCGGCGAGATTGATCTGATCGGATGGGCGAAAGATCGTGTGCGAAGATGTGCTCTGCTTCATCGAGGTCAAGACCCGCACCACGCGTGACGTGAAGCCCGCCCATGCCGCCGTGGATCGGAAGAAGCGGCGTGACCTTCGGGCGGTGGTTCGCGACTATCTACATTCGCTTCCGCGACGGCAGTTTCCCAAGCCGCCGGCTTGGCGCTTTGATGTGGTCACCGTTTATTACGAGGGCATCGCTGGGGAGCCGACTTTCGAGCTATTTCAGAATGCGGCACTCTCATCGTAAAATGAATTACCCGGGTGGCAGCGGGTGGAGGACTTAATCTTTGCCCGAACTCAGAAAAGACCCCATCGTCGGCCGCTGGGTAATTATTTCAACTGATCGCGCCAAGCGCCCCACTGACTTTACCCGTGAATCAGTAAAGATGAAGGGCGGCTTTTGCCCCTTCTGTTACGGAAACGAAGCGAAAACCCCACCGGAAATTCAGGCCTATCGCCCGAATCAGAATGGCGGCCAGCCGCAACGCGACACTCCCGGCTGGACGGTCCGGGTGGTGCCCAACAAATTTCCCGCGCTTGGAATCGAGGGCAATCTAGATCGCCAGGCCGAGGGCATGTTCGACAAGATGAACGGTGTCGGCGCGCATGAAGTGGTGGTTGAGACCAATGACCACAATGAGACCTTGGCCACTATGCCACCGAAGAAAATCGAAGACGTGTTGTGGACCTTTCGCGATCGGATTCTCGATCTGAAAAAAGATCGCCGCCTGAGGTACATCCTCATTTTCAAGAATCACGGCGAAGGCGCGGGCGCGACCCTGGAGCATGCGCACTCGCAATTAATCGCGCTGCCGGTGGTGCCGATTTATGTAGCCGAGGAGATCGAAGGCGCCAAGCAGTACTACATCTATAAAGAACGCTGCGTTTTTTGCGATATCGCACGGCAGGAAATCGAGGCTGGCATCAGGGTGGTCGCAGAGAATGACGACTTCCTGACCATCGCGCCCTATGCGCCGCGTTTTCCCTTTGAGACCTGGATCTTGCCCAAACAGCATGAATCGGCATTTGAGAATTCGTCGTCGCGCATGTTCCAGAATCTGGCAAAATCAATTCGCATATTGCTCAACAAAGCTAACCGCGTGCTGGATGACCCGCCGTACAATCTGGTAATCCACAGCTCGCCAACACAGGATTCGAGCAACGATCACTATCACTGGCACATTGAGTTCGTTCCCAAGCTGACCAAGGTCGGTGGATTTGAGTGGGGCACCGGGTTCTATATCAATCCCACGCCACCGGAAGAAGCCGCGAAGTTTTTGAGAGAGGCGAGCGTGGAAGATCCGGTTACAGTGACTACTCGGTAAAAGTTTTTTAGAGAAAGAGACTACCGCAGTTCCCGCAGTTGCTGGACGGCATGAACTACTTTAGCGGCGACGTAATCGATCTCAGCTTCGGTGTTGAAGCGGCCAATGCCGAAGCGAATGGAAGCCTGCGCCAGTTCATCTGAAATTCCTAAGGCTTTCAACACATACGATGGCTCGACATGCGCCGAGGTGCACGCCGCTCCGCTAGAAACTGCGACGTCATCGATGGCGGTCATCAACTCTTCGCCATCAACTCCCGCAAAACTCACATTCAAATTGCCCGGCAGGCGGTGCTCCATCGAGCCATTAGCGAAAACTTCGTCAAGCCCGGCTTTGATCTTTTCGTGAAGCCGATTGCGCAGTCCCGTGATGCGGCATGATTCGTGTGGCATTTCCTCGCGGCAAATTTCACAAGCCTCCCCCAGCCCTACAATTCCCGGAACATTTAATGTTCCCGATCGCATTCCGCGCTCATGGCCGCCGCCATCAATTGTGGGAACCACTTCGATGCAATTGCGAACGTAAAGTGCGCCCACACCCTTCGGTCCGTACGCCTTGTGGGCCGATATCGAAAGCAGATCGATGTTTTGTTGGGCCACGTCGATCGGTATTTTCCCGACGGCTTGGGCTGCGTCCGAATGGAAGATGACATGACGCTCATGGCAGAGTCTGCCTATTTCCCCGAACGGCTGAAGCACTCCGGTTTCGTTGTTTGCGGCCATGATGGTGACCAGGATGGTCGTGTCATCCATTGACCGGCGAATTTCATCCAAATCGATGAATCCATCGCTCTTCACCGGGAGATCGGTTACACGGTACCCGTATTTCTCCAACCGCTTACAGGAATCGAGCACGGCCTTATGTTCGGTAGAAACGGTGATGATGTGATTGCCTTTGCCGCGATAGGCTTCCGCGACACCTTTGATCGCCAGGTTGTCGCTTTCGGTGGCTCCGGAGGTGAAAACAATCTCGTCTTGTTTTGCGCCGATCAGGGCTGCGACTTGCGCTCTCGCAGTTTCCACCGCTTCATCGGCGGCCCATCCAAAGGAATGGCTGCGACTGGCGGCGTTGCCAAAGCGTTCAGAGAGATAAGGAAGCATGGCCTTAAGGACCCTCGGATCGACCGGCGTCGTCGAATGGTTATCGAGGTAGATTGGTAGTTTCACATCACCGGGCGTCTTGTGGTCCCGTTCCACCACGTTAGGAACATCAACGGTCATAGAACTCTCTGAGCAAAAGTTTACACATATTCAGCCGATCATTCTTTGCTTGACAACTACCCATGTCGGCGATAAAAATACGGCCAATTCCGGCGCGAGTTTGCTCGGGGCGGTCCGGCCCGGGAAAGCGATAGTCCGGAATCTATGACCACATCCCGCCCTGCCCAACCTCCTCCGATGAAGAACGATCTGTCCAAGTGCAAGCACCCCCGTGTACGGGTAGTAGCCCGCGAAGAAGACGCTGAATTCGTGGAATGCCTCGAATGCAGCGAAGTCTTCGAATCCAGCGAATTCAAAGATATGGAAATTGAAGAGAGCAAGCTGGAAGAAGCGGAGTAGCTTTTCAGCCGTCAGCTATCAGCCCTCAGCTCCCATTTCCGACAGGATTTGGTTTGGTTGGAAGGATCAGGTTTGTGACCGGCAAAGAGATTTGGACGACATCGCCGACGGCTGATGGGTGACGGCTGACGGCTACTTCAGCACCATTCCCGCTTCTGCGGAGAAATCCATCTCAGCAAAATCTTTGGCCACGAATTTCGGATAGGCCGCTGCGGCGATCATTGCGGCGTTATCGGTCGAGAGCGGACGGGAAGGGAAGTAAACCGGCAATCCTTCGCGCGCGGCCTCCTGCTCGAATGTCTGGCGTAGCTCATTGTTGGCGGCGACTCCGCCGGTCACAAATAACGTTGCCACGGCGTGTTCGCGGGCGGCGGCCAGAGTTTTAGCCACGAGATCCTCGACCATCGCTCGTTGGAAAGAGGCGACGAGATCGAGCGTCTGCTGGTCTGAGTTCGCAAGATAATCTTCCAGCTTCGGCTTCGGAGTCTGAACCAACGCGTGGCGTCTAGCCTCAATCGAATCTTTCAGTCTGTGCGTCTCCACGTAGCGAAGAACAGCTGTCTTGATTCCGCTGTAGGAAAAATCGAAACGCGTAGGCGCGGGCGTCCACGCACCCCCAGCCCGGGCGTGGACGCCCTGGGCTACACGAACATCTTTCAGCTTTGAATCCTTTCGATCCGGATGTTTGAGTTGTGGCGTGGCAAACTTGACCGCCTTAGGATCGCCGTGTTGCGACAGGCGATCGATCACCGGCCCTCCGGGATATCCCAAGCCGAGCAATTTGGCCACTTTGTCGAAGGCCTCGCCGGCGGCGTCGTCGCGGGTGTGGCCGATATTTTCGTACGACCAGCTCTCACCGTGTCGCTCGGCCAGATAAAGATGCGTGTGTCCGCCGGAAACCACCAACGCCAGCACTGGAAATCGCAGCTCGCGATTGCCTTTTTGCCGCTCTTCAAGCAGCACGGCGTGAATGTGCCCTTCAAGATGGTTGACCGCGATCAGCGGCTTGTCCAGCGCAAAAGCCAGCGCCTTGGCATAACTGATTCCGACTAGCAGTGCGCCTGCGAGGCCGGGTCCCTGGGTAACCGCAAGCGCGTCGATAGATCCGTAGGTTTTTCCCGCGTCCGCAAGAGCCTGACGAATGACGGGAACAATGGCGCGCAAGTGCTCACGCGATGCGAGTTCTGGCACGACTCCGCCGTAGGGCTGATGAGTGGCGATCTGAGACGCCACGACGTTCGAGATCAGTTCTTCGCCGGAGCGCACTACGGCGGCGGCGGTTTCGTCGCAAGAGCTTTCAATGCCGAGGATGTAGGCGGAGTTCATGACCTGCTGTCATCATAGTAAAGTTTCAAGGTTTCAGAGCTTCAAGGTTTCAAAAAAACAGAACCGAAAGGCTTGAACCACACAGGGCACAGAGGTACACAGAGGAAAACCACAGAAGAGCGCATTGAATGTTTATGCCTCTGTCGCTTCCTCTGAGGAACATCTTGTCCTCTGTGGTTGCGTTTGGGGTTTTGAATTACGGAAATTCGCGGGCATGATCAAAGGCTTCTGAAACTTGAAACCTTGAAACTCTGAAAACCTGAAGCTCCGCACTATTTCCTTTCCCGATTCCGCCACTTGATCGTGAGTTCATTGTGTAATATTCTGCAGTTACACCGGAAAGGAGGTGGTCTGATGACAAGTTCTGACTGTAGTGGTAGATGTGCAACAAGACCAGGTGAGGTGGCTGAGACTTAGAGCGGTTGCTCTGAGTGCTTCGCAACTCGACCGGTGAGTTTGGAATTTCCACTCGGCGTTAGGTCACGCCGGGCCCGGAGTTAGCAAAGAGGCCACTGTCCCCGTGCAGAAAACGCGATGGGGTACTTAGAGTGACCACCTCTTGGTCAACCCAAACAGTCCGCCGGGCGGCCCGCAGGCGAAAGCTTGCGGGCCGTTCTATTTTCAATCGCCATAGCATTTAACGCGGTTGCGCAACACCTTGTGATCCGCTGCGCTGAACAATTGTGTTGCTCGACCCCATTCCACCGAGTGGCAACAACGTTATCGTGCATGACGACTCCGAGCACGATACCTTTAGCAGTCGTACGACTTTGATTGATGAAATATCAGGAAACTTGATGGGATACTCCACTTTTTGAAGTTTCTCATCAGTTCTCCGCAGCGAGTCGTCCCCATCCAAGAACTGTATCCGCTCAGGATTCGTCGAGTTATCGAACAGCATCTCGAACCGAGCAGAAGCTGTTCCCGAAGCCAATTGCGGCACTCTGATATTTCGCATCTTGTCTAACTCTGCTGACGCTTTCGTGAGCTCCTTTTCCACTCCAATTGGACTGAGTTTCGCGACTTTTTCTCGTGATCCCGCCGCTTCAGATCCTCCCGCCTCGACCGCGAGAGCATATAGAAGTCGGGCATGATCACGGGCGCCGGTTTTTTCGTAAACTCGTCCCAGCCGATTTGCCACCGTCCCCGATAAACTCAGACTCCACGCCGCTTCGAGGAATTGCGTCGCTGCCAAGTTATCTCCCTGCAGAAAACGCGCCCATCCAAATCGTGCCCACGACAATGCGACCAGATCCATTGCAGAGAAGGCGTTTGCATTGAGATGGTCGTATTCACCGGAATCAAACTGATCGCCGATGTCGCTGAGGTTTTTCTCGGCATCATGCTCGGTCTGGTTGGGGTCAATGTCGTCGCGCAGGGCTGCAGCAAATAAATCGGTTCGCCCTGCTTCGAGTACGGCGCCGGTCAAACTGGTCATCATTGCTTCCGCCTTCTTCGACTCCCCGACTCGCGAATACAGCTGCGCAAGCGCCATCTTGACTTCGGGATCTTCAGGCGGAAAAGCTGCGGCAGTTTCGAGTTCGGTGCGGGCTTCAGGATCGCGTTTAAGCTGCACCAATAACAACCCAAGTTGCTTGTGCGCGGATTTGTCTGACGGGGCAATTTCGATTTGCTTGCGGTAGCTGGCTAGTGACTCGTCAAAACGCCCTAGTTGTTGGAGCTCTGACGCCAATTCAGCATTGGCATGAGCATGGTATGGGTCTGCTTCCAACTGCTTCTTGAAGGCTTGGGTTGCTTTTTCGTGATCATTGAGAGCCGAATACGCTTGGCCGAGTTCGTCCCAACCTTCTTTACTGGCTCCATCCTGGTCGGCCGCCCGCTGCAGCAAGGTTGCGGCTGTGGCGAAGTCCTGCCGTTTCAAGGCGGCACTGCCGGCCTCGCGAAGTTCGGCTGGCGTTCCCGTAATTTCGGAAGCCGAAGCGAGCGCAGTACCGGACGGCTTTACGATGCTGCACCAGGGGGTCTCCTCTACAGCGCTCGTTGTCACATTATGAAATGATTCGTAATCAGCTCGGCGGAACGCGGGCAGCTCGTTAACCTTGAGCACGATTTTCCGTTCGCCCTCAAGAACATTTTTTGAAAGTTTGTATGTCGACGAATAATCTCCGTAATCACGCGTAATGCTCACGTCCGAAGGCGGATGCACGCTGAAGTTAGACGGGAACTCGGCACGCAGACGATATATTCGCTCTTCGGCAGGTCCGACATCCAGCGGCTCACCCGAGTGCTTCTTGCTCGCTCGCGGCAGACGTCCCACCGAGATCGCCGGCAGCAGCCGGAAGTTGACTCCGGAGTTCGGCACCTTAAAATAGTCCGCTTTGTGCAGATGGCAGGTCAGGTGAAACGGCTTCGCAGTGTCTTCAATCGCGTCGATTTTCACATCGGAAATATCTCCTTGCAGACCCCAGGCGCGAGAGACGAATTCCAGCACTCGCGGCCAGTCCGTCTGCGGGACTCGGCGAAAGGTTCCGCGCAACGGCCATGCTCCATCTCCAGTTGAGGTAAGTTCCAGGTCTGCATCCAATGCGCCGAACTGGCTGAATTTGGCATTAATATTCAGAGTTGTTCGGTCCTTAACTGGAGACTCGGCTGGCGTACGCCGCAAACCTCCCTGGGAGTCGGTAGTGGCAATTACCGCCTGCTTATTGCGCAGCTGATATTCGATTTCACCATAAGGCTCAACTTCAGCGGTTGAGTCCAGCCAGGTCAGGTTGTCGCCCAATTTCACTGCAGTGATCAGATGATCGAATTGAGCCGGCGAAGGAACGTCTTCGTCCAGTTTGCGATCGGAATGGATCAGTACGGGATAGCTTTTAATATCTTCGGCTGCCAGCATCGCCTGAAGCAAGGTGTGTTTGTCCTTACAATCGCCGTAGCCGTTCTGTAGCACTTCCGAGGCCGCATGGGGCTGAAGTCGCCCGACTCCAAAAGAAAGGCTTACATAGCGAATGTTCCGAGCAACGAAGTCATATAACCGGCGCGTTTTTTCCTCGGGTGTGATTGCGTTTCGAGTTAGTTCTAACGCTTTCTTTTTTATCGTGTCATCTGGGACTGCCCGTCCGCTTTGTAACTTTGCGTACCAGGTTGCGATTTCTTGCCAGTCCGTAAAGCTCGACAGCTGCACATCCGGAGTATCATCGACTTCCTCCTGCTCAAGCTTTTTGCGGTCTGGAACGAAGTTTTTTACCGACCAGGTATAGATGCGACGATCGCCATCTTCGCGAACGTCGAACTTATGATCAGGACTTTTGATTTTGATTTCGCGTGAGTTGGGTATATCGATCTGAAGAGTTGCGTCAGTTAAGGCATAGCCTTCGGGGAAGCTGTATTCGTACCAGAATTCGCCCGCGGCAAGAGGCTTTACGGTCGTCACCACATGGTATTCGAGAATCACGCCTGGGCGCATGCCGACGACGGACACATGGCGTTGCCGGAAATCGCTGTACATAGGAGCTTACTGCAACACCTCAGGAGCAAAGTCCTGAGTGCTGGAGGCGGGAGTTTCCGTTACCTGCCCGTCTGGAGTTCGTACCCGGACATAATCAAGTTTCAGGTCTTCGGTGGCAGTTGAGTAACCGAACACGAGCTGACCAAAGGCTTGCACTCCGGCTTGGCTTTGAATGCGAATGATCGCGGTGGTCTCGCGCATGCCGCTGCCATCATTCTCAAATCGAACCGATTCTTTCAGCTGCTCGAAGACAAAGCCTTCCTGCGAAGTGTCCGCTGGACTGGTGGACGGCTGCGACTGTGCTGCAACGAAGGGTGAAAGAAGCAAGAAAATAAAGCTGAAAAAAGCAGGAACTCTGCTACGCATGCGCGCTATTGTAACCTTCATTTGGCCGATTTATCCCCTAAAAATCCAGCCTTGGTGTCGGACGCCAGACATACGCTTTGAATCTAGGTATTATGTCCTTCGTGAAGTCATCAGACTCCGAACGCGAAATTTTCGCCGCCCGCTACTCGCAGATGAGTGATGGCGAATTGATCAAGCTTGCGGCTCAATCTGGGGAGCTAAGCGATCCTGCATGGGAAGCGCTGGAGGATGAGTTGGACCGCCGCAATCTCGAACTACCGGAATCCGAGTCTCAGCCCAGCGAGACTCCAGCGAAAAGAAATTCAGTAATCCTAGAGCGGTTTCGAGATCTTCCGGATGCGATGCTCGCTAGGGGCAAACTTGAATCCGAAGGAGTGGAGTCCTATCTAGCGGACGATAATACGGTGCGGATGGATTGGTTGTGGTCGAATCTGCTCGGGGGAGTGAAATTACTGGTTGACCAGGATGATGTGGAGGCGGCGAAGCAAATCCTGGCCGAGCCTATACCCGAAGAAATCGATTTCGAGGGCGCAGCTGAATACCGGCAGCCGCGTTGCCCAAAGTGTCAGTCGCTCGATATCAATTTTGAGGAGCTGTATAAGCCGATCGCGTACGGAAGCCTCTTTGTAAGTTTGCCGATCCCTCTACAGCGAACAGGTTGGATTTGCCAGACCTGCCGTCATACATGGGAGGAAACATTGCATGAGCCGGAACAAAAAACTACGGACCCAACTTCTTGAATCCCTGTTTAATGATTTCTGCCGTCTCGGCCGCGAGTCGCAGGGCGGCTAGTTCTTGTGGTGAGAACCAGCGCGCATCAGACGCATCGCCCGCCGCGAGTACATCCCCGGAAATTGTTTTGCATAGAAAGTCAATGAGCACGTAATGATAGAGCGTGCGCTTCGCCTGGTCCGGCACGATGCGGTCGAATATGCCCAGCAGTTCATTAGCACGAACTACCAGACCGGTTTCTTCCAGCGCCTCGCGTTCTGCTCCTTGGCGCAAGGTCTCGCCGAGCTCGAGCATTCCGCCGGGAATCGACCACTCACCAAGGAGAGGAGCCGTGGCACGTTTGATCAGCAAAACGCGACCATCTTCGATGATGATTGCACCCACACCTACCAACGGCTGTTGAGGATATTCGCGCTGCATGAGATGAATCTACCGCAACAAATGCAGAAGTAAGAAGTCAGAATGCAGAATGATTTTAGGTTGAAGATTTCAGATTTCAGATTATGGACTGCAGACTTTTGGCGGCATACATTCGTTTCTAAATCTAAAATCTAAAACCTTCAATCTGAAATCTCCGCTTCTGGAACTTCTGCATTCCGACTTCTGGAACTTCTGCATTTGCTTTTGCGCTTCTCTGCCCTTCTTTCTTTACAATATCTGTCGTGCCACTAGAGGAATACAAACGCAAACGCCGGTTCTCAGAAACTCCTGAGCCTCCAGCAAAAGTCGAGAAGAGCAAAGGCCACCGCTTTGTGGTGCAGCGCCATCGCGCTACTCGCCTGCATTATGACTTCCGTTTAGAGATGGAGGGGGTGTTGAAGTCATGGGCTGTTCCCAAAGGCCCGTCGCTGAATCCCGCTGACAAGCGGTTGTCCATGCAGGTTGAAGATCATCCGGTTTCATACTTTGATTTTGAGGGAACCATTCCTGAGGGCAACTATGGCGCTGGCACAGTGATGGTGTGGGACGTTGGCACATGGGAGCCATTGTCTCCGGTTCCGGTCAATGGAGAATACGTGCCCGGGACCGAAGCCGAGGCGGTTGCTATGATCAAAAAAGGCGATCTGAAATTTCGCCTGAAGGGAAAAAGATTGAATGGCGATTTCGCGCTGATCCACATCAAAGCGCGGCGTCCCGGAAGCAAAGGCAATGAGTGGTTGATGATCAAGAAGCATGATAAGTATGTCGACGAACAATTTAATATCGATAAATACGACACCTCAGTGCTCAGCGGGCAAACCATGGCACAGATCGCGGGCGACGAAGGCTCGGCGGAGTGGACCAGCAGCAAGAAAGTATCGCGAGGTGGAGTGAAGGCTGCGTGGCTGGCTGATACCATCGCCAAGCTGGATAAACGAAAGCAAAAAGCTGAACCCCCGAAGTCAGCCGCGAAAGCTAAAGTCAAACCGGAAAAGACCGAAGCAAAAAAAAAAGCTCAGGTAACCGTAAAGGCCGCTGACGCCGAAGATTCCGATGGCGCTTCCTTAGTCAAAGATTTAGAAGGCGCGGCCAAACGCGCCATGCCGACGGCAATTCAGCCGATGCTGGCTTCAATTGCGGAAGATCCTTTCGACGATCCCAACTGGCTGTTTGAAATTAAATGGGATGGCTATCGAGTGATCTCGTTCATCGAGAACGGAAAAGTGCGCATGGTCTCGCGCAACCAAAACGACCTCGGTCCACGCTATCCGGAGTTGCGTGAGTTGCCAAAGTTGGTGCTCGCGAAATCCGCGATTCTCGATGGCGAAGTAGTCGTGCTCGATGAACACGGCCGTCCATCATTCAGCCTGATGCAACAGCGAACCGGAATTCGGGCGCATGGCCGGCAGGAAGCGGCGCGTCCCGATCTGCCCATCTTGTATTACGTCTTCGACCTAATCTACCTCGATGGGTACGATCTGCGACGGGTCGGTCTGGACGACCGCAAGCGGGTGCTGCGAAAAATTCTTCCATCAGGAGAGTTGGTCCGGTACTCCGATCATCATGCCGGTCAAGGCGTGGCCTTGTTCCAAGTCGCAAAACAAAAGGGACTCGAGGGAATTGTCGCGAAGAAATGTAATAGCTGTTACGAGGAGAGGCGAAGTCGCGAATGGCTGAAAATTAAAATAACCCAGACGGCTGATTGCGTGATCGGGGGATACACCAGTCCCGAAGGCGCGCGGCAATATTTTGGCTCGCTGGTGCTCGGCCTTTACAACGACCAGAAGCAGTTGATCCACGTGGGCCACGCGGGAACGGGCTTCAACCACGCTACTCTGAAGCAAATCTTCGAAGTGTTGAAAGAGATTGAGAGCAAGAAGAGCCCTTTCACCGGCCCGGTCGATGCCAAGAACGTGCACTGGGTCAAACCCCTGCGGGTGGCGGAAGTGAAATTTTCCGAGTGGACGCATGAAACTTCTGAAGGGGGATTAAAGTTACGCGCCCCGGTTTTTCTCGGACTGCGCGATGACAAGAATCCGGAAGATTGCACATTCAAAGGGCAGATGGAAGAAGCTGTGCAGTGAGCTATGAGAGATGTTGCGAGCAACGTCTCTACACCAGAGTCGGGAGGTTCTATGCAACACACGCCGCGCTTCTTAAAAATCGTTAATGACGCGAAATCGAGAGTTAAGGAAACCACGGTTGATGAGGTTAAACAGAAGCTAGATCAGGGAGATAAGGTTTTGCTGGTGGACGTCCGCGAAGAGAGCGAATTCGCGAAAGATCATCTACCCGGAGCGATTCATCTCGGCAAGGGAATCATTGAACGCGACATTGAGACGCGGGTTCCGGATGTGAAGACTCCCATGATTTTGTACTGCGGCGGAGGCTTTCGTTCGGCGATGGCGGCCGACAATTTGCAGAAGATGGGTTACGCCAATGTTCTATCGATGGATGGCGGGGTACGAGAGTGGCGGGATAAGAACTATCCGATGACACGGGAGTGATGGAGTAGGACGAGCGAGGGCGCTCGTCGCTCCAAAATCATTTTGGCGCTTCAGCATTAGACGGGCGGGGACGCCCGTCGCCCCACGAATCGTTTTCCCCTGCCAGAGTTTCTTTCTCCTGATCCGTGAGGGGACGCCACTTGCCTTTGGGTAAATCTCCCAGCACAACCGTGCCGATCGAAACCCGCACCAGGCGCAATACTTCGATTCCGAGCTCTGACAGCATTCTGCGGATGTGGCGATTCTTGCCTTCGTCGAGCACAATCTCCAGCCAGGAATTTCTTTTTCCGCGGCGCAAAATGGTAGCGTTTTTGGCGACAAGCAGATCGCCCGCACTGCGAATTCCGCGGTTGAGACGATCGAGGTGTGACTGGTCTGCTACGGCGTTGATCTGAACATGGTAAGTCTTCGGTATGTGTGTCTCGGGAGAGGCGATTCGCGCGCTCCAGGCGGAGTCGTTAGTCAGCAGAAGCAGGCCTTCGCTGGCCATATCCAGCCGTCCTACCGGCGCGACCCATTTCTCCACATCTTGAAGCAGGGAGTAGATGGTCTCGCGGCCTTTCTGGTCGAGTCGCGTCGTGACCAGGCCGCCGGGCTTATTAAGCATCAGATAAATGCCTTTCGCCGCGTTGATTGGTGCGCCGTCGACTTCAATGTGGTCGGTGCCAAGCCGGACCGGGGCTTCCGGATTGCGGGTAGTACTTCCGTTCAGCCGCACCCGGCCCTCGCCGACTAAACCGAGGGCTTGGGTCCGCGAGCAGAAGCCCGATTTCGAGAGCGCCCGCGCAAGCCCTGTCCGGCGCGGGATTTCGCGATTAGCCTTCATCGTATTCCACCCAACACGTTACCAGAAGCGGAAATTCGCGCTCCTGTGAGACGGAAAATTTTCGAGCTTATAAAAATTTCACGCGCGGCCCTTCCCAACCGAGCGATTTCGAGGCATAATTCATGGACTCGGAATTGCAGCGCCTCCTTCGTCGCTAATTAAAATCCTCTAGGGAACGGTTTCATGTGGCTTGAAAAGTTGTTTTCAGGTGTGTTGCGGGTTTTGACCCCACTCGGGCCGCGATATTTGAACCCGTCATTCATGCAACGGCTGTACTTAATCTGGGTGTTCCGCCATTTTGAGCATTTGCCGGTGAAGGTGCTGACTTCAAGGCAGCGTCGCATGATCGAAAACATGTGCGCCAATAATCAATTTATCTCGCTGGATATGGCAGTGTACGATACGCCGTTATTAGGAACGCTGGAGCAGCGGCCTCCGGTTCCGGCGGTGACCACTGCTCGCCCAGTTGTTTCGGTGAGGAATTCGGTTGGTCCACTCACGGCTGACGCTCAGCAATAATCTTGAAGGCGCGATGACCCCATCGGAATAAGCGCGCCATCTTTTGCTACCACACTTTGCAAACCTTCTCGACCGGCTTGGTCATCGGCTGCCCCGCCTTGCAGGAAAACGCTTGGGAAAACTCCGGCATGTTCACCACCACTCCGTTGATGCGATACTGCGCCGGAGAATGAGGATCAGTCGCGGCGCGAACCCGTAAGTCTTCTGGCCGTTCGTTGGCGCAATCCCACTGCGCAAAGCCGATAAAGAAGCGCTGCTCGGGCGTGAGCCCATCGATCGGTTGCAGGTTCTTGTCTTTGGTTTCATCTTTCCACGCCATGAACGCCAATATTTCGCCGCCGAGGTCCGCGACGTCTTCGCCCAGGGTGAGCGCGCTGTTAATGTGAACATCGTCAACCACAACGTACTGCCCGTATTGGTCTTCCACGCACTTGGTTTTCGCGTCAAATTTTTCGCGGTCTTCCTTGGTCCACCAATTTCGCAGGTTTCCCTTCGCATCGAACTGGCTGCCTTCATCATCGAAGCCGTGAGTGAGTTCGTGGCCGATGGTGCCCCCGGTGTCGCCGTAATTCGGCGCGTCATCCATTTTGGCGTCATAGAGAGGAGGCTGCAGCACGCCCGCTGGGAAATTGATGTCATTCATCTGCGGGTTGTAATAAGCGTCGACGGTCGCCGGGGAAATATCCCATTCATTACGGTCGACCGGCTTTCCGATTTTGTTTATATCGCGGCGGCTTTCAAATTGGTGCGCGCGCTGGATGTCAGTGAGAAAATCTCCGGGAATAATAGTCAGGGAACTGTAGTCGCGCCACTTGTCGGGATAGCCGATCTTGTTGCGAATGCCGTGCAGTTTTATGAGCGCCTGCTTCTTGGTTTCCGGACTCATCCAGTCGAGCTGTGAGATGCGCTCCGCCATAGCGTCTTCAATATTCACAACCATCTGCCGGGTGCTTTGCTTGAGTTCCGGGGAGAAGACGTGGGCAACATAAGCCTGGCCGACAGCTTCGCCCAGGTTGCGGTCGGTGTACGCGACGCAGCGCTTCCAGCGCGGCTGCTGTTCCGTTACCCCGCGAAGGTATTTGCGGTAAAAATCAAAATTCTCGTCGACGAACTTCGACGACAGGTAGGGCGACTCGGAATCGACCACATGGAAACGCAAGTAGGTTTTCCAGTTGGCGACCGGTTCAGAGGTCAGCAAGGCGTTCACTTCTTTGAAAAAATCGGGCGAGTTTACGTCGATAGTTTCAAACGCGGGGTAGGATACGTCGTGGTAATAAGCCTTCCAGTTAAAAGCCGGCGCCAATTGCGTGACCTCCGCCAGCGTCATTTTGTGCTTCAGGTTGTAAGGATTGCGTCGCGCCACCAGAGTCTGTGAGGCCTTGGCCAGTTCGGTTTCCAGCTGCATGACGGTTTGCGCATTGACTTTGGCGGTCTCTACGCTGTCACCCATCAGTTGGAAAACGGCTTGGACGTGCTGCAGGTAACGCTCGCGGGTCTCTTTCGACTTCGCGTCATCCTTGGTGTAGTAGTCGCGATCGGGCAGGCCGAGGCCGCCCTGGTCCAATCCTGCGATCACTTTGTCGGAATCGTCAGGGTCCTGTTCAGATCCAGCTTCGAACAAAATCTTATTGAAAGTGAGCTGCAGCTGAGTGATCAGCTGAGTGAGCTGCGCCGCGGAATTTAATTTCGAGATCTCATCGAGTGTTGGCTGCAGCCCGGAGAGGCCGCGCTTTTCGGCCGCACTCTCATCCATGCATGCCCCGTAAAAGTCGCCGATCTTTTGGGTGACCGCATTTCTTTCCCCGCCGGATGAGGCCGCCTGCTCGAGGATGGTGCGCAGGAAGTTGAGATTGTCCACGTACAGCTTGCCGTAGACCGCCCACGATGTTTGATCAGGCGGGATCGGATTCTTCTTCTGCCAGCCGCCGCACGAATAATGATAAAAATCCGCGCAGGGATCGACGGAACGGTCCATGGAATCCAGGTTCAAGCTGGGTGAATACGGCAGCGCCGGCTGCGCAGCAGAATTGGACTGGCCGAAAGCTGATGCCGCACCAAACAAGAACACGCACAGCGATAGCCAGACAAGTTTCATAGCGGTTAGACTCGACAATCGTAAGAAGGTTAGGAGCGCAGCAATTTTAGAGTAGAAAAGGATTTCAGGAAACAGGAAGTTGCGTTGCGGGACGAATTGCCGGACGGCAGACCAACTCTATTCCCACTCGATTGTGCCCGGCGGCTTCGAGGTCACGTCGTAAACTACGCGATTGACGCCGTGCACTTCGTTCACAATCCGGCTGGAAACGGTTTTGAGAACTTCGTGCGGGAGCGGAACCCAGTCGGCCGTCATACCGTCTTCCGAGTGCACCGCGCGAATGGCGCAGGTATAGGCGTAAGTCCGCTGATCGCCCATCACGCCGACGGACATCACCGGCAGCAGCACAGCGAACGATTGCCAGATTTTCGTGTAGAGATCGGCCTTTTTGATTTCGTTGACCACAATGTCATCGCATTCGCGCAAAATTGCCAGCCGCTCGGGAGTGACTTCGCCCAGAATTCTCACCGCCAGGCCAGGACCCGGAAATGGCTGTCGCTGCAAAATTTCTTCGGGCATTCCCAGGTCGCGCCCGATCACGCGAACTTCATCTTTGAAAAGATCCCGCAGCGGCTCGATGAGTTTTAGCTTCATCTTTTCCGGCAGTCCGCCGACGTTGTGATGGGACTTGATGACCTGTGAGGGCCCGCGCACCGAGATGGACTCGATGACGTCCGGATATAGCGTGCCTTGTACTAACCAGTCAACGTCGCCTTCTTCTTTTTCAATGCGGCGAGCTTCTTCGTCAAACACCGCGATAAATTCGTTGCCGATGATCTTGCGCTTCTTTTCGGGATCGGTGACGCCGGCAAGCTTTGAAAGAAAACGCTCGGTGGCATCGACTGCAATTACGTGCAGCCCAAGTTTTTCGCGTAAATTCTGCTGCACTTTTTCGAATTCGTTTTTGCGCAGTACCCCGTTGTTCACGAAAATCGATGTGAGCCGGGATTTGTCACCGTCGCGAAGCGCACGATCCACCAGGGTGGCCGCGACCGCTGAATCTACGCCACCGGAGAGAGCGCAGATGGCCCTTCCGGAACCCACCGTCTCACGAACCGAAGCGACCGTAGAATCGACGAAGTGCTGTGGCGTCCAAGTGGGCTTGGCCTGGCAGATATATAAGACGAAGTTTCGAAGAAGCTCGGTGCCTAATTTGGTGTGGCGAACTTCAGGATGGAACTGCACGGCAAACAACTGCCGCGTGGTGTTTTCGATCGCGGCTACTGCGCTGGGCGATTTCGCAACTAACTGGAATCCGGCGGGCAATTCGAGAGCTTCATCGCCGTGGGACATCCATACGTCAAGGTTGCGGGGCAGGCCGTCGAACAATTGTGAGTCAGCAACTACTTCAACTTGCGCGTGGCCGTATTCACGGTGTTTGGCGGCGCGGACTTTTCCTCCCAGCACATGTGCCATAAATTGCAGGCCGTAACAGATTCCGAGCACGGGGATGCCTAAGCCAAAGATGCGAGAGTTGGCGACGGGGGCGTCTTTGTCATACACGGAGGAAGGGCCACCGGAAAGAATAATTCCAGCCGGAGAGTACTTGCGGATTTCTTCAATCTTCGCGGTGCAAGGAAGGACGACGGAAAAGACGTTCTGCTCGCGAACGCGGCGGGCAATCAGTTGCGAATACTGTGCCCCGAAATCCAGGACAACAATTGATTGGGATTCCACGGATGAGTTTCTCAAATCAGCAGAGCCGTGTAAAGGGAACCGCCGCCGTAAATTCAATGATCACGAAGGAAAATTCAGGCTTTACTTCGCGTTCCTTAGTGTCTTTTGTGGTTAGTGCTTTTGTGTTCGCATAACACCTTCAAAAGCGTTTACCACGAAGGACACGAAGTATCACGAAGGAAATCGGAGCCGAACCTTTGTATTGCCCTACGTGGCGAGCAGCGGAACGTCGCTCAGAATCAATTCGCTTTGGTCGATCGAGGCTGTTTCATTTGGCGGGAACAGTGGCGCCGGTTCCGGCAGAACGAGTGTGTCTCCGCCGCGAATTGTCGCAAGATACGCAGTCAGCCGTCCGATGTAGAGCCAGTCTGCGACCGCACAATAGATTACAACGATCAGAAATTCAAGGAACAAGGTCGGCCCTGGCCCAAGAACTTGAGCCATGCTTAGGACGGTCAACGCTGCGCCACACGCGCTCAGGAATGCTCCGCCATGAATCAGGCCAAACCAGATCCCGGCAGCGAGAACGGAACCCAGTCGGTCGCGAGACCAGCCAACCGTCGCGGATATGGCAGGGAACGTAGCCAGGCAATCTGTGGCAACAAAAATGGCCGAGGTTGAGAGCAGCCAGTTCAGCATTCCCCAGGCTGTCCAAACTAAAAACAGCAATGCAAGCCACAGTCGGGCGGCGTCAGTGGTAGACAAGTGTGTGGAGGCCCATATGCCGCTGGCAACCAAGGCAGCGCCGAACGCCGCTACAATCGCGGCCAGAGCGGCGGCGACACGCAGCGAACTCAGCCCAAATAAAGAGAAGATCATCCCTCGATGAGGATTTGGCAGTGGGCTGATATCCAGGTCTGCCATCATGGCTTTCAATGTTGCCGCCCGGCCAAGCGATGACAGAAGTATCCACCCGATGATCAACCCGATTGCGAGCACGATGCCGCCAGCAGTAAATCGCAATGCGCTGCCGTGGGCGATGCGATGAAGAGCTCGTAATATCAGAGCGGGCTGATGCGTGCCTAATAGCAATCGATCGACTTTATTGGCGCGAAGGGAATCGGCGTATTGCACCAGAAAACTCGCGCTCAGAAACCAGAGAGCGGCAGCGCACGCCCACCTCCAGGCGATTTCCGCGAGTGGAATAGCTGGTCGTCGAAAGATGAGACGAAAGCCTTCGGCAGTGGGGGATGATGAGCTCATGAACCACTCAAGCTTACACAGCTTGGCAGCCTACGCGCGAATGGCTCTCACGTCCAGATATTCGGCTTCAACTTTTGTGGTGCCGTCGGTTGCTTGATTATTTTCGATCCAAGCTGTTTCGAGTTCGGAGGCGAGCAGCTCCTGGTTGGCTTTATCGAGCCGGGCAAAAGTCGTCTGCGTAGGCCCAAAGTATTGGCGAAAGAACGCCACGACTTCTTTTGGGCTAAAGGGATATTCGAACGTTACAGTGTGCCGGGTGAGTGTCAGCTTCGAAATGCCTTGCGAAAAGCGTTGCTTTACCGTGGCCTCGTCGCCCCATAACACCGACGGAACGACGCCGGGAGGAGGAGGCGCGATTTTTGCGGTGAGCTGAAAGGTCTTGCCTACAAAGCCTTGCGGAGTCCAGTTCGCCATGGCGATTAGTCCTCCGGGGCGGCACACGCGAATGAGTTCGGCGGCAGTTTTTTCCGGGCGGGGCGCAAACATGGCGCCGAACATCGTAAGCACGATATCGAATTCAGCCTCTGGATAAGGCAAGTCTTCGGCATCGCCTTCATCAAAACGAATGCTCAAATTTTCCGCGGATGCACGCTTTCGTGCTTGATCGAGAAGGTTTGGGGCAATATCGACGCCAGTCACCGTCGCGCCCGCGCGGGCCGCGGGCAAGGATACATTGCCCGTGCCACAGGCGACATCCAGAACCCGCGCGCCGGCTCTGATATCGGTGCGTGCTACGAACTCAACCCCAGCGTGTGCGGAGTAATTGGCGATCTGGCCAAAATCGCCGGCCGTCCACATCGATTTCATCCGGGATTTGAGATGGGCAAAGTCAGGCGCTGCTGTTTGCGTCACGGTACCCTCCGAAGCAAGACACTTTACCATGGAGCGACGGAGAGGTCCCACTCAGTTCTCGGTCGGCTCCGGCGGTTCTGGCTTTTCCGGACGCTCGCTACGTTCTGGGTTTTCTGGTTTTGCCGCTGCCGTTCCCTTGCGTATCTCAATGCTGCCGTGCGCATTTTCAATGATCATGTGTGGGCCGCCACCATTCACGGCGCCGGTAGCCGAAGAGTTTTCGTCGCCATTGTTGATCTTTAGATCGCTAAAGTCAGACTGGATCTCGCCATCCTGCGCCCGGGCATCGAGTTGAAAACCTGACTTCGCAGGGACGAAAATTCTAATGTCGCCCTTGGCATTCCTGACGTCCAGACCGCCGAGCTTATTGAAATGCACTTCCACCGCGCCGTTCTCGTTCTCGACGTGAACATCATTCGAAACGCCGTTCAGCATAATGTCTTTCGAACGGGTGCGCAGACGGAACGGACCGACAATACTGGTCGCTTCCAGATCGCCGGAGTCGAGATTGAGGTACCCATTGACCTGCGAAAGATCCATATTCGTGCGAGTTGATTTGAAGCTGACCGGCTTGGCAATGCGCGATAGTTTTACGCTCTCCATAAAGTCGCCGTCGAGATGGACCGTGCCCTTTACGTCTTCGATCGCAACGTCGTTGGCGCGGCCTTGAATGGTCACGTCGGACGAGACCTGCGAAATCCGCGCGGAACTGTGTTGCAAGTCGAGGGTGAGGCTTCCGTTCAGATCGGTAACTGACACGTCGCCGTTCTGGCTGTTGATGTCGGCATTACCGTCCCGCCCCATTACGCTGATATCGCCATGGGTCGTGGAGACCACGACTGAGGCTTTTCGGGGCAACGCAATATCCAGATCGTCGCTCACCCAATGGTCGCCAGATCCTTGAGTATTGGCCTTTAGCGTGACGGTCTGACCACTTACGTTAATTTGCGGCTGGGTTTGCGTATTCCATTTATCGGCTTCCTCTTGCTTTTCGGCATTGATCCGCTTATGCACGGTGAGGTGCAACTGGCTGTCGCTCGATGCGCTGACATTGATTGCACCCCGGGTGCTGGATACTCGCAGAGTTCCTCCGGCAGGAAAAGCCTGCGCCATGTCGGAGCTGTAATCGTAGGTGTGTCCCCACCAGGGAACATCCCCCGTCTCAATGTGCATTTGATCGCGAATCTCGGGCCAGTTGAAGTTATACGCTTGGGTCGCAATCAGCCCTGCGACGACTAGAAAAATCACCAGCAAAACTCCACCCGCACCAATTCCAGGAGAACGAGTTCCGGCGCGGTTGGCCTGCTGATATTCAATCAGCTTGATGATGCCCCAAAGAATCAGCAGCACCGGCCAGTAATGCGCGAACCAGCGCCCCAGGTCATGCCAGTAGAGAACGCGCAGGTTTCCCAGCAGAAAGAAAATTCCGATAACAATCAACACCACCGGGCCGGCCAGGGAACGCGGCGGGCGCGGCCGAATCGGGGGCGCTGGCGGAGGAGGAACTTGCGTGGCGCTAGCCATTTTTCACCTCCGAAGGTGGCACCGGATTTTCTGCGGGTGGGGCAGGTGTCGACGTATCGTTAGACCCGGTTGCAGGCGGAGCGGTATAAGTCTCGCCGGAATGATGCGCCGTACGTTGCACCGCCAGCACCACTCCAATCACGATCAGGAGCACGGGCAGAGTTCGTCCAAAGGGAACAATGCCGAGGTTGTTTAAGAGGAATTCCGCTCCTATGGTCATGAGGACTGCAGGTCCCATCAATCCTCGAGCGCCGCATCCCGCAATCCCGCCGGGTGAGCCGAGACGCCGCGCCAATAGCCAGACTCCAATCGCGATCATCACCAAGGGCCCGAGGACATCAGCTCGTAGGAACCAGAATCCCAGGTTATGCAGTAAGAAAAGCACGCCTAGCGCGATTAAAACCACCGCCCCTGTGGGCACGCTCTTCGCGAAATCTCTAACTTGCCCCGGAGTTGCTTGTGGGTTGCCCGGACTGAAGGCCATAGTCAGGCCGAATGGATCGGGGGCGGGACGGCCCGATTGGATTGCTCGAGCGGTATGAATGGCGTCCAGTATCTGGTAGACGACAAAGAATCCCATCCCAATGCCGAGAATGATGTACCAATAATCTGCCAGGTTTGAACTCAAGGCGACGACCAGGGCGACAAAAATTCCCAAGTGAACCAAGCCCTTTGTGTATTGGCCGTTGTAAATCGCGCCTACTCCGAAAGGAATCGCGCCCAGTATGCCGGCCAATGCGGGATTGGGTCCGCTCGGATTTGCGCTCGATGGCACTCCCGGACTCCTGACACCGGTGTACGAGCTGGATGGCTGATATGAACTTGCCGGCGGAGGCGCAGTTGTGCCCACCCGCTGAGCCAGGCAGTTCTCGCAGTAAACCACACCCATGACTGGACGGCTACACGCAGTGCATAGTGGCTTGCCGCAGGTACGGCAATAAGCCGCAACCGGCGATTGTGGATGATTAGCGCAGTTCATGAGAACCTCCTGCAAGTGGTCACCGACACTACAGTTGGCTCTGGCGCCCCAACATTCGAACGGCGCGCTGGTTCGGGTCCCCTGTAAACAGGAAAGAAAGCAGCAAATATAGGCTGGTTCCCCTCCTGGCTGTAGTTACGCTCTTGTTTTTGCTCGGGCTGTCCACTGGTATCGTTCTTAGTCTTGTTCTTGCGATCGTTGTTGTTCTGTTGCTCCGATGGTTGTTCCGCGGGGGCTGCAGCTTCTTTGAACTGCCGCACCCGTGATTCGATTTCATAAACGAAGCGAATGTTCTCGTAATACTTCACCACCCGGCCACTAGTTTCATAATACGTGCGGCGGATGGCGCTCGGACGAAGATCCAGATGCCGCAGGTCGCTTAATTTGACTCCGGCAAGGCTCAGGGTCACAGACAAAGTGAAGAAAGCCATGCCAAATGACATTGCAAACCGTGGCTGCCGCGCCATGGCAACTACCGGTGAACCGATGACCGCAGCCCAGTTGCGAATACGCGCCATCCATGACCCGGATTCTGATTTTCCAGCGGCATGGCGTTGGGCGGAGACGACTCCGCTGGTTCGCAAAAGAATATTCGTAACCAGTTCTGGCGGAGGTTCAACTTCGGCCGTCGACTTCAGCCAGGTATGTCCCGCTTCGGCTTCGGAGAGCAGCGGGCCGCAAAGCTGGCACACCCGTCCGTGAGCTTCGAATGATGCGAGTTTTTCGCCGGCCAAGGTGCCGTCTATGGCCTGGCTGAGCAGCGCGTCGAATTCCGAGCAGCTCATCCGGTTATCTTCTTTGCCTGGCATCACATCACCTGCCTATATGTACGTTGTAGGAGGCGTCCAAGTTCCGCACGCCCCCGGTTAATCCTTGATTTAACGGTGCCTTCGGGTACCTTTAGTACCGTGGCGATCTCGCGATAATCCATATCCTGTAAGTCCCTTAAAATCACTGCTTCCCGGAGCTCCGGGGAGAGCTTTTGCAAAGCCTGGTGTACTACGTCGCGGGTTTCGCGACTCTGGACACCGCTGTCGGGCGCTGGGCCTTCGTCGGGAATGCGGTCGCTCAGGGGCATGGCATCCGGTTCGCTGGAGGCTGAGGCGTCCAGAGAATCGGTAAGGCGGTCATTTTTAGTCTTGCGGAAATGATCGACCAGCAGATTGCGGGTAAGCGTGGTCACCCAGGTCATGAATGCCCCGCGCTCAGCATCGTAAGAATTCAGCGTCCGATACATTCTGATGAAGACCTCCTGAGCCAGGTCCTGTGCGTCATCGGCCGATCCAGCGAATCGATAACAAATGTTATAGATACGACGATGATACCGCTGAACGATCTCCTCCCATGCAACGGCGTCGCCGGCAACGCAGCGACGGACGAGCAAAGCTGCCACATGGGCGTCTTCCAAGACGTACTCCCCGGAATCGTCTGCGGATCATGACAACGCTGTTCTGAGCTTTCAGCCGTCAGCCTTCAGTCATCAGGAAGTAAATCAATCGCCCAGTTACTTTCTTTGCGACCGCGCCTAAAGCGCGCTTCCTGACGGCTGAGGGCTGACGACTGAAAGCCACATTCGAGACCTGCCACAATCCGTTTCGCAGTAAAGGATACGCGGCAGTAGAAGCAAAAGTTCGTTCCGACGCGCAATCAGAGAGTGTAGCAATGAAGGAGAGGTAGTCCTATAGCTTCAGTCGGACGCGTCAACCAAGCAGTCAACTAGCTTCGTTTAGATCGGTTGAGCCGTGGTGTTTTTCGCGTCGGTCACATTGGACGGCTCATCAGAAAAGGGCTTCCCAGGGGCGTAGGCACGCTTCTCGTAGTTGGAACCGACCTTGCGAATGGCGTCATGCCAACCATCTTCCCAACTAATCTGGGCCTCGCCATCCGCGACGGTCCAGGTTCCGTGGCTGGAGCCGAGTGTCTTGCGGGCCTCACCATTGGGTTCGAGGGTAATGAAAAAATGCCCCGCGCCGAAGGAGCCGACTCCAACCTCCCACTTGCCCACAAAACGGTTGCGCCCGAAGGGCATGTCTTTCGTTTGTGAAGAGAACTCAATGCGTGCGACGTCGCCTGAAAGCTTCTGCTGATGCCCGTCCTTAAAAATCACGATCGGCCCCGATTTGAACTCGATTCTCGCAATATCGTCGAGAGGAATATTCTGGCTGTGACCATTGTTGAAGACGATGGTGATCGAGCCAAGTTCAGCGGACTGCGTGCCCTGGGCCGCAGCCGGCAGCACCGCGATAGTTAAGATGCCCAAAATAATTGGTATTAATCTGCGCATATTCCCCCCGGCGTGAATCATTGACCCCCAAGAGCTTACCGTAATTCGGGTCACGAATTACAGTACGCCAAGTACTCAGAGTTTGTTCCCGAAAAACCGATTTTGTTCAGCTACCGATTAACAGTCCATTAACAACGCATGAGCAAGGATTCGGGTACACTGGGGCGCTGCAGCCTGTTATATAACTGGAGGACTTACCCCGGGCTGCTGGACGCTTGCTCATTTTAAAGTTCGAGCGAGAGAGTCCCCTGAGGAGCAGATTATGGCAGAATCGACCCGTCCCGCTGTACCTAACCAGCCTGGTTATTCCGCCTCAACGAATCGCTGGTCAATCGCTGTTGCCGGTGTAATTATGCAAATCGCCCTGGGCGCGGTTTATGCGTGGAGCGTTTTTCGCATTCCGCTTACGAAAGCTTTCGGCTGGACGATTTCGCAGGTCACGCTGACATTCACCATCGCTATCCTGGTGCTGGGTTTTGCGGCTTTTGTGGGCGGCCTATGGATGCGCAAATCCGGGCCCAAACTAGTTGCGATTGTTGCAGGATTTTTTTATGGGGCGGGTGTTTTTCTCGCTAGCTTTTCCGGCGGACATTTGTATTGGCTGTATTTTTCGTACGGAGTTCTCGGTGGAATTGGAATTGGGCTGGGGTATATCGTGCCAGTCGCCACGCTGGTGAAATGGTTTCCCGATAAGCGCGGCATGATTACCGGCATTGCGGTCGCGGGATTTGGGGCGGGGGCATTGATCACGGCGCCGATTGCCAGCCGGTTGATCGTCAGCGTGGGCGTGCTCAAGACCTTCGCGATTCTGGGCATCGCTTACTTTATTGGCGTGACCGTGCCAGCGCTGTTCATGAAAGATCCGCCGCCGGGATTCGCACCTACGGGCTGGAGACCTTCGGCCGCGCAAACCAAGCAGCGCACCACGCGGGAATACACCCTCAGCGAAGGCTTGGGAAAATGGCAGTGGTATGTGCTCTGGGCAATTTTGTTTCTGAACACCTCGGCAGGAATTTCGATTATCTCTCAGGCCGCCCCCATGGCCCAGGAGATCACGCATGTCAGCGCGCTGCTGGCCGCCGGAATGGTGGGTATCATCTCCATCGGGAATGGGATCGGGAGATTTCTCTGGGCGTGGCTTTCCGACGCCATCGGCCGCAGAATGGTATTTCTTTCTATGTTCCTGGTGCAGGCCGTTGTGTTCTGGATGATGCCGCATGTCTCCAGTTTCGGAACTTTCACGGCGTTGGCGTTCATTGTACTGCTCTGCTACGGTGGCGGCTTCGGAACTATGCCTGCCTTTGCCGCCGATTACTTCGGACCAACTAACGTGGGGTCTATCTACGGCTTGATGCTCACCGCGTGGGGATTTGCCGGGGTATTCGGGCCAACTCTGATCGCCCATATTCGCCAGAATACCGGGCACTACTCGGAAGCTCTGAATGTGATTGCCTTGGTCGTATTAATCAGTGCCATTCTTCCTTTGATCACGCGCCCGCCGAAGAGCGACTCTGCTGAAGCTCAGCGGCCCAGCGCAGCTTAAAGCCGCAGCTCTCTGCAAAACTCGAGTTCTCGTTCTTGCGCGGCTTACCAGCATCGGCTGGTTTCGACTCGCCATCCTATTTTTATTCGGAGCCGGGCCAGTCGGCTTGCTGTCTGCTTATTGTTCGATCATTAAGGGTGCGTCGGAAGTGTATGTCGTGGATCGCGTTCCCGAACGACTGATCAGAATAATCACGAATAGATACGATCGCACGAGTAATGGTGGGGGGCTGCTCGAACCGAATCAGGCTTAGGCCAAGAATTGACCTTTCAGCGTTTTTCGCAGGAGCGCTCGATTTGCTCGTCGCAACGGCAGACAGGTTTCGTTATCCAACTTCACGTACATGTTTCCTTCTGGCGGTAGAAAGAACTCATGTACGTGGTCAAGATTCACGATCGCGTTGCGATGTACTCGGAGAAAATGCTTCGGGTCGAGCATTCTCTGGAAGCTCTTCATGGTCTGCCGAACAAGATGAGTGGCTGTTCCGACATGGAGCCGAATATGATTTCCGAACGACTGCAGCCATAGAATGTCCTTAACGTTTATTAAAGCGATGGTTTCGCCACTTTCAACGGCGACCCGGTTCAAGAATTGCGGCGGCTCTGCGCTGTGCTGCTGGTTGCTTGATGTTTCAGGCGCGGCCAGTTCAGTCCGACCCCGAATGATCTTCAACTTGGCAGCATCAAGGGCAATTTGCAATTGCTCGACACCAAAAGGCTTGACAAGTAAATTTGCAGCTAAGAATGAGAATCGATTCAAGGATGTCGCGTCATATCCAGTAATGATAGTGGCGGCACTTGATTTCATCCCCAAATCTTCCCAGCCTGACGTGCGGCTTATCTCCGTTGTGTTTATGTCAAGAATGACCAGATCTGGGTCGAAGTTTTGAATCGAGGGAAGTAGACGAGAACTATCAACGCATAGGATCGTTGTGTCGGGTTCGCTCTCGAGGATCGAACAAATCAGCCGCCGACTTACCGTATCTGGCTCCGCAACCAGCACTCTGATCGGGGCACCTTGGTCTGCGACGACCACGGCATTGGCAACCCAGGAATCTTGGGGAAATGAACTCACTATATTACTCCGCACAATCTAGGCTTCGCATCGTCTCAATAGATAGGATTGCGGAAGCCGAAAAAAGTTTGTAATATTTCGTCAATTTGATCACCGGACTGTCAAAACTTGGTATTTGCGATAGGTCCTCGGATATCAGCTTCAAATCGCCGCAGTCGAACGGGCCAGAGCGAGCAGCGGTTGCCACAATTTGCCCACAGGTTCCGACCCGTATATGGCTTTCCAATTTAGTTCCCTTTTGAAGTGAGCGGTTAATCGCTCTCGCAGCTGCAGCCTGGCCCGCAGCGACCGCGTCTTAACCGCCGGCAAGCTCGCGCCCACCGCATCTGCGGTTTCTCGCAATGAGTGTCCTTCTACGTCGTGCAAAACAAAAACAACTCTCAATGCGGGACTCAACTCCTGCAACGCGCCACTGAGCAGTTCTCGGAGTTCTGAGGTTTTATAAAGTTCCTCAGGATTTGGTCGCCAGTCGGAAAAATCGAGCGGCAGATTGCCTTCCTCGTCAGAATCCAATGGAAACTCTATGCCTGCGCGCTGCTTTGTGCGTTGCTTCCGTAATCCCATGAGGGACTGATTCACCGCGATGCGAAACAACCAGGTTGAGAACTTCGAATCCCCTCGGAAGGCGTCGAGGTTTTCAAAAACCTTGAGGAATGTTTCCTGTACCACATCCTGGGCGTCTTCCAAATTATGTGTAATATGCTGTGCAATTCGAAGAAGTTTGCGATGATAACGCGCCACAAGCTGCTCAAATGCAGCAACATCTCCTGCCTTGCTGGCCAAGACAAGATCCAAATCTTCAACCAAAGACGCCGGAACTGGTAGGGCTGGCGCTACTTTCAACATGATCGACTCCAGAGCTGATACTCAGTTTTAAGTTCTGCTACTAAACAAAACTCACAAAGTACAGGGTTTATTCCCGCGGCCTGGTTCAAGGAACAAATTTGTAGCCCACGCCATAGTTGGTCAGGAAGTGTGAAGGATTCGAAGGATCGTCTTCCAACTTCTGACGCAGCTTCAAAATGTGGTTGTCCACAGTCCGGGTGCAGGGATAGGAATGGTATCCCCAAACCTGGTTGAGGAGTTCGTCCCGGGAGATGACCCTGCGCGCATTTTTTATCAGGTAATCCAACGTTTTGAACTCCTTGTTCGTTAGTTCTAGAGCCTTCCCCCGGCGAGTTACCTCCATACTTGAGAAATCAACCACCACACCATCAAACGAGTAGAACGTATCTGGCTTCGAGGGACTCGTTCTGCGCATTACCGCACGCACGCGGGCCAGTAATTCTCTCGGGCTAAACGGGATGGTTAAATAATCGTCCGCGCCCAGTTCAAGGACGAGAATTTTTTCCTTGACGTCCGGATTGGAACTCACCACTATAAGCGGCAGGCCGGGGCGCGCTCCGGCAATTTGTCGCAACAGATCACAGCGCGATGCTCCAACCCTGCCGAGATCGAGGATCAACGCGGAAATTGTCATTTCATGAAGCGCTTCCACGTCAGGAAACGCATCCGGCAGGAACTCGACCTGATAGCCCTCCGATGAAAAAAGGTGATGCAATACTTTCCGGAGAGCGGCGTCATGCTCGATCACCAAAATTCGCTTGGTCGATTTCAGCACAGGGACGATTTTCGGGCTGCTAAGGCTTCTTTCCAGGACCGCGGTTGCCATTTGTTTTCTCCAGTCTCGGGAAATGAATCAACTTGCCGAACCCGATCTCAGAAGCTGATTCGTGCGTTGCAGAGCGCCAGGCGGCAGCAACTTGCGGGCAGCTTTCCTCGCCCTGGCAAGGCGTGACATCACCGTTCCGATTGGGATCGACAATATCTGTGAAATTTCACGATAGGAGGCGTCCTCAACATCACGAAGCAAGATGACTTCCCGAAAAACAGGGGGAAGTTCTTCGATTGCGCGTCGGACGGTATCCGAACCAGCACGTTCGATCAGCATCGACTCGGCGCTGTCTGGATTCACTGGCAGGAGCGGCAACACTTCTTCAGCATCGATCGGCACTGTCCTGGCATGTTTCGCCTCTGCGCACGAATTAAGGAAGGTGTTCTTTAGGATTTGGAACATCCAAGCACGAAAGTTTGTGCCGGGCTGAAATGACGCGAATCCACGCAATGCTTTCAAATATGTTTCCTGTACCAGGTCTTCCGCATTGTCCTGATTTTGAGCAAGCCAATATGCGAAGTTGTATGCCGAATCGAGAAGGGGAAGCGCCAACTGCTCAAACGCGGAAACGTCACTTCGGGTCGAAGGCACGAGTGGGAATGTTCTTTGCGAATCGAATCCAGCGTGTCGCATGGGCACCCTCCCGAGCCGGGCCCTTGGCTACTGAAGTTCGGCTCTCATGGGCATCTGACAACCGGCTCAGTCCGGCGTCAATAAACTGAGGATTTTTTGGAAGTAGCTGATTCCTATCCAGCCAATCTCTTGAATCAAAGGCGTTTGCAAAAAAACCTATTCTGACGTTGGGTCTCTCAATGAGGTGCTAGACTGCGGTGAGCACGATTGTCATATGGAGTCTGCCCGACAAAAACCGCTCGTACGCTTCGGGATGTACGAAATTTCTTTGAATTCCGGCGAGCTGCGCAAAGCAGGTATGCGGATAAAGGTGCAGCAGCAGCCGATCAAGGTTCTGGAGATGCTGCTCGAGCACCCCGGTGAAGTCGTAACTCGTGAAGAGCTACGCACCCGGGTCTGGCCTAATGACAGCTTTGGAGATTTCGATCAGGCGGTAAATATCGCGATCGGGAAGCTGCGGAGCGCTCTTGGGGACCCGGCCGACAACCCACGCTTCATTGAGACCCTTCCCAAACGTGGGTACCGCTTCATTGCGGAAGTCAGGACGCTCGATGGCGACCCACCGTCAAAGATTGCTGGGCCCCCGGTAAGCGATCTGCAGCAGCATCAACCCGTCAAGTTACCGCGTGCAGCGAAATTGCATTTACGGCTGGCGTATTGGATTATGCTTGCTGCCGTCGTCGGTCTCGCATCACTTTTCGCTTTCTGGTTCAATCGAACGCACCAGCCCCCGCCCCCGCAGATACGATCTCTGGCGGTTCTTCCGCTCGAAAACCTCTCTGGAGACGCTCAGCAGGATTATTTTGCCGACGGCATGACTGACCAGCTGATCACAGATTTGGCTCAGATCAGGGCTTTACGTGTGATCTCCCGTACTTCGGTGATGGCCTATAGAGGAGAGCGTAAGTCCCTTCCTGAAATCGCCCGAGAGTTGAACGTGGATGCGGTAGTAGAAGGAACCGTGCTCCGGTCCGGCGATCGGGTGCGAATCACAGCCCAGCTGATTCAGGCGCCCGCGGATAAGCACTTATGGGCAGAAACCTACGAGGGGAACGTTCGCGACACTTTGGTTGTTCAAACAAAAGTGGCGCAGGCCATTGCGGAACAGATCCGAATCGAGCTTACACCACAAGAGCAAGCGGGATTGAGAAACCTGAAAGAGGTAGAACCCGACGCTTATGAGAACTACCTCAAGGGCAGATATTTCTGGAACAAACGGAGTTCGGATGGATTGCGGAAGGCCATTCAGTATTTCAACCAGGCAATCGTCCAGGACCCGACCTACGCTCCAGCATACAGCGGGCTTTCAGATTCATACGCTCTGGCAGGAGATTGGCAGTATGGCGTGATGACCACGAAAGAAGCGCTGCCAAAAGCCATAGCCGCGGCGAAGAAAGCGATAGAACTCGATGCCAACCTCAGTGAAGCGCACACTTCCCTCGCGTTCTGTCTTGAAGGTTTCAATTGGGATTGGCAGGCTGCAGACACGGAGTTCCGGCGAGCAATCGAACTGAATCCCGGTTATGCGACGGGGCACCACTGGTATTCGTGGCACTTGGCTTTGATAGGAAAGAATGAAGAAGCCATTAGCGAAATGAGAAAAGCGCAGAATCTCGACCCGCTCTCCCTCATTATTAATTCAGACCTGGCGGAGCTTCTTCTTATTGCACGCTTCCCTGATGCGTCCATCGTCCAAAGCCGTAAGACCATTGAAATGGACTCCGGTTTTGCCCTTGCGCATAACCAATTAGGTCAGGCATATCTAGCAAAGAGTATGTTTCCTGATGCCATCTCCGAGCTGGAAAAGTCCGTCGAGCTTTCGGGAGGAAGCGCGGTCTGCATCGCTAATTTGGCTCGGGCCTACGCAGCATCGGGAAGGAGTGACAAGGCCTCCGAGTTACTAAATGAATTAAAGAACCGTTCATCGGGCGGTTACCAATTTTCCTCAGAACTTGCGGTCATATACACCACGCTTGGCGACAAAACCCGGGCGATTGCCTGGCTTGAAAGAGGGTATCAGGATCGGTTCAATCCCGGCGTGCTCTTGCGACCCAGTTTCGATCCACTCAGGTCAGATCCGAGATTCAAAGACCTGGTGCAGCGCATTGGTTTGCCGCGTTGAAGACACCCGTCATCAAGACAGAGATACAGACAAATCAAGCCGCCAAGACGACTATCCCTTTGGCATGGCTAACACAAGGCAACACATACCCGGCATTCTTCTGCTCAGCTGTCAATCCTTCTTCCATATCCATTTGTACATCACCGCTCAGAACTTGGGTCGCGCACGTGCCGCATTGACCCTGGCGGCAGCTATACGGAATTTGCACACCGTTACGCTCGGCCACGTCGAGCAGAGTGCTCCCGATCGGGGCCTGGCAAGTTTTCTGAGAATGAATAAATACCACGATCTCGGATTGGCGGCTATCGAGCGGGCGCGATTCAGCAGGCCGTTCCCCGAAACTTTCTTGAAGGATCTGGCGCTCGCTTGCACCAAGGGACCGCAGGATGCTCCCTGCATTTTCCATGAATCCCTTGGGCCCACACAGAAAGAACGTGGATGAGCTCACATCGACGATGTGTTGGGAGACCAATTCCGCAGTCAGGCGCCCACTCGCGCCGGTCCATTCTGGGTGCGGTCGCGACAGGCACACCTTGCAACGGAAGTCCGGGAGAGCGCGTTCAAGTCTCACGAGTTCGCCTTGGAAGATGATATCTGCAGCCGTGCGCACGCAGTACAGCAGGCTCACACGGACAGAAAGTTTAAGATCGTCGATATAACGCAGGATCGAAATCATAGGCGTGATCCCGCCTCCTGCGGCTATGAGGACTATGTTTTTATGGGTCTTCTCGTCAAAGCAAAAACGACCGTAAGGTCCGCTGGCTTCCACCAACAGGCCTAGCTTGGCGAACTCATTCAGGAAAACGGAAACCCGTCCATTCTCGGTCCGCTTCGGCGTGATCTCCACATAATCCTCATGCTGTGGTGAGGAGCAAATTGTGTAAGACCGCGCCACCAGTTGGCCATCAATCATCCACTGAAAAGTAAGAAACTGCCCTGGCCTGGCGCGAAACGGTCTTCCCTTTGGGACCTGGAAGCGCAGCGTCTTCGCATCGTGCGTTTGCGGCTCGATCTGTGCCAATAAGAGAATCATTCTGGCACTCGCGTTCTCCGGGTGCGCGAAGTGGAGTGATTGCGCGGGACTCTGCGAGAAATGCGGTGACTCGGGGCGAGTATGTTTGCTCTTCTTAAACACAAGGCCGAACTGAGTCAAGCACACTGAAACGATTAATCCGCTCACAAGCCTTGACCATGCGCTTCCAGGGTTTGCCGAACGAAGAAGTTCCGACACGGTGGGAATCGCCACAACTACGAACGCAATTACAAAAATCGCTATGCCGAGCGCCTTCAGCGCCGACTGGCTCTGCCTATAGCGGCGCACTATCAGGATTTTCAATAGAACGAGAGGAATGAGGAACAGCACGAGCACAATGTGTAAAACCAGATACGTAGGAAGATTACCGGTTATCCCCACTCCGGCAAGCCGCTGAGTCATTCCGTACACCATGGTGCAGAACAGCGTCACAAACAAATAGCCACCCGCTCGATGAGCAGCGATCAGGCGAGTTCGCGCGGCTGGGCTGCGGGAAAGCTGGGAGGCCTCCAGCATCATTACGACGTTGCCGGCCGCGAGTGCGACAAAGATAACGCCGGCCACGATAGCTGAAATGTTGGACATGACTTATCGGGTTCCCAAGTTTTAGAAGCATTTCAAAGGACGGATCTGAACCTGAGGCACTGACGATATGGTTTTGACCGGGCGACAGGGTTTCTCAATCACTCTTCCACGACCAGTGATCCTTTCATAACCCTGTGTCCAAGTCCGCAAACTGTCGAGCAGCGAAATTGAAATGTGCCCGCCTTGTCAGCGGTAAATTGGACGACTACCGTTGTTCCCTTTTGTACTTTCTGATTAATGTCAAATTCGTCCAGCTTGAATCCGTGATCGTGATCTACTGCCGCAATCACCCGCCTTACCCGTTCACCCTTTTTGACGTGCAGCAAACCAGGGAAAAATTCGTATTCCTGAGCGTTACTTGAATTTTACGGACATTTTGCGTGGGCGCTCCTGCGTCTTTGTCTGCCGAAACAACTATCGTCGGCAATGCTAAGGAGATCGTGAGTATCGTTAATAAGAGCCTCGGCTTATTCAAAGGGGCATTCCTTTGATCAGAATTGCTACAGTTCATTGGAGATAACCGCCGAGACGACAGTTTTATTCCAGGGTTCGAACCCACATTGAACTACTAGAAACAAAGACATTGGAGCTTCGCCATTGCCCGCCATTCTCTCGGAAGTCATATGTAATTCTGAGTTCCTTCCGAAAACCGTATACGCCACATCTTCGCAGTCTCGGATGGAAGGTTCGTGCATCTCCACGGGCAGTTCATCCCAAACTGGTTGGTGATCAACATGCCTTTAGGAATGGAAACATTCCTTCAGGAGATCATCGTGAACTTTCGTGTGGTAAGGCCAGTTACAGAAAAAACTGAGCATCGGGTATTTGGGAAACTCTCTCAGCGTGTTCGCAGGCCATTGGTTCTGCTCTCGACGTTATTGTGTGCAATTTTACTGGCCAGTACTACAGGTCATGCACAGCTGACAACGGCTGACATCATCGGAACTGTCCATGACGCCAGTGGGGCGGTGTTGCCGAACGCCAAGGTAACCCTCACGAATCAAAGGACCCACGAAGTCCGGAATGCGCAAAGCGGTACCGCGGGTGAATATGCTTTCACGTTTTTGCTGCCAGGAACTTACTCCGTTAGAGTCGAGTCGGAAGGTTTTAACACGTTCACATCCACGGTGATCATTTCCGCCGGTGATCGTGCAAGGGTCGATGCGACACTCAAGGTAGGAGAAACTTCAGAGAGTGTAGAAGTGGTATCGCAAAGCCCATTGCTGCAAACGGAGAATTCTACCGTCGAGAACACCGTACCCGAGCAGCACGTCGAGAATCTGCCGCTGACAACGCGCAACTTAACAACGCTGGTGACATTTGTCCCCGGAGCTAATGAAGCCGCGAGCGTCGACGGACTAAATAGCGGCCAACGTCCGGATGATCGCCGCCAGACCAGTTCCTTTTCGGTCAATGGACAAGACGTCGAGCTTAACAATGAAATGATCGACGGCACCGACAACAACGAACGCATTATCGGAACTATCGGTGTGAAGCCGTCGATCGACGCGGTTCAAGAGGTGAACGTCGAGACCAACGATTACACCGCCGAAAGTGGCCGAACCCCGGGCGGGCTGGTCAGCGTAATTACCAAGAGCGGAAGCGACGCCTTCCATGGTTCACTGTATGAATTCTTTCAGAACGACGTCTTCAACGCGAGGAACCCGTTTGACCCAGCGCCGACATTCAAGCAGTCGGAATTTCGGCAGAACGATTTCGGTGGCAGCGTTGGCGGTCCTATTATTAAGGATAGGACCTTCTTCTTTTTTGGCTACGAAGGCTTTAGGCAAGTTGCAGGCGTTCAAAATCCCATTACCAGCACCGTCCCCACCGCGGCAGAGCAGGCGCTAGGACCCGCTGGAATCGTCGCCGCCGATCCGGCGACTGCCGGGCTGGCAGTTGACCCGATCGCGGCGAATTTATTTAAGCTGTACCCTTTGCCGAACGCTGGCACCCCCGGACAAACGACCAATAACTTCATTTTCGATCCAAACAAAACCCAGTTCAGCACCACTTTTGACGGTCGGGTCGATCACCGCTTTACCAACAACGACTTGTTTTACGCGCGTTTCACCTCTAACAACGTCAACTCGGTCATTCCCACGAATTTGCCTAACGTAACTATCAACGGCATCAGCATCAATCCGGGCAACGGTCAATTCGGTTTCGCCGGTCCGGCGAAGGATACTGCTTACAACGGGCAACTCGACTACACACACATATTCAATAGCAACCTTTTGCTTGAATTAAAAGCCGCATACACTCGGATCGACAATGTTTCGAACTCTCCAAATTCCGGCACTAACGCGGCGACCGCAGTAGGCTTTCCTAAGAACATTAACTTCGGCCCGCTGGCAAGCTCAGGTCTGCCGTTGATTAATATCGCGGGATTTGCCCCTCTCGGCGATAGTAACTTTGTTCCCATCGTGGATATCAGCAACACCTTCGAATACAACGGAGCCGTAAGCTATACACGCGGCACGCACAGCTACAAGTTCGGAGCGGCGCTCATTCGCCGCCAGGCTCAAAACCAGCAGAGCAACAACGGAGTAGGCAACGTTAATTTTGGCCTCCCTGAGGATGGTGGGTCAGCGTCACTCAACAATCTAGCAACATTCCTGACCGGAGCATTTACCGGAGAGGGCCGCAACACGGATCTCTTTACTCCCAACTATCGCTCGTGGGAACCTGGTTTCTATGCCCAGGACAGCTGGAAAGCAAGACCCTGGCTCACGTTGAACTACGGTCTTCGTTACGACATTTATACTCCATTTACAGAAGCTGATGGTCGCATTTCTAACTTTGATCCAGCAACCAACCAGCTGCTGGTTCCGGCACATGCGCTCGCGGCCCTAACTCAGCAAGGAGTGAATACCACCGGAATCGTTGCTTCCTCGAATACTGCCGGTCTTAGTACCACCTACAGCGACTTCGAACCTCGAGTAGGTTTTGCCGCTACACTGGGACATGAATTGGTGCTCCGCGGTGGTTTTGGCATTGCCGACTTCCCCGGAAACTACACCTCAAACGCGTCCCTCAAGAACGCACCCTTCAACGGGATCTATTCTCCGAACGTCAATGGCCAGGGGTGCCAATCGACATTGGCTACGCAGATTGAGACTGCCTCGACGGGGTCTTCCACTCTGCCAAGCTGCCAACAGGGCTTGGGTCAAACCACGGCTTTGGGGCAGGGAATTCCCATCCCGGTTCCACAGGCGCTAAACAGTCCAAGCTTGTCGCTTCCGGACAACGTAGCTCTGAACTTCAGAACGTCGTACGTTGAGCAGTTCAATCTTCTACTCGAAAAGCAATTTGGCCAGAACGTCATCACTGTCGGATATGTGGGTTCAGTAGGACGGCACTTGCCAATCGTGCTGAACGACATTAACGTTCCTGATCCGCTCACTGCTCCCGCTTCATTGCGCGGTCCTGACGGGCGCTTTGATGTTCGGCCCACTGCCGGCATTCTGCCGGGTCTCGGCGGTGTCGGCGAATACGAGAGTGCTGGAAGCTCCAGTTATCACAGTTTGCAAATGTCGTTCCAACGCCGTTACAGCAACGGACTCACCGTATCAGCCAACTATACCTACTCCCATTCCATTGACGATGCGACGACCTTAAGCTACGAAGGTCAGGAAGGCTTCGGAAATGCGGATCCCTTTGCTATTCATCGATTCGAAACCGGGAACAGCGATCTCGACCTTCGCCACCGTTTTCTTGGCAGCGCAACCTACGAACTACCGTTTGGAAAGAACTTCAACGGAGCTAAGAAAATGGCGCTAGCGGGATGGCAAGCCAATAGTGTTCTCGTTTGGAATTCTGGGAGCCCGTACAGCATAACGGATAATTTCACAGCATTTGGCAATTCGGTGTTCAACGGCATTGGTGGCGGTCCGACGCGTCCAGACCAAATCGCGCCGGCAACGCTCCCCAATCCTGGAATTGCGGAAGCATTCAATACCGCTGCATTCGTCATTCCGACCCTTGGCACTATCGGCAACACCCGACGTAACAGCCTGTATGGTCCGGACTTCCGCCATTTCGACCTGTCTATCTTTAAAGACTTCACGTTGACCGAGCGTGTGAAGCTCCAATTCCGCGCGGAGTCTTTCAATCTAACCAATACCCCGAATTACTTCGTGGCTAACGACCAAAATCAGGCTCCAACAACCAACGCAGTTCAAGGCTCAGGATTCGGTAAGATTGTCATCACCAATCCGAACTACACTCCGCGCGAATTGCAGTTCGCGCTGAAACTTCTTTTCTAGCGTGGAGGTTTGGTTTCAAGAGACTAAGACTACATCGCGAAAGCGATGCAGTGTTGGTTCTTCGAAGAATTTAGCGGCTATTCGTATAAACGTGGTTCTTTCAGTCAGGCACATGCTCAGCAAGGCATGAGCGGGAAAGAGGAGAGACTGCTTGGCCAGAGGCTCCCCTTTTGCTTCCAGAGCATACATTGTGGCCGAGCCCTGGGTAGGTTAGCGTTTTTGAACCTTTACGGAAATGCCGGACTGACTTCCGGCTGCTCTTGCGCTGGTCGTAGTACGGTTAGTGGGAGACGTTGGTGTTGTCCCATTGATTCACGGGAAGTTCGCGTCCAACCGTGCTCTTGACTCCAACAACCTACGCTGCACCAGTTCCCGACGCAGCGTAGCCGGACTACTAAATCGAATCGCGTGCATGCCAATCGTGCGGGCCGCCCCCACATTGTGCTGTAGGTCATCAATGTAGATGATTTGCTCCGGCCTCAGATCAAACTTTTCACAGAAGTAATGAAAGATTCGCGGATCGGGTTTAACCAAGCGAACTTGGGCAGAGAGAAATATCGCACCGAACCACTGCAGGAATTCGAATCTTCTCTGCGCAAAAGGGAAGGTTTCCGCTGACCAGTTGCTCAGCGCGTAGAGGGGAACATCCCGCTCCCGGAGCTCAGCCAGAATATCGACTGTATCCGCGATCGGCCCTGCCATCATTTCATCGAACCGCTCGAACCACGCGTCGATCATGTCAGCTCTGTCGGGATGCTCAAGTTTCAATGCGGCGCAACCTTCTGTAAAACTACGCCCAGCGTCTTGCTGCAAATTCCATTGTGTCGTGCAGATGTTCGCTAGGAAATCTTCCAATTCGGCTTCGTGTTGGAACAATTTGCGATAGAGATGGCGTGGGTTCCAATCGATCAGTACGCCGCCAAGATCGAACACCACTACGCAACCGAGAGCTGCCATGCAGTAATTTTAGCGAATGAGCCTCGGGGAGCGGCTGAAGAGAAATCTGGGGGCTCATGTATAGAGAGGACTATTGTCTGCCGCCCGTTTGCCAGATTTGCCGGCCGCGAGGGGGATTTCCCGGCTGACTGTCGGCAAGACAGGATAGCTTATCAGACTGTAACGGACCTACAAAATTCTGGAGGGGATTTGCAAGTGGTTGATAAAGTTGGCGTCCCCGACGGGATTTGAACCCGTGTTACCGCCGTGAAAGGGCGATGTCCTAGGCCAGGCTAGACGACGGGGACCTGATTGACTTCGGGCAAGACGATCAAAAGATTGTCTGGCAAGATCGTCCAGGACGAGCAGTCCTGCGGCTAGAATCTCGATGTTAGCAGTGGGGTTGGGCGCTGTCAAAGAGCGCTTCCTTCCCGGTTGTCGCCGAATGCATCTTGGTCATGGCTGCCAGGAGGCGACGTTTTGCCGCTTTCGTGATTAAATCGTGTGTTCTTGGTTTCAGGCGCGCCCAAGGGTCGATTTGAGAAGGGCCGTCATCGCGTAAGTTGGAGGCTGTTCTTGAAACATATTCTGCTTGCCATGCTCGGCATGGTTTTGTGCGCACACTTGTACGCTCAAACCGAATCATGTCCGGCGGGAACCGAAGACATGATGAATTACTTTACTATGGGCTATCCCAACCGTCTCACCAACAATGTGGGACCAGGGAATGCGAATCCCATCTACACCGACATCGTTCCTGAGCTCGGCGCCAATTTTGCGACCACAGGATATTTTCTGTGGACGAAGAGCTCGTTAGGTTATCCATGGGACATTAAGACGTTTGACCAAAAATATATTTACGACCGTACCACAGAACTCGGGTGGACCGATCCCGCCAGTTTCAAACGCTTTAATGTCGACTTGCCGCTGGCCAAAAGATGCGTGCAGGTCGGACTATCTGGACAATCGATCAAGATTGCTAAAGCCAACACGAACTACACTTCATATGCGAACTGCCTTCCGGCGCTCACCCAGAATCTAGGCTATGTTTTGAATCTGGTCTCGCCTCCGAAGCTTGTGAACGCCGGGGGAAATTTGGGCACGATCCAGACTAGAGTTCTCAGTTATCGGTACAGTTGCGATTCGACCTATCAGAATTGTGCTTATCAGGAGAAGTTTTTCCTCGGACATCGGGTGGGGCTTTACGATTGGCAGTACTATCAGAACATCGGCGGCGTCTTTAAGATGGTGCAGGAATCCAAAATTAATCAGTTTAGGTCCGGATCTGCAACGCCGTATCTGCCTTGCGCCAGCAGCTATCAGTGAGGATAATGTGGCCGAGGTTCAGCTGACAAACTCAACTTTCGGCTCTACCGGAATAATTCCTTCACGGTAGCCGGTTTCAAGCAGGCGCCGAATAGCCTCTTTTCCATCCGGACCATAATCCAGCGTCCGCTCATTCACGTACATGCCGACGAAGCGGTCGGCCATCCGGGGATCGAGATCGCGAGCAAACTGCATTGCGTATTGCAGAGCTTGTTCGCGATGGTCGAGCGCATATTGAATACTGTCACGCAGGGCATTCGAAACGCTGGAAATCAGCTCGGGCCCGAGACTCCGCCTTATCGCGTTCCCGCCCAGTGGCAATGGCAGGCCAGTAGTTTGCAGCCACCATTTTCCCAGGTCGATAACCCGGTACAGCCCGGAACGATCATAAGTGAGCTGGCCCTCGTGAATAATGAGGCCAGCCTCGTACTTCCCCTCCAGTACTTGCGGAATAATCTGATCGAAGGGAACAACCTCGGTTTCTATCTCCGGCGCAAATAATTTCAGCGTCAGATATGCGGTCGTGAGCTTGCCGGGCACCGCAATTTTCTTGCGCTTGATTTCCTCTTCCGAGAATGCCCGTGGCGCCACGATCATAGGCCCATAGCCTTCGCCCACGCTCCCGCCGCAGGTCATCAGAGCGTAAGTTTTTTGCAGGTAAGGATAGGCGTGAAATGAAATCGCGGTCACGTCGTAGGTGCCGTCGCCCTGCATTGCCTTCTGGTTCAGGCTCTCAATGTCCGACAGCGTGTGCGTGAAACGCAGACCCGGAACCTGGACTTTATTCGTGGCGAGGCCATAGAACATGAAAGCGTCGTCAGAGTCAGGACTGTGAGCAATCGTAATTTCGCGGGTGCCGACGGCGGTCAGGCTGGACACTATTTCTTCTCCGGAAACAATGAATGAGTGGTAGCAATCAGTTTCGCGATCTCAGCGCCTGCCAGCCGCGCACCGTTCCGGCTGCGAACATGACCTTGAGGACTTCGGCAAAAACAAACCAGTAGAGACCGAAGCTGACGGCTTTTGCGAAGGAATGCGTCAGCACGTAAAGCCAGGAAACTCCGAAGGTGAATAGCAATATTTCACCGGCAACACAAGCCAGGGCAGCGCGCGCGAATGCCGGCTTGCCGCGCTCGAAAATATATCCGGTCAGAGCAGCGACCAAGGGGTAGGCGATCAGGTATCCGCCCGTGAACCCCATAATCTGAGTTATACCCGCTGCCCCTCCGCTGAAGACTGGCATCCCAACAGCACCTTCAGCCAAATAAAGCGCCATCGCGGCAAACCCGCGCCGGCTGCCGAGTGCAAGCCCAACCAATAAGACTCCAAGGTTTTGTACCGTGAGCGGCACCGGCGTGCCCGGCAGTGGAATATAAATTCGTGCGCACAAGGCTACAAAAAGGCTGGCGCTGACGATGATCGCAATCTGGGTCGCAATCTCAACCGCTCGATTTCGCGGAGTCGCAACCTGGGTCGCTGTGAGTGACATTCGCTTTACCTTTCTTCGGGTCTGACGGCGCCGCCCGCCTCGGGCTCGGCTTTATGAGGCGAATTATCAGCCCTTCTCAAACGCTTACGCACCTGAATATAAGCGGACAACCCGGCCCAAACCACAGCCCCGGCGGCGACAGCAACGATCAAAAACCACCAGAACATCCGCACGATAGCTTAGGATACCAAAACGCGAGATTGATTGGGATGGTGCGCTTTATGGGACCAGAATCCAGATTCAAGCTTGTCAGGGACTCGGTTCCCTCTGCACTAGCTTTCTCAGCGCACTCTGGTACTTCTCTGCGTTCTCTGCGGTTAAAATCTTTTGACTTTCATCACTTGCCCGCCATCAGTTTCTCAATCTCATCCGGCGTCTGCGGAAGGGCTTCCGTCAAGCGAATCAACTTGCCGCTGTTGTCCACATAGAACATGTCTTCAATGCGAATCCCGATCTTTTCCTCAGGAATATAGATTCCCGGCTCGATGGTAAATACCATTCCTGGGCCCAGCGGCACCGAATAATCATCCGGATCGTGAACGTTCAAGCCGACATAATGTCCCAAGCCGTGGAAGAAATATTTGCCGAGCGGCTGGCCGTGCAAGTCTTTTCCATGAGAGTTGATGTAGTTGAAGGCGACGTCATGGATCGAATTCGGCTGGTTGCGCCGCAACTGCGATTTTCCTGATTGGAAAGCGGCGATGGCAGCTTTTTGTGCACCCAACACAATCTCATAGATCTCCCGCTGCCGAGCGGTATATTTGCCCGAAGCCGGCACGGTGCGGGTGATGTCAGAAGCATAAAGAGAGTATTCTCCGGCCGCGTCCATTAGCACCAGATCGCCATTTTGAATGGTGCCGGAATCTTCGGAATAATGAAGAACCGTGGAATTAAGTCCCGAACCCACAATCGGCGCATATGCCGGACGTTCGCATCCCCGCTTACCCCACTCGTACTGCAGCAGCGCGGATACCTCACGTTCCGTCATGCCTGGCTTAATGGCGCGAATCGCAGCAAGTTGCGCTGCGACTGAAGCGTTCACCGCCTTCCGAATTAATTCGACCTCGCCCGCATCTTTCACCGTGCGCAAGGAGCCGAGCAATGGACGGATATCTTCATATCCAGTGCCGACCGGAAATGCATTTGCTGTCTGCAGCCACTGGATTGGCACTTTCGAATTAGAGTCTTCGCCAGGCGCGGGCACATCGCTATAAATAATGCTTCGGCCGCTAAGCAGCTTCACCAGTTCATCGCGTAAGTTATCGAGTGGCTCAACCCGCTCAAATCCCGTGATCTGCGCGGCTTTCGGGTCATCTGGGCCGAGCTTCGGGCCGGTCCACTTCTCCTCGGAAAAGTTGCGCTTGGGGAGGAAGAGTATTTCGGTGTAAGGACGCGCTGGAGTGTCACCGCTCGCTGCTCGCTCTGCCGCGACCAGAACCGCTGCACCCGGCTCCGGCCAGCCGGTCAGGTAATAGAAATTATCGTCTGGACGGTAACCGAAAAGATCGTTGGGACCTTCGGCTTCGGGCGGCGCGAACACCAGCGCCACATTGCCATCGAGCTTGGCCGCAAGCTTCTCGCGACGCGCGTGATAGTCAGACGAAGGTTGGCGATCCAGAGCACTTGAAACCGCGGTTAAAATCGACAGACAAAACAGACCGAGCAGGACTCTTCTCGTCACCGGCATCATCTTTCTATTTCCCCGAAATGGATTTACTCGCGGCAATAAATGCATCCACGTTGTTCTTATCTACCAGCGTCGATCCGGTATCGACAAAGGCTGGCACTGGCGCAAAGCTGTCAGGGCCCCAGTCGGCATCGAGCGTTTTTGGCGGCTCATGGTGCAGGTTGTCCAGCATCATCAGGCCCACGTACGCCATGGTGTATGGCTTCTGCGAAATGGTGGCGGCGATCACACCTTTCTGAATCCACTGCAATGTGTCAGGATCGGTATCCATCGCAATGATGGTTCGCCCTTTGACTTTGTAATCGTTCAATACGCCTGCGACTTCCTTTCCTGACAACGCTTCCAGGCACACAAATGCGTCGATATGTTCTTTCTTGTCGTTGGCCAGGAACTGCGTAGTGGTGTCGTAGGCGATCCGAGGGTCGCCTTTGATATTGATAGTGTGCGAGAGCTTAATGCCAGGGAAACCTTCCAGCGCTGATTTGTATCCCTCGAGTCGCTCATTGAGATTCGACTGCTCGGGCATGGTGAAAACCGCAACCGTGCCTTTGCCCTTGAGCTCCTGCGCCAGCCTCTTTCCACCAGTCACGCCAGCCTGATAATTGTTGGTACCTATAAAGAAGAGGCGTTTGCTGGTCGGGGCATCGGAGTCGATGGTGATTACGGGAATGCCGGCGGCAATGGCCTCGTTGATCGAATCCTTGATGACTGTCGGATCAGCGACAGAAACCAGAATGCCCGTTGGCTTTTTCTGAATGACCGCCTCGAAGGTGGTCCGTTCTGCGCCAGGATCATAGGTGTCCGGTCCGTTGAACGCGTATGCCACACCCAGCCGGCCTCCCGCCTGACTGAACCCGGCTGCCGCGGTTTGCCAGTACGGCACTTTAACATTGGTGGAGATCAGAATGTAAGTTTCGCCGCTGTGCCCATTCCCGCAACCCGAAAGCACAATCAGCGAAGCCGCCATCCACACTGAAAGGGCCAAACCACGGTAGTTCATAAAACCTCCCTCGAGGAATGCAATGGAAGCGAAACGCATTCTAACTCTGCGCTGTTGAAATGAAAAGAAATAGCTAGCGGGCGGGGTCCTCAGATCAGAAAAGAAAAGCTTTCAACCACAGAAAGAGCTTTTAACCGCAGAGAACGCTGAGAACAGCCAGAGATCGCAGCGAAGAGCCAAGTCCTTTGCCGTTCTCCGCGATCTCTGCGTTATCTCGGCGAACTCTGCGGTTCAGAGCTTTTTCTGGGGCCAAAAGTTTCACTTTCACACGCCAACAGGGAACGGCTTAGTGTGACTTTCAGAAGCGCTCAGAGTCAGTCCAGTAAATCGGCCCTGCAGCAACGACATTAACCCTGTGTACCAGTAGCCGACCACAAACAACAACAGAAACGGCACGGTGAGATAGTTTTCGTTCTGCACCGCGTAAATGACGGTGAGTGCGAAGTAGCCGCCAATCAGCATTTCGATCCACGGAACCCATCCCAGCCGCTTTCGATACTTCGCCGCTTGAACTTTGTCCTTCTTCGATTCCACTCGATATTTCGGGGTACGCGCGAACGCGGTCTGCTTTCCAACCAGCGCTTCAATTACCGCGATCGTATTGGTTACGGTCAGTCCAATCCCCAGTGCCATCAGGAATGGCAAATACAGCAGCGCCCGCGGCCAGTCCTTGGGAAAAAGCTCGCGTTGTGATACCAGGTAGAAACTCGAAATCGAAAATGTCGAAGCCAGAAAGAGAGGGACATCTATATAAAGCATCTGAAACCAGCCCTGGTAAAACCGAATGACCATGGCAGGCAGTAACAGGACCGACAGGACCACCATCAGCGGGTAACTGAGGTTCGAGGTCAAGTGATACCAGGACTCAAGCTTCACCTTAAACGGCTGATCGCTTTCAAGCACACGCGGCAGAATCTTTTTCCCGGTCTGGATCAGACCCTTCGCCCAACGCGCCTGTTGCGTCTTAAAGGCGGTCATTTCGACCGGCAGTTCAGCCGGACACTCCACATCCTGCAGGTAAATAAACTTCCATCCTTTTAATTGGGCACGGTAAGAAAGATCGGTGTCTTCGGTCAGGGTGTCGTGCTGCCATCCGCCGGCAGCTTCAATCGCGGTTCGCCGCCAGACCCCGGCCGTGCCGTTGAAATTGAAAAATACATTGTTGCGCGCCCGACCGGAATGCTCCAGCACGAAATGTCCATCCAGCAGAATCGCTTCCACTTCGGTCAGAAAAGAATAATGGCGGTTGATGTGCGTCCAGCGCGTCTGCACCATGCCGATATTTTCAGCTGTAAAGTGATGTATCGTGCGCTGAAGAAAATCCGCTGGCGGAACGAAATCGGCGTCAAAGATAGTTACGAATTCGCCGCTGGCCGACTTCATCCCCTCATGCAGCGCGCCCGCTTTGTATCCTTCGCGATTGGTGCGATGGTGATACGTGACCGGGTATCCCTGCCTACAATAATGTTCGACTAGCCCTCGAGCCACGGCTACGGTCTCGTCGGTGGAGTCGTCGAGGACCTGAATTTCAAGCCGATCGAGCGGATACTCAAGCTGGCATACTGCCTGCAATAAACGGTCGATCACGAACTGCTCGTTGAAGATAGGAAGCTGCACCGTAACGCGGGGCAGCTCAGAAAATGTGGCTGCCGGCTCGGTGGTGCGGTTTTTCTTCTTTCGATAATAAAGATAGACCAGGGTATAACGGTGCAGGCCATAGCTCGCAAGCAGAACCAGCACCACGAAATACGGAACCAGCAGCGCCATGTCGAAAGCATTGGCGTGGTAAAGGCCCTTGAATGTGGTATCAAAAAAATGCTGGCGGACGTATTGCGAAAGCCCGCGTTGGGCAAGGAAAAGGGCCAGGAATGCAGGTGAAGGCAGCATCTTTAAGAAGGAAGCATTGGCCGGGGAAACGCAGTAACACCTGGAGGATTCATTGTACTAAAAACTGTCCGAATGAATTGATACCCATTGCGGCCCGTGCTTTCATCAAGTTAAGGGCGCTGGCGAGGCGATCGATTCGTCGAGAAATTTACAACTGGCGAAAGCGCGCGTATATGAAAATATCGCGTCCGACTACTGAGACGGATAATATCGCGAGAGCAGCGACAATCCGCACATGACCCCTCGAAAAAAAATCGTACTGAGTTTTATGGGTCTGGCGATCGTGTTTGTAATCAGTATGGTCTTGCTGATAGCTCGCGGCTTTCGTGCAACCACGGAACCTTCCCCTCTTGAACGAGTGGTGGCGCGCACTGTGAGAAATCTCGCAATTCCACGTTCTGCTCGACGCGAAAAGAATCCCCTGCAAGCTTCGGCCAATAACCTCCAAACTGGCCGTGAAATTTTTCTGGCGCGCTGTGCGAATTGTCATGGCATCGACGGTAGCGGGACCACTCCGGTTGGCCGAAGCCTTTATCCCCGTGTGCCCAATCTTCGTTCGCAACAAACCCAACGTCTCAGCGATGGCGAAATTCATTACATCATTGAAAATGGTGTCCAGCTTACCGGCATGCCTGCATGGGGAAGTCCGCACCAGCAGACCGATGACATTTGGCAACTGGTGATCTTCGTCCGTAACCTGCGGCCTCTCACCAAAGTAGAGCAGACCGAGCAGGCGGGACTCAGTTCAGCGCACTACGTGGGATCCCAAGCCTGCGCGAAGTGTCACGCGGATGTTTACGATCGCTGGAAAAAGACGCCAATGGCCCATGTAGTCCGTGATCCCCGCCAACACCCTGACGCCATCATTCCCGATCTTGCGACTAACACCGTCGCGAAATTTTCTCGCGAGCAGGTTGCCTTCGTATACGGCAGCCTATGGAAGCAACGTTACTTTACAAAAATCGGCGACGATTATTACCCGCTCCCTGCGCAGTGGGAAATCAAAAACCACATGTGGAGTAAATATTTTGTGAAATCGGGCGCAGACTGGTGGGCGCAGTATTATCCTCCCGACAATATGCAGCGCCCGACTGGCCCAACGTGCGACGGCTGTCATTCCGTGGGATACGACATCCACACCAAACAGGT
>DATATW010000030.1:0-5371 GCA_036268595.1 Terriglobales bacterium
AATACCTGCTTAAAAGTATCGTCGTAACCCTCGCTGTGGCCTCCGGGAAGGTCGGCGTAAGTGCGTGCCGCGGACTTCAGCAGGGAAGGGTCTTTGATGTAGAGTTGATTCGCTGCATCGCGCTGACCTGACCAAAGTTCATCCGGACGTTCCTGCCTCCACGCGACCGATGCCTTAGTTCCGTAGACCTCGATGCTCAGCCCATTCTTGCGCCCGGCCGAAATCTGGCTGGCTGTCATTGCTCCGCGTGTCCTCGTTCCCATGCGAAACACGACTGCCCCGAAGTCTTCAGTGTCTACGGGTGTCTCGATGTAATCTTCTGGCCCGAGCAACTTGTTCGCGAAGGTCTCAACCGAATGCTTCGGCTGCTTCCGTGTCGGATGAAACGTCTGCAGATCAGCACTGAGCGAAGTTACTCGCTGCCCAGTAATGTGCTCGGCCATATCGAACCAATGCGACCCAATATCGGCCATGCAACGCGACGGGCCGCCGGTTTTAGTTTCGACGCGCCAGTTCCAGTCCGTGTCGTAGAGTAGCCAGTCCTGCGAATAAGTACCCTGAACAACCAGAATGTCGCCAAGGTCACCGGCCTCGCGCATGCGCCGCATCTGCTGGACCACCGGGTAGTAGCGCAGGTTGTGGCAGGTGCAATTCCGCAAGCCGTTTTTTTTGGCCAATCCCACAAGTTCTTCTGCCTCTTTCGCGCTGACGGCCAGAGGCTTCTCGCACAGCACATGCTTGCCGGCGCTGAGAGCGTCCTTGGCCATCGAAAAATGCTGCGCATTTGGGGTGCAGATGTGCACCGCGTCAATCGCCGGATCGCGCAACACCTCGCGATAGTCGGTTGTGGTCGTGGAAATGCCAAATCCCGCGCCCAGCTTCTTCGCAGCCTCTGCATTCCTGCCTGCGATGGCGACCGCTTCCACGTTCTCGACCCGCCGCACAGCCTCCAGATGCACGCGGCCCATGAATCCCGTTCCGAAAATTGCCGTCTTCAGTTTCGTCATTGTCCCGTCTCGAATTACGCCCAGAATGCCGCGCCTGGTTTTTCGCGGACCACGATGTCATTGAGGAACTTCGCCGCCTTCGTCAGACCTTCTTCCGATGACAGCAGGCTGTCTTCGTGCTCGATCGAAAGCACGTAGTCGTACCCGAACATGCGCAGTGTGGAGATCAACTCGCTCCACCACTCGGCGCCGTGCCCATAACCGCAGGTACGGAAGATCCAGCTCCGTTCGCGCTCTTTCGTATACGGCTTCGTATCGAGAACGCCGGTGCGTTGCAGGTTCGTCGGGTAAAGCTGTGTGTCTTTGGCGTGTACGTGAAAAATTGCATCCTGCAAAATGCGCACGGCAGCAATCGGATCGATGTTCTGCCAGAAAAGATGGCTGGGGTCGAAATTGCATCCCACGTTGGGCCCGGCGATCGAGCGCAGCCGCAGCATCGTCTCCGGGTTGTAGACGACGAACCCGGGATGCATCTCCACTGCGATCTTGACTCGGTGATCGGCCGCGAACTTCGCATGCTCGGTCCAGTACGGGATCACGACCTCGCTCCACTGCCAGTCGAGCACCTTCAGATAATCCGGCGGCCACGGGCAAGTCACCCAATTGGGAGCTGTCGAATTCGGAGAATCTCCCGGGCATCCGGAAAAATCGACCATCACTGGAATGCCAAGCTTTTCCGCCAGCAGAATCGTCTTGCGGCTGATTTCCCGATCGTGCTGCGCATGCGCCTTATCTGGATGCAACGGATTTCCGTGACAGCTAAGCGCACTGATCAAAACACCATTGTCAGCCAAAAGATTCTTGAATTCGCCGAGGGCCTTCGCGTCATCCAGCATCGCTATTTTGCAGTGGGCATCGCCCGGATAGTTTCCCGTGGCAAGTTCGACAGTATTGATTTGCAGGGCCGCAAGTTTCTTGAGGACAGCAGGAAGCGGAAGGTCTGACAGCAGGGGAGTGAAGACTCCAATGCGCATAGTGCTTTCGATCTCCTGGACTTAGCTGGTAAGAAGACGCCGGGCCATTCTACCGCAACCCCGCCGCTCGGCCAGAGCCGGCGGCGGCAACCCTCGGGCGCCCGATTTCTCGCGCTGTTTGCGAGAAGGGGGGCTTTTCTCCCCCGTAGCACGCAACAAAATCCCCACGTCTCGCACAAAACGCGAGCCATGGGGCACCCGGGCATTCCTGGCCCCTCAGCATATTCGCTGCCTTCCTTGTTGTGTTACCTTTGTCGCTTCGAGGGAAAACACTTGCGCCCATCTCGCCTTGCCCTATTCCTTCTGTTTCTTTCAGTTTTCGCATTCGCCCAGAACAAAGCCGTTGATTCTTTAACTCCACCCCCACCTCACGAAAAAAAGATCCATCTCGAACATATTCTCGTGGTCGGTCAGACCAAGGGTTTCGAGCACGATTCCGTTTCCGATGCGATGGTTGCTATTTTCGAAATGGGACGCGACAGCGGCCTCTGGGAAGCCACGCTCCGCACCGACACCGAACTGATCACCAAGAAAGACCTGCAACGCAACACGAAGACGCTCGACTATTTCGATGCCCTCATCTTCACCAGCACGACCGGCGAACTCGATATGGACGATAGCCAGAAGGCCGACATGATGGCGTTCATCAAGGACGATGGCAAGGGCTTCGTGGGAATCCACGCCGCGCTCGACACGAACTACAAGTGGCCGGAATATGGCGAGATGATCGGCGGATGGTTTGACCAGCATCCCTGGATGACCTTTAATGCCCCGATCATCAACGAAGACCCGAACTTCCCGGCCGTGCGACATTTTCCCCATGCATTCGTCAAATATGACGAGATCTATCAGCCGAAAGAATGGTCGCGCGACAAGGTTAACGTTCTGTTGAGTCTCGATGCGGCAAAGCTGAACTACGAGAACAACCCGCGTATCCACCGGACCGACCATGATTTCGCCGTCGCCTGGGACAAGATGTACGGCAAGGGCCGCGTCTTTTATTCCACGCTCGGACACACCGAAGAAGCGTGGAGCGATCCCGATATCCGCAAAATGTATTTTGAAGCCATTAAATGGGTACTCGGCATGACCGAAGGGAGTACAGCTTCTCATCCGCGTACGCAAGCATCCGGGGACCAGCACTGAAAATGAAGATCTTTCATTCGCCGTCTCATTGGATTGCACTGCTCGCAGCCCTCAGCACTCTTGCCGCGGCACAGGCTCCGACGCAACCCGCCGCCCCCCCGGCGACTGCTCCGCAACTTGCTGTCGTCCCTAAGTCTTACCCCGAAGCACAGATAGAGAGTGGAGAGAAACTCTTCCGCCAGGATTGTTCGTTCTGTCATGGCCGCGACGCCATGGGTGGCGAAAGCGGCCCCAACCTGACAAGATCGAAACTTGTTCGCGCCGACGTCGACGGCGACAAAATCGGGCCCGTTGTTCGCAATGGCCGTCCCGCAAAAGGCATGCCGGCTTTCGAACGCTCTGATGAGCAGATCATGAGTCTTGTCGCCTTCATTCACACCCAGCAGAACAACGAGCATACAAACGGCGGCGGGCGAAAAGGCGTAGATCCGGCCGATCTTCAGACCGGAAACGTCGAAGCGGGCAAGCAATATTTCAACGGCGCAGGCGGATGTTCCAACTGCCACTCGGCGAGCGGAGATCTTGCGGGAATTGCGACTCGTTACCAAGGCCTCGAACTCGAACAACACATGCTCTATCCAGAGCACGCCAAGTCGAAAGTGACGATAACTCTCAAGACCGGTGTACCGATCACCGGCACGCTGGCTTATCAGGACGAATTCACCATCGCTCTGCGCGATTCATCGGACAACTATCGCTCCTTTCGCATTCGCGACGTGAAATTCAAGGTCGACTCGCCGGCCGACGCCCATGCGGAGCTGTTTCCGAAATACACCGACGCCAATGTCCACGACCTGATGGCGTATTTGCAGACCTTGCGTTAAAACCGTTTTGTCACTAAGAATTTTGAGAGAGTCCGCTGATATGAATTCTCTGAAAAACAGATTCCTGATTGCTGTGACCCTACTCGGTGCGCTTTCAACGCCCCGCGCCATGTTCGCTCAGGCCCCCGATACACAAATGCTCCTGCATCCGCCTGCCGACAGTTGGCCGGTCTATCACGGCGATTACACTGGACGCCGCCACAGCGCGCTTACGCAGATCAATCCCCAGAACGTAAAAAGCTTGTCCCTGGCGTGGGCCTTTCAGACCAGCCAGGTCCGGCAAATAAAGTCTTCGCCTTTGCTGGTGGATGGCATCTTGTACTTCACCGTGCCCGAAAACATCTGGGCCGTTGATGCCCGCTCCGGACATCAGATTTGGCACTACACCCACCCGCGCACCGAAGGCGAGCATCTCGGCCATCGTGGTGTCGCCATGTACAAGGGATACCTTTATTTCGTCACCCCCGACGCTCACTTGGTCTCACTAAACGCCAAGGACGGCACCGTACGCTGGGAAATCCAGATTGCAGATGTGAAGAAAGGTTATTGGACCAGCATGGCTCCTCTAGTGGTAAAAGACCACGTCATCGTTGGCGTCTCCGGAGACTTGGACAACATTACCGGATTCATCAAAGCCATCGATCCCGAGAGCGGCGCGACACAGTGGCAATTCGATGTCACGCCTCCTGCCGGAACCTCGAATGGAACCACCGGCGGCATGACGTGGATGACCGGCACCTATGATCCCGACCTCAATCTCATCTATTGGGGAACGGGAAATCCGACGCCCGTGCTGACCGGGGTAACGCGCCCCGGCGATAATCTTTACACCTGCTCGATCGTCGCGCTCAATCCGGACACGGGTAAGCTGGTCTGGGCGTTTCAGGTCTCACCGCACGATACCCACGACTGGGACGCCGTCGAAACCCCAGTCCTAGTGGACGGCAATTTTCGGGGTCAGCCGAAGAAAATGCTCATGCAGACCTCGCGCAACGGCTACTTCTTCGTACTCGATCGCACGAATGGAAAAAATCTGTTGACTGTTCCTTACGGCCCGGTGAACTGGGCGACAGGCATTGATAAAGAAGGCCGTCCGATTCCAAACCCGGACAAAGAGCCTACCCCGGACGGACGCCTCATCGCTCCCGATGAAGGCGGCCTCACCAATTACCGATCCCCCAGCGTTGATACCAAGCGGGGCCTATTCATCGTGGATGCGCACCCAAGTTGGAGTATTTATTTTTCCAAGGCCGCCGATGGTACTTATGGTTGGTCGGGTGCCGACTATGGCGTCTGGGGAATAGGCCAGATTGAAGCCATCGACTACCAGACCGGAAAGGTTCGTTGGATCCACGATCTCGGAGACGAGGCGGGCTCCGGCGTCCTGACAACCGACTCAGGTCTAACTTTCACTGGCGAC
>DATATW010000031.1:0-18062 GCA_036268595.1 Terriglobales bacterium
AGTAAGCAGCCCGATCAATTTGTAGAGAAGAAATGCGATCGCTCCGGCGAGCAAGCCGATGCCGGCGGCCAGAAAGCAAATCGTCACCAGGCGAAATTGAGCCAGCGGCGCGGGCTGCTGTTCCGCCGCAGTGTTGACTCCGGTAACCGAGAACTGAACGGTGGCGTTAGGATCAACAGGGATATTGTTGGCGTGAGATAGAGGATTGCGGTGAGTCATCAAATAGCGCGACTACTTCGCTTTCTTCGGCGACTGGCGTGTCGATTTGCTTTGCAGCACCCGCCGCAAGGCTTCGATCAAGGCCGGCCCCCGGCTGGATAATTCGGCGCGATGGTGAAGGACAAGCTCGCGCAGCACTTTTTCGCCTGCCGCAGTAAGCACCACCAGCACCTCGCGGCGATCGTGAGTGCCGCGCTGCCGCCGCACCAGGCCACTCGCTTCCAGGCGGTCTACCAGTTCAACCGCGCTGTGGTGCTGAATTTGCAGCTGCTCCGCCAGTTCTCCAATTCGCGAACGCACGCTCGGCGGCAAGCCCTTCACTGCGAGCAACAATTGGTATTGCCTCGGCTCCAGGTGGGAATCTCTCACCACCGCATCGCTGAACCGCAGATAGCGCCGAATCTGGTGGCGGAATTCGGCCACCGCCCGATAGTCTTCAAGGGTCAAATTCTTTTTCATGCGGCGGATTATATCGCGCTCCCGCTACCCTGTTTTTATATCGTATCACGATATATCTTGCGGAAGCTAGAAGATCTGTTCTCCGCTGGCCATTGCCAGCCCTAGCCGTTTACAATCCAGTTTCCCTGGATCGCATAGGAGGCGGAATTGATCGCGCGATACACCCGGCCCGAGATGCGCCGCATATGGAGTGAAGAAAATCGCTTTCGCAGCTGGTTGAAGGTGGAAATCGCCGCCACCGAAACCCTCGCCGAAGCCGGTATTGTGCCTAAAGCAGCGGCCAAAGCCATCCGCGAGCGGGCCGACTTTAAAGTCGAGCGCATTAACCAAGTCGAAGCGGAAGTGCGGCACGATGTGATTGCCTTCACCACCGCGGTCGCGGAATTCGTCGGCCCTGAGTCGCGGTGGTTTCACTACGGGCTGACTTCCAACGACGTGGTTGATACTGCTCAAGCTCTCCTCATCGGAGAGGCTTCAGCGATCATCGCCGCGGATTTGCGCACGCTTGAGGTCGTCCTCGAGGAGCGCGCGTGGGAGTTCAAAGATACGCCGATGATCGGCCGCACTCACGGCATTCACGCCGAGCCGATTACGTTTGGGTTCAAGCTGGCAAATTGGTACGCCGAGGTTCAGCGCGATATCGAACGTTTCGATCGCGCCGCCGAGGAGATGCGGGTGGGCAAGTTTTCCGGCGCGGTAGGCACCTTTGCCCACCTCAGCCCCGAACTGGAAGCAAAGATGTGCGCTCGCCTGGGACTAAAAACCGCGACTGGCTCTTCGCAAGTCATACAGCGCGACCGGCATGCTAATTACCTGGCGACCCTGGCGGTCATTGCCTGCACTCTCGATAAGATCGCGACCGAAATCCGACACCTGCAGCGCACCGAGGTCCGCGAAGCCGAAGAATTCTTTAGCGAAAAGCAAAAGGGATCCTCAGCCATGCCGCACAAGCGCAATCCCGTAACCGGCGAGCAGATCAGCGGCCTGGCGCGGGTGGTGCGGTCGAACGCCCAGGCAGGTTTCGAGAACGTAGCCCTCTGGCATGAGCGCGATATTTCTCACTCCTCGGTAGAGAGAGTCATTCTGCCAGACTCGACCACGCTCGTGGACTACACATTAGATAAGACCGCGAATCTTCTGGAAACCATGTTCGTGTACCCAGCCCGCATGAAGGCCAACCTGGAAAGTACTGGCGGCCTGGTCTTCAGCGGCCAACTGCTTCTGGATTTGGTGGAGCATGGAGTGTCTCGCGAGGATGCATACCGGCTAGTTCAATCTCACGCTATGCGGGCGTGGAAGGAGGGATTGAATTTTCGCGAGTTGATCGAAAGCGATTCTAATATTACCGGCCAGGTTCCGGCCAAAGTGATCGGGCAGGCATTCGATCTCAAACGCCAGTTAAGAAACATCGACAAGATTTTCGCGCAGATATTCAAACCCAGCACGAGTCTCAAAGCGAACCCGCCCAAAAAAGCTGGCGTGTCAAGAACGACATCAAAACGAACGAAATGATCGTGTGCATCCAAAGACTCTCCGGGTACGATTATTCGCATCGGAGACTGTATGGTTCTCAAAATGTCCGCAGGCGCGAGCATCGCCTTTCTGGCTTTGCTGCTTCACTGTCCGGCCCGCGCCAGTAGCTTTCCCCAATCCACTGAGAAGCCGGCGGGGGAAGCGCAGGCTGCGCAAACTGCAACCCCCGGCGCGTCAAAGACCGATGACACGGAACCCTCCACGGCTGATCTGGAAGAAAAATCCTGGCGGGTTCTGTTGAGTGGTCTGCACAATAAGCGAATAGCCGAACGAACGCAAGCCGTTAAGGCGCTGTCGTTGCTTGCCGGCAACCACCAAGCGCTGAGATTTGCGCTGCGGGCCATGCGGGATAACAATCCCAAGGTTCGAACAGCGGCGGCGTCAACTCTCGGGGAATTGCATGCCGAGGTTGCGCTACCCGTTCTGAGGGCTGCGACCTCTGACAAGGATCCAAGCGTCATGCTGGCCGCTACCCATGCACTCTACATCCTTAAGGATCCTCTGGCGTATGAGGTGTATTACGCGATTCTAATGGGAAATAAAAAGACCAGCGCGGGTTTGATCCAGTCGCAAGTTGATCGCTTGAAAGATCCCAAGCAAATGGCGCAGATGGGATTTGAAGAGGGAATCGGATTCGTTCCTTATGCAGGCATGGGATATGAAGCTTATCGGCAGTTGATGAAACACGATAACTCGCCGGTGCGCGCCGCGGCTGCCCGTTTCCTGGCCCTGGATCCCGACTCAATTTCTGAAGACGCTCTCATACAAGTAGCGGATGCGGACAAGAACATCTTTGTTCGCGAAGCCGCGCTGGATGCATTGGCTGAAAGATCTGATCCGAAATGCATTCCGCGTCTGGCAATCAATTTGGACGATAGTAAGTATCCAATCCGCTATCGGACGGCGGCCACCATTATTCTGTTGGGCAGTAAGGAAAGCCGCAAACGCCAGGCAAAATAATTCGTGCTGTGATGCCGCGAATCAGAGCCGCTTCAGCGACCCTGCACCGCCGCCGCTCAAAGCCAGACAAATACAGGCCGCCAGCAGCGTCAGCGGGAACTCGACTCCGGGATTGAAAAAGCCGCGTTTCATATGAACCAGCAAAATGGCGAATAGCATATCGATGGCGAGCAACGCTGCCGGAAGTCGGGTGGCGAGGCCGGTGAGCAGCAGAATTCCACCCACAAACTCGACAGTCATGACCACCGCAGCCGTAACCACCGGAATGGGGACACCTATGTGTCCGAACATTCCCACCACGCCGTGATAACCAAGCTTGAACACTTTCTGGTATCCGTGCGCCAGAAACACAATGCCCACGATGATGCGTAAGGCTGCGGTTCCCAGCGATTGCAACTTACCACTGAACATGACGGCTCCTTAGCGGGTAGCGGACTGCCCCGTTTTATTCAGGATGCAGATTGAGTTGACGAGGCTTCAATTTGTAATTAGCGTGCGGGATTGGGTTTTTTCGCGCACACGTTTAGCGACCAGCCCTCCCATTTCGCCGGTGCTGATTGAGGGTTCGCGCTTTGCCGCCAGATCGCGGGTACGATGACCCTCGCCCAAAACTTCGCGGACAGCTGACTCTATCGATGCAGCCTCATTTCCCAGTGCGAAAGAATGACGCAGAAGCATGGCGGCGGACAGAATCGCGCCCAGCGGATTTGCGATCCCCTGGCCTGCGATGTCAGGCGCGGAGCCATGAATCGGCTCGTAAAGTCCAACCGTACCGCCCACGCTGGCTGAGGGCAGCAGTCCAAGAGAACCGACCACTGCGCCCGCCTGATCTGACAAAATATCGCCAAACATATTTTCAGTGAGAATCACATCGAACTGCGTAGGACGGGAGACCAGCGCCATAGCCGCCGAATCCACATACATGTGCGAGAGCTGAACATCGCTGAATTCGGATCCAATCCGATTCACGACCTCCCGCCACAGCCGCGAACAGTCGAGCACATTGGCTTTATCGACCGATGTTAATTTCTTTTTACGTTGCCGGGCGAGCTGAAAAGCAACGCGGGCAATGCGCTCGATCTCGGCTTCGCTGTAAGCCATAGTGTCAACGGCTCGACGGCGTCCGGGCTCACCCTTGGTCGAGCGCTCCCCGAAATAAAGGCCGCCCAGCAACTCGCGCACAATCATGACATCGGTCCCGCGCACCACCTCGTCACGCAACGGCGATAAGCCTTCCAGCCCTTGCAGGCAAATGGCAGGGCGTAGATTGGCGAAGACGCCCAGTTCACTTCTCAGCCGCAGCAGCCCCGCTTCAGGTCGAAGTTTAGCGGGGTAAGAATCGAATGCAGGACCGCCGACTGCTCCCAGCAAGACGGCGCCAGAGGCGAGGCAGCTTTCGATCGTATCGAGCGGAAGCGGATCGTTGCTCGCCTTCAGCGCCACCCCGCCGATATTCTTTTCCGCAACCTGGAGTTTGTGACCCGCGCTCTCAGCGATTGCCTGCAGAACGTTTACCGCTTGTTGGATGACTTCCGGACCAATCCCATCGCCTGGCAGAGTTGTGATGTTGATGTGCATTCCTGGATTTTATGGCGCACGCACGCGCGTCGGCAAAGTGTTTAACTCTGATTAGGGTTGGGCTCTGAGGCGCTTACACGCCCCAAAGATAGTCTTCCTGTTCCGCGAGATGCTCCGAAGTTGAACCCCTGGTCAGGCCAATCATGCTGGAGTCGGAGGGCGCAGCCGGGTAGGGCTTGCGCGGTGCCTCTTCGGCCCCGGCTGCGACTGCGGCCGCGTTTGCCGACTCAACCCGTCCCGGCGGAATGCGATGGTTTTCGCCGTAAGCCTCGCGGATCAGTCCCAGCAAATGATGGTCGTGCACAGTTTTGATCTCATCAGCGAGAACAACGAAGCGACGGTAGATTTCATCGAGCTCGCGGCGTTCAAAATGATAACCGAGCTGCTCGCAGCGGAGACTCAGTGCATGGCGTCCAGAGTGCTTGCCCAGCACCAGTTTTGATGCCGGCACGCCGACTGACTGCGGGGTCATGATTTCGTACGTCAGGCGGTTCTTCAGCATTCCATCCTGATGGATTCCGGCTTCATGCGCGAAAGCATTGCGGCCGATGATCGCCTTGTTCGGCTGCACAGGAATTCCGGTAATTTCCTCGAGCAATTGGCTAGTGGGATAAAGTTCCTCGCTGGCGATCCCAGTCTGGTAAGGATAGCGATCGGCACGCACTCGCAACGCCATCACGATTTCTTCCAGTGACGCATTTCCAGCACGTTCGCCGATGCCGTTGATTGTGCACTCCACCTGGCGCGCCCCGCTAGCCACCGCGGCCAGCGAATTAGCCACCGCGAGTCCAAGATCGTTGTGGCAGTGCGCGGAAATAGTCACATCTTTTACGCCGCCAACTCTTTCCCGAACGTTTCGTATCAACTCGCCGAATTCCGCGGGCACGGTGTAGCCCACAGTATCCGGAATGTTGAGGGTGGTTGCGCCTGCCTGGATCACGGCCTCGAGGACTTGAAAGAGAAATTCCGGATCCGTGCGAGTCGCATCTTCGGGGGAAAATTCGACATCCTCGCAAAACGTCCGCGCCAGGCGTACAGATTCGACCGCCTGATCAAGGCACTGCTGCCGGGAGATACGCAGCTTGTGTTTCAGGTGAATATCAGAGGTTGCGAGAACGATATGTATCCGGGGCCGCACGGCCGAGCGCAAGGCCATTGAAGCGCGTTCGATGTCGTTGCGGGCCGCACGAGCCAGGGCGGCAATGACCGGTCGCGGAACTGCGGCAGCTACGGCCTGAACAGCTGCAAAGTCCCCATCTGACGCGATGGGAAATCCAGCCTCTATTATGTCCACCCCAAGGCGATCCAGCTGACGAGCCAGGCGGACTTTCTCCTGCACATTCATGCTGCAGCCGGGCGACTGCTCGCCATCGCGCAAAGTGGTGTCAAAAATCGTGATTCTCGAGCTATCCATATAAAACTCCTATTAAGTTATTTCAATGTTATCGGGTGCAGGATTGGAAGCAAAGCTTATTATTGTTGTCAAAAACACCAGTATTGCTAATACAATTAATATATCTTATTAAGTTCTAAGCTTTATTAATGGAGTCCAGAAATGGAAATTTCCCAGCTGGAAGTCTTTCTGGCGGTGGCCCGGGAAGGCGGATTCTCGCGCGCTGCAGAAAAATTGTATCGCACACAGTCGGCTGTGAGTCAGGCGATCAGAAAATTGGAGAATGAAATCGGCGAACCTCTGTTTGACCGGTCAACGCGCGACGGGGTAATGACCGACGCCGGTCAGGTTTTGCAGGAATACGCGCAACGGTTACTGAACCTGCGGGAGAATGCGCGCGAGGCTCTCGGGGAATTACGCCAGCTGCAAAAGGGAAAGCTGGTAATCGCCGCCAACGAATTCACCGCTTTGTATCTTCTTCGGGTGCTGGCGGAATTTCGGCGTTTGCATCCGGCGATTCGGATCGTGGTACAGCGTTCGCTGGGTAGCCATATCCCGGACGACCTTCACCGGCACAACTGCGAGTTCGGAGTGCTGACCTACGATCCCCAAGACCCTGAACTTACTTCGCTGGTCGTATATTCTGACGAGCTGATTTTTGTGGTCCCGCCGCAACATCCTTTAGCCCGCGAGTCGCAGGTCAGCATCCGGCAATTGGGAGCAGAGTCGTTCGTTGCCCACATCGTGTCGTCTCCCTATCGCGAAAAAGTTATTCAGGCTTTTGAAAAGCACAAGACGCCACTGCATATGGGCGTCGAACTGCCGACCCTGCAGGCAATCAAGCGCTTCGTCGCCATGGGGAACGGGGTTGCGTTTCTTCCCGAGATCAGCGTCGAAGACGAAATCGCACGCGGCGAGCTGGTGCGCATACCGGTGCAGGAATTGCGGGTGCATCGCAAACTGCGTTTGATTTATCGCAAGTCGGCGGCGCTTTCACACGCCGGGCGCGCATTCCTGAAAATTACCGAGTCGGTTGCGGACACGCAGGGCGGCCGCTATCGCTTCGAGCGCACAAAATAGATTTGCTCCGCATTTGGCGAGGGCGGCTGAATCGTGTAGTCTCAACGTGCTTCGCGTCGATTGTAAGCGGATTCAAAACTTCCCCGAGGGCAAGCTTGCGGCAGCCAATCACCAGAGCGGTAAGCTGTCTTTCTCAGCTGAGTTTATTTTTTCTGCTGGCGTCTGCCGCGTGGTCGCAGCAAGTCACGGTCCGCGGCGTGGTGCGCGACGCAACTGGCGCCGCCATTCCAGGAGCACAAGTTATTCTGCGCTCTCCGGACCAGAGCGAGATCCTACTGACAGACTCCGAAGGCCGATTTTCGGGTACGGTTCTGGGCGGCGTCAATGTAATGGTGCATGTCACCGCGCCTGGGTTTGCCGCTGCCGAAAAGACCTTGCCTCCCTCCCGGGAGCTGGTTCCACTCACGGTCGTTCTTCGCGGTGTGGCACAGGGCGAACGCATTGTGGTCTCCGCGACGCGAAGCGAGATGAAGCTCTCCGAAGTTCCAGGCAGCGCGGTTGAACTTTCCCCGCAAGACATAAATGCCAATGCCGGACTCACCCTGGATGATCTGCTGCGGCAGGTTCCTGGATTCGAGTTGTACCGCCGCTCCAGCAGTCGGGTGGCGAATCCTACAACCCAGGGAGTTTCTCTCCGCGGTCTTGGCGCCAGCGGTCCCAGCCGGGCATTGGTTCTGGAAGATGGTGTGCCGCTGGTTGATCCGTTCGGAGGCTGGGTCTTTTGGGACGAGGTTCCGCGCGCCGAGCTTTCCAGCATAGAAGTGTTCCGCGGTGGCGAGTCGAATCTTTACGGAAGCGACGCACTGGGCGGAGTGATTCAGATGCTGACCCGCGTGCCGAGCGGTCCGGCATTCTCGATTGATACTTCGTATGGAACCGAGAACACTCCTGACCTTTCGGCTTGGGGCGGCACTAAAATCTCGCGATGGGATTTCGGGTCAGGTGTGGATATGTCGCGCACCGATGGTTATACGCTGGTGCCACCTTCCCAGCGCGGGCTGGTTGATACCGACGCCAATTCGAGACATGCGACGGTGGATGCGGGCGCCGGATATCAGCTCTCAGAAAACTGGCGGGCCTTCCTCCGAGGCACTTTCTTCGATGAGGCGCGCAACAATGGCACGTCCCTTCAAAAGAACAGCACGGGAATCGGCGCTGGAACTGCAGGTGTCAACAGCAGCGTCGGCGACCATGATTCTTTCTTCGCGCGCATTTCCGGCCAGGTAGAAGGTTATGACCAGACCTTTTCGTCCATAGCCTCGAACCGCAACAGCGAAGCGCTTACAGATGTCCAACACGTTCCGTCGCAAGAGGTCGACGGCGCGGTCCAATGGAATCATGAACTGAAGAAGCAGACGCTGATTGGCGGCATTGATGTTCAAGAAGTGATGGGGGCAAGCGACGAACAGCTCATTTCCGCAACTTCCGGCTTTCACTTCGCGAACAACATTGCCGGAGGAAAGCAGCGATCGACGGGAATATTCGGCGAGGATATTTATCGCATTAACGATCGCTGGACGGTAATAGCAGGTGCACGCTGGGACGACTGGAGTAATTTCGACGGCAACACTGTGAGAATCACCCTTCCTTCCGCGACTGCTGCGGGACAATCCTTTCCCAATCGCAACGAAACCTCATTCAGCCCGCGGCTTTCGGTAATGCGGAACCTTGGCAGCAACGCGGGAGTATGGGTCTCGGGTTACAGGGCATTCCGGGCTCCGACCTTGAACGAGCTCTATCGCAGCTTTCGTCAGGGAAGCGCCCTGACGGAAAACAATCCTGCGCTGACCGCCGAAAGACTCACGGGTGCGGAAGCAGGAGTGCGCGCGACTGCTTTTAATCAAAAGTTCGAATCCAGGGCAACGGCGTTTTGGGCGGACATTGTGAATCCTGTCACCAACGTGACGCTCTCTTCTACTCCCGCCTTGACCACTCGGGAGCGCGAGAACCTCGGCCGCATCCGCTCACTGGGCGGCGAACTGGATGGCGTGCTGCACCTGAGCAGCACAATGCAGTTGTCAGCCGGCTATCAATTTACTCATGCCTATGTTGAGAGTTCCACTGAGTCGCTGGTTGGAAAGCGCGTGCCAGAAGTTCCGCAACACCAGCTCACCTGGGAAGCGCGTTACTGGAACCCCACGCGAATCATGCTCAGCGTGGAAGGCCGCTACGCTACCTCCCAATTCGATGATGACTTGAATACGCTGGTGCTCGGACCTTATTTCGTGATGGACGTTTTCGCTGGACGACAGTTTCGCGGCGGCATCGTTGGTTACGCCGCTATTGAGAATGTTTTGAACGATCGCTATGCGGTGGCGTTCTCGTTACCCGTGCAGAATTTAGGTCCACCCATATTGGCACGGGTCGGAATCCGCTACGACTTTCCTCGCAGATAATTGAATCCCTTTGAAGGATCTAGCTGTTACCCGTCTTGGGTTCCCGCTTGAGGCCGAGCGCGCGGTCCGCGAGTTCCAGATAATGTTCCAGCCGGGAAGGTTCTTTGGAACGATCCACCAGAGGGATCAATCGCGGGCCCTCATCCCGCGCGCCTTCTGAGGTAGGAGGCAAGCGTTGGACGACGCCGCGGGTTGCAACCCGGGGCTTGGCAGCCGATCCTTTGCGGACTTTCTTGCGCTTCAATCGACCTCCACTGCGCCGCATTACGACTTGCGTTCGGAATCCTGGTGCAATGTGACCGAAGCGCTTGCCTTGGTTTCCCCAGCGGTAAATGACAATCCGCGATCATTCTCGACAGAAGGAGATCCCGCCAGTTCGCGCTTATGGTTCTGGATCTCTCGCAACTGGCGAATGATGGCGGCCTCTTGCAGCGTGTACTCTTCTTCCGTGATTTCCTCAGCTTCCAGTTTGAGTTGCAGCTCGAGCAGGCGCTCTTTGATGGGGCCGTCGTCGGTGTACTGTTCTTCTGCTACCTGGCGCAGCGTTTTCATGACAAAGTTAAATCCTGAAAACGGCAGCATGAGAAGATCGTCGATGAGCAGCATCATTCCGCTCCTACCCGCTCCAGCTTCAAACGTATATTCACGAAATTGTAAGGCGGCCACGGACCGGTGTATTTGAATTTCAGGCGCTGGCCATATTTCTTGGCGATGCTGTTCACCGCATCATCAAACTCCGGCTCACGCTCACGCTCCACCAGGAAGGCGGCATTCATAATCATCTTGTCGCCAATCGGCTGATTATCACGCGAGGCCACGCATACTCCGCGCAAGGCCTCATAAATTTCGCGTACATACCCGATCGACCGTTCGGCCAAAGCTTTGTCGATCATGCGGCCCAGCTGCATCCTTGCAAGATAGGTCGACTGCAAATGCTTGCGGATGATTTCCTGATGAAACTGCCGGATTTCTTCGTCGTCCTGCTTGATGTCTTCGATGATCCGGTCGCGGTCCCAATTGACTTTCAGCCCAAATTCCAGCTTTCCCGACATCTGGTGAAGCACATCCTTCAAAGACGAGTAGATGCTCTTGAGCACCTCGCGAATGTCGTTGTCGGTGCGGAAAACCGTGCCGAAACTCATCGGAATGATGGTGTACGTCTTCATCACGGTTTCAATGACGTGCTCGTGGGCCAGCGCGTTTTCGCGCGTCGGATCGAAGATGTACACCGAGGTGTTGCTGACCACCGCGGCAATGTCGAGGTAATTTACGGTGTAAACCATCGCGCCGGCGCCGCCGATTCCGACTTTGCCAAAGTCGATCCGGTCGCGGCTTTGTACAATGCCGTAGACGTAACGCCCGCTTTCTCCTTCGGCGGTGGCCGGAGAATCCGGTTTGTCCGCGAACTTTACGCGAACATCCTCCTGCGATTTCGTCTTTTTTTTCGTTTTGACTACCGGTTTGGGGCTCATGTTCTTTAGTCAGTCAGCTCTCTTGCGCGAATTCCACACGTTCACTTCCTAGCGGCGACGGGCAGCATCGGGTCCAATAACCGGGAAAACAATCCTGAAAATTGTACCTTTTCCAGCACTGCTCCGTACCTGAATTCTTCCTCCATGGTTCTCGATAATGCCTTTGACAATCCAAAGGCCAAGCCCGGTGCCCTTTTCACCCTTGGTGGTCACGAAGGGCTCAAACATGGTGGTGCGAATGTCATCGGGAATGCCACTGCCGGTGTCAGAAATTAACAGGCTGATTTCCTCATAGCTTCCGCGGGTTGACCTTGCGCGAGCGGTGCGGATCGTGAGCTTTCCCCCGCCCGCCATGCTGTCCTGCGCATTCACTACCAGGTTTGAAAGCAACTGCCGGAATTGGTCGGCGGAACCCTTGATTTGCGGCAACGGCTTGAAGCGCTTTTCGACCTCGATTCCATCCTTGGCCAGCGGGCGCGAGAATAAAGTGAGCGTATCCTCGACAATCACGTTGAGATCGAAGGTGGCCAAATGCCCTGCATTGCGGTACAGGCCCAACATCTGGCGAACGATCCGCGTGACCCGATCAGTTTCGCTTTTCAGCGCATCATAAACCGGCTGAGAATCAGGCTCGACTTTATTCCGCAGCAGAAAGATCGCGTTCTTGATGGCCTCCATTGGGTTGTTAATCTCATGGGCGATCGTGCCGGCCAGCCGTCCAGTGGCGGCGAACTTTTCCATCTCCAGCATGCGCCGCTCCATCTGCAACTGCTCGAGCTTCTTCCAGGTTGAGAAATCCCGCAAAACAGTCACCGTGTACGCGACCTGCCCCCGCGCGTCGTAGATCTTTCCTGAGCGCGCCGCATATTCGATATCGGCGCCCATCACGGGATTGAACAAGTGGACGGCCTTGTTCTGGTGATCGAGAAAGGAGAACGTGAAGGAGGTGAGATAGGCGTCCAGCTTGGCTTCGTTTTCAACTATTTCGCCGTCCCGGAGAGCGTCGCCGGTCCCGAACAGCTCTTTGGCAAGTGGATCGAGCAGCACGATCTTCGCAGAATTGTCGGCGACAACGATCGGGTCGCCCACGTTCTCAATGACGACATTCAACCGGTCGCGGTCCTGGCGTACGATCTCTTCCGCCAGGCGCAACTTGTCAAGATTGGTGCGTAATTCCTGGTCGGCTCGCCGCAGGTCGGTCACGTCGCGCATCACCGTGACCATGCCGGTCCGGCTTTCAGCAATATAAGTCGGCGCACAAACCGCTTCAAAAAGAATCTCTTCGCCTTCCATTACATCGACCAGGGTCAGGTCGCGCGAACTATCACTGGCGCTTACCGTCATGGAAGAAAGCGCCGCTGAGAACAGCAGATTATTGAATTCCACCGCACGGCGCCCGCCTTCGCTCACTCCCTCGGGCACCCGGAAGAACCGTTCGGCCGCACGGTTTTGAATTATTACGCGATGCTGATTGTCGGTCAGGATGACTGGATCCGCCATGCTCTCCATGACCGTGGTCATGCGAGAGATAGTAGTTTCCATGTCGCGCATGCGGTTGTAGTAATGCTCCACCTTGAAAAGGCGCGAAAGCTGGCGATTGGCGCGGTTTACCAGATTGCGGAACTGTCGCAATTGGGCTTGCCCGGTGTGTTTGCCAAGTTGCCCGATCACCGCGTTTACATAAGACCTCATACCGCATGCGGAACAGACCTGCTGCTGTATCTGCAACTTGCTCGATTCTTCATTCTGTACCGCAAGACAGTCATTGCGGCGCTCGCGCTCAGCCTCCCAACAGCGGCTAGAGTTGCGATAAATCATGGGATGTATACAAAGAGCGCCGCCGCGAATTTCTCCGTTAGGTACTAGGGTTGATTTCAGGCCCAGCAGCGCGGACACGATTGGATTTTCGCTAGCCCACAGTGAGGTATTAAAAGTCTCGAGGTATTCGGAACTACAGTTCAAGGAGGCAGATGGCTTGATCTGGCCGGTATCGAAATCCAATTCCAGCGCGAGAGCTCGGGGGAACCCGAGATGAACGATCTCCTCCAGCAGGATGGGAAGAATTTCCTCCGCGCGCTCAGCCGCGGTCAGGCGAAGCGCGGCAGATTCGCTCGACGAGCGCGGATCGCGGGGATGCTCGCGTTTGCCTCTTAGCGCGGAACTGGCCATTCGACTGTAATGCTAAACCGTCAATCGGCCCAGGGCGGCGAACGATCTTCGGCTGGAGCTCGGCTCAGCCCCGGCGCACTCCTCGCCGTGCTGGCACCCGGGATACCCTCCGGGTAGTCTCCATTTCAATTTCAGGAACCTCTTCGCCGCCGCCCAACTGCGGCCGCGAAACCAGGCCTGTGAGTCCGACCGCATCCGCATATTTCAGATAAGTGTCGATGGAAGCCACGACCACACGCGCTTCGACAGTAATCAGGTCGATGCCAACGAGGGAAATTCGGACCCATGCGTCGATGACGATGCCTTTGTCGAGGACCCGGTCAAGCACGTCAATAAGGCTGGATCCGCCAGATACTCTTTCAACGGCCATTGAATTCCCTCCTCTGCCGTTACTGAATCAGATTAACGTTTTCGCCGCGTGCGCCCTGGGACTCCGGCCTTGCGTCCCGGCACACCCGCGATTCTACCCGGCACCCCGGCGTTTCTCCTGGGTGCCTTAACTTCGGTCGCGGCGGGAAGTACGGGCGTTTGCATGGTCAAGTGGGGATCATACTTCCACCAGTTCAGACCAATCTCTTCAGCTTTGTCGACAGAGCAAACCAGCAGCCGGATTCGGATGGTCAGCAGTTCAACATTAGCCAACGCGATGCGCACGTCGCCCGCGATCACCAATCCCTTGTCGAGAACGCGATCCAGAATGTCGACCAGATTCGTCGTTCCCGTAACTGAAGGCACTCGGTCCATGACTTATCGTTTTCTTTCTGTCGAAACGTCGCAAAACACCCGCTCCGCGCGCCTGATGCTACATGCAGCACCAATCGCATGTCAACGAGCGAAAATGTTTTTGCAGAAGGCGGAAGATGCCCGGGTTTTGCTGGTGCTGGGATTCCGTGCTGCTGGTTGTCGTTGCCTGAGTTACCGGGTTAATTTTCAGGTTTCGAAATCCCCGGTAGACACCCAGCGGACGAGAGTAAAAATCGTCAAGATCGAGATTTATCGGCGCTCGCCTGTCGCTCCGGAGGGTTTTCCAGCAGATTTCCCAGCGGCCCAAGGTCAAGGTTCAGGTCGGCCGGAGTCAACCCGAAATGTTCCGCCATTTCTCGAACCTTGGTTTCAAGTTTCATCAGCGCCGAACCCATACTCTCAACTTGATCATCGGAAAGCGCCCCCCCTTCCATGCGGCGGATCGCCTGCCGCTCCAATAGCTGCCGCAGCAGTTCGATCAGGCTGAGCACCAGTTTCGCTAAACCCTGATCGATATTCTCGGGAGTGCAATCGATTCGCGACTGCGGGAGCTCCGGGTTGTCGGGAGTAGAAGGCATGTGGGTCGGCATCAATTCTGGCACATCAGCTCTGTTCCATAAACTCAGTCGCCGGCCAGGGGCCGCTGACGCGCACACTGAGTTCATCGGGGACCGTTGCATTCCGCATCATTTTTTGAAAATCGGCTACTTGGGTTCGCGCGATGAGGACGAATGCGCGAGTCCCATCTTTGGATGGCCGCTCCCGCCAGTCGTGCGACAGCTCTGACAAAGCCGCTCGCAGTTCAGCCGTAAATTTGCCGGCCATAGCGGTCGCAGTTTGCCTAAGTTTCAAGTATTGCGTACCCGTTTCGCTAGGCTTCTTTATATCGGGATTCATAACTCTGATTTCCATCTGCACCAGGTCGCCGAATTTCCCCAGCAATGCAGCATACTCGCTCGCTCGTTCTTGCAGGCGCTGGATCAGTTGTTCTTCGTCGCCGAAGATGGTGGGGAAGCGGAAGGGGATGACGGCGGTCGATTTGAACACTTCGCTGAGTACACGGTGAAAGTCGAGCGCGGAAGCCTGCAATAGCGGGCGCAGCCAGTTAGATTTGTCAGTATTGCTCGATGTAAATGCCGCGAGGGTCCCGACGTTCACGCGGACGACGGGATCGCCAGCAACTCCGGTTAGCAAGCTGGTGGCTGGTGCGTCAGCCTTCGCGACGCAATACAACAGGATTGGCATAGGCTTGGCGACGCAAGTCTGTTCTATTTGAAGTGCAGCGCTGACTCTTTTTTCCTGCGTCCGGAGCCTGGGTCTGCGCCGGCATACCTTTTCGGCGTCGCGTACTTGGGTTTGATCTGGTGGCAGCCATCATCACAATACACGCCGCCAGCCGCCGTCTCCGGCGCCGGCATCGGAGAATTGACGGCAATCTCGCGTTCCTGCTCCAGATAAGTTTCAACCTCGGCGATCAGTTTCTCATGCTCCTCAGGCGAGAGCCACTTCTTCACCTTGACCAAATAATTTTCGAATCGCGCAATCGGATCGCGCTTGCGCCAATACTCGAACATCGGTTTGGGCACGTAATCGGCGGCGTCGTGAATAGCATGGCCCTTCATGCGCATCATTTTGGCCTCGATCAGGGTCGGCCCTTCGCCGCGACGGGCGCGTTCGGCGGCTTCGTGAGCTGCGTCGTAAACCTGGCATGCATCCGTACCGTCAATGATCACGCCCGGAATGCCGTATCCAATAGCACGTTCGGCGAGGTCTTTTACGCAGTACTGCATTTCAGAAGGCGTCGAATACGCCCACAAATTACTCTCGACCAGTAGCACCAGCCCGAGTTTCTGCACTGCCGCGAGATTAATGCCTTCATAAGTCACACCGGTGGATTGGCCGCCATCGCCGATGTAAGTCATCACCGCGACATTCCTTCCCTGCAGACGCGCGCCCAATGCGACTCCGGCCATCACGGGGATCAAATCGCCAAGCATCGAGATGGGCGAGACCACATTGCGCTCGTAGATGTCGCCAAAGTGCGAAGTCCCATCGCGGCCCTTCGTAGGCGAATCAGCCTTGGCCATGTACTGCATCATCATGTCGCGAGGTTCGAAGCCCCGCACCAAAAGCGCTCCCTGATTGCGAATCATTGGCGCGAGCCAATCGTCTTTCTGAAGAGCGTAGGCGGAAGCACAGGAACAGGCTTCTTGGCCAAGTCCAAAATAAACCCCACCGACCACTTTGCCCTGCTTGTACAAATTCTCAAGAGCCTGCTCCATCCGGCGATTGAGCACCATCCAGCGGTAAATCTCAATGCACTGCTGTTTGTTCAGGTATTTCGAATCGCGAATGGGCGGCGCAGGCGCATTCAAATCGCCGGAAATTTCATAACAACATTCTTCGCCCTTGCGAATTTGCGCCACGGAGAAGGCAGGCTTTTCAAGCCGATAATCGGGAATTTCGAAAGTGCGCTGCTGGGGAAGAGATGTAACGCCTCCGGCCCCATTTCTTTTCGATCCATTGCTGGAGTGGGCGCGCGGCCTGATCTTCCCAGATCTCTTTGCTGGTTTCTTCTTCATAGGCGGAGAGCAAGCGGCAAACAAATAATCCTACTCCTTGGTTGGAGCGCAGGCAAAAAAGTCGAGCTATGTTTTCATCAGGTGCGAAGTCTAAGTCTTACAATGTGGCGGTGAGCATTTCAAGGTTCAAAACTCTCGTTGTTTCTGCTGGTGCAACTCTGTGGCGGAGTGCTCATGTTGCGCTAATGATCTTTGGGCCAAAGCCGTGGAACCGGGCGCACTGGCCCGGATTAGCGATAGCTGTGCCCGCTCTATTTCTACTGTTTGTGGCACGCTTCCAATTGGGGAGATTATTTTCGGTAACAACTCGACGAGGTTCTTAAATGAAAGCAAGCGCGGTCGTTTAGAGGCGAGGAGAACGAGCTGGTTCGGCTCTTCGGTAGTCCTGATTTTTCGACCAATAGTGCTACTAAAATTGACCAAAGTAATACCCAAGCTTGCAAATTCCATAACAGGACACTTTTAAGACTTGGCTTAACGGGCCTCCTACCCTACGTCCTCGCTCCAGCCCTCCAGCGTCTTCTTCACAAACGCCATGAACTGGTCGGCGACGGCGCCATCGATGATGCGATGGTCGTAGCCAAGCGTCAGATGCACGACCGAGCGGATGGCGATCGAATCTGCGCCGTCTTTGTCGGTGACGACCAGCGGCATTTTGGTTATGCCGCCGACGCCCATAATTGCCGAGTTCGGCTGATTGATAATGGGCAGACCAAACACCGCGCCGAACTGGCCGGGATTGGTAACGGTGAAGGTCGAGCCTTCGACTTCTTCCGGCTTCAGTTTCTTGTTCCGCGCGCGTTCGCCGAGATCGGTGATGCCGCGCTGCAGTCCCAGGAAGTTCAGCTCATCGGCGTTTTTGAGCACAGGGACGATCAGTCCCCAATCGAGTGCGACGGCGATGCCAACATTGACGTGACGGTGATAGCGGATGCCGTCGCCTTCAATCGAAGCATTGACGATGGGGAACTGCTGCAGCGCGATGATTGCCGCGCGCACGAAAAATGGCATAAAAGTGAGGCGGGCGCCGTTGCGTTGCTCAAAGCTCGATTTGAGCTTGCTGCGAAGGTTGACGATGCGGGTGATATCCACCTCGAACATGGCGTGGACATGGGCGCTGGTGCGACGCGACTCGACCATACGCTGCGCGATGATGCGGCGCATGTTGGTCATGGGGACGAGGTCGCCGGGGATGACCGCGGGAGTGGGGCGCGGGGCAGGAGCAGGGGCTGAAGCAGTCTGAATTGCAGGCCGAGCGTCCTCGCTCGACTGGACGGGCGAAACGCCCGTCCCCCCAGATTCTCTTGATCCAGATCCGGATTGTCCTTCAATAAACGCCTGAATATCCTGCTTGGTGATGCGGCCGCCTAGGCCGGTTCCCTCAACCTGGGAGAGATTGACATTGTGCTCGCGAGCAATCTTTCGAACGAGCGGAGATGATCGCGCGTGCTCGTCATCTTCGTGGACCTGTGCCGCG
>DATATW010000032.1:0-10500 GCA_036268595.1 Terriglobales bacterium
GCCAGCGCCTCTTCGACGCCATATTGAATGATCGGCTTATCGACCAGAGGAAGCATTTCCTTGGGTTGAGCTTTGGTCGCGGGCAGGAAGCGGGTGCCTAAGCCGGCAGCGGGAAAAACAGCTTTGCAAACTCTCATCATAGGATTATTGCCTTGCACCATGAACCGGTGAACCGCTTTGGATGCGCTTTGACGTCAAAGCGTCGGGCTGTCATTCCCCAGCATCGCTTTGCGAATAATCTTGAGCGGAACCCCGCCCTGCTCCATGAACTTGTTGTGAAACTCCATTAGACTGAAATCGTTCCCGCGCATTTTGCGATAGTCCTCGCGCAATTTAAGAATTTGCAGCTTGCCTAGCGTGTACATGAGATAAGTGGGGTCGGACGTGCCGCGTTTGGTTTCCACGTCGGCGATGGCCGGCGTCTGATAGCCCTCGTCTACAAAAAACTTCCTGGCCTCATCGAGAGTCATGTTGCCGGTGTGCAGCTTTATGCCAACGATGTACCGTGCATTGCGCAGCAGTGCATCTTCCAACTGTCCCAATCGCAATTTGGGATCGCCGTTGCCGTAACCTTCGTCGAGCATCATCTGCTCGCAGTAGTGCGCCCACCCTTCGGCATTCGTTCCGGAGAAGATAAGCTTACGGACTTTTGACGGATTCTCGTCGATCCAGAGAAACTGAACAAAGTGTCCCGGGTAGACTTCATGAATTGCCGTACCGGGAATCATGCTGTTGTTGAAGGTCTTCATCCAATCTTCAATTCGCTGCTGAGGCCATCTCGGATCCGGAGTGGTCACGTTAAAGAAGGCCTTGCGATCGTGCTTTTCGTACGCTCCCGGAGTATCGATGGAAGCTTCCGTGGTTGCGCGCTCGAATGGAGGCGTGGGCTCCAGGATCGGCGGCTGTCCCGGCGGAATCGTAATGATCTTCTTTTGCTCGATAAATTCCGTCAGTCCACTGAATGTATTGCGAAAAGCCTGCAGCAGTTGATCGGGAGCAGGATGCTGGTTCTGCAGATCCCCCAGCACCGCGCGCACTGAGCGTTTAGGGTCGATCTCAGCCGCGACTTTCTTCAATGCTTCCTGATTCTGATGCAGGTTGTCATAACCGATTGCCAACAGCCGGTCGAGCGGAATGTCAACCATCTCATCGTAGAGCAGCTTCTTGCGGTAATTCTCCGCGCCTAAGCGAAAGTCGCCGTTCGCGTGCGGCAAGATCGAATCATGAAGAAACTTTTGGTAGCTCTCAAAGGCGTCGATTACGCCCTGGTTCGCGGTTTTAAATTCGGCAAGCAGTTTGGGATCGGTGACCTCGGAAAACGCATCGGGCACATCTTTTCTGAAAAAATCCGCTTCGTCAGGAAGCTGCTCCAGCGCGATCTCGGTATAAATTTTGGGCGGGTTCTGCAAATTCTCGCGCGCATATTCGAGCGCCTTGGGAACCTGCTTTTCCCGTGCGATCGCCGACCGCAGCCGTTCCTCGGGCGGCGCATAGTTGCGTTTCATAATTAGAAAAATGCTGTTCGTGATGCCTCCGGTATAACTGTCCGGATCTTTCTTCCACATCTGGATGTCCTCAAGCTCAAGCAGCCCGGAATGAATGGAGCTGATGATCCATTCACGATCGCCCTGAGTGTATGGCGGCAACTTGGATCCGTCGATCGCTTCGAACTTGCTCAGGTAATCCTTCAAGCCGCGAATCTGTTGCGCATGAGCCGCCGCAGAGTAGTCTTCCAGCTGGTTGTCATACTGGTGGAAACCGGCGCCCGTGGCCTCGCTGGGATGAAAGGAAAAATAAAAATCAAAGTACTTGTCGACCAGAGTGTTGAAATCTGCGACTGGTTTAGTTTCCGCAGTCATAGGCAACGCGCAGGCGAAACTCAATAACAAAGCCACAAATAAGCTTACATTTTTCATTTCGAATCCCAATTCACGGTATCACAACAGTAGAGCCGGAAATTATCGCACGCTCTTGGATTGTGTGACCAACTCAGGCGATCGAAGGCAGAACTCCCTCGGCGAGGTTGCCCAGCAGATTTTGTAACTGTTCCAGAAGTTCTTTTGCGTCCAATCCTTTCGCCAGGAACTTGAGCGTTCCATCGGGCAAAAACTGTGCCCCGCGTTGCGAGGAAACAAAACTCGCCAGCTTGCCTGGATCGACGGGCGCATCCTGGCGAAACCGAACGCTGACCAGGTCGCGCTTGCGCTCTATGGCAGTCACACCCGCCTGAACGGCTTGCAAACGCAATGCTGCATAGCGAAGCAGTTGTCGCACCGGCAGCGGCGGATCGCCGTAACGATCTTTCAATTCCGCCTCAACATCGACCAATTGACGTTCCATTTCCACACCCGCGATACGCTTGTACATTCGCAGACGCTGATTTTCTTCGCCAATGTAGTCAGCTGGAATGCGAATGTTCAGTCCCAGGTTGAGTTGCGCCTGCGGCTGCGGTTCGACCTCGCCTTTCATTTCACGGACCGCCTGCTCGAGCATCTGCGTGTAAAGATCGAATCCTACAGCTTCTATATGGCCGCTCTGCTCTCCGCCTAACATGTTCCCCGCGCCGCGCAGTTCGAGGTCGAGCGCGGCAATCTTGAATCCTGCACCCAAGTCGGAAAATTCCTTCAGCGCCGCCAGCCGTCGCCTCGCAATTGGAGTAAGTTCAATTTCCGACGGCAATAATAAATATGCATAGGCCCGGCGGTTCGACCTTCCGACGCGCCCGCGCAGCTGGTACAGCTCGGAAAGGCCCAGGCGGTCAGCCCGATTGATGAGAATGGTATTGCAGAGCGGTATATCAAGCCCGTTCTCGATAATAGTTGTCGCGACCAGAATGTCGGCTTCGTGGCGCATGAATCCGAGCATCACTTTTTCCAGTTCGCCTTCTGACATTTGACCGTGTCCCACCATGATTCGCGCCTTCGGCACTAGCGTCTGCAGTTTGGCTGCAATCTCCCAAATCGTGTCCACGCGATTATGGACAAAATAAACCTGGCCGCCGCGTTCCAGTTCCTGCTCGATCGCCGTCCGGATCAGCTTTTCATCCCAGTTCGCCACCACAGTTTGAATCGCGATTCGATCTTTCGGCGGCGTTTCAATCACGCTCATGTCCCGCAATCCGACCAGCGACATGTGCAGGGTGCGCGGAATCGGCGTCGCCGACATAGTAAGAACATCCACTTCTTTTCGCATCTGCTTCAGCCGCTCTTTGTGGCGCACACCGAAGCGCTGCTCTTCGTCGACGATCAACAGTCCCAGGTCAGTGAACTTCACATCTTTCGAAAGCAAGCGATGGGTACCGATGAGAATGTCAACTTTCCCGGCTTCTACCCGCTGCAGAATTTCTTTTTGCTGCTTCGGCGAGCGGAAGCGGCTGATCATTTCAATGGTCACAGGAAATGCGGCAAATCGCTGCTTGAAAGTTTCGAAGTGTTGAAACGCCAGTACGGTCGTGGGCGCGAGCACTGCAACCTGCTTGTTGTCGCTGATCGCCTTAAAAGCCGCGCGCATGCCAATTTCGGTCTTGCCATATCCCACATCGCCGCACAGCAGCCGGTCCATAGGCTGCTGCGATTCCATATCGCGCTTCACATCTTTGATCGCAAGGTCCTGGTCGTCGGTCTCGCTGTATTCGAAGGCATCTTCAAACTCGCGCATCCATTCGTTGTCCGCCGGAAAGCTGTGACCCTGCGCTGTCTTGCGCTGCGCATAGAGTTTCAGCAGTTCCTCGGTCATGTCCTTCATCGCCTTGCGGACACGGGCCTTAGTCTTGGCCCAGGCGGCGGTGCCGAGATGATTCAGCACCGGCTTCGCGCCCTCCTGCGAGCGGTATTTTTGCACCAGATCGAGCCGGGTCAGCGGAACATAAAGCCTGGCGGCATCCGCATACTCGAGCACCATAAACTCGGCGTTGCCATCGCCTTGATTGATTTCCTTTAATCCCTGGTATTGGCCGATCCCATGCTCCACGTGCACCACATAGTCGCCAACTTGCAGGTCGCGAAAGTCAGAAAGGAAAGCTGACGTCTTCGATTTCTGCCGCTGCGGCCGGGAGACAACCGACTCCGATTCGTCGAACAGATCTCGGGTCCCGAAAATCGTTAAGCCTGCGTCAGGCAGAATCATCCCCTCCGGGATATAGGCCTTTACTAGAGTTGTGGTAAGCACTTCGCCCGCGAAGTACGCCGTCTCATCGGCGTAACTCTCGCCACCCCGCGTGCGGCTGCCCAGCCGGAATGAGATTGCATATTCGGTAAAGAAATCTGCCAGCCGCTCCACTTCACCGATGTTCGGTGCAGCCACCAGCACTCGCCGATTTGCCGCCAGATGTTTCTTAACCTCTTCGAGCATGATGGGAATTGACCCGTGGAAACGTGGACTGGGCTGAGAGTGAAATTCCAGCGTCTCCAGATCGCCGCCGCGCGCCACACCCAGATGTTCGAGATCAACTCCAGGTAAGGACCGCAATTTGTGCGGCCACTCCTCGGACGAAATATAAAGATCCGACGGCTTCACCAGGTTGCCGACCCCACTGCGTTCATGGGCCTCGCTGATGCGCTCCCAGAAGTGCTCGAGTTCCCCGGCCAGCAGTTCCGGTTCGTCCGCAATGACCGCGGCATTGGGCAGCAAATCAAAAATAGTTCCCGCCGCGCCCGAGACCGGCGCATAAAATTCCCAGCCGGGAAAAACATTGACTCCGCCGGCGCGTACTGACTGCTCAATCAGTTCTTCCGAACCAGTGATGCGTTTGCCGGAAAGCCGCGCATGAATGGCACCCAGAATCTGTTCGCTCACCGGCGTTTCCGAGAGCGGAAGCAGGACAGCTTCGTCGGCGGGAGAAGACGATCGCTGCGTGCCCGGATCGAACTTGCGGATCGATTCCACTTCATCGCCAAAAAATTCCACGCGCACCGGTCGCTCCGCGTCGGGTGAATACACGTCGAGAATGCCGCCCCGTAACGCGTACTCGCCGGGCATTTCGACCACGTCTGTAGAGTTATAGCCAACAGAATTCAAGTGCTCGATCAGCGCGCGGGTGTCAAAGCTTTCACCCCGCCGCAGAGTTCGCGCCAGATCTGCATAGTATTCAGAAGATTTAAGCCGCAGGGCTGTCGCCGCCACGGGTGCGATGACAATCGAGGCAGCGCCAGTCGCGATCTTCCACAATGCGATGGCGCGCTGCTCCTGAATTTCCGGATGGGGCGAGAGGTTCTGGAACGGAAGCACATCGCGGGTGAGCAGGGATACGATCGAGTCGGAGGGCGCTCCGCCAACCAGCTCAGAAAATGCCTGAACCACCGGCAGCAGTTCGTCCGCGGCTTCATTATTCCGGGTAACGATGATCAGCGGGCGAGAGAGCACCCTCTGCCATTGCGAAATTAACAATGCTTTGGCGGTTGGGTTGGGCCCTGACACACGTATACGCCCCGTGTTGTCCCGAAGGCGGGAGACAACACGCGCAAAAACGGGGAGTTTTTCAACGTCCGCAAATAAATCGCGGACGAAAGGCAGGACCATTGCTCTACTATTTTAACAGTAGTAATCGCCTGCCCTCGGCCCGCGCCCTAATACGACTGCGAACTAATTGCCGGCTCCGCCACTCGCACCGGCGCCGCTTGCATCATTCGCGATACCCAGTGCAAATTTCTTGCCGGCAAAACGAATCTCCGACAAGGTATACGTCTTGTCGGCATTTGCCGCCACGACTGCGCTGTTGCTCGCGATCGGATGATCTACCTTCAATACCCGCGCCGGCGTTGACACCACGAGGTTCTTCCCTTGATAGATTTTCAGATCAACCTGATCGCCGCTTCCATCCCATTGCACGGTGTACGAACCGCCGGCCAATTGCTTTCCGGCAACGGTTGTAGGATGTTGCAGATCCAATGATCCTTTGTTAGCCGCCAATGCGCTTCCGGCAGCCAAGACACTCAGCGCCAGAAAAAGACCTTTTACGCTCGAACCCAGATATGATTTCACCAATCCTCCTCTATTCCGGAGCGCCGGAAAACGGTTAAGGCGGTCACAGTTAAGATCGGGCTTGTTTTTTACCCGGAAGGCCCTACAATGCAGGCTCGGGTAAACAAACGGGGGCGCGAAAGCGCGCTCGCTTGCTGCAGGGGACTGTTCTCCGCTGGCCGCCAAACCGTGCGAGGCAGTCCCCTGGCCCTTTAATTCTCGATTTCCCTACGGAGCTCAGCTCCGTCCTGACCTCAATACGCTTTAAATCGTTTCGAGGTTCCGTTCATTTGTTACTTGGACGGTTTATCTGATCGGTGGTTAGCAGCGGAGAATTTCCCGTGACACCAATTAACAATTAGGCGCGCGACTTCTTTCGCGGTTTGCCAGGCGCCAGCTTCGCTACCGGTTCAAGCAGCACAATTGCATGCGCGATTGCCGCGTTTTTTGTGCCCATACCTTCCGGAGTTTTGGCTTTGATTCCAATGCAATCGGGCGAGACCGAGGTTAGTTTTGAAACAGATTCGCGAATGGTGGCCGAAACCGGACCAATTTTCGGTGAGACAAGGATTAATGTGGAATCTATGTTTACAATTTTGTATCCCGCCAACTTTACACGACGAAGCGCTTCTCTAAGAAAAACCGCCGAGTCTGCACCCTTCCAGCGCGCGTCCGACGGAGAGAATAACGTGCCGATATCCGGGGCTGCGAGCGCTCCGAGCAGCGCGTCCGTTATGGCATGCAGCAAAACATCGCCATCGGAATGGCCGGCCAGACCTTTATCATGAGCGATTTCTACTCCGCCGATCTTGAGCAGGACGCCGCGCCGGAATTCATGCGAGTCCCAACCAAAGCCGATTCTCATACCAAAACTCCGGCCAGGGATTTGCACGGATTCTCGCGGATCTTTTTTTCGTTATTCATCAGCGTCAATTCGTGGAAATCTGTGGCCAGTTTTACCGTTTCAGGAAGAACTCCGCCAGCTCAAAGTCCGCCGGGGTTGTGATCTTGATATTTCGCGGCGAGCCCATCACCACTGCGACTGGATGCCCTGACCGTTCTACCAAAGACGCTTCGTCCGTGCCGATCATTCCATCGGCCGCCGCTTCGTCGAACGCTTTTTTTAACACGTCGTAACGAAAACCTTGCGGCGTCTGCGCCATCACAATTTTCTCGCGCGGAATCGTGGACTTGATAAGCGCGCCCTCCGCGGTGCGCTCCACCTGCTTGACCGTGTCAACCGCAGGCACTCCGGTGATGGCGGCGCCGTATTTAGCCGCTGCGGCAATCACATCGTGAATAATTTCGTTTGTCACAAACGGGCGGACCGCATCATGCACCAACACCACGTCGTCCGCCGAAGCTGCTACTTTCGCCAGCGCATTCGCAACCGAGTGTTGACGGTGCTCTCCACCCTCCAGTAATACAGTGTTCTTGCGCAAAATCTCAGGTGCCTCCCGCTCCAAACGCTGCTGAAAAGAATTAATTTCGTTCTTGCGGAGGGCTACAAATATTTCATTAATTTCTTCATTAGCGGCGAACTTCCTTAGTGTGTGAATCAACACCGGGGTACCCTGAAGATCCACGAACTGCTTGCTAGCGGCCGGTTTGCCGGCTTTTGCCGTTGGCGACGATGCCATGCGCGTCCCCAGGCCGGCTGCCGGAATAATTACTACTATCTTCATGCGGGCGAACAGTATACGAGTTGCTTCATCTACAGTTCAAATCTCAGCGTGCAACCGGAGCTGCAGGTTTAGCAACCAAAATATGTCCCAAACGATCTTAGTTGGGAGCAATCGGAGGCATGGTGAGGCACAACCGGTCATGGATCTCGTTGGTAAGTTATTGCCTGGTGACCGTATCCGGCGCCGCCCTGGTTTTTGCAATTATTGTTGCAGGCGGATCAGTCGCGCTCGCCAGTCACCAAAGCGGGACCGCTGAAGAGGTTCAGCAAGACGCGGCGGCGCCACAGGCTCCCGCCGATCTAAAAACCGCAGCTCCACAGTATTCCGATCAGCAGGACCAGTCCCGCGCCGAGCCGCAGCATTCCGAGATTGCCAGCTTTAGCGGATTGATTACCGATTCCTATTGCGGCGCCCGCCACCAGCGCCATTCCAATTTAACGCCAGAGGATTGTGCCCGTCTCTGCATTCGTAATGGCGCGAGCTATGTGTTGGTCAACGGACATCACCGCTACCATTTGAGCGGCAACAAAGAATCGTTGAACAAACTTCTGGGTACGCGCGTCACCGTCACGGGCACGCTCGCGGGTGACACTATTGAGGTAAATTCAGTCGGCCCTCAGCTGTGATCGTTATTCGCTGGCTTGTTCAGCAGTAACAATCTGCTTCTTGGATTCCGAAGCGGAATTCGCAGCCCCCATGGCATTTCTCGAATCAGATCTCGGCGCCGACCGCTCATCCCATTTGCCGAAGATCATCTTCCCTGCCGTGGTCTGCAATACCGATGTCACGGAAACGTCAATCGTCTTGCCGATCATTTTCCGCGCGTTATCCACCACCACCATTGTTCCGTCGTCCAGATAAGCGACGCCCTGGTTGTATTCCTTCCCTTCCTTCAGAATGAACACTCGCATGGTCTCGCCAGGCAGAACAATCGGCTTAAGCGCATTCGCCAGTTCGTTGATGTTAAGAACCTCAACTCCCTGCAGCTGCGCCACCTTATTCAAATTGAAATCATTGGTGATAATTTTGCCTTCGTACACTTTCGCCAATTCGATCAATTTCAGATCGACCTCGCGGACGCCCGGGAAGTCGTCTTCCACGATCTGCACCTGAAGCGATGGCACTTTTTGCAGACGTTGCAGGATGTCTAGTCCCCGCCGGCCGCGATTACGCTTGAGCGAGTCGCCAGAGTCCGCCACCAGCTGGAGCTCGCGCAAAACAAATTGCGGCGTGACCACGGTTCCATCGAAAAATCCGGTCTCCGCAATGTCGGCAATGCGGCCATCGATGATCACGCTGGTATCCAGAATTTTGTAGCTCTTCTTGAGCTGCTTCTCTCCACCGAACACCCCGCCCAGTGCCGCAAGGTTCAGCAGATCACCTTTGTTCGCGCCCACGATAAGGCCAACATAGGCCATCAGCAGCATGACCATGATCTGCAGAAAGCTGCGCAGAGAGCTGTCCGCCAGGCTGTTGCGAATCACGAGGGCAAACAGGTAAGCGCCAAATATTCCGAGGATGCTCCCGATCGCTGCGCCGATCAGCCGCTTCAGGCTTACCCGGAGCAGCCGCCATTCGAAAACCACAATGGCCGCGCCGATCAAGGCGCCGATCGCCGCATCCAGCCTGGGACTGAGTCCGAATGGATGGATTAGAAAGCAGGTAAAAGCGACAAAAAGAACAAAAATAAGACGAACCACAATAATGTCCATGGCACTTCCTCCCCGCGCCGACTGTTGCCCACGCAATCGCCCTGAGCCGGCAACATACAGCTAAAGTCCAGAACCGCGGCATTTCTATTCGGAGCCGTTATGAAATGATGGTTGGCCCCGCACCCGATGTTCCCTGGGCAAACATTTAACGCGGAAAGTATATACCCCGCCGCCTGGAAATAAACGCCCTTTACCGAACGTCGCCTAACGTCCGGCATCCGGTCCGTTTCCTCTTGCTACACTTCAATTATGAAAGCTGTCATCATCACTCGTCAGGGCGGGCCGGACGTCCTGGAAGTCCGTCAGGTTCCTGATCCCACGCCAGAGGTAGGGGAAGAACTAATCCGCGTGGAGGCCGGCGGAATTAATTTTGCTGACACCATGACCGCAACCGGCGGATATCCCGGCACGCCGAAACCTCCGCTTGTCGCCGGACGTGAATTCTCCGGAACCCGCGCCAGCAATGGGGAGCGGGTAATGGGCTACATGCAGTGGGGAGCCTTCGCCGAAATCATCGCCGCGCGCCCTGCCTTGCTCTGGCCCGTGCCCATGGGATGGAGCGCGCCCGAAGGCGCAGCATTCCCCGTCAACTTCTTCACCGCGTACTTCGCTTATTGGAAGGCTGGGCTGATCGACAACCCAAAGGGCTCTCGTGTTCTCATCCATGCCGTGGCTGGAGGCGTGGGAACCGCGGCAGTGCAAATTGGAAAACTGCTCGGCGTCGAAATGTATGGCACCTCCTCGTCTGACGAGAAACTCGCGCGCGTAGAAGAACTCGGCCTGCAGCACGGAATTAACTACAAACAACATGACTACGAGGACGCGATCAAAACGCTAACCAAAGGTCAGGGCATCGACGTCGTTTTCGAAATGCTGGGCGGCGAGCACGTATTGAAAAGCGTCCGTTGTTTGCGCGACTTCGGCCGCGTGATCGTCTACGGAACCGCTACCGGGCAGCGCGCTCAACTCGATCCCGGAGTGCTCTACGCAAAAGGAGCGAGCGTCCACGGCCTGTGGTTGACCTATCTTTCACAGAAGCCGGACCTGATGCGCCAAGCATCGCAGCAGCTTTCAGCTTGGGCCGCGCAGGGACATATTCGTCCAGTGATTGACGCGGTGTTGCCGATGGAAAAGGCAGGGGATGC
>DATATW010000033.1:0-11271 GCA_036268595.1 Terriglobales bacterium
CTCGGCGGGCGGCACGTCCTCGTTCGCCGCCTCGGGAAACGCGACAAATCCCGGCACATGCTTGGGAATGATTTCCTTCGCCAGCTGAATGTAGCTCTCGGCCCCGCGTGACTTGGGATCGTAAAGCAGTACCGGCTTGCCATGGCTCGGAGCTTCTGCCAGTCGGACATTGCGCGGGATCGTGGTCGCGAAAAGCTTTTCGCCAAAGAAGCGATTCAGCTCCGCGGTGACTTGCTGCGCCAAGTTGGTGCGGTCGTCGAACATGGTCAGGAGCACGCCTTCGATAGCCAGAATAGGATTCAGGGCGCCGCGAATGCGCTCAATTGTATCGAGCAGCTCGGAGATCCCTTCTAGGGCGAAGTATTCCGCCTGCATGGTGATCAGGACCGAGTCAGCGGCGACAAGAGAATTGAGAGTCAGCAAATCCAGAGCCGGCGGGCAATCGATAACAATGAAATTAAACTTCTCCCGCAAGGGGGCAAGGGCATCGCGCAGTCGGAATTCCCTGTTTTCGGCGTCAATCAGTTCAAAGTTGATGCCGACCAAGTCCTTGTGAGCCGGAATGACGAAAAGATGCTCCAGGTCAGTCTTTTGCAAAGCACTGTGGGCGTCACACTCTCCAACCAGCAGCTTGTAGGTGCTGTTTCGTTCGGCGTTCTTGCCCAGACCTAGTCCACTGGTTGAGTTCGACTGCGGGTCGCAATCGATCAGCAATGTGTTGAGCTTGGCTGCGGCGAACGAAGCCGCGAGGTTTATGGCAGTCGTAGTCTTCCCGACGCCACCTTTTTGATTGGCGACAGCGATGATGCGGGCCATTTGATTTTAGGGAGAACCCAGAGACTTGAGCGCAGCATAGTTCGAATTCGCGAGCTTTGCAATGCCGGATTCGGGTGCAGGTACTAAAGAATTGTATTTCGCGTGGATTGCGCGGCTTGGAGTGGTATTGGTGCGCGGTTTCCACAGCGATGTTCCACGTGGAACATTGGCTGAACTCCGAACGCATGGGTGCTGTCTGAAATGGAAAAAAGGTTTCGAGGCTAAGTGTTCCACGGGAACACTGCAGCGAAGCAGGATTCTGACCGCTTGCACTCCGCGACACTTTGGATTACGAGAGCACTGCTTCGCCGATCAGAAGCCTTCCGTTCCTTGTTAGTGGGATCGGGATGGGCTTGTGCCACGGAACCGTCCGCAACGCAGATTGAGCGCCTGCTACCTGCGCCTCGGTTATTAGAAGCGCTATTCTGCCGCCTGGTTTAACCAAGCCGAGCGCAACGGGCAGAATACGTTCAAAGCGCTCCACCGCGCGGAACGTCACGAGGTCGGCGCGAAGCGAAACGGACTCTGCTCGTTGGGACAGAACTGCGGTTGATTTCAGATCGAGGGCTCGAATCACTTCTCGCAGGAATGTTGCTTTGCGCTGGTTGGATTCAATCAGTGTGAGCTCAAGGTTTGGGGAACACAGCTTCAGCGGCAATCCAGGAAAGCCTGCGCCGGAACCAACATCGATCACGAATTCATTTGAATCACCAGCAGGGAAAAGCTGCCTGGCCGCGAACAATGATTCGCCGAAGTGCCTGGTGACAATTTCCTCGGAGTTGCGGATCGCCGTGAGGCTGAGTTTGGCATTCCATTTCAGAAGCAGATCGATATAGGTCCCAACCGCACTGACCTGGAAATCGGTCAGGGGCGCCGATCCAACAAATGGCGCCAGCAGCTCTGCGATCCGCTCAGGGCAAATCGAATTCGCTGTCTCACGGGTCATTCGAGAGTGAATTGTAGATGAGACGTGCGAGCCGAAGATCGTCTATTTTAATTGCCGCTCTTCACGTCGATCTTGGTGCGCGATGAACCATACTTATAAATGCGTGGGAGACAGACGCGAAAATCCGCCAATTAGACCTCAGTAAAGCGCCACTTACAACATAAAAGTGGTAAACGATTGCATTTTCTATGAACCATTTAAAAAAATTAGCAAGTATTGTCTTGACGTTGTATCATATTTCTGCAAATATGGAAATAATGAACGACAGCGCTCAAATCACGAAGTACGCTGACATGTTCTCGGCAATCGGAGCTGAGCCCAGGCTTTGCATTATGCAACTGCTGCTTTCCGCTCACCCTGACGGGATGGTGGTGAACGAGATCCAGGCTGAGTTGGGAATCCCAAATTCCACGCTCTCGCACCATTTGGACAAGCTGCGCAACGAGGGCCTGATTAACGTGCGGCGCGAGAGCACTTTTTTGCGTTACACCGCCAACACCGAAGCCCTGCGAGAGCTGTTGCAGTTCTTGTACGCGGAGTGCTGCACTCGCAGCCAAGCTGTGAAGCCGCACGAAATCGTGCAGATCTGCACTTAGGAACGTGTAGCCCCGGACCCACGTCCGGCGACCTTGAAAGGAGATATATGCCGAGCACCGACGTAAAAGAAATCGTAAAAGAGAAATACGGTCAGGCAGCGCTACGGGTGAAAACCGGCGGAAGCAGTTGCTGTGGCGCGACTGCGGCCAGTGGGTTGAGCTGCGACCCCATCACAACGAACCTTTATGACTCAGTTCAAACCGGCGCACTCCCCGAGGAAGCAGTGCTGGCTTCGCTGGGATGCGGAAATCCCACTGCGCTGGCGCAATTGAATCCCGGCGAAATTGTGCTCGACCTCGGCTCCGGTGGCGGGATCGATGTTTTGCTTTCCGCTCAGCGGGTTGGTCCGACCGGCAAAGCTTATGGCCTGGACATGACCGACGAAATGCTTGCTCTCGCGAATGAGAACAAGCGCAAATCCGGCGCGGAGAATGTCGAGTTCCTCAAAGGCGAAATCGAAAACATCCCGCTGCCAGATAATTCTGTCGACGTAATCATTTCGAATTGCGTAATTAATCTATCCGCGGATAAAGACCGGGTCCTGCGCGAAGCATTCCGCGTGTTGAAGCCGGGTGGAAAATTCGCCATCTCTGATGTCGTGACTCGCGGTGAGATCAATGGCGAAATTCGCCGCAGTGTTTTGCTTTGGGTGGGCTGTGTGGCTGGAGCGCTGGATGAAAACGAGTATCGAACCAAGCTGATGGCCGCCGGATTCGGTGAGATCTCCATTGAGCCGACACGAATTTATCACGTTGATGATGCGCGAGAGTTTCTATCAGCAGCGGGAGTTGACGTCGACGCAATTGCCCCGCAGGTGGATGGCAAATTTATGAGCGCTTTTGTGCGGGCAGTGAAGCCGACTGCAAAAACCTGCTGCGGACCGACTTGCTGCAATTGACCGAGCTTAGCATTTAGCACTTGGCATTTTGGTCCTCCACAGTCCGTTCTCCAAATGCCAACTGCCAAATGCCAACGACTGACTCACATTACAACGTTTTATTCCTATGCACCGGCAATTCGGCGCGGTCGATCATGGCCGAGGCCATTCTGAATTTCAAAGGCAAGCTGCGTTTCACCGCTTACAGCGCGGGGAGCCACCCGGCGGGTGCGGTGCGGCCTGAAGCTTTGAAGCGGTTAGAAGCCGCTCGAATTCCAGTTGACGGACTAGGCAGCAAAAGTTGGGACGAATTTTCTAAACCTGGCGCGCCGAAACTCGATTTTGTTTTCACCGTGTGCGATAACGCGGCCAAAGAAGTTTGTCCGCTCTGGCCAGGACAGCCGATGACAGCACATTGGGGAGCGCCGGATCCCGCGGCGGTAAAGGGTTCCAATCAGGAAGTAGAACGCGCCTTTCGCGAGGCTTTCACCATTCTTGACCGGCGAATAAGTTTGTTTCTATCACTGCCGCTCGCTTCAATTGATAAGCTCGCGCTAAAAAAAGAAATCGATAAAATCGGGGAGAGGTGAATGTTTGCTTTTGGTGATACTGAAAGCGGCTTCTCGATGCTGATCAAAATCGGAGCCGATCGGATCAAAATCAGTCCCGCAGGGACGACATTTAAATAGCCCGGCACGTCAGTGCTGGGTACGTTCAAGAGAATTAGCCGCGAGCTTTGCCGAGCGACAGCGGATTTTGCATACGTTTGCGGAAAGCCCTCATGGAATCGATGTAGTAAACATCATGAGACGAACCAGGGTAGTAATTTGTGGGAAGAAGACGCCTTAATGCGAGCAACAATATTACGCATTTTCGGTGGTGGCAGCCGAAGTGGGCCAACATGAATTTACCGACGCGAGTTTCACGCCGCCTCTGAACAAGTTCAGCCATCCTGAACAAGCGTATGCCCGATCGGACACGAGTGTCGACCTCGGGAGCATGGTTAGGGCAGGATCACCGCCGCTCCGTCGATCGAATCATTCTTTACTGCCATCAGCGCTTCATTCGCTTTTTCCAGCGGGTATGACGTCACCTTCGGCTTGAGCTTGATTTCAGCAGCAAGCTGCAGGAAGTCGCGAGCGTCGGTGCGGGTCATGTTGGCGACACTGCGAATCTGACGCTCGCCCCAGAGCAGGCGATCGTAATCAAACTCGGGCATGCGATCGAGATGAATTGCGTTGATCGCCACCACGCCGCCCTTGCGCAAGCTCGCGAGTGCAGCAATGACCACGTCGCCGCTGGGCGCAAAGGTGACGGCGCGATCGAGTTCAAGCGGCGGCTTCTCATCTTCCGTGCCCACCCAAGTGGCGCCGAGATCAGTCGCCAGCTTGCGATGAGATTCTCCGCGAGTTGAAACATAGACTTCGCAGTTCCATGACTGCAGCACACGAATCGCGAGATGGGCTGACGCCCCGAAACCGAACAGACCAACCCGCTCTCCTTTTTGAGTCCCCGCAACTCGCAGCGCGCGAAAGCCTATAATTCCGGCGCACAACAACGGCGCGGCATGCAGTGCGTCAAGTTGTGCGGGGATCGGAAAACAGAAATCAGCGCGCGCAAGAGCGTATTCGGCGTATCCGCCATTGACGGTGTAACCGGTGAAAGTAGGGAAGTCGCACAGGTTTTCCATATTGCGACGGCAGTAGGCGCAGGTGCCGTCAGTGCCGCCGATCCAGGAAACACCGACAGGAGTGCCGCGGGAAAGTTTCGTCGAGCCTTTCTCGACCGGACGGGCGATGGTGCCCGTCCCCACCTGGACATTGTTGCTGCCTAAATCTCCGCCAACAATTTCGCCGACGATCTGATGACCTGGAATTACACGCGGCATTCGCTGCGGCAACTCGCCTTCGACGATATGGAGGTCGGTGCGGCATACACCACACGCCAGCACTTTCAATAAAACATGACCGGCTTTCGGTTCGGGGGTCGGAACGTCTTCGATCTTGAGCGGTGATTGAGAGATCGAGGAGGGAGTAGCAAGGACTGCGGCTTTCATGAGTAAATTCTATCCCCGTGATGCGCGCATAATTCAATTTCCGCAGGTTCTACCTGTTTTCGCAGTTGTGTGTAGCTTGCCGCTTTAGTTTCTTCCTTCTAAACTTTGAAGGATTGTTTAGACACTTATTCGAGCGCTTTAGCCGTAACTTCGTCTTTAAGCGGCGACTGCCTTCCGAGTTCGGTCATTTCCCGATTTATGTTTCTCCTGCCGCCAGCTTGCGATATTGGCTGGCAATGTCAAAAGTCGATCCTATGCTTTATCGAATGGCCAAAGAATTGGTCAGGCCGGGAGCATGCGTGTGGGATGTCGGCGCTAACGTGGGCTTATTCAGCTTTTGTGCTGCCGCTCTGGCGGGGCAATCTGGGCTGGTTCTCGCAATTGAGCCAGATCTCTGGCTGGCAAATTTGCTGCTGCGATCCGCACAACGCTGGCGACTTAAGGACTATGACGCGGCGAAAGTCGACGTTCTTTGCGCGGCCGCTTCCGATCGCGCCCAAGTGGAGCTTTTGCAGATTGCGGCGCGTGCTCGTGCGTCGAATTATTTGACTCGAAGCCCGGGGAATACTCAAACCGGAGGCACGCGATTTTCCCAACCGACCGTTTCCCTTACCCTGGATTCTTTATTGGGTTATTTTCCTTCCCCAGCGGTATTGAAGATCGATGTTGAAACTCACGAGGCTGAAGTGCTCAACGGCGCTCGGCATCTGCTCAAAACGCACAGGCCGGTGGTGTGGTGTGAAGTGTCATTCCAAAGCTCGCCGCTGGTCACCGACATTTTTCACTCACTCGGATACCAGCTGTTCAATCCCGCCGAAAAAGAGCGAGTACCGATCGAGCGGGCGACCTGGAACACACTGGCTATTCCGCTGTGATTCCAAGTCAGGCACAGCGAGAGTAAGTGCGATCCAATCGCGCAAACTGCTTACCGGAAGTTACTGAACATCACCAGATCAGAATCGTTGACGCGGGAGCGTCCGAGCGCAATCTGCTTGCCATCTGGTGAAAATGAATAAGACGATACCCAAAGCGGTTCGCTATCGAAGTGGGTGATCTGTGTCGGCTTGCCGCCATCGAGTGGCTGATAGAAAAGATTGGATCCTGCACCGGTTCTCTTGTCGAGCACAAGGGCCCGCGAATCCGGCGCCCATCTGGCGAGATGCACCCCAGTCGACGGCAATACGGTTCGATTGCCGCCATCTATATCCTGGACCACGATCATATTCTTATGTTCACCATCAGCAGTCGAAAACTGAAAAAAACAAATCCGTTTGTCGTCCGGAGACAGCGCCGGGTATGACGCGCCGGCAGCATAGATCACCGCGGGAGAACTGCTGCCGATGGTTAGCCGCTTGATCGCCGGACCTTCAAAGAAATCATTGTAATAGACCGTCTTCCCGTCTTTCGAACAGGCCGGCGATTCGGTATCGCGCTCGAAAGTCAATTGCTTGACCTCGCGGGTCTCCAAGTCCTGGCGGAAGAGATTCAGATTATTATTCTGCAATTTCGCGAAAACCACCGCCTCCGGCCCGCATGAGGTGCCATAAACAGCATTCGTATCGCGGTCCGGTACCCGGGCCGTCGAACTGCCGTCCGGATTCATGCGAAAAGAGTGGAAAGACTCATCGGTAAAATAAATTTTACCGTCCACTCCCCACCGTGCCGAAGCCCCGTCCGTCTCTCCCGTCGTGATCGGTACGGAGTTCGCCTTGATGTCTCCCGGCCAATGATCCGGCGCAGTGCCAAGGTAGATGGCTGAGGACTTTTGCTCTTGAGTCGTGGCCAGCGCTTTGCCATCGCTGGTGACAGAAATACTCCGGTATTCATTCAGATCATTGGTTACGTTCTGCAAGTCTCCGGATGGATAAGGTTGAAACTTAATTTGCCGGCGGAAACTTGTTTCCGGCGACCGGTAATCCAGGAACATGCCGCTCGAATCTGGCAGCCACGCAATGTCGTCTACCAGAAACGGGAATGAGAACGTCTTAACCAGCTTGCCATCCGGATTGAACACCAGCACGTTACTAAGGCCTTCTTTTGTCAGTTCGTACTGCGTCACCGCGATGAGCTTGCTATCGGCGGACCATGAGGGAGCGGATCCATTGGCTGCCATGGCGGACCGCTCCGCAATGGTGTGTCGGTTGGTGCCGTCGCTGCTGGCAATCACCAGCTGCGGGTTTTGTTTTTCTCCGATATCAAAATGCGCGAACGCAATCTGCTTGCCGTCAGAAGAAAAGCTGACAGCAGTGCTCAGGTCATCAAGCACGCGTTGCGAAGTGCCGCCCAGACTCGGTACGGAGTAGAGAAGCGTTTCGTCTTCATTTTGCGGATCACTGTGCTCGTAATAAATGTAATTTCCATCCGGAGAGAACGTGGGGCGGTTCTGGAAATATCCGCTGCCCGGCGGCACCACTTGGGCCTCACTGCCGGTGGCAATCTGCTTTACCCATAGGCTCTCCTGCTGTCCACGCTTCACATATGCAGCGTAGCGCCCATCTGGAGAAATTGCTCCATCAAGAGCGGTGCCGTTATCGGTCAGCTTGGAAATTTGCATGTTCAGCGGATTGAGCACAGTTCCGCTGGAAGAGAAATGTTTGTAGAGGCCGAAGCCGGCGATCAGCAAAGTGATCACGATCGGCAACAGGATCAATCTCCACTTGTGGCGCTTGGCTTCCGCGAGGACTGCGGCATTGGAAACCGATTGAGTGGTTGTGCTGACTGATGCGCTGGATATTCCGGTGGCCGAAGCCGCCGCCACCTGGCCGCTTTCTGATCCTCCGCGATTCGCCCGTTCGGACGATCCGCTGGATGCACGCTTCATGCGCTTCAAATCTGCCCGCAGTTCGGCGGCCGACTGGCAGCGCAGGTCCGCATCTTTCTCCAGGCACTTGAGCGTGAGTTGGTTCAGCGCCGGAGGCAATAAAGGATTAAGTTCTGTTGGCGGCGGCGGATCTTTTTGCAAGATGGCATGGAAGATGACCGCCGAGGTCGCGCCATCGAAAGGGAGTTTCCCAGTCGACATTTGATAAAGCACCGAGCCGAAGCTGAAGAGATCGGTGCGGGCATCGACCGGCTCGCCGCGGGCCTGTTCGGGCGACATGTAAGCCACCGTGCCGACCGTCGATCCCGGACTGGTGAGCAGCGGGCTGTCGAGCGTAGCGCCAGCAGCAACTGCCGCTTGCTCATGCTCGCGGGCCAGTTTTGCCAGCCCGAAGTCGAGAACCTTGGCGCGGCCGCGAGTGGTGATAAAGATGTTGGCGGGCTTGATGTCGCGATGAATGATGCCCTTGCGATGAGCTGCGTCGAGCGCATCCGCAACCTGAATCGCAATATCCAGAAGCTGGTCGTTGGTGAATGGCCGCGAAAGCAGGCGCTCGGCCAGCGACTCCCCTTCAAGCATCTCCATGGCAATGAACGGCTGCCCATCGTGTTCGCTGATCTCGTAAATCGTGCAAATATTTTCGTGATTGATCGACGAGGCAGTGCGAGCTTCCATGCGGAAACGCTCGAGCGAGGCGCCATTCAAGGCCATGTCGCGCGGCAGAAATTTCAGCGCGACCTGTCGTCCGAGCGTGAGGTCTTCGGCCTCATAGACGACGCCCATGCCGCCCCGGCCGATCTCACGAACAATTTTGTAGTGCGAAACCGTTGAACCAATCAAAAGAGAAAACCCGTAGGAGAGCAAGTTTAAGTGGTCGGTGAAGAAGGGTCAAATACCGTCCGGAGCGCGAGATAGAGAGATCCAAGACTTCATCGCCTCTCTGCCGACCCGAGGTGTTTTTTCCCCAACCCGACGCAAATCAAAAAACGGTTGATGATGCAGTAAAATGTCCTGTTCTCTGAGATCAACGAGGATCACTAAAAGCGTGGCTTTCACTCTCGACGATCTACTTCCAACCGATCAACAGCTCAGGACCATACAGACCCACGAGCCTGTGAGCCGTGCGATCGACATCATGCATCAGCATGGTTTTGGTCAACTGCCGGTGATTGATGGCCTGGGAAATTTTCAGGTCGCTGTAGTCACCTTTGAGTCAATCCTACGAGCGGTGCAGGCGTTTGGAGTTCCAATCGTGTCTTTGGCGGTACATGACGTAGCCCAGAACCTTCGAACTTATCCACGCGATGCAGACTTACTTGCGACCTTGGACGATATTCATCGGGAGAATTTTGCATTGATTGTCGAGGGTACGAAGCTAGTTGGAATTGTAACTACTGCAGATGTCGCTACATACTTTCGCGGTTATGCGGAAGACTTAATGCAGATCGAAGGGATTGAGGCGCGTCTTAAAGACGCGATACGTGCTCTGTATTTTGGGGATGACATAGGTCTGGACTCTGCAATTGCTGCGGTTACTGACCGGGGTGCAGAAATTCGCAAGCGGCTGCCGAATGTCATCAAGGCCTATCTTGAAAAAGCGAATTTCGCCGCGCCTTCGGAGAACCTCGATCCTAACGCGCTCGTCGATGCAGAAAAGAGGCTTGGACTCCCGACTGCTGCCAAGAGCTTCGAGGATTTGGCTTTAGACGAGTTCATCAATGTCTTATTTCGACATCCTCGTGCTCCAAAGCTCTCGAGTGCGAAAGACGTTTCCGAGCTTCGTGGGCTGCTGCAGAAAGTTCGAGACGTAAGGAACAAACTCGCGCACTTTCGCGGAGAATTGACTGCGGAGGAACGACGTATAGTTCAGTTTGCGGCGGAATGGCTTGAGCGCAATGTTCCGGTTGCTCCTGCGGAAGCTCCGGGAATACTTGTTCACGTTCCGGAGGATATGGAGCGGGAAGAGAGTGATTCAACGCCTCGGGGTAGCTATGCGCAGCTAGCGCTGCACTTGCAAAGTCAGCCAACCGTCATCATCACCGTGACTCTCACGTTTCAAGATATCGAAGACATTCTAAGTGCAAAATTGCCACCCTCGGCGTACGAGCACAGGGCCTGGTGGTCAAATGACCCAACAAAGCCCCAATCTGCGGCTTGGCTGGAAGAGGGATGGCGGACAACATCCGTCAACATGACGGAGAGGCGATTGTCATTCGTCCGAACCGATGTTCGCGAGCAGGCCTACATCAAATTCTTTGCGAAGCTGAATGCACGAATTGCGAGAGAAACCGACTTCCCTCTCCGCAATACATCGCCACAAGGACAGAGCTGGCATAACTTGGCTTCTTTGGACGAATCCCGACCGGACCTAGCAATGATCGCAGCGTCTTTCGCACGTGGAAAGCGTCTCCGAATTGAACTGTACCTCGATGTGGGTGAAAAAGAGGCTACCAAAAAACTTTTCGACCGTCTGAAAGCACGTCAAACTGGGATCGAGAGGATGGTCGGCGAACCGTTAGAGTGGGAGCGGCTAGACGAACGTAGAGCATGTCGAGTCGCTGTATACACCAAAGCTCAAGTCTTGGCAGATGCGGAAAGTCCCACGCTCTTGGAGTGGGCGGCACAGCGCGCGACAACGTTCTATCGGGTATTTGAACCGGAGCTGGTGGCGTTAAATATGGCAACGATTGAACGCTAGACGATTCGCCAAATCCCCAAGGCACTTTCCGCCTGGCCGATTGAATTCTGTTTCTAATCTGAAAACCTCTTCCTACTTAGCATTGATCCTTGCATCAAGTCGAGCGCTTAACCTTCTTCATCTCGGCGGAAAGACCTTGGGAATTCTTTTTGGTTAGCGGCGGGTGTCCCACTTCTCGCAAACAACGCGAGAAATGGGACACCCTCGGATTTGTAATTGAGAAGTGGGGTACCCGCCGGGGCGGGAGCATTTTGCCGTTGCTATGCACTACCCCGTCAAATACCGCCCTCTTAGAGCCATAGATGCTTTAGGGGGTTTGCCCTTTTATCTCCGAGGTTCGCCCTATTGAATCTGGCGCTAAAAGGCGGATGGAAGCGCTGGCAGTTCGTGCTAGAGTCTGCAGATGCAACTTCGCGCGGTGACGCCAGATGTGACCGTGTCGACCGAAGAGTCGATCTAC
>DATATW010000034.1:0-41287 GCA_036268595.1 Terriglobales bacterium
GTAAGCACTGTGGTCCCGTAGGTCTGAATGAACCACTGCAGCACGTTGTTGTCGCTGTCGCCACGGGTGACCGCGGCAGTGAGTTCATCGCGCATGCGGCTCGAATAGGAGCACCCGACGTGATTGCACTCCAGCAGCACCTGGTTGCAGCCGCACACGCACATCAGTTGGTGGCCAATGCGGTCAATGCGGGCAGAGTCGTCGCCTGCGCCCATCAGAAGCAGCACTCCCACCAGCAGCGCCAGCAACAGCGGCAAGCGGCGGGTTTGAAATTCGCGAATAAATGAAACCGGCATTAGTCGCCGGCTCCGACCGGTGCGGGTTGAGCGTGAATCCGAGCTTCAGCAGTTTCGCGCACCGTGGCCCGCATGGGACTTGCGTTCGGTATTAGCGACAGAATGGTGCCAAATACCATGACGATCAGCCCAATCCAAATCCACGAAACCATGGGATTCAAATGCGCCTTGATGATCGGCCGCCCGGTGTCCTGGTTCTGGCCCTCATAAACCACATATATATCCTCCGCCAAGGTCGAGCGGATCGCGGGCACATGTTGCTGCTGCTGGCTGGCGGTGTAGAAGCGGCTCTCGGGATATAACGTATCGATCTGCTTGTCGCCCTTGAATATCTGAATGATTGCCAGATCGCTGCTGTAATTTGGATTTTCTTCCTGGGTGTAGGAACGGCAGAGCAGGGTGTAGGGGCCGAGCGCCATCTTGTCCCCGAACGCCATTTCTTTTTCAGCCTCGCGGTTGAAGGGCGTGCCGAGAATCCCGAGGAACACCAGTGCCACGCCGAAGTGGACGATGTAGCCTCCATAACGACGCGTGTTGCGGTGCCACAGCCGGACCATGGATGCGGCCAGGTTCTGGCCGGTGTGGCCGGAGATTACGCGGCCGCCGCGTATGAACTCTGAGATCACGGTGAAGGTGACCAGGGCAGCCAGCATAGCGGCGATCAGCGCGTAGAAATACGAAACGTCAGTCCAAGGCTTGACCCCGAGTCCGACCAATGCGATTCCAACCAGCAGCGCGCCCACGCTGGGCCACAGGAAGTTGCGCTTCAGGCTTTCGAAAGAAGTTTTCCGCCAGGCAAGCAGCGGGCCGACGGCCGTCAATAACAGCAGCAGCAGGGCCACCGGAATTGTGACCTTATTGTAAAAGGCCGCGCCGACGGTAACCTTTCTGCCTTGCGCCAGTTCAGAAATTTTCGGAAACCATGTGCCCCAAAGCACGGTGAAGCAGGCCAGAACGAACAGCAGATTATTGAACAGGAAACTCGACTCGCGCGAAATCAGCGATTCGAGCTTGTGCTCGCTGCGCAGGTGCGAACGGTTCTTGATGAAGAAACCGGTGAATGTCGCCAGCGTAACAATGAGAAACCAGAAAAACCAGTCGCCGATGGAAGATTGCGCAAAGGCGTGCACCGAACTGATGATCCCGCTGCGGGTAAGAAACGTTCCGAGAATCGCCAGCCAGAAGGTTCCAAATACCAGCCACATGTTCCAGGTCTTCAGCATGCCGCGTTTTTCCTGCATCATGACCGAGTGCAGGAACGCGGTACCGGTCAGCCAGGGCATCAGCGATGCATTCTCTACCGGGTCCCAGCCCCAATAGCCGCCCCAGCCAAGCACTGAGTAAGCCCAGTGCGCGCCGAGAAAGACGCCGCAGGTCAGAAACCCCCAGGTCACCATGGTCCAGCGGCGGGTGATATGAATCCATTTCTCGCCGGGATATTTCATGGCCAGCGCGCCCAGAGCAAACGCAAAGGGCACGGTGAAGCCAACGTATCCCAGATAAAGCATGGGAGGGTGAATGACCATCTCGGGATATTGCAGAAGCGGATTCAGTCCGTTGCCGTCAGGCGGAACCGCCGTTTGGATCACGGCGAACGGTTTGGCGGCAAAATTCAGCAACAACAGAAAGAAGACCTGCACTGCGGCAATCACCACCGAGGCATGAGCAAACAGGCGAATATCGGTTTTGTGACGCAGTCGCAACACCAGCCCGTAGCCGGAGAGCAGCAGCGACCAGAACAGAAGCGAGCCCTCCTGCCCCGACCACAGGGTTGCAAACTTGTAGGGCAACGGCAGGTCGCGATTGCTGTGATGAAGAATGTACGAGATCGAAAAATCGTTGCGGAAGGCCGCAGTCACCAAAACCACGGCCCCGATTAATACCGCGCCGAAGCTGGCTATTCCGGCGCGGCGCGCGGTCTCGCTCAACCGCTCCGAACCGGGTTGCTTGCGAACCAGGGCGATCAGTCCGGCAAGAAAAGAATAGGCACTCAGGATTAGCGCGAGCAGGAGAACGAAACTACCTAATTCTGCCATGATAGAGAATCATTTTTTCAGAATTGCAGGACGGAAGCAAACCCGATGGGATGCATCCGTCCCCAATTCGGTCGAGCTTCCGCCTGATAAGACCTCAAGCCGGACGAGAGGCGACTGACCGCTGATGACCAATCGAAGGCGCTCCCAGTGAACGCTCTACCGGCGGACACCGCAATTCCTGTTCTTTCCGATCTTTCTACGCGCCACGTTCTACGCGCTTTGGGCGCGGCGGGCACGCACTTCGCGCTCGGCCGCGAACCAATCTTCTTCTTCAAAGCCGGCAAGGTACCCGCGCTGCACATAGAGTTCATAGGCGCGAAGCCGGATGGCTGATTCAAGTTCGGGCTGCGAGGAACCGTTCCCTGAGCCGTTATGGGAATTTCCATTGCTATTGGCGTTTTCCGGCATCTGCAAAATATTGTTGTCAGCTACAGGCTTCGTGCTGGACTTGGCGGCGCGGGGGGATTTTGCTCTGGGCATTGCTTTACTCCTTAAAATTCGTCAAATGGGATTTGGACCCACACACTGACGCAACAACCGGAAGGCTGATACATCCATTTGGTGGCGGGGTATTCCCTAATGATAAACCTGAGCGGCTGTGGAATTGCCACTTTTGGACATAAAAAATTCTTCTCGGGAGGAGAAGAATTGCTATGGTTCGGCACTGACGGATAACGGGAATTTAATCGCTAGAAGCGGCAAGGAATCCATCTTAGGTTTTGCGTTTTAACAACCGAAGTTTGATCATGGCCAACATGAGCAGCCCTGATCCGGCCAGGGCCATCGTACCTGGCTCAGGGGTGACAGTGGGCGCAGTAACGGTGAAGCTACCGCTGACCAGACCCCAACCAGGTCCCTCATAGGGATAATCCCCGTAAGACCAAGTTGTGCAATCTCGCCCGCTTGTTGGAAGCTTTACGTTGATATTCTGAACATTATTTCCGCTGGTGGTTTCTCCAAAGAGCTCGAGTGCTGGCTGTTCGTTTACGGCGGGCAGACAGACCGTAAAGGGAGTAGCTGAGGGTTGCGGGAAAACGAATGATCGCAGGGTATAAATCCCCAAGCCAAGACCACTGCCGCCTGAATTGGAATTATCGAACGCCATCCCGCCGAGTTCACCAGTCCAGTTGCCATCAGGATTTAGTGGCAGACCACCAGGAGAGAACCGCGTCCCTGGTGCGAAAGACTGTTCCGGTAGCACACACGCGTCGCACAGAGCCACAGCTGTATAGCTGAGGGAAGCGTTTGGGCCGCTCATAGTCACCGAGGCAGCCGGGTAAGGGAAACCCGTAAACTGTACGAAACTCACCGTTATTTGAGTCACGTCAAAGCTATCGGCACGGGCTACCGTTACAAAGAAACTGAGAGCAGCAATCACCAAAGCGCGTTTGAGCATGGCTGCCATCCTTAGCGTACTGATAGCAATTCAGGGGTGAAAATATACCACGACTGTGTACGTTACCCGCAACCTCAATGCTGTGTAGTGGGTCAGTTTCAAACTGACCCACTACCCGATGCTGCGATTAGCGCTCTCGACCGGAGTGGAGCCATTTTCCCCGTCGCCACATCCGACTCGGTAAACCGAGTTGGGATAGTACAGTTTGGTAAATTCGGCTACGCCTCTGAATTTGGTAGGTCAGTGAGTGAAAAACGCGTGACGATAAGTCCCCGGGTAGAAGTATCCCGTTCTTGTGGTCCATGGTGCGTGGGCGTCGCCGACCGTCTGGTGCAAGCGCATCTCAACGGGGTGCGCAAGGCGAATCGTCTTTAGTTATGCGCAGGCGTCACGCCAGCCCGGGACCTCTTTGAGGCCTTCGGCGCGAGTCTGTTCGAAGAGCCGAATCCGGTGACGGGAGTGTTCAAACTCGTGAATGTCCGCCCATACTTCGGCCTGCCACCCGTAGTCATGGACGGCGGCGGCTCCGCAGCTTGCGCAACGGGTGTGCAGCTTCTCAGCCAGGCGGCGGATAGTGGAAGGTTGCAATTCGATGAAGATGCAGCGGACTTCTTTAATGTCGTCGTTTTCGCCGATTACGTGTTCGTAACGCAAAAGGTAATCGAAACCCAATTTGCCGGCTTCGTGCTCGGCCTCCGCACGGGTGTAGAACGGGCCATACTCGGCCCGCAGTTGTTCAGTTGAATCACAAGCCATCCAAAACGTTTCTTTGTAACTCATGCGCGCAGCTTTTCCCCAGAAGTTGCGCCAAACGTTTCGCCGGCGCCCTAAATTGGGAAGGACCAATTCCCTAGCCACTGTTTAAGCAATTCGAGGGCCCGTAGACCTCAGCCAAATCCTTTATTTCTATAGGAAATTTCGACTCTGTGGCTGAGGTTTCTGCAAGCGATTGCATTCCTGTGCTCAATTTTTGAGCACTTCCCTGCGCCCTTGGTTCGCCAAGTCCTATAGATCGCAGGCCGACATGCTCAGTAGGATGGCGCAGCCTTCAATCCGCGTATGGGCACTCATAACGAGCCGCGAAAGGCGGTCGAAGTTCCGGTCCGTATTTTCGGCACCGACCATAACGGCAAGCCATTCTCGGAAAACCTCACAACCGTGAATGTCAGTGTTAACGGCGCAAAATTGCGAGGAGTGAAAGCTAAGCTCGACACTGACGAGATTGTCGGCCTGACCTACGCCAAAACCAAATCGCACTTCAGGGTGAAATGGATCGGAGTCGCCGGAACTCCGACCGAAGGCCTCATCGGTCTGTTGAACCTCAACCCCACCAAGCCTTTCTGGGATTTCCCCTTACCAACCCTTGAGCCCGAGGCTGGCGACATTACCCTGGTCGATGAGCGGCGGCGCTGGCCACGGGTCAAGTGTTCGGTCTCTCTCGAAATTCGTCCTACCAAACAGACGGTGATCTGGGGCAAAGCGTCCGACCTCAGCCCGGGTGGTTGTTTTGCAGAAATGTCGATTCCATTGCCAATGGGCACTCGTTTCGATATAGCACTGTGGCTGGGCGATGAAAAGCTCCATTTGCGCGGTCAGGTAGTCAGCCTGCAACCAGGTTTCGGAAATGGCGTGAGCTTTGTCGACCTGGCTCCAGCGAGCCGGGAATGGTTGTGCCGGTTTATTGCGACCCTCGCACTACCCCAAACCACTGCCGAAGCGCTTGCCAAAGTCACCGGGCAATAGTTTCCCTATGCGCTGCGACCGACGGCCAATGGCCGCGGGCTGGGTTCGATACGAGTTGTCTCATCACGGTCAACCCACGATGCGCCGCCGTGAGCGGCCACATAAAGCGCCAGCTCCAGACGGCTCCAGACCCCCAGCTTATCGAAGACGCTGCGTAACTGATTCTTGATCACCTGCTCGGTGCAACCAACCATGGCTGCGATCTCCGGGTTGGTCTTTCCTTCCCACACCAGGGTTGTCACTTCAATTTCTTTCGGGCTCAACTGTTCACGAGGCGACATGGTTCATCTGCTCCTTTTCAAACAGGGCGGTGGCCAGGATGACGCGTTTGCGCCCCTGCTTGATTCCGGCGCGCAAAAATAATGTGCGCAGGTGTTGCTTTACGGTGCGCGGGCTAATGCTCAGTTCGGATGCGATGTCTTTATTGCTACAGCCCTGGACCAGCAATTTCAGAACCTGCTGATCGCGACGGGTGATTTTGATTTGATCGAGGTCCAACATTTTCTGCCTCTTCTTGCTGCTGGAATACCGACATTTCTGATAGAAGCACGTCCTTCGCCAAAGCTTCGCCGCCTTGCCCGATATAAAAATGTGGCGCAAATACAGTACTTAAGACTTCAACCGCCGCCGGAACGATCGGCTCAAACTCTGAGTCCGCCCCTTCCGGGAATAAGTTGTGCCACAATGAAATCCCACATCTCGAAGAAGGGTTGAGCATCGATGAACACCAAGCGATCAGCCTTTGCCGTTTTTACAGTCGTAATTGCAACCGCAGTTTTCATTGCTCTGAGTTGTGCTTTTACCGAAGCCCAAGCGCAGCAAACCAATCCGCCATCCACCGCGTCGCCGACCACCATTACCTTGCAGGACGCCCTGACTCGCGCCCAGAAAAACGAGCCGCAATACCGGGCCGCGCTGGCGCAATACGGCGTGGCGAGGGCGAATGCTGTGCAGGGGAGGGCCGCGCTGTTGCCGAACGTCAGCTTCGCGAGCACATATCTCTACACCCAGGGCAACGGCACTCCGGCAAGCCGCTTCATCGCCAACAACGGAGTGCACGAGTATCTGGATCAGGGCAACGTTCATCAGGCGCTCTCCTGGCAAACCGTCGCCGAGTACCGGCTGGCGCGCGCCCAGGCAGCGCTCGCCAAAGCTCAAGCCGAGATCGCAACCCGCGGCCTGGTGGTCACCGTGACTCAGGCTTATTACGGGGCGATCGTGTCGCAACGAAAATATTCAATCGCCCAGCGCGCCGCCGCCGAGGCGCAGAATTTTTTTGATATTACGCAAAAGTTGGAGCGCGGGGGCGAAGTGGCACACTCAGATACCATCAAAGCCCAATTGCAATTCGAGCAGCAGCAGCGCGCGCTTCAGGATGCGCAACTCGCCATGGACCGCAGCCGCCTGGATCTTGCGGTGTTGATTTTCCCGAACTTCAATGAGAACTTCACGACCGTGGACGATCTCGAAAACCTCGGCGCGCTTCCCTCTTACGCGGAAGTCGAAACCATGGCGGGCAGGGCCAATCCGCAGCTGCAGGCCGCGCTCGCGAGCATGCAGGCTGCGAATCAGGAGCTCGCGGTGGCATGGAACGGATTTCTTCCCAGCCTTACGCTCGACTATTTTTACGGCATCGACGCCAACCAATTCGCGGTCAATGGATTCGACGAAACTGTGTTTCCCCACCGTCCGGTGCAGAACCTGGGTTATTCAGCAGTTGCGACGCTCAACCTTCCCATCTGGAACTGGGGCGCGACCCGTAGCAAGGTGAAGAGTGCTGGACTGCTGCGAGATCAAGCCAAAGTAGAATTAAGTTTTGCGCAGCGAAAAATGGCCGCCGACCTACGCGACTTTTTCAACGAAGCCCAGACTTCGCGTTCTGAACTTGAGTCCTTGCGGCAATCCGCGGAGTTGGCCGCCGAGAGTTTGCGGCTGACCGGGTTACGATACAGGGCAGGCGAGGCAACCGCTCTCGAGGTTGTAGATTCACAGAACACGCTCACCCAGGCGCAAAACGCGCTGGGCGACGGACAGGTGCGGTACCGGGTCGCAGTCGCTAGTCTGCAAACACTAACAGGTAAATTCTGAATGCCAATATCCTGCGTGGAGTTGACACAGAAGTCCAGCCGCATCCTACCTGTACTCACGCTGGCAATGGCGCTGGCGCTGCTGGCTGCGTGCTCCGACAAAAGTAAAGAGACTGAGGCGGCGGTTCCGGTGCAGATTGTGCAGGTGGAGAAAACCACGCTGCAGCAGAAGGTCACCGCCGAAGCGGTGCTGTTTCCGATTGCGCAGTCGGCGATCGTCCCCAAGATCAGCGCCCCGGTGCAGAAATTTCTGGTGAATCGCGGAAGTCACGTGCGCAAAGGCGAGTTACTGGCCGTTCTTGAGAATCGCGACCTGGCCGCTGCCGCGCAGGAAAACAAGGGCGCCTACACGCAAGCCGAGGCTACTTACGCCATCACCACCGCCGCCGACCTGCCGCAGCAGATGCAGAAGGCGGAACTGGATACGCAAGCCGCGAAGGCGGCGCTGGACGCACAACAGAAGATATTCAACAGCCGCCAGCAACTCTTCCGCGAGGGCGCACTGCCGCGCAAAGATCTGGAGCAGTCGGGAGTCGACCTGACCAATGCGCGCAATCAATATGAAATTGCACAGAAACACCTGGATTCGCTGAAAGGCATGGGCGAAGCCCAACTGGCAAAGTCGGCCCAGGGTCAACTCGAATCGGCGCAGGGAAAATTTCAGGGTGCCGAGGCGCAACTGCAATACTCGGAAATTCGCAGCCCGATCAGCGGCGTTGTGACCGAACGCCCGCTTTATCCGGGAGAGATGGCTTCCGCGGGAACACCGCTTTTAACCATCATGGACATTTCGCAGGTAGTGGCTCGAGCTCACATTCCACAGACCGAGGCCGTGCTGTTGAAGCGGGGAGACAATGCGACCGTCACCGCACCCGGAGTCGACCAGCCGATCCAGGGTAAGGTGGTGCTGGTAAGCCCGGCGCTCGATCCTAACAGCACCACAGTTGAAATCTGGGTGCAGTGCAAAAATCCCAAAGAGGTGTTGCGCCCAGGCACCAGCGCACAGATCACTATGGTTGCGCGTACGGTGAACGATGCGCTGGCCATTCCAACGGCATCGTTGCTCACTGCGCAGGATGGAACCACGTCAGTGATGGTGGCCGGCAGTGACGGCAAAGCCCACCAGCAAACGGTGAAGGCCGGCTTCCACGATGGCGACAACGTCCAAATTCTCGGCGGCTTGCAGGTTGGCGAAAAAATTGTCGGCGCCGGAGCCTACGGCCTGCCTGATAACAGCAAAATCACCACCGCCGAAGCGAACAAGCCGGAAGCAAACGACCAAAAGGAGTAGCGAGAGGAACACGTTGGAAAAGTCTCACTGGTTTGCGCGCCACTCCAAGCCGCTCATATTCCTGATAATCACGCTGGCAGTTCTTGGCGTTTATCTGGCATTCACCATTCCGGTCGCAGTTTTTCCCACCACCAATTTCCCGCGCGTTCTGATCGCGGTCGATAACGGCGTCATGCCCATTGACCAGATGATGGTCATGATCACGCGTCCCATCGAAGAAGCGGTCAATAGCGTGCCCGGACTGCAGCAGGTCAGGTCCATTACCAGCCGGGGTTCGGCCGAGATTGATCTGTTTTTTGACTGGAACGTCGATATGTTCCAGACGCTGCAGTACGTAAACTCCGCCATCTCCCGCGTCCAGTCCGAGCTTCCGCCGACGGCAACCATCGTCGCCAACCGGATGACGTTCGCCAGCTTCCCCATCATTGGGTACAGCATGACGTCAGACAAGCTGCCGCAGACCCAGCTCTGGGACCTCGCAACCTACGAATTAAAGCCGCGCCTCAACCGGTTGGATGGCGTCGCTACCGTGCTGGTGCAGGGCGGACAGGAGCCCGAATTTCACATCGTTCCTGACACCGCGAAGCTGCTGGCTGCAGGCGTCACCGTCACCGACATTCTGGACGCGATGAGGCGCACCAACCTGATTGATTCGCCGGGCCTGTTCGAGCGTAATCATGAGCTGGTGCTCGGATTGATCAGCGGCCAGGTACAAACCCCTGATCAGATTGCCGCCGTGGTGGTCAAAACCACTGCCGGCGGCGCTCCCGTCCGTATCGGCGACCTCGGCAAAGTGGTTGCGGCGGTAAAGCCGGTCTACACCATCATCACCGCCAATGGAAAGCCGGCAGTGCTGCTTAACATCAACCGCCAGCCGCAATCGAACACCATGCAGGTGGCGACCGAGGTTCATGATTCGCTCGATCAGATCCGGAAATCGCTTCCTCCGGGGATTGATATTCAGCCTTTTTATGACCAATCGCTGTTAGTGAGCGAGTCGATCAAGAGTGTGCGTGATGCCATTCTGCTCGGGCTTCTGCTGGCCTCCATCATCCTGGTGGTGTTCCTACACGATTGGGGAAGCTCGCTGGTCGCGGGGCTGGTGATTCCGGTCACCATTCTCATTACCTTCATCGTGCTCAAGCTTCTCGGCCAGACCTTCAATTTGATGACCCTGGGCGGCCTGGCTGCGGCCGTCGGGTTGGTCATAGACGATGCCATCGTCGTAGTCGAAAACATTGTGCTTCACCGCGATGCCGGGCAGGGAAGAATGCAGGCGATACGTAGCGCGCTGGCAGAGATCACCGTGCCCCTGATCGGATCGACGGTCACGCCGGTAGTGGTGCTGCTGCCGCTGATTTCAATCGTCGGCGTTTATGGGACATTTTTCCGGGCGCTGGCCTTGACCCTGGGAGTCTCACTATTCACCTCGCTCGCCCTGGCTTTGACCTGGACCCCGACATTAAGCAGCTTTCTGATCCGCAGAAAGAAAGGCAAAGACGACGGCAAAGAAGAAGACGAAGAAGAAGGTCAGGCCGATCACAAGGAGTCATTCCAAGACCTGCTGGCTGCCGAAGAGGCCACCACTGGCAAATTCTTCCGCCGGATTATTGAGTTCCATCAGCGCTGGTTGAAGCGTGCTCTCGATAAACCATGGTGGCTTGCGGGTCTAAGCGTAATCCTGGTGATCGCCTCGTATGTCTGCTTCCGGTTCACGGGCACTGACCTGCTCCCAGAAATGGACGAGGGCGGCTTCACCCTTGATTACATCACCCCTGCGGGCGCATCGCTCTCTGAAACCGACCGCATGATCCTGCATGTGGAGCAGATCATTAAAACTGTTCCTGAGGTGCAAAGCACCTCGCGCCGCACTGGTGCCCAGCTTGGGCTGGCGGCCGTCACTGAAGCCAATACCGGCGACGTCCTGGTCAAACTGAAACAAAAGCGCAGCCGTGGAATTGACGAGATCATGGAAGACATCCGCCAGAAGGTGAATGCACAGGAACCCGCGGTGCGCACGGAGTTTGTGCAAGTCCTGCAGGACATGATCGGCGATCTTACTGGCGAGCCCGAGCCTGTGACCATAAAGCTGTTCTCTCAGGACCCCGAACTGCTGAACACCTGGGCGCCGAAAATTGCGGATGCGATCGAGTACGACGAAAAAACCCACAAAGGCGTCCCGGGCGTGGTGGATGTGCTGAATGGCATCGAGAACACGGTCAGCGGTCCGGCGGTGAATTTCCAGATCGACCCAGCAGTGGCGGCGCGCTCAGGGTTCACTCCGGAAGAAATTGCCACCGATGCCTCCGCTATCGTCGAGGGTGAGCCCGCTTTGGCGCCGGTGGTTGCTAACGACCGTCTATATACCGTGCGGGTACGCTTTCCGGGAAACGACCGGGCATCGCTCGACGCAATCTCTAATACGTTGCTGACCAGCGCCAGCGGCCATACCGCGACCCTGGGATCACTGGCGACCATTTCCCAGTTGCCGCCGCAGAATGAAATCCATCGCGAAAATCTGCAGCGCGAAGTTTCGGTCACCGCGCGTACCGAAGGCACCGACCTCGGCAGCGCCATCCAGGGAGTGCAGAAAGCTGTGACCGCACTGCATATTCCGCCGAGCATCCGCGTGGAATACGGGGGGACTTATCAGCAGCAACAGAAATCGTTCCACGATTTCGTATTCGTGCTCGGGTTAGCGATTGTGCTGGTATTCATCGTGCTGCTGTTCGAATTCAGGACATTCGCCGCCCCGCTTGCGATTCTGGCCTCGGCGCTGCTCTCGACCTCCGGCGTCTTCATAGCGCTGCTGATTACTGGCACCACCTTCAACGTTTCATCATTCATGGGCTTGGTGATGGTGGTGGGAATCGTGGCCAAGAACGGCATACTGCTGCTCGATGCGGACGAGAAAATCCGGCTCACCGGAGCTTCTGCAGAGGTCGCCATGTTGCAGGCTAGCCGCCGACGGTTGCGCCCGATTGCAATGACCGCGCTTGCTACCATGGCCGGAATGCTGCCCCTGGCTTTCGCCCTCGGCGCCGGCTCGCAGATGCTGCAACCACTAGCGATCGCTGTGATCGGCGGAATCCTGATCTCGATGGTGCTGTCGCTGATCATTACCCCGGCGGTGCACTTCTTCCTAAGCCATAAAGAATCGACCATTTAAATTCTTGATTGTCATCCCGAACCTGCGGTCCGAAGGAGCGCAGGAGAGGGGCTTACGATGCGTGTGGATAGGCATGGAAGTGGAGAGGATTTTACACGGCGCATGCTTCACAGGCTGTCCGGTTTGCGTCCGCGCTAATGCAGAAGCCTCGTAAGGTCCCTCTCTCGTCCGCCTTCGGCGAACGAGTTCGGGATGACAATAGGTGCACAGAAAATCGGAGCCCGAATACCTGCCACTAAGAATTTCTCGAAACCTAAATAGCTAATTTAAAAAGCCTTATCGCTGCTCTGCACTTCTGTGTGTATGAACCTTGCATGGTGCATTAGAATGGCGGAACGGAGTTTCCTGCCTTGACGTTTTCCCCTACCGGCGCCAAACCGAAGCTGGCCCTCGACGAAGAATCTTTCCAGCAGCTGCTGGCTGCCGCCTACACGCTGCAGGAGAACAAGGACGTTCTGCGGGCGGGGAATTCGCAGCGGGATTCGGCTTCGGTGATGTCCGAGATCTCCGCCCTGCGGTCGCAAATTCTCACTCCTCCTGACTCTATCAGGCCGATAGATTCCTTCCACGCTGCTGCTCTGGTTGCGGCGTGTGTACGCCGGCTCACCAATGCCGATGGCGTCAGCCTCGGTTTGATAGTCGATGGATATCTTAAGCCTGTGGCCTCTGCCGGCAAGGCAGTTAAGGTTGCGGGCGGCTCCGTCGCGTCGAACTCGCTGGTGGCGACCGAGAGATTGCGCAACGGCATCCCATTTCTCTCTGCTAATGCTTGCAGTGACATTCGTCTTGATCCTGCGCAGTGCGTCAAGTTGAAGATCGGATCACTTTTGGCCCTGCCAATCACGGTAAAAAACGATGTGGCGGGATTGATCGAACTCCGATGGGTTAAGGCTGAAGCCTTTCGCGATGGCGACGAGCGCATCTGCCAGCTTCTGATTGATCTGATGAGGGACGTATTAAGCTCCCAAGCAGCAAAGGGGCAACCGGTTAGTCCGGTCGAAACGGAAATTTCAGACACCGTCGTTCACAAGACAGTTGCCGCGGGCCAGCCGGTGGACGAGAAGAGAATAGAAACCGAAGACAAGAATATCGAAGACAACAACGATGAAGAGAAGATAGAGATAACGCTAGGTCCAACGGTCGAAAAAGAGAGCTTGCCAGGGCGCGAGAACGTTTGCCGCGTCTGCGGCAAGATCCTTAACAGCGATCTGAATTTCTGTGGCAACTGCGGGATGCTGGCCTCCGCGCCGACCGAAAACTTGCAGAGCAAGTGGGCTTCGATGTGGTTCATGCAGCAAGCCCAGAAGGCGGTAGAACCTTCCCGCCAGTCTCAGCCGGAGCGGCTCTGGCCGCTCAAGGCGGCGGACACGGTAAGCTCCTCCACGCATACATCCGCAGAAGCTGCCGACAGGGAAAGCGAAGATGATTCCAACCAAGTTTCATCAAGCGCTAAGCGGGGCCCGCGAGGTGTGCTTAGCGTCCTGAAGGCACAGCTTCGCCCTCGCGCCGGAGAGCGCAAGCTCCCGCCATCCTTATCTTTACCCACTTGGTCTTGTGTGAAGTTTGCTGTACTGCAATCGCCCAACTTGAAGAGCATCAGCCGCGCCGCGGCCCCCAGAACATCCCTCGATGCTCTGGGGCAGGCGAGCTGTGATGCAGTGCAGGTATGTTTCAGTGCGCGGGTGCCAGGAACATGCCCTCAAATCGGCGTGCCTCATACCACAATGCGAGTTCTACGCGGTTCCAGAGCCCCAGTTTGTCGTAGATGGTCCGGAGATAATTCTTGATGACGTGTTCTGTGGTTCCGATTTCACTTGCGACTTCTTTGTTTTTAAGTCCTTGTGCGACGAGGGCGATGACTCGCTGCTCTCGTTCATTGGGGTAGGTTCTGCCGTTTTCTCCTCGGACCATAGTTGCCTCCTATATAGAAGTGTTGCCAGTTTTACTCGTTTGACTCCGCCATCGATCCCAAAGCGTGAGAACAGCCGGTTGAAATGCGCCTTTACTGTCCGCCGCGCCATATTCAGTTGCTTGGATATCTCATCGTTATCACAGCCTTGTAGGAGCAGTTCCACTACCTGCTGCTCCCGTGGCCGCAGTTCTTTTTCCTTCATTAAGTCACCTTCTTACTGGAATGACCTCACCTTGGTGCCTTCGAAAGAAGCCAGCCTTGCGGGGCTGTAACTTTCTTTGCACATCGTGTGCCAGCACAAGCGCAAATCACAGAAAAATGACCGCGCAAAATCGCCCAAACTGCGGCTTTTTCACCACACTATTAATTTTACGAGATGGGTGGAATCCCGGGTATGTTAGGGGATCTAAAGCAGCTACTTACCTCTGCAAGCAGCACAAAATGAACTAAATATTCACGTCGTCGGCCACGCTGAAGGTCAATTGTAAGGCGGCGAATTCGTCTAACGGCTTACGATTCGTGGCCATGTAAGTTGATCCACTCGAGCCCTAGATCAGGAAAGCTGTGGATTATTGGGTTCCTTAGGGAGAATACCTTAGGACAAATTTTACCCGAGCCTCGCATCCTTATGGAACTAATTACACTTTCGTGCCATGCCGTCTTTACACCCTGTAGTCCTAATTAACTCTTGGCTCGGAAGAGGCTGTACCGAAGATAAGGTGCGCCAGCGCACATAAACCCGTGCGCCATCCGCCCCATAGCTGAATGCTACGATTCAGTGTTCAACTCTTCCATGCCAGAATTTTGCGACGTCGCGGTTCCCGTGCCCCTGCACATGGTACTTACCTATCGTGTGCCGGAGGGGGCGAGCGCGGCTGTCGGCAGCCGGGTAGTTGTGCCGTTCCGTCGGCAGCGATTGGCTGGCGTCGTCACCGAACTGCATGACCGCGCCCCGAAAGCCACCGCAAAAACGGTTCTCGAAGTTCTGGATAACACGCCTGCGCTATCGGCAGAATTATTGCGACTGGGAAAATGGATCAGCGAGTACTATCTCGCTCCGGTCGGTGAAGTTTTCCGCTCCATGCTGCCGCTGAATGCGGAGTTCCGCCGCAAGGTCGTGTACCGGATCGCGGAAGAAGGACATGTGGCGTTGCATCAGGCGGGAACCGGCGGCTCGTCTTCGCGATCAAAGAAAAATCCGGAAGAACAGGATGCTGAATACCGCGCGCTGAATTATTTAGTCATGCGTGACGACGCGCGCGAGGGAACGCTGCGTTCGGCGACGGGGGTTTCTCGGTCGCTACTCGCCGGCATGGTGCGAAAAAAATGGATCGAGCGCGAAGATGTTTCGCATGTAACTGACGCGACGCGCACCCGGCAAGTGGCGATGCTCATAAACGAACCATGTAGCGGCGGACATCCACGTCCGCCAGAAGTTGGGCCAGATGATTCGGGCGGGGGTGGGCGCCCGCCCCAACACGATCAGGATGATGTAGCCGCGGGCGTCCACGCCCGCCCAGTGAACGGAACTGAAGAGTCGCGAGCCAAACTGAATTCCAATCAGCGGCTGATTATCGACGCGCTCACCGCCGCCGGCGGCAAGCTCCACGTCGAAACCCTGCGCGAACTCGATGTCCCCCACAGCACCCTGGCTACGCTGGTCAAGCGGGGCTTGGTGGAATTAGTTAGCGAAGCGATCGCGCTGCCGAAGTCCACGGTCGCGCCACGCGGCCTGCGGCAGGGAATGGAATTTCATCCCGCGCAGCAGGCGGCGCTGGAAAAAATCCGCACCGTGGTTGATGCAAAGAATTTTGCTGGCATTTTATTGCACGGCGTTACCGGCTCCGGCAAGACCGCCGTCTACCTCGCGGCCATGAAGTCGGTGCTCGATGCTGGCCGCACTGCAATCCTATTAGTCCCCGAGATCGGTCTCACTCCCGCCGTTGCGGCTGACGTTCACGACGTCTTCGGAGATGAAGTAGCAATCCTGCACTCGGGACTCTCAGACAAAGAACGCGCCGAACACTGGCACCGCATACGCCGCGGAGAAGCGCGAGCGATCGTAGGCACGCGGTCGGCGGTGTTTGCGCCAGTTGCAAATCTCGCGCTTATCATCGTTGATGAAGAACAGGACTCTTCTTATAAGCAGGAAGAAACGCCGCGTTACCACGCTCGCGATGTGGCGGTGATGCGAGCGAAATTTTCCGACGCAGTGGTGGTGTTGGGATCGGCGACACCTTCGCTCGAATCGTATTTCAATGCCAAGAAGCATCGTTACACGCTGGTCGAAATGCCGGACCGGGTAGAGAAGCGCCCGCTGCCTGAAGTTGAAGTGATCGACATGCGGCAGGAATTTCAGGAAACCGGCAACGAGCAAGTGATCTCGCGCAAGCTCATCGAAGAAATCCGGCTGCGGCTCGAGCGCAAAGAACAGGCGATGGTGCTGCTGAACCGCCGCGGATATTCACCGGTTGTCTTATGCCGGACTTGCGGCAAAAAACTTGAGTGCAGCAATTGCGCGATTGCTCTCACCCATCACAAATCAAGGCGCAGGATGGAATGCCACTACTGCGGATTCATGGCCCCGGTGCCGAAGAATTGCGCCGCGTGTGGCAGTGAGTACGTATATTTCCTGGGGACAGGATCGGAAAAATTAGAAGAACTGCTGCACGGATTTTTTCCGCAAGCCCGCATCGCGCGGCTTGATCGCGACACCGTACGCAGCCATGCTGATTTCGAACGCGTGCTGAATGCGCTGAATGCCGGCGAACTCGATCTACTTGTGGGAACGCAGATGATTGCCAAAGGCCACGACATTCATGGCGTGACATTGGTCGGCGTAGTCGGCGCAGATATGGCGCTGGGGCTACCTGATTTCCGTGCCGCCGAACGTACTTTTCAATTGCTGACGCAGGTTGCGGGCCGCGCCGGGCGCGGCGAGGTTCCCGGCAAAGTTTTGCTGCAAACTTATTTTCCCGATCACTACGCGGTGCAATATGCTGCGCATCATGACTTCGCCGGTTTCTACGAAAAAGAGTTGCGCTTTCGGAGCTGGATGCACTATCCGCCCTACAGTTCGCTCGCCAATGTAATGGTGCGCAGCGCCAAGCTCGACGAAACCCTACGCTGGTCAGGCGCACTCGGCCGGTGGTTCGAAAAAACGCGTCATGAAGGCGTGCGCGTGCTGGGGCCCGCTGCGGCCCCGATCGAACGCCTGAAACGCGATTACCGCTATCACTTTATTTTGAAGTCGCCCAGCCGCCAGCAACTAAATGAGGTGCTGCGAGCTATGCTCGCTCAAGCGGATAGAGAAAAAATACCGCGCACCAATGTAATCGTGGATGTGGACGCGCTGTGGCTGATGTAGCGAGCGCTTATCGTGCGGGCCAACGCCAGGCCGGAGTGGTCATCGGGTTCATCCCCTTGATGAAAGTTTCGGCAAATTGTTTTTCGAGAACGACGGAATGGCATTCCTTCTGTTCGGTAAGCGTCGCGATCAGTTTGGCGGCGTGAGTTACCACAATGACTTGGGAGCGTTCGGAAGCTCGCGAGATCAAGCGTGCCAGTGGCCCCAGTAAGTCGGGATGCAAGCTGGTTTCCGGTTCGTTGAGCACCATGAGTGCAGGAGGACGAGGCGTTAGAAGCACAGCAATCCAAAGCAGGTAGCGGAGCGTTCCATCGGAGAGCTCCGCAACATCCAGAGGCCGAAGCATGCCGTGTTGCTCCATCGTGAGCGTGAAGCGGCCTGAATTGGAAGCAACTTCTATTCTGCCACCGGGGAATGCATCCGCAACGGCTGATCCGAGGGCTTGATTGTCGCCAATTTCATTGATCGTCTGGAGGGCGGCGGCGAGATCGGATCCGTCATTTCCCAGGACCGGTGTTCGAGTGCCGATCTGCGGCAATCGTGCCGGCGAATCTGCATCTGTCCTGAAGTGATCGTAGAAACGCCAGGCGCGAATCGATTCGCGCAATACCAGCATCTCAGGCGCATTTCGCGGATCAGCGATGTGCGTCATCATGCTCTCGAACGCAGCCAGTGAGTCCGCGACGATATTGCAGCCGTTCTCGCCGTGGATGCGTGCCACTGGCCCGCGGCGCTCCACTAGCATAGTTGAAGGACGAAGCGTCGGTCCGTGCCATATCGCTTCTTGCTTGATCTCCGGGTCAAGGCCGAACATCGATGTCAGGTCTGGCTTCGGAAGTCCCAGGTCGATCAGGTAGCCGAAGTCGTCGCCAGCAAAGCCTAGCCGCAGGCTCACTGGCTGCTTTCTTCTGGTCCTTTGCACTGGATAGGTACCTTGACGTACCGCGCGCGAAATTGATTCCGGACCGGCCCAGAGCGTTGATTGCAATCCTCCCTCGCGGGCGAGAGAAGTCACGATGTGACCTAGAGCCACGTCGGCAAGCAGACGCAGTGCACGATAAAGGCTGGATTTCCCGCTTCCGTTTGGCCCGGTAATTACATTTAAACGTTTCAACGGAACGATTAGGTTCCGCAAGGAGCGGTAATTGGAAATTGCGAGAACGTTGAGCATGAGAACTGCAAAACTATGCAGTTATGCCGGGAATCGTAACAGATATGTGCGACGTGCCGAAGGAGCCGGGCGAAAAAGACTACAGGTGAGTCTGACGACTCACCTGTTCAACAATGCGTTGTTTTTACCTTCGTCCACCCAAATTGCCCCCGTGAAAACCTCCGGCATGGAATCCGCCGAAGCTTTGAACGGTATGGCTTGCCGGCGAGAAGCCACCACGCGCTCCGCCGCGGAAGCCGCGCATTCCGTATCCGGACGAGTGATTTCCATACGAGCGGACCGCGCCTCCGCGGAAACCTGGCCCATAAACCGGGCCCGATCTCACGCCCGCCCGCAGGCCGCCGCGATAAACCGGATTCGGGTGAAAGCCGGCGAAGTTGTGATGGTAGTTTCCGAACTCATACCACGGCGCTGCGGAAACCCACAGTGGCGAATAGAATCCCCAACCGAAGGGGCTATACAAATACCCCGCTCCCGGCAGGAATGTGAATGAATCGAACCACGGCGACCAATACCATCCTGCGCCGATCCAGCCCGGCCCATACCAGCCATTAGCGAGATATGTCTGAGCTGTATTCACGTTGGCTTCGGCCAGATAATCCGATCGCAGGCTGCTCCAGCGATACAGGTCATCATTCTTGGCATACTCTTTTTTATCGAAGCCTTTTGATTTAAGTTTGCCGTCAGAGTTGAGCGCCAGTTCATGGCCGCCCTTGACCGTAACTTTGTGATCGCCATCGAGCACAGTGGCTTTGCCGTCAAACACGCGAACCTGCGGGCCGGCCGCATCGAATTGATACAGTCCAGTTTTCAGCAGGCGCGTAGTCACGCCATCTTCCGTTATACGAATATCGTTCTCGGGATGAATCTGGTCTATCTCGACCATGGCTTCTCCCTGATTTAATTGCAGTTGGGTATTAGTCAGATCGGGAGAGATCATGCGCGCCGAGCTGTCATCGCCCAAGCGGAAAAATACTCCAGGGGTCAGTAGGATTTCTGCTTTGCCGTTTCCGGTGCGCATCGTCTCGCCGGCTTGCAGATTGGCAGAGCCGATGGATTGTGCATTCAGGCTCTCATTCCCGATTGAAGCCTGCCCTTCCACATAATTTAAAGTTCCTGGTAGCGCTGTATGAGTGTCCGTGTTCGCGCCCCACGCGGGCACAATTAAAGCTGCTGTCAGGACGAAGCTGGCTATCATTGCTTTGCTGATCGATAGCTTCATATTCCGTCCTCCTATCTCCTTAGTCTTTATGGTTAGATGACGGAAAACGTGGGAGTGACTCTGGATGCTTGATGTACAGTGCTACGAATCAGCGCAACGACATCCCTATAAACGACATCCCTATAAGTGTGGATTTTCCTAATATTGGTGAACTCGGAAGGTGGGAGAAGCACGATGAAATTACGCTACCTTGCTATTGCAATTCTTACCACGATCTCAGCGTACGAAATGCCGGTGGCGGCGCAGCAGCCATCCACACTGTCTGGTCCCGCGGTCAACATGGTAGTGACTGCCGACGCCAAGCACGGTATGAATCCCGCGCCGGTTGATCGGCAGGATGTGATGGTCTACGAGGGCAAAACGCGCGATGCCGTCACGGCGTGGGTCCCGGCGAAAGGTGAAAATGCGGATTTGGAACTTTTTATTCTCATTGATGATTCCGCGAGCTCGAGCCTGGGCACGCAACTCGAGGACCTTGGCCAGTTCATCAACTCGCAACCGCCAACCACTAAGGTTGGAGTCGCCTACATGCAGGATGGGATTGCCCGGATCTCGCAGAATCCGACCTCGGATCACGCCCAGGCAGTCAAGTCGCTACGGCTTCCGCTGGGAGACGCAGGGGTGAACGGGAGTCCATATTTCTCGCTGACAGATCTGATCAAGCGATGGCCTTCAGGAAGCCCGCGGCGCGAAGTGCTGATGATCAGTGACGGAATCGATCTTTATTACGGAGAAGACCTGCAGGATCCATACGTCGCCGAGTCTATTGAACAGGCGCAGCGTGCCGGCATTGTGGTATATGCGATTTACAATCCGGGCGCCGGACATTATGCGCGCAGCTATTGGCGCAGTTATTGGGGGCAGTTGTATCTCTCGAAGGTGACCGACGAAACCGGAGGCGATTCCTATTACATCGGGTTCAACGGCCCTGCGGTCTCGTTCGTCCCGTACCTGGATCAAATGCAGCACCGCCTGAACAACCAATATCTGCTCACCTTCACCGCCAAACCCCAAAAGAAGAGCGGCATGCAGCGGGTGCGGCTCACGACCGAGTTGCCGAATACAGAGTTGGTAGGCGCGGACCACGTCTATGTTCCTGCAAGCGCCGAGTAGAAGTGTGAGGCAATCTAAAGAAAGCCTCACGCCGCAGAAAGCTGCGAGCAATTCAGAAACTCGCGGGTCGCTTCCTTCGTGTAACTTTCTACCCTTTGTGGTTCAAGCATTCCAAAACCAACAACCACGAAGCACACGAAGGTTCACGAAGGAAGAAGCGGTTTGTAATCTCGTTTGCAGCTTCAAACCTCAGAGCAGATGGCCAGAGACTCGCAGAAAAACTGCAACCGGGCTACGAGTGCCCAGCATCTTTCAAATAGAGGGCAAAAATTTACGTAGGCGCGGGCAGCAGTTCATTGGCCCGCAAGAAAGGATTTTTAAATGAAATACGCAATGAGTACCGCATTATTTTCAATGCTGCTCTTCCTGTTGCCGGCTTCGGCGCTGGCAGCTGAGAACACCAGTCGTTCGCTGAATCTGCCGTCTGCTGTTGTCGTACAGGGTCAGCATCTTCGCGCCGGCCATTACAAAGTTGAGTGGCAGGAAGCCGGCCCGCGCGTGGAAGTTAATTTTGTGCGCAACGGCAAGACCGTGGCTACGATTCCTGCAACGCTGCGCACCAATGACGGCCAAGTCACGCAGGATGACGTGATCACTCGCCAATCTGCGTCAAATCACAATGTGTTGCAGGAGATTGATTTCAAGCACGACAGAGAAGCTCTCACCTTTGGCGTGAATGGAAATTCCTAAGAACGTGTACTTGTGAAACTCGGTCCCGTCCGGGCGAAGCTCGGGCGGGCATCTTTTTGAATTGAACCCCCTTCGTGCAGCACCCCACTTGACCTGTGGCCGGGAAGACAATAAATATACAAACGTGCAATCATAAAAGTCAGGCACCCGAACGGAGGGCAAATGCTGTACTGTCCAGAGTGCGAGAACAGTTTCGATATTGAAGACGATGAGGTCGACGAAGGCGAGATCATCACCTGTACCGAGTGCGGCAGTGACTTCGAGGTGACAACTATCAATCCCGTAGAACTGAAGCCCGTGGAAGAAGAGTACGAGGAAGATGAAGAGGAAGAAGAAACCGAAGACGGCGATTACTCCTGAAAATCCATCCGCGTTGGTTTTCCGCTCGCTACGACAGTTCACGTTGACTTCTTTCAATCCGACATGGCCGGGGAGTCGCGACTAAATGTCCCCTGTCCTAAATGTTATCTTTCAGCATCCATGACAGAGGCGCTACGCTTGCCTGTAGCAACCTTCATCCCGGGAAATCCCCCGCGGCAATCGGCGAAGAACGCCACTCTGGTTTTAATGATCGCGAAATTCTTCCCTGAGTAAAAGGCTGGCGACATCTGGCGGTTTCCGGAAGCTATGAACCCGCGCGTGTACTTCTCATCCATTTCGGTTGCGCCCATGATGTTGACTACTGCATTTGGCCAGCCGCCCACTAATTCGGCTCGTAAGAAGTAAAGGCCTGCTGTGAACCATAACCTTGCAATCGAGAGGCGCCACTCGCTCCGCCATAAGATCAATACGCCGGCGTTCGCCAGTTTTGACGGTGTGACTGGCGGCATGATCCTTGATTTGAGCGAGGAGGGCATGGCGATGCAAACCATGTCGCCGCTCGAAGAGCACAGCCGCGTGCCCATGCACCTTTCATTAGGTGAGCCGGCAATATATCTGGAGACCACTGGTTATGTGGCTTGGGCCGATGCGCTGGGCCGGGCGGGAGTCAGGTTTTCGGACCTTCCCGAGGAGTCCAGGGCGCGCCTGCGCGAGTGGCTCACAAGTCATGATTCCACACCGAGCTGGAAGGCGCCGCGGTGGGTGGTACGCGAGCAGCCTACTTATCGCGGCGCGAGCCAAAACAAAAACGGCAACGGAGTGGCGTTGAGCCTGGAGACCGAACCGAGGAATGACCACACCGGAAATGGTTCGAGTTCGACCAGTGTGCAATATGAATTCAAATCGCTGGGCGGCGATTTGGATGCCGCGCTGACACTGATTGTGGGCCGGGCATGCTCGATCACTCGTGGGACCGGAGCCGCGGTCGCGCTGAGCAACGAAACTGGCATGGTCTGCCGCGCAGTCGCTGGTGCCACAGTTCTCCCGATCGGAACGCTGCTCGACGTCACCAGAGGCTTTAGCGGCGAATGCATTCGCCTGGGAAAGCCGCTGCGTTGCGATGACGCAGAACTTGACTCGCGTGTCGATGCCCGGGCCTGTCGCGAGTTGGATATTCGATCGATCCTTGCCGCCCCGGTGCTTTATGAGCGAAACATTGTGGGTCTGCTGGAAGTCTTCTCCACCCAGCCGGGCGCATTCGATGATGGCGATGTCGCGGTAGTGGAGCGACTGTCGCAGACGGTGGTGCTCACGCTGAGCCGGGCGGACGCAATGCAGCGGCACTAGCCAAAACTCGTTCCGAAAAACGATCCGGGTGCCCCGCCCTTGTCTCGCCGGCTTTTGACGAGACAGGCGGAGTCTTTGACTTACCCAGTTGTTGGACCAGAGAATTCAAAATCCCCACCCTGTCTCGCTAAACCCGCGAGACAAGGATGGGGCACCCTCACCGACTCATACCCTGCCCTCTCGCAGAACTTCTGCATCTCACAAAATTGTAGGTAGCCGCGTAACTTTTCATGCCTTTCAGCGCAATAACTAATCGGAAAGAGATATCTCGGAGATTTCGGTGAAAACTGTTGAACGTGGAGATGACGACCGCGCAGAGATCAATATTGCGCAAAACGGCCAACTCGATTTTGCTGAACTATATGAACAAAACATTGGTCGCATTTACGCATTTATAGCCCGTCGCGTTGGCTCGCGAGATCACGCCCAGGATTTAACTGCTGAGGTCTTTCATCAGGCCCTTGCTTCTATTGGACACTTCCGCTGGCAAGAAGCGCCGCTTATCTCCTGGTTGTATGGGATTGCGGCAAACGTGCTCGCGGCACATTGGCAGAAGATGGGACGAAATCCAGCGCAGTTGGAGGAAGAGTGGGACGAGGGCGGCTCTGAGGAAATTGAACGAAAAGCCATTCTTGCCGAAATGGTGGAATCGTTGATGCCGGACCAGCAAATGGTGATTGTGCGGCGCTTCATTGAACAACGCAGTATCCGAGAAGTGGCCGCTGAGCTTGGCCGCAGCGAGGGAGCGATCAAGCAGCTTCAGCTCCGAGCGCTCGAGAATCTCCGCGAAAAAATGGGGAGGAAGATATGAATCGAGCTGATGCCGATGAACTGAACATTGAGCTGGAATCGTTACTTGCGAGCGGCAGCGTCGAGATCCAGGGGAAGTGGCATGCTCTAGCCGCGATCGCTGCCGAATTGCGGGAACTTCCGAATCCGGAGTTCAAGAGGCGGCTGAAGGCCGAACTACTGGAAGAATGCCCCATTAGCGCGCGTGAGATCGCGTTTGAGCAGGTCACGGGCGCGGCGGCTTTCGCTGAGATCCTTCCGATTTTCGGCGGCAAAGACTTTCGAATGTTCCCCGCTGATCATCGCAGTTTCGTGGTTTCGTTCATTTCCCACACCGCGTTAATCGTGCTTATTGCGTCCGGGATTTGGATCGGCGGTCGACCAATGATCAAATCGATAGCAACCACTCCTGAGGTTACTTACCTGCCCGCAAATGGCGGCGGAGGCGGATCAGGCGATCACAGCTTAGTTCCGGTCACAAAAGGAACGCCTCCGAAGATGACCGCCCAGCAACTTGCTCCGGCCACGATCGTGGTGCGAAATGCGGCGCCCCTGCTGGCGGTGCAGCCCACCGTGGTCGGGCCTCCAAACCTAAAGCTGCCACAGTCGGATCACCTCGGAGACCTGGTTTCGTCAAATGTGGTGATTCCGTCGAATGGATCAGGCGATGGCGGAGGCGCGGGAAGCGGTCTCGATACCGGTCTAGGCAGCGGCACCGGATTGGGCTATGGCCCTGGTTCGAATATTGGAGCAGGCGGCGGAGTGTTCACCATGGGCCGTGGAATAACCGCCCCGCGGGCCATTTACGATCCTGAGCCAGAATATTCAGACGAGGGGCGCAAAGTTAAACACCAAGGAATAGTCATCCTTTCCATGGTTGTAGATCAGCAAGGACGGCCGCGCGACATACGGGTGACACGTTCGCTGGGTATGGGTCTGGATGAAAAAGCTACGGACGCTGTGAAGATGTGGAAGTTTTCGCCAGGCATGAAGGACGGAATTCCGGTAGCGGTGCGAGTCAATATTGAAGTGAGTTTCAGATTGTATTGAGGGGTACTCCCCCGATCGCGGACGCCCTGTCCTTGTCGCGCCGGTTTTTGACGAGACTGGGCGGAGTCTTTGACTTACCCAGTTGTTGGACCAGAGAATTCAAAATCCCACCCTGTCTCGCTAAACCCGCGAGACAAGGATCGGCACCCGATCTTTAATATGAAGAAACTCTGGCGAGAGTTGGGAGACACACGGCTCGTGCCCGGACGTGACGTCCGGGGCTACATGACGGGGCTACATGAGTAGGTGTGGCGGCGGGCATGAGCACGTGTAGCGGCGGGCGTCCACGCCCGCCCAAGTTGTGAGAGTCGTTAGCTATTGTCGGAACAACGTATCCGACCCACGCGGATACATAACCTACCGGAAGCTGGCGCTTTTAAACGTCTGGCGGAAGTCGGCGCCTTCCATCTTTACTATGCGGCACATTTCATGAAGGCGCGAGCGCATGCGTTCGCCGATGCGGTCGCCGAGAGTTTCGCTGCGAACTGCCCGTTGGGCCCGGGCGAAATCTGAGCTGCCGGCGTTTTCTCGCGCCGATTCATCAGGATAGTTAGTCGTGATGATGGTGGTGCGATTGTCGTTGTAGCGGGTGTTGAGGATCAGGCTGACTGTGTCCCAGACCCATTCCGTCGGCTTCACTGCGCCCAGTTCATCGAGCACTAAAACTTCGGTATCGAAAACCGGCCGTAAGACTTCCAACTCGGTCGCCTTCACCGATTCGTTATAGGAATTCTGGATCTGCTTGAGCAGTTCGCGGTAGTCGTAAAAAAGGCAGGCAGTTGCCTTGCTGAGAATCAGTTCTTTAATTATCCCAACCGCGAGGTGAGTTTTGCCGACGCCGATGCTGCCGATAATCAGAAGCCCGTTGCTTTCATTCTCCAAGCCATACTCTTCGACGAAGCGGCAGGCCGCCATGCGCGCACGCGCCAGATGGGCATGCGGCCCATCGAATTCGAAATTCGAGAGTTCACAATGCTCATAGCGCTTGGGAATGCGCGCCGACGCCAGAAGCGAACCAGCACGTGATTTCAGACGGCAATCGCAACGCACCACCCGGCGATTCGAATCCGAAGACTTCCACCCACTTCCACTACAAACGGGACAAACTTCTGCGGCCACTTTCATGTACGGTCTCTACTTTGAATGTGCACTGGGGAAACGCATTTGCGCAAGTGGCACAGAGGTGTAGGTCTGTGCACAAGCTGTGGAGTTATGGAAAGTCTGTGGAGAACGCGGACCATCTCGAATGCAAAGAAGTGTTTGTGAGTGCAGGCTGAGCGGAATTATTTTTTGGACTTATTTTTCGCGGGCTCTCGCTGCTTCACTATATCGCGGACGACCTGCAGAAAGGATTGTGCCTGGGCGCGCAGGGGACGGTGGCGGGGATGGATAAGGTCCAGGCTGCGATGCAGCGGCTCAGCATCGATCAACTTAATGGTGCACAGTTCGCCGCGACGGATTTCGGGGGCCACGGCCATCAGCGGAAGAAATGCCATTCCCAGGCCTCGCTCGACCATGCGCTTGGCGGTCTCGATGGTGTCAACTTCGAGGGCAACGTTAGGAACCAGGCCGGCATGGCGGAAGAGGCCGCGAGTGAGTGTCCAATCGCTTGATCCCCGTTCAAACAAGATCAAGGGCCATCCGGCGACGTCGCCAAGACGGGCGCGCCCGGATTTGTTGGGAAGCTGATCGGGAATGGCAACCAGCAGGAGTGGATCATCGCGCAGAGGAATGGTTTCAACTTCAGGATGCTGCAATGACCGAGCCAGGCCGATTTCGGCTTCCTCGCCCAGAACCATTTCCAGAACTTCTTTCGAATGGCCGGGGCGAATGCTGATGCTGACTTTGGGAAATGCCTTCTGGAATTTCTGCAGGACATCGGGAAGGAAATAAACCGATATCGAAAGGCCGGCTGCAATCTGCAGGGGCGCGTCGGTGCTGGGGTCGAGCTGGTGAACGGCCTGACGTGCAACTGAAGCGGTCTTCAACAACTGCTCGGCGTAGGGACGGAGAATACGTCCGGCGCTCGAGAGGGTTAGGGTATTTCGGGACCGAACGAACAGCGGCACACCGAGAGATTCTTCAAGTGCCTTGATCCGCGAACTGATAGCGGGCTGAGAGAGGCGCAAAGCTTCGGCGGCGCGGTGAAATCCGCCAAAGCTAGCAACCGCGAGGAAGGTCTCAATTTGCGCGATTTCCATAGTTCAACTCAAAGATTGTGGGGCGACGGGCGTCCCGCCCGTCGAACTTGCTTAGTGCCTTGGACGGGCGGGACGCCCGTCACCCCACAAACGTTGTTCTACCTAGTTTTGACGGGCGAGGGCGCCCGTCCTCCACAAACTTGTTCAATATAGCCCTTTGTCTTACCGGCTGACAACATATTCTTATCAGGTAAAGCCTGTATGATAACGTTTGCTTATCAGGCTAATCCAAAGGTTCCGTTTGACCAAATCCGCCGGCGGCCAAACAATGAGTCTGGCGCGAAGGGTGGAAGCAGCGACTTTCGCCAGATCGGGCGCCCAGAGCGGCCTTCGACGGGTCCGCCCAGGAGAGACGGATGGCCACAGTTTCGAGCGTAGGCGCGGAGATCAGCGGATTTCAGGTAAACACGACCCCAGCGGATTTCAATGCTGGTCGCGATCTTCCCGAAGGCTTTTTAGAGTTTTTCCGGCCGCTGCATCACAAATTTACCAACCGGCGCGACGAGTTGGTAGCCGATCGCGCAATAGTACTGGCGGATTCGCATGCCGGGAACAAACCCGTGCATCGATATCCGGGACATGCGGTGCGGAATGGCTGGCGGGTCGAACTGCCCGCATGGTGCCAGGATCAGCGCAATCAGATGACCGGCCCGGCGGATGATGCTGAGTTAGTGGTAAAGATGCTGAACTCGGGCGCGCCCGGAGTCATGCTGGATCTGGAAGATTCGACGGTCAATGAGTGGGAGCACCAGCGGCTAGGCGTGGAAAATGTGCTGGCGGCGCTGCGCGGCACCCTGACTTATGCCGACAAAAAACGCGACCGTCTCGCCGGAATTCAACCCAGCACGACCGTGATTTGGATCCGCCCGCGCGGGCTGCACATTCAGCAGGCGGGAATTTTCGAAGGCCATACTTCTGCTTCCTTGTTCGACGTGGCACGGATTGCATTTCGTGTTGACCCGAGCGAGCTGAAGCATCCTTTGTGCTTCTATATTCCGAAATCAGAATCAGCGGAAGAGGCTCTATGGTGGCGCGATGTATTTCAGGCGATTGCCGAAGCCCGGGGATGGCCGCGCAATTACATCAAATGCATGGCGCTGGTTGAGTCGCATCCGCTGGCTTTTCAGATGGAAGAATTTCTCTACAACCTGCGCGATCACATCCTCGGATTGAATCTCGGGCGCTGGGACTACATGGCCAGCCTCATCGATTTCAATCTTTACGATCCCGATTGGGTCTTTCCTGATCGCAACACCATTCCTCACGACGTGCCATTTTTTCAAAACCTGCGCGAGCTGATGCCGGAGATTTGCCACAAGCGCGGCATGCTGGCGATCGGCGGAATGACGGCGCTCTATCCCAGCCGGACTGATGCCGAACTGAACACTCGGGCCCTCGATGGTCTTAAGAAAGACAAGAAGAATGAAGCCTTGTGCGGGATGGACGGCGCGTGGACCGGGCATCCGGACCAGAACCAGATCGCGCTTGATCAGTTCCCTTTCCCTAATCAACTCAATGCGCGGACTCCGCAAAGTGAGCGTTATCCCAATCTGCGGCCGTCGCTGGATGGGGTAGGGAAGAAAACGATCGCGGGGACGCGGGCAGCAGTGCGGACTATTATTCGCTATCGCAACGGCGTGCTGAATGGCAAAGGCGCCAGTCTGCTGGACGGTTACATGGAAGATCTGGCGACCGATCGCATCTACCGACTGATGATTGCGCAACGCATGCGACACGGCGGGGTGACGGACGAATCGGGGGAAGAGGTTCCGCATACCGCGCAGTTCGTTTATCGATTATTCGATGAGGAGTTGGGAAATCTGCTTTCAGATCAGAACCGCAAAGATGAAGGCACTGACGAGACTCTGCGCGAGGCGCGACGAATTGCCGAAGCAATGGTGATGAACGAAGAGTTTGATCCGATCTAACGCTTACGAAAAAAGCTTTACCACAGAGAGCACAGAGGTACACAGAGAACAGCCACAGAGGAACGCGGAATTTTGGGAGTTCGAGAACTACAAAGAGAGACCACTATGAGCAGCAACGGGAACACCACAAATCGAAACGGCAAAATGAATTGGGAATCTGATCCGCGCTGGAAAGGGATCACCCGGCCTTATACTTGGGCAGACGTTGAGAGTCTTCGCGGGTCGATGCGGATCGAGCACTCGCTGGCGCAGCATGGCGCGGAGACATTGTGGAACCTGTTGCAGAGTGAATCATACGTCGCGGCCCTAGGCGCGATGACGGGAAACCAGGCCATCCAGCAGGTGCGCGCTGGGCTGCAAGCAGTTTATGTAAGCGGATGGCAAGTTGCTGCCGACGCGAATAATGCCGGCGAAATGTATCCCGACCAGAGTTTGTATCCGAGCGACAGCGTTCCGGCGATGGTGCGACGCATCAATCGCGCTCTGCAGCGTGCGGACCAGGTCCACCATAGTGAAGGCAAGAATGGCGTCAACTGGTTTGCTCCGCTGGTGGCCGATGCGGAAGCTGGTTTCGGCGGAAACCTGAATGCGTTTGAGCTGATGAAAGCCATGATCGAAGCCGGTGCGGCTTGCGTTCACTTTGAAGACCAGCTTTCTTCTGCCAAAAAATGCGGGCACCTTGGCGGCAAGGTGCTGGTTTCGACTTCAGAAGCCATTCAGAAATTGGTGGCGGCGCGGCTGGCGGCAGACGTGATGGATGTGCCCACCCTGATCCTGGCCCGCACCGACGCGAACAGTGCGCACTTGCTGACCAGCGACATCGATCCTCGCGACCGCGTGTTCTTGACCGGCGAGCGCACCAGCGAAGGTTTTTTCTGCATTCATGGCGGCCTCGATTCAGCTATTGCCCGTGCGATTGCGTATGCGCCTTATGCTGATCTGATCTGGTGCGAAACCTCGGAGCCGAATCTCGAAGAGGCGCGTCGCTTTGCCGAAGCTGTGCACGAAAAATTTCCGGGCAAAATGCTGGCTTACAACTGCTCGCCCTCGTTCAACTGGAAGAAGAAGCTCGACGAGGCGACGATTGCGCGCTTCCAGAAAGAACTGGGGGCGATGGGTTACAAGTTTCAGTTCGTCACGCTCGCGGGATTCCATGCTCTGAACCTGAGCATGTTCGACCTGGCGCAAGGTTACAAAGAAACCGGCATGCAGGCCTACTCGCAATTGCAGCAGAGAGAATTTGCCTGCGAGCCTTTGGGATATGAAGGCGCAAAGCACCAGCGCTTCGTGGGCACAGGATATTTTGATCTGGTGGCGAAGGTGGTGGGCGGAGGCGTTTCGTCGACGGTCGCACTCGAGGGATCGACGGAGGCGGAGCAGTTTTTCCCCATGCCTTCGATTGAAATGCTACGCGAGGAAATTCTTATTCCGTCAGGGGATTGAGCGTGATCGAGCTAAAGCTCGCTCGGAAGGCCGAACTTAACGCGGCCATAAATGGTCGCTCTTCCACTGCAGCTGGAGCAGCTTTGGCGGCTTTTTTGACAGGGCCGTAAACGCCTGCTCTTCCACCGCAGCTTTCTTGATGCGGCCATAAATGATCGCGCTTCTACCAGGGCCCAGTCCCTAGAACGCCAGCCGACGCCGGGTTCGCATGCAGGGGTCACCAAATCCGGCATCTGGCGCGGATTTTCACAGTTGACATCCGGCAAATCGAGGAGCTAAATAGCTTCCGGCGAGTTTCCACGCTCAACGAATTGCAGAGCGTTCAGCCGTGGGGCTGAAAGCCGCTGAGAAAAAGGAAACCCTCCCCAGGAGCTAACATGAATAAAGCTGATCTTATTGACCGGATCGCATCGGGCTGCGGGGTAAGCAAAACCCAAGCCGCCACCGCGATTGATACCACCGTAGATAGCATCACCAGCGCCCTGAAAAAAGGTGATCGCGTTGCCTTGATCGGATTTGGCACATTCTCGGTCTCGCAGCGGAAGGCGCGCAACGGCCGCAATCCGCAGACCGGGGCCACTCTCAAAATTGCTGCCCGTCGCGTCGCAAAATTTACCGCTGGCGCAGACCTGAAGAAGGCCGTCAACCGCGGCAAATAAATAATTACGAATTGAAACTGAGAACGGCAGGGGATCGGCCCTGCCGTTTTTGTTGTTTGGGGCGGAGGTCAGCGGTTCGTCGAGGTTCGAATTGTAATTTCACACGGCAATTCAGCGCTGTGCCACTATACGCACGATCGTGCTCAGGCCACCACCGACTGGTATTCTTCGTAAACGCCTTTGAAGTCGGTGAGCTGATGGTCACCTTCAAAGTGCCAGATGCGCGTGGCTACTTCGTCGATCAAGTCTTCGTCGTGGGTCACCAGTAAGACCGTCCCCTGGTAGCGCTGCAGCGCAATGTTCAGTGCGTTGATGGATTCGAGATCCAGGTGGTTGGTGGGCTCGTCGAGCACCAGCACATTCGGCTTCTGCAGCATGAGTTTGCAGAAGAGCAATCGGCTCGCCTCTCCGCCGGAGAGGATGTCGGTGCGCTTGTCAGCGTCGTCGCGGGGGAAAAGCATCTGTCCCAGCAGGCCGCGAATTTCTTCGTGGGCGGCCGAGAGGTCCCATTGATGGAGCCAGTCAAACAACGTTGTTCCCGGCTCAATTAAAGCTTTATGGTCCTGGGCAAAAAATCCGACAGCGGCTTCGTGACCCCAGATGACTTTTCCTTCGTCGAGGAAAGCTCCATCGTAGCCGCTGGTTTTGCGCAGCTCGGAGTCGGCAACCGTAGGTGAATTTGCGAGCAGCGCATTGACCAGCGTCGTCTTGCCCGAACCGTTGCGGCCCATGAGAACAATTTTTTCTCCGCGAAGCACGCTGGCGGTAAAGTTGCGAATGACGGCAGCGTCGCCGTAGGACTTGCTCACACCCTCGAGCTCCAGAATATGTTTCCCCGAGGGGCGCTTCTGTTCAAATTTCAGATACGGGCGCTGGATGTTTGATTTGGCCAGCTCGGTCACCTGCAAACGCTCAACTTCCTTGCGGCGGGATTGCACCTGGCTGGATCGGGTGCCGGCCGAAAAGCGCGCGATGAAATCGTTAAGCTGCGAAATCTTCTTTTCGCGTTGCGCATTCTGGCTTTCGATCTGCGAACGCACCTGGGTCTTGGCGACGACCATATCGTCGTAAGTCCCGGTGTAAGTGATGATGGTTTCGTAATCGATGTCCGCAATGTGAGTGCAGACCCGGTTCAAAAAATGGCGGTCGTGCGAAATGACAATCAGCACGCCTTCAAACTGATTTAGAAATCCCTGCAGCCAGTGGATAGAGTCGAGATCCAAGTGGTTGGTCGGTTCGTCAAGCAGCAGAGCCAAAGGATGCCCGAAAAGCGCCTGTGCCAATAGGACTCGAACCTTTTGACCGCCCGGCAATTCGGCCATCTTGCGCTCGTGCAAGTCATTTGGAATATCGAGGCCCTGCAGCAGCACGGCGGCATCGGTCTCGGCGGTATAGCCGTCCTCTTCGCCGACAATGCCTTCCAGTTCGCCGAGCCGCATGCCGTCAGCATCAGTCATTTGCGGTTTGGCATAAAGTTGGTCCCGCTCTTCGAGCGCCTTCCACAAGCGCTTGTTGCCCATGATGACGGTGTCAATCACGCGATAACGATCGAAGGCAAACTGGTCCTGGCTCAGGATTCCAAGCTTCTTGGGGCGGACGACGGTGCCCTTCTGCGGCTCAAGTTCGCCCGACAACAGTTTCATAAAAGTGGACTTCCCCGCGCCGTTCGGTCCGGTCAGGCCATAGCGTTTACCCGGCGTAAAGCCGGTGGAGACTTCGTCAAACAGAATTTTGGCGCCGTAGCGCATGGAAACATTGCTTACAGAAATCATGATTTTTTAGAGAACAGCGGGGCAGGATCTGGACATCCTTAAATTACGGAAACGCAGCTGTTCTAATAAGAATATCACGGCGGATGGGCAGGGCCGGCCTAGATCGCCGCGGGGACCTGCTGCGGCGTTCCGGCATGAAGCGCTTCAACTTCCTGCTGTACTTTTGCTGAAAGACCTCGCAAATTGCGCAATGTCCATTCGCTGGTTGAAATGGGAGTGCCGACGCGCATTTCGAGGGGACGGCTCTTGATGTGGAAGGTATCCATAGGTAAGAGTTCGTAGGTGCCGATCAGCGCGATGGGGACAATGTCGACGTTGGCTTTGATGGCCATAAAGAATGCGCCGGCAAGGAATGGCTGAATGTGGCCATCAGCGGTGCGGCCGCCTTCCGGGAAAATAACCAGCGGCATGCCCTTTTTCAGAGTGCGAACGGCAGATTTTATTTGACCGACGGAGTGCGAGGGATTCTGCTGGTCGACACAGACCTGGCCGGACCGCTTCAAATGCCAGCCGATGACCGGGTAAGAGAGCAACTCTTTTTTGTGCACAATGCGAAATTGAAAAGGCAATGACGCATAGAGCACGGGAATATCCAGTGCCGAGGCGTGGTTGACCGCATAAACATAGGTGCGCGAGGTGTCGATTTTTTCCAGCCCGGTGACGTGTACCGGAGAAAAAATCGTCTTCATGATCAGCTTTGACCAGTTGCGGGCAAAGGCGTGAAGAATGCTGCCATCCTTGTCGAAAAATCCGAAGGGGATGGAAGTGATGCCGAATGCGACCGTGTACAGCCAGATCAGGGGATCGTAAATAAAGAAGGAGCGCAGGTGACTTAGCAGGCCGTATTTTCGATTGGCGGGAATAGGGTCACGGTTTGCTTCCGGTACTTTGGCTGCTTCGACCTCGCTGCTTAGCGGGCGAGGGCGCCCGCTCCACACAGTCTTATCTTCCATCGGCGGAGACTCCCAGGGCCCGCATGGCTTCGCCGACTACGTAGATCGATCCGGTTATGACGATGATGCCGTCCTTGCCTGCGACTTCTTTCGCGCGTGCTAATGCTGACGGGACGTCCGGCGAAAGTTCGATTTCGGCACGGGTACGATGGGCGGCATCGCAAATTTCTTGGGAGGTTGCCGAGCGGGGATTTTCCGCCTGTGTGGCAATCACATGCTCCGCCATCGGAAACAGAATTTCGCACATCTCGGCAATCGCCTTGTCGCGCATGGCGCCAAAAATAAAAATCAGGCGGCGATCTTCGTAAGAGTTAGAAAGTGTGGAGCGCAGCGCCCATGCGCCGGCAGGATTATGGGCGACATCGAAAACGTATTCGGGAGTGGAGTTAGTCGCGGAGATGACCTGAAACCTGCCCGGCCAGCAGGTTTCGCGAATGCCCTTTTCGATTGCGTCGGCGGTGACGGGAAATCCCTGCTTGCTTAATTCTTCGGCAGCCGCGATCGCCAGGGCGACGTTGCGCAGTTGGTGGCGTCCGAGCAGCGGCGTTTCGACGAGAATCTGTTTGCCTGGAAGCTGTAGCGGATAGCGCGACAGAATTCTCGGGTCGCCCGTGCTCGTTGGCGCATAACTCGGAGCTGCTGGCGACAATGGCGGCACATACGGCACCGCACTCACCGCAATGGCGTTTTGATCGAGAATGGCGTTGCCGATGACATCATTCGCGGCCGGAGTTTGCGGCAGCGTCACCACCACACCGCCGGGTCGGATGATGCCGACCTTTTCGCGCGCAATTTCGGCGATGGTGTTTCCCAGAAACTTTTCGTGATCGAGCGAAATGTCGGTGATCACGCTGACTCTGGGATCGACCACATTGGTTGCGTCGAGACGGCCGCCCATGCCAACTTCGAGTACCGCGATATCCAGTTTGCTGGTAGCAAAGTGCTCGAAAGCCATGGCAGTGAGCATTTCAAAAAAACTGGGATGCCAGGGCAGCTCGCCATCCTCGATCAGGCGCTCGGCGGTGCGCTCGACCATATCGTGCAGCAAAGCAAACTTGTCGTCATCGATATTTTCGCCGTTGATGCGAATGCGTTCGTTGATGCGGACGAGATGAGGCGAGGTATACAGGCCGGTACGCAGACCCGCAGCTTGCAAAATTGACGCCATCGTGGCCGCCGTCGAACCCTTTCCGTTCGTGCCCGCGATGAGCACGCTGGGAAAGCGCCGCTCGGGATGATCGAGGGCATTGAGCAGCACACGCATGTGCGCCAGATCAAACTTGTGCGAAGGCGTGTCCGCAAGCTCGTGACCGAGCGCGTACATGCGCGCGACAGCGGTTTGGTAAGAAGCAGGCATAAAAACCGTCGTGGGTCGTGGGTCGTTGGTCGTGCGCTAAGAACCGGCGTCGGTCTTCGGCCAACTCACTTAGGTTATCAGCTTCGGCGGAAATTCTGGATTGACGGAGTGTCTTCCTACCGAGTAGCGAATGTGCAGAGCAGCGATTTTTTTCGGCTATCGGAGATTCCGGCCAACGCCCAAGGACGAACGACGAACGACCAATTTCAACCAGCCACTGACCCCTGGCGACCAACACCTGGCGTCATAAAATCCAGCGCACGACCGATATAAGCCTTCATCTCTTTGCGATGGACTACCGCGTCGAGCATGCCATGCTCGAGAAGAAACTCGCTGCGCTGAAATCCGGGCGGAAGTTTCTGGCGAATGGTTTGCTCGATCACCCGGGGTCCGGCAAAACCAATCAGGGCGCCAGGTTCAGCGATATTGAGATCGCCAAGCATGGCGAAAGATGCGGTCACGCCACCAGTGGTTGGATCGGTGAGAACAGATATATATGGCACACGGGCCTCATCGAGCCTGGCCAGTGCGGCAGAAATCTTTGCCAGCTGCATCAGGCTGAGCACGCCTTCCATCATGCGCGCGCCGCCGGACGCCGAAATGATAATGAGCGGGTCCCTGCTCTCAAGGGACAGCTCAACCGCACGAGTAATGACTTCCCCGACTACTGAGCCCATGCTGCCGCCGATGAAGCTGTATTCCATGGCGCTGATAATGATCGGGCGGCCATTCAGCTTGCCACGTCCGTTGATGACAGCATCGGTCAGGCCAGTATCTTCCTGGGCGCGCCTGAGCCGCTCGGAGTAAGGCTTGAGATCGACAAATTTAAGCGGATCGGTAGAGCTCAGGTTGTCGCTGAAAACTTCGTAGTCGCCGTTGTCGAAAAGATTGGCGAGACGGGCGCGGGCATCAATACGGAAATGCTTGCCGCACTTGGGGCAAACATTCAGGTAATCTTCGAGGTCTTTTTTCCAGATGATTTGCCGGCAGCCTTCACACTTCACCCACAAGCCTTCAGTGCGAATTTTCTTTTCGCCGGAAGAATCGAGTTCGACGGATTGTCGTTTGAACCAAGCCATAAAAAAAGATTTAGTAATTTTTTAATTTGGTAATTGTGAAATTGGGAGCCAAATATACGCCGACCGTAAATTACTCAATTACTCAATTACTCAATTACAAAATCAATACTCGATCCCTCTCTGCGCGATCACGCCCTTTTCGTAAGCGTGCTTTACCTGGCGCATTTCGGTGACGGTGTCGGCAATTTCGACAATTGTCGGATGCGCGTTGCGTCCCGTCAAGATAACATGCACCATCTCCGGCTTTCGCTTTAAAGCAGTGGAAACCTTTTCAGGATCAAGCATGCCATAACTGATGGCGTAATTGATCTCGTCGAGGATTACCAGGTCCCACTCGCCGGACTGAATGGCACGCTCGCCTTCCGCCCAGGCTTCTTCGACCATGCGTACGTCTTCAGGATCGGGTTTCTCGGCGCCAACTTTTACAAAGCCGCGGCCCATCTGCTTCATGATGAACTTATCGCCGAAGGCTTGCACTGCGTCGAGCTCGCCGTAATGCCACGAGCCTTTCAGAAATTGCAGCATCAGCACGCGCATGCCGTTACCGACAGCGCGCAAGGCCGTGCCCATGGCGGCAGTCGTCTTGCCCTTGCCCGGCCCAGTGTTGACCATGATCAGACCTCGGCGGACGTCGGCCATAAGCGGAAGTGTTGATTGTACCGAGGGAGAGGGGAATTCACCACCCTGAGGCTTATTGGTGGTGGAGAGACGGGCGTCTCGCCCGTCCTGCTCAAATACAATCGAGGTGTTGAATTTAGATGACACCATTGTTGCGATTGCAACCCCACCGGGCCGCGGTGGGATTGGAGTGGTGCGCTTGGCTGGGACGGAAGCTCGGGCCATCGCTCTGCCCATGTTGCGGCTGAAGCATGAACTGGAAGCCGGACATGCGGTGTTTGGCGAGCTGATCGAACCATGTGGGTCGGACATTCCTGTCCGACAAACCGGAGTTGTCCATTCGCAGAGGGCCGAGCCGACACCTTCGCGGGCGTGGGCGCCCGCGCCACATAACCAGCGGATTGACGAAGTGGTCGTGACTTACTTCTGCAAACCTCACTCATACACAACCGACGACATCGTAGAAATTTCGGCGCATGGATCGCCCGTGGTTTTGCGTCACATTGTTGAAATGGCATTGGCACGTGGTGCACGCTTGGCCGAACCGGGCGAGTTCACCATGCGGGCTTTTTTGAATGGCCGCATCGATCTCACGCAGGCTGAGGCGGTGCGGGACCTGATCGATTCGCAGACCTTGTATCAGGCGAAGGTTGCCGCTCAGCAACTGGAGGGCGCACTTTCGCGCCGCCTGCAGCCGATTAAACAGACGCTGGTCGAATTAATCGCAGTGCTTGAAGCTGGAATCGATTTTGCGGAAGACGACGTTTCGGTGATGCCTTCCGAGCAAATTCTGAAATACATATCCGCAGTTCGCGCGCCGTTAGAAGAACTTGCCAAGTCTTTTGCTTACGGAAAGCTGGTTCACGAAGGCCTGACGCTGGCAATTGTCGGTCGCCCTAATGTCGGAAAATCGAGTTTGTTTAATCGCCTGGTCGAGCGCGAGCGCGCGATTGTTACTGCTACTCCAGGAACAACTCGCGACCTGGTGACCGAAACCGTCGCGATCGGCGGCATCCCGGTCAAGCTGGTGGATACGGCGGGAATTCGCCGCGCTCTCGATGAAGCCGAAAGTATCGGTATTCAAAAATCGATGGAGGCGCTAGCGGATGCCGATTTGGTGTTAGTTGTGCTTGATGCCTCCCAGCCAGTGAGTGATGAAGACGAACGACTGCTGCGGCAAGTTACGCAACGCATGGCAATCGTGGTTGAAAACAAAGCGGACCTGCAATGTCTGTGTGGGTCGGACACTCCTGTCCGACCAGCTTCTGCCGCGCTTCGAACTTCAGCCGTCACCGGCGAAGGCATCGCCGAGCTTCGCACGGTAATTCTTCAGCACGCGACCGGCGATGCCGGATCGAGTGCCGAATCCGGCTTTCTCACCAACGCTCGGCATCAATCGCTAGTTCGAGATTCACTCATGGGATTAGACCGCGCGCAAAGCGCCGTGCAGAACAAAATTCCGCACGAAATGCTTTTGCTGGATCTTTACAGCACTCTGCGGCCGCTGGATGAGATCACCGGAGCAACTACTAACGACGACATCCTTAATTTGATTTTCAGCAGGTTTTGTATCGGAAAATGACGGTATTAGCTCATCCCACGAATCAGTAGATTTGCGAGCATCCTCGCCAGCCCAATTGAGACCAGGGTGAGTACACACGCGCCGAATATGTAATATGCGATTCGCGCCTTTGGCCACAGGATGGCCGGAAGCTGATCGGCGAATTTGTCCGACCAGGTTTCGTTGAGGCGCGGCGGCAGCGCTGCCTCTTCGGAATCTGCTTTCCACTTGGAAGCGATCCAGGTCGCGCGAACGTTAGAGAGCAGAAGCGCGGTTACGAAGATCCGGAAAACGATCATTCCCCATGGAGACGCGAACACCATGAAGATCACCGTTGTCACGGTATCGACCGCGTAAAAAAGAAAAACCATGCCCGCAGCCAGCGGATCACGCTGCCGAACCCCGACTCCTCCGAAATAGAAAAACAGCAGCAGGGTGATGGCGAGAAAAGGTCTTCCCTGCAGCAAAGAAAACCCAAATGAGACGGCGGCGATAAATGTGCAAATCCAATAACCCTGAGCGCCCAGGTAATCTACATCCGCGCCGCTTTGGACGGATGGCCAAAACAGGCTTTTGAGCCGACTGTCGCTGCGTTCGCCGGCATCGGCCAAGCCCAGAGTTTGCATGCGCAGGATTAAAACCTAAGTTGCTGGTTCTGTCTACAGAAAAAAACCGAAAATCTTTACCACAGAGGACATGGAGGTCTCACAGAGGTTCACAGAGGATTTGCGGCAAATGCAGACAGCTATTCAAGAGAATGCTTCGAGGAATGTCGGTCCGAAGCAGGGTTACTTGGACATCATCGCCATCGCGGCGCGGAACATGGCGTCAAACGAGCCGTTCTTTTCGATTGCGCTTAGCGCCTTCTCGGCCGAAGGCCGCTGGTATCCCAGGTTCATCAGCGCCGACAAGACATCTTCCTGCACGGCGCTCAGTGACGGGATCACGTGCACCTGATCGGTGCCAACCGGCGGCAGTTTGTCACGCAGTTCGAGCACCATGCGTTCGGCAGTTTTTCTGCCGATGCCGGGGATTTTGGTCAGGCGGGCAACATCGTTGCCGCGAATGGCGGAGGTCATTTCGTCTGTTGGCATACCGCTGAGGATGGTGATCGCGAGCTTGGGTCCAATGCCGCTGACGCTGATCAGTTTTTCGAAGAGATGCTTTTCTTCCGGGCGCAGGAATCCGTAGAGCGCAATCTGATCTTCACGAACGTGAGTATGGATGTGCAGCGAAACTTCGCCGCCGACCGGCGGCAATTCGGAAAACGTAGGAACAGAAATTGTCACGTCATAGCCGACACCCATGGCGTCAACAATCACCTGATTAGGATGGCGTGCAATAAGCTTTCCGCGAAGATGGGCAATCATGACCCAGTCTTCTCCATTGTGGTGTGCTCAAGAAACTCTCCGAAGTCCGATATTACGATTGCGAGCGCTGTATCACCGTCCTTTGCTGTGAAGTCGTCATAGTCTCCTAGCTTAGGACCGCTGAACCTCACCCAGACTAGTTCGTCCGATGGATAGTGTAGCGGGCCACCTTCGCCACTCGGGAAAGTTGATTGAATCCTGAAGTGTTCAGCTTGCCGGATATGACAACGAAATCGTCCTTGAACTTCGGTATTCCGTAGAATTTCGATTCGAATTGGCCAGGACTCATCCCCGAGATGCAAATCGAATTCGACAACCTTGGACAGCTCGTATATTGGACTTGTAATTGCCGAATGGACTATTTGCATGGTTTGAGCCGCTGGACTTCTTAGGGCTGGGTCAACCTGCGGCACTCAATCTCGCCGGGGTCAGCACTTTCCACAAAAAGCTGCACCGCTTCTTGCAGGTTTTGTCGCGCCAACTCTATGGTGTCTCCTTGGCTGGCTACCTCAAGTTCGGGGCAAAGCGCGACATAGCCGTCGCCTTCGCGCTCAATGATCGCGGTCATTTGTTGTAGCTGCTTCATACTTTTGATTCTAGACCAGCCTAGAGTCGGACGCTAAAACAACGAACTCTGCCGACGATTGGGCGTGATCCCGAAGTGCTCGTAAGCCAGTGACGTCGCTACACGGCCTCGGGGAGTGCGGTTCAGGAAGCCGATCTGAATAAGAAATGGCTCGTAGATTTCCTCAATCGCGTCGGGTTCCTCGGCAAGCGCCGCCGCAAGCGTATTCACGCCTACCGGCCCACCTTGATATTTCTCGATGATCGCCAGCAGCAACCGGCGATCGACTTCATCGAATCCGTAGCGGTCCACTTCGAGCATCTGCAATGCGGCCTGCGCCGTGGGCAGATCGATTTTGCCAGCGCCGCGTACCTGCGCATAATCGCGCACCCGCCGCAGCAAGCGGTTCGCAATCCGAGGAGTTCCCCGCGAGCGGCTGGCGAGTTCGATTGCGCCTTCGCGATTAATTTCGACGCCGAGAATCTCCGCCGAACGCTCGATAATAATTCGCAGCTCGTCGTGGTTGTAGAACTCGAGGCGCAGGACAATTCCGAAGCGAGACCGCAGCGGCGCGGAAAGCAACCCAGCGCGAGTGGTCGCGGCCACGAAGGTGAACGGTTTCACATCCATGGTGTGAGTGCGGGCGGCCGGGCCCTGGCCGATCAGGATGTCGAGTTTGTAATCTTCCAATGCGGAGTAAAGAATTTCCTCGAGGGCGGGCTGCAGGCGATGGACTTCGTCGATAAAAAGCACCTGCTTATCTCGCAAGTTGGTCAGGATT
>DATATW010000035.1:0-8392 GCA_036268595.1 Terriglobales bacterium
GTCACAGGCAAATCTGAAGAACCTCGCGACGAGTTCCCGGATCTGGGCCGAGAATGGATTCTGTGTCTCGATCCGCGCGAATCCCTGACTGAGAATCTGGCCGCAAGCCTTTTTGAGTGGAAACTGGCCTCCTTTGAGTTCAAGGCCGTGCCATTTTGCGTATCGATACGCGAAGAAACTCCCCACGGATGGAGCCTGAATGCAGCAGCGCAGACCCGTCTGGTTCCGACAGGCTGGCAGCGCTGGGAAGGGCACCTGCCCGCCAACGAACCGGAAGCGCGTATCCTCGAAGGCGAACTTCTTCGCTTTGATTTCCCATGAGCCGGCAGTTATCACGCAGGCCGATTCCAACCACCTGAAGGCGAATGGCTTTCCGGCCCTCGGCCTTGTGGCCAGTGACTTCGGTACTTAGGCCCGCGCCGACTCAGCATCCTATAATCGATCCAAGAGCCATAAAGTGCAGCGTTCTTCCGGAGAAGTTCGCCCCGAAGGGCTGCCTCTGGTTTTTTGAAACACGTGGATCCTGTTCTCGCAGCTTTGATTTTTGTCCTCGGGCTGGCATTTGGCAGCTTTCTGAATGTGTGTGTCTACCGCCTGCCGCTGGGGATGTCGGTAGTCTCGCCGCGCTCAGCGTGTCCGAAGTGCAAGCAAGGCATAGCTTTGTACGACAACATGCCGGTGCTAAGTTGGCTTGTGCTGCGCGGACGTTGCCGGCACTGCGAAGCTTCAATTTCGCCGCAGTATGTGATCGTCGAACTCCTCACCGGAGCGCTGTTTTTCATCTGCTACTGGTACTTCGGATGGACGCTCTCCACGCTGAAATATTGCACGTTTTCCTTCCTCGTGCTCGGCCTGATCTTCACTGACGCCGGAACGAAGTTGCTGCCCGACAAACTCACGCTTACCGGCCTTGTCATTGGATTGATCTTCAGCTTCATGGTGCCGGTCAACGATTTGGCTTCCCAGTTTTTGCCCGGAAGCGTAAACCTGCCGTTTAGCGGAGACCTTTTCAGCAGGTTGCTTTCGTTCACCGATTCCGTCCTGGGCGCGGTTCTGGGAGCATCGTTTATTTATGGCGCAGGGGCAATTTACCTGCGATGGCGCGGCACTGAAGGCATGGGCTTTGGCGATGTGAAGTTAATGGCAATGGTCGGCGCATTTCTCGGCATGAAGCTCACCGTGTTCACGATTTTTGCTGCCTCTCTGACGGGATCGGTGTTCGGGATCACCACAGTGTTCGTGGTCTGGCTGAAGCGTACGCATCGTTTCATGAAGCGACTGGCCGATGCTCACGCGGCTCGACGCCGCGCCTGGCAATCGGCGCAAGTGGTCTATCGCAATTACCAGATGCCGTTTGGCGTCTTTCTTGGCAGCATGGCGCTGGTCTCGTGTTTTGTCGGTGACCGGCTGCTGCGCTGGTATGGGAGGCTCTGGTGAAAATCCTAACCAATCCCTTGTTCCTGCGGGCCGCAATCGTGATGGTGCTTTCGGGGTTCTCTTTCTTGCTTGGGATCATCTTCGTCCGCGCGCTACGCAAGAGCATCACGGAAGAGTCGAATTGTTCCGAAGGCCGCGTCTCTTCGCTCGAAACTTTGCCATTGAATCTCTACAACACGGTGATCCAGCAGCTCAAGCAGCAGAAGCATGAGTTACAGGTGCAGTCGCAGGCCGAACAGCATCGCGCGCGGACCAGTGAGAACTTCAGTCAGGCGGTACTTTCGAATCTTTCTTCGGGCGTTCTGGTCTTTGGCGCGAATGGACTGGTGAAGACTGCCAATCCTTCGGCGAAGGTCATCCTTGGCTTCGGGTCTACTATCGGAATGAACGCAGAAGATATTTTCCGGTCTGCGGCGCCGTCCGGCGATGACAAAGCCGGCGTCGCCGACGAAATTCACGCCGTGCTGCGGGAAGGCAGCAAGCGGAGGCAGACCCAGGCGCAATATCTAACTCCCGCAGGAGAAAATAAATTTCTTTCCATCACCATTTCGCAGGTTCCCGCGGTGGACGGAAGCCTCCTCGGTGTCGCCTGCCTCATCAATGATCTCAGCGAACTGGAACGCATCCGCGAGCAGCAACAGTTGCATGGGGAAATTTCGGCGGAAATGGCGCTGCAACTCCGTACTTCACTCGCCACGATCTCCGGCTACGCACAGCAATTGGCGAGCAACCGCGATCCTGATTTGACCCAGCAGTTGGCAGCGGACATTGCGCAGGAAGCCACGCAGCTCGACCGCAACATCGGAGGATTTTTAGCTAGAAAACCCGCAGCACAACGGGCGGCGGGCGCAGCAGCAGGCAAGTAAATCGGCACGACGCGAGCTGGTGAGAACCTCGGCCGCGAACCGGAACCTCGATTAAGGGTGAAGCTATGAAACCTATCGCATTCAGTGGAATCGGACTTTCTCTTTTTCTTGCTGCGGCCATACTTCCGGCCGCGGCCCAGAATCAGGCCACGACCAACTCCGCCAGTGCGCCCAGCGGGACGTCTCTTGGCGATTACGCCCGGCAGATCCGGAAGGATTCCGGAAGCCCAACCAAGCCCAAGGTTTTCGACAACGACAACCTGCCCAAAAATGACAAGCTCTCCGTCGTCGGTAAACCCGCGGAAGAGACCTCGAACGAGCCACAGCAGGAGGATTCATCTGCCGCCCCGTCTTCTGGCGAAGCAAAGTCTGCCGGCGAAAACAAGCCGGCAACGGCTAGCTCCAATAACCCTGACGAAGATCGGGCGGCGAAGGAGCAGGCGTGGAAGCAGTGGGGCGATAAACTCGCGGCCCAAAAGGATCAGATTGACCTGCTGCAGCGCGAACTCGACGTGCTGCAACGCGAATACCAGATTCGCGCTGCCGCCATGTACGCCGACGTAGGTAACCGCTTGCGGAATTCGGGGGACTGGGACCAGAAGGATGCCCAGTATAAGCAGCAGATCGCCGACAAGCAGAAAGCAGTGGATGACGCCAAGCAGAAGCTCGACGACATGCAGGAAGAAGCCCGCAAGGCTGGCGTGCCGTCTTCCATTCGCGAACCGTAGAACCGAACTTTGTTGTGACAGATAAGCGCCGGAGCCGTGCTCCGGCGCTTATTATTTCAGCCCATGCTTTCGCTGTAACCGGCGAATCTGCTTGATGTGATGCAAGCCGTGTACAAGATGAAACTTCCGCCATTGATCGACAGATAGAGGTCCAAGAAAAGGATGATCAAGCATGCGAGCGCGCGATCCGAACTTTGTCGCGCACCGAATCATCACTTCGTCCATTTCCGCCAGTCTTGCGCCGATCTCTGCCCGAACTTTCTCTGCGGGAACACCTCGCGGGCGCGCCGACGACGGGGCTTCCCTGCCCCCAGGCATATATCCGAAGCCGACGACTACCAAGGCCCGGGCGTGATCCTTCCATGTCGCTTTTCGGGCCAAAGATTTTCCCGCCTCCATCACTCGGTCGAAACCTTTCCTTGTACCGGTGTACGTGAGAAAGAGGTGCTCGAGGACCTCCGCGGCGCACCATTTCCCTTCCGGATGCCAGGCCAATTGTTCTGGCGTCAGCCCCGCGATTGCCGAGTCTATTTCTCTCTGCAATCTGGCCAGATGAGGCTCCATGGAGGTTACTTAACTTTTTCGGCCTTTCGGTTAGAATGATGCCGCACAAGAAACCACCTGCAAGTTATATCAGGAAGGATGCCATGGACACGGCTTGCCTAGCCCGCACTCGTACTACAACGCAAACGGAGGAGATGTCGGGAACGGCGTTTTTTGAACTCACAGGGCAGCATTCTCGCGAACGCGTTCGGTCTGCTATTTTTCTTGCCGCTCTCGTTGCGCTGCTCGTCATTTTCACGGGCTGTACCTCTGAGCCAACGAAGCCGGCAGAGCCGCCGAAGCCCCAGGGGCCGGAGCTTCTCACCGCGCGCTCAGCGTTTCAGAAGCTATATCTGGCGGCGCGGGGATGGAACCAGGATGCGAAGCCCTATCGCATCGAATCCGTAGTTACCAGCGATGGAAACGGCCATGATGGCAGGTGGGCTGTGTGGCGGGGAGGCTTTGCCTCTGCTGCTCAGAGATCTGAAAAAGGCTACACATGGTCAGGCAGTTCGGCCGATGGAGCCCCATCGCGCGGCATCAATCCCGGCAACGAAGACACCTACAGCGCGTCCAACGCGTCCACGCAGGTGTTTGACATGGCCTTCCTCAAAATCGATTCGGACCAGGCAGCTGAAACGGCCCAAAAACATGGCGGGGATAAGGTCCTCGAAAAAGCGCCGGACACTCCGGTTACCTTTATCTGCGATTGGAACCACAATACCAACGAACTAATCTGGCACGTCATCTACGGAGCAAGCCGCGAAGGGGCAAAGTTGACCGTAGCTGTTAACGCGTCCAGCGGTGAATTCATCCGCGTGGAAAAGTAAATCCTGGCACGAGCGAACGCGTGGCGGCGAAGACAGTGACCTTTTGTTTTGTCTTCACCGGTTGTTTTGTCTTTACCGGACGCTTCCCCGTTCCAGGCCTTTGATGTGCGCCTCGATTAGGGAGAAAAAGCGATACAAAGCCTCAGCGGAGGAAATCGCGCGCTTAAGGGCGGCACGTTCGCCAAAAGAAACTATGTCCTGCAGGGAGTACTGTAGACGGACGCGGTCGGCGGCGCAGTGTGCGCTGAGCAGTTCGACCGCGGCCGCGGCGAGGTCGGCCTTCAGGCGCGCCACGTCCACATTCTTATCACTTCCAAACTGCATTTACAGCTCCTTCTCTATTTCAGGAATAACTGCGGGAGGGTCCCGGAGCCGCGCACTGGGAGGATTACCGATGTGGCGGCTCGAGTATGGGACCCAGACTGCAAGGTTCACAGTTGCACAGTTGAATAAGTATACGTTGTTAACATTACGCAGTGCAAGTAATAAAATCTACTTTCTGAGACTGTGGAGGCTTTGTGCCGCGACGCCCTGATCCTGATCTTGAACAACGCATCCTTGGCGCGGCATCGCGTCTGTGGGCGCGCGGCGGCGAAAAATCACTCACCATGCGGGCGATCGCGAAAGCCGCCGGCACTACGACGCCGACTGTCTACGAACGCTATCGCGACCGCAATGACATCCTGCGGGCCTTGCGTCTCAAGACGCGTCGTGAACTCTTCGCCGAACTCAGCCGCACCCGCACGCTGCGCGATGCAACTCAGGATTATCTAAAATTTGCGCTCGATCATCCCCATGCATATGAGGTTCTATTCGACGGCGTGGGGAAGCCTCCTTCGTTGCACGAGTCCTGGCCATCGTTCAATCTCATGCGCGACCGGCTGGCGTCGTTGCTGCACGATGCGCCGCGCCAGCAAAATCGCCTGATGCTCGCCATTTGGTCCGTGATGCATGGAACCGCCATGCTGATCATCCGTGGAAGCTTCGATGGCGCGCTACGCACGCAGGCAATTCACGCCTGCATGGATTCCGTAGACAACTTGATTCGCGCTGCGTCACGGAAAAATGGCCTGATGCACTCAGGACCGAAATGGCCCGCGAACCTGATATTGGGCGAGGGTGAGCAAAGCCGGGTAGAAAGTAGCGGGAACGGCAAAGCGCGTGTGAAGAAACCTTAAGACTCGTCGAGAGCTTACTTCGCGGCCTTGGTAGCGTCTGAGTTCGAACTCATCAATCGCTCAATCTCTTTCTTCGCGTCCTCAGCCTGCGGGCCCTGTGGAAGAATTTTCAGATAGTTCTCGAATTGCGTGCGAGCTTCGCCGGGGCGATCGAGCTTCTCAAGGCATATCGCGAGCCGATACGTGGCCAGCGCATCGTTATCCTTGTAGTAGAGCGCCTCGCGATACCGGCTTTCCGCAGCCACATAATTTTTCCGCTTGAAGTAGTAATCCCCGACTTCAACGTCCTTCGCGGATTTGTGAGGATCCCAGGGATGCATCTCACCCACGTCACCGTTGCCCGGAGCATTTTCGTCATCCATCAGGATTTCTGAACTTTTCGGATGCGCCTTTTCGTCGTCGCCAGGAGGACTCAAATCAATCTGCGTGTCCTTGCTTGAGCTGGAGCCGCCATCATCGGGAAGAGAATCAGCATCAACTCTGTCGGAGCGCGGCGGCGCAAGATTCGGTATATGAGAAGGCGACTGTTTGGAAGCGTTCGAGTCCTGGTTTTGTGAATTTGAGGATTTCGAGGGTGAGGAAGGTAATGACTGCGCCCAGACCCCGATACCCGCCGCGACAAACAAAACGACCAGCAAACTGCGCATAGTTAATTTTAACGTCATCCGTGCGTCGTGCGGAATGCTTCGAGACATTGGCGCGCCGTTTCCAGCTCAGAAAAGCGGCTTCCCTCTTGCTCGATCAGGTAGAACTCAACTCCGCCCACGCTTTCCGCTGCCTGGAAGATTCCCTTCCAATCAGCCTTCCCTTCTCCAAACAACGTTTTGTAGCCGATGTTGGGGTCGGGCGACCAGTCTTTACAATGGATGGAGCGAATGCGCCCCGGGTTGGCTTTGATCCAGGCCACCGGATCGGCGCCGGCTTCAAGGCAAGTGCCGACATCAAGTTGCAGCATCACGGACGGTTTTGTGGTGGCGGCAATCACCTCAATCGGCCGCTTCCCGCCGAGCGGTTTCCACTCCGCATCGTGATTGTGATATCCAACTTTGAGCCCGGAAGGTTCAAGCTTGTCGGCCGCGGCATTCAGGTTTTCAGCGAGCGCCTTCCATCCATCGAGATCGGGCTTGGGATCGCTCCACGCTTGCACCATATATTTGGAGCCTAAAATCTTGTTGAAATCGCCAGCGCGCTCGATATTCTTCGCGCTGAAGAAATCTTCGTTGTTGTGTGTCGAGTAGCAGTGAATGCCGATGTCGTCCATCAGCTTTCGCATGCTCCCGACCTGCGGCTCAGTCCACTCGAAGTAGGGCGCATAAAACTCGACGTCCTGATATCCCATCCTGGCAACGGCGCGAACCGTGCCTTCAGGATCTTTCTTCAGTTCCTCGCGGACGGAATAGAGCTCCAGGCCGACTGGAATTGACCTGGACGGATTGGCGCCGTAAAGGCTGCGCAACGCAAACGGTAAGCTAGCCGAAATGCCGAGGAAATGACGGCGGGAAAATCTGTGCATGCCCATGGCGAGTATATTACGCCAGTGCGTTCGATCTCGAACTACCGCCCAGACATTGATGGCCTCCGCGCGCTAGCCATTATCCCGGTGGTAGTTTTTCATGCCTTTTCGGGATTCATGCCGGGCGGATTTGTGGGCGTGGATGTCTTTTTTGTCATTTCGGGCTTTCTCATTTCAAAAATTATTCTGCGGGCGCTGGAGCGCGGAACTTTCAGTTTCGCGGGTTTCTACGCCAACCGTATCCGGCGGCTGTTTCCTGCTCTGTTACTCATGCTGGCGGCCTGTTTTGTGTTCGCGTGGTTTTTTCTACTTCCTGACGAATATGAACATCTGGGAAAGCACACCCTGTGAGCGGTAGCTTATGTCGAAAACCTCGTGTTGAGGCGCGAGGCCGGATATTTCGACACGGACTCGGGACTGAAGCCCCTGCTGCACCTTTGGTCGCTCGGTGTGGAAGAACAGTTCTACCTGACATATCCCTTGCTGCTTTGGTTGATTTGGCGGATTCGCCGGCTGCCACTCGTGGTCGTACTGTCGCTTGCCGTAGCGTCCTTTTTCCTCAACGTGTGGCAAGTGCGGCGGGATCCGGCTGGGGGCCTTCTTCCTGCCACAAACGCGAGGGTGGGAGCTTATGGTGGGCTGCTGCATTGCGTGTTGGCAACCAATTTTGAATAGGCCTGATTCGTCGGTTCCGACCAGCCAGAAGGAACACTTCGCAAGACTCCCTGGCTTCTCCGCGAAGGTGTTTCGCGACGCCGCGTCTGTATTGGGAATTCCTGATCGTTTTCGCTGTTTTTTACATCGGCGTCGGCGACACCTTTCCCGGATGGCGGGGCCCTGCTTCCGGTGAGCGGGGCCGCGCTCACAATTGTGGGAGGGAATGATGCATGGATCAACCGCCGGATTCTGGCCAGCCGCCCAATGGTCTTCGTGGGACTGATCAGTTATCCCCTCTATCTTTGGCACTGGCCGGTGCTTACATTTCCGCGCATCGTTCATGGAGCCGAGACGTCGGGTGCAGTACGGACCGCTTCGCGCTCGCGGTCGTCACGTGGCTCTGCATAGAGCGACCAATCCGATTCGGCCCCAGAAGATCAAGACCGCATCGCTGGTTGCGGCTTCCCTGCTGGTTGGAGGCCTGGGCTATGCAGCGCGCCGAGACGGCTTCGCGGGGCGATTCCCAAACGTTGCCAATGATCTTGGCGATCTCCGGCGCGTTGAATGGTCTACAGCGCAATGTCTGAAGGAGACTGGCCTCGCACCCATGGATTATTGTCGCGTGGCGAGTCTTCAACCT
>DATATW010000036.1:0-7608 GCA_036268595.1 Terriglobales bacterium
ATACCCCTGGAAAGCTAATGCGATTCACCACGACATTGTTGAACTTCCGAACGGTCATCTGCTCGTACTGGTAAACACGAAGAAGGATTTCGCCGACCTGCACGGGATATACGGAACAACCAGCGTGCTGGGCGATGCCATTGTCGACCTGGATCAGAATTATAGGCCAGTGTGGTCATGGTCCTCGTTCGATCACCTGGATGTGAACCGGCATCCCGTGCTGTTTCCCGACTGGACGCATGCCAATACGATTGGTTATTCGCCTGACGACGGCAACATCGTGCTCTCGCTGCGGAACCAGTCGTGGGTCATCAAGATTGATTACGCCAACGGAAAAGGCACCGGAAATGTGATCTGGCGGCTCGGATACCAAGGCGATTTTAAGCTGCTCGATTCCAATTCTCTGGCCGGATGGTTCTTTGCCCAGCACGACGCCAATTTCTTCCACGCGAATGGCACCGGAGAACTGCGCCTGGCCGTATTCGACAACGGCAATAATCGGTTTCCGGATTTCAGCGGACACATCTGCCCTTCGACCGTAGGCCAGCCGCAGTACATATGGCCGGCAATTTTTGGCAAGCATGTGCCGGACTGCTATAGCAGGCCGGCGATTTTTGAAATTAATGAAGCCGCACGAACCGCACGGCCCTTGTGGTCCGATGTCGTTGCCTATTCGTACTGGGGCGGTGTGACCAGGCAACTGTGGAATAACAATATCTTTTTCGATGACTCTAGCCCATCGGGGCAGATCATTCGCCTCGCCCGGCTGCAGCGTTCACCCGCGAAAACAATTGTCGAGGAACTCGGAATTCTTTGCCTGGTCTTGGTGGTTTTTTTCTGGCGTATACCGGTCGGATTATTGCCATTCGCGGCTATTTTGATCGCTGTGGTCGTGGCGTTGGCTCCGGCCCTCGGGCTGATTGCGGTGGGCATCGGCTTGTTGGTTGATTCGATGGTTGTGGTGATTGGTCCGGGCCGCGCCGCGGGAAATGCCGATTCGAGTGATGCTCGTCAACCTGCGTTCACCGGCTTACAGCGAATTAATCGTCCAAGTTTTTTTGTAGTGGTCGCGGTCGCGATTTCCTTCCTGCCCATTTTCGCCCCGCAAGAAAAACTCAATGCACGCGTGATGGAAGTTACACCTCAACAGCCGGCGCAGCTCATTTGGCAACTCGATGTCAGCGGGCAGGAATCATACCGCACAATCCATCTGCCCAGCCTTTACCCGGATGTACAGTGGTGAGACCGGATCGGCAACAGATCGGTTCATGTGAACCGTTATAATACGAAGGTGAGCCGTCGTCATATTGTGCTCTTCACCACAGCATTTTTCCTGCTGGGAATTCCGGCATACGCCTACGGAGATCCGACGGGAGGAACGCTTTTTTCTGTGCTGCTTCCCATGCTGGCGGCGGTATGGGCCATGTTTTTGATTTTCGCGAACCGCATCCGGCGCGGAATCTCGGGATTTTTCTCGAAGCTGCGGGGATCAAAAACGGAAGAACCACCTCGCTCAGACGTGCACGACCAAACCCTTTCCTCGTGACTAGGCCGAAGATTTCAAAGTGAGCCAGTCTCCCGGCCACGCATAACCTTTGTCACGAATGAGAGCTCCCCATAATTCATCGACGGAATCCTTCTGCTCAGGCGAGAGTGTCAGGCGATTGCGCTGATGGCCGGAAACACTGGCTACGTATTGTTCCATCGCCGGCCGCGCATCTTCAAAGCCGCCCAATTCAAGTTCGGAATAGATACGCTTCATCTCCCTGACCGGATCGGCGACCAGATCTTCGTACCGCACACGCGACACATTCTGCGGCGAAAGGTTGCGAATGCCTTCTGCGATCGCCTGTTCGTGAATCATATAAGCAGCGAGAACAAACTTTTCGATTTCCTGCGGCGACGTAGATTCGAGGCTGTACATATCCAGCAGCGTCTTCCAAAGCTTAAGGTTGGACGCAAACACTTCGTACGGATTGCGTTCGATGATTACGAATCGCGCCCCGGGAAAGGAAGATGGCAGGCAGGGAAACTTGAATCCATGTGTCGGCGACTTGAGCACCATCGGTTTATTTTGCTGAACCGTAAGTTCGCGAAGAAGCAGGTCGAACGTTTGCTTCCATCGTTGTTGTTCTTCAGGCGATCGGCGCCGCAGGTCCAGCAAGGTTTGAGGGTCCGCCATCAGCGAGGGCACCAGCAGCGATTCATAGCCTGACGGCGCGCCCATGCACAGCAGCGCGAATTCGTCCTCCTGCGGCGAGGTCCAGGAGTACTGCATATTGTCCATGGGACGATAGGCTTCCTGTTTGCCACGACGCTTATGGAAGCCCTGCTCGGTGAGCAAAAAGTGAGCCGAGTTCATGCAGGCGTAAGTGCTGGGAAATCCAAAGCGGGCGTCACAGCAGAATAATTCGTGCAGGAAGGTTGTTCCGGAGCGCCAAAAGCCTAAAAGAAAAATAGGCGGAGGAACTTTCGCTTTTTCGAGGGCCTCGCCGTGAGCGATGGTCTGCATTTTAGCGAGGAGCGAATTGGTCGCGCTGGCTGCGAAGTAAAGCAGGCGAGTCCTAAAACCTGCAATCGAGTGGTGGGGACCAATCTTGCTCGATATCCGCTGCCACGCCTCGCGCGACAATCGTAGCCGCTGTTTCCCCCCTGGCTTTTGCCGCGCTGCTTTTGACATGCCTGTCAGCGAATTTTACACGACGAGGAGTGAAGGGCTTCTGACCGGAGAGCACCCAGAGGATATCGCCGAGAACGCAGAGACTGCCGAGCGCGCCGACACTAAACGTGGATCCAGTTGAACAAAATAAGAGCAAGACTGCCGGAGCCGACGATGATCCATAGAGCGAGCCCCTGCAGAAGCGGCCGCACGCCGACCACTTTCATCGTAGCTTTGTTCAAACCTGTGCCAATGAGAAATAGAGTCACGGTAAGGCCGATTTTGCCCAGATGATCGAGGACACCGAAAGCTCTGTGAAAAGCCGGCAGCCATGTATTCATAAACGCCGCAAGGCAGAAGAACAGGATGAACCAGGGCAACTGAATTTTTGCCTTGCTCTTGAGCGTGACTGCGGTGATGAATGATAGCGGGACAATCCATAGAGCGCGGGCCAACTTGATGGTAGTCCCGATGGCAAGCGCGGTCGCTCCGTATTTAGCGGTCGCCCCCACGACCGAACTGGTGTCATGGATGGCGAGCGCCGCCCAGAGACCGAACTGCGATTGCGTCATGTGCAGCGCGTAACCGATGGCAGGAAAAAGAAAAAGTGCGACCGAGTTGAGAATAAAAACTGCGCCCAGCGAGACGGCCATCTCTTCTTCGCTGGCGTCGGCGATAGGACCGACGGCGGCGATCGCGCTGCCCCCGCAAATTGCGGTTCCGGCGCTGATCAGGAACGCAGCTTTTTTGCTGACACTGAGCAGGTAGCCGAATCCCAGACCCATGAGCATGGCCAAAGTTATGCTGGCCGCGGTGTACAGAAATCCCGAACGACCGGCGCGAAGCACCTCATGCAGGTTCATGCCAAAGCCAAGCCCAACCACGGAAGCCTGAAGCAGGAATTTCGCCAGGCGTTTGCTTTCACCGGGAAAGGGATGCAGCGTGGATAATCCGAAGATCAGGCCGCCGAGAAGAGCAAAGGGCGGCGAAATCAAGCCGCTTGCCGTCACAATCAGCGCCAGAACAAAAAGAGTCTTACCCACTCTCGGAGTGTGGCAGGAGGGCGGGAGCCCGTCCAAGCAGTAGTTCTGATTGGCGATTAGCTGGGCTTATCGGCGGGAACCGGGCGACTGTCGCGGCTTTTGAGGAGTACGGGCCAGTAACCGGGCGCGAGTAAGGGCAAACGTTCTGAAAGCGCCGGCTGGACCTTGTGGGGCCGGGCCGGTACGCGAGATTAGCGAGAAATTACGGGTGACCTTGATATCTGCGACCCCGGCAAATTTCAGAAGTCCCAGTTCCAATTCTTTCGAAATCGCCCAACGCGAGACGAAGCCGAGGCCGAGACCTGCCTCTACCGCGGATTTGATGGCTTCAGTGGAATCGAGGTCCATGATTTTTTTAAAGGACTTGAGCTTCACGCCGGCTTTTTTCAGAGCTATCTCAACCACCCGGCGAGAGCCGGAACCGTGTTCACGCATAAGCAGATTCAAACTCGCGAGTTGGTCGCGCGAGATGTGATCTGAATCGAATGAGGGCGGCGTAATCAGCACCAGTTCGTCCTGCATAAACGCTTCGGCGTGAATGCCGCGCTCGCGGGCTGGGCCTTCAATCAGGCCAAGCATAATTTTATTGTCGAGAAGCAGTTGCACAATCGCGCCAGTGTTGCCGCTATGCAGCGAGAATTGCACCCGCGGATGCTCATCCAAAAAGGCGCCCAGTAATCGCGGCAAAACGTACTGCGCAATAGTTGTGGAAACTCCCAGCGACAGATCTCCCGAGAGCTTTCCATCACCGGAAATAAGCTCATGCTCGGCATCCGCAACCAGCGCTGCAATCTTTTTTGAGTAAGCCAACAAAACCGACCCTTGTGACGTGAGAGAGACCCGGTTGGCGGTGCGGTCGAAAAGCCGGACGCCAAGATCATCTTCGAGCGCTTTTATTTGCTGGGTGACCGCCGGCTGGGTCAGGAAAAGATGCTCCGCCGCCATACGGAAATTCAGATGTTCGGCAACCGTACGAAATACTTTCAGGCGAAAATTTTCCAGCTGGGCCACAAAACAATTATGCACGGAATTCAAGGCCCAGACGAATCCGGGCGGCGTGCACCATACGATCATCTCTTTCTGCTAGCCGTGTGCGGTGCGAACCCGGCTAACTCTCTGAGGCTCCGGGCTCTCCAGATATTTGCAAAACTGCTCGAACCAACGAAACACATTTTGATTGCGCACGTTGCGCCGAAGTTTTCGCATGCGGGTGCGCCGCTCTTTGAGTGACATGTGAAAAGCCTCGTGCAGGGCCTTGGCGACTGCCTCGATGTCGTATGGGTTTACCAAAACTGCGCCGTTGCGGAGTTGATCGGCGGCTCCGGCAAATTCGCTTAATACCAAAACTCCATGGTCGCCGGCCTGAGCCGCGCAAAATTCCTTCGCCACCAGATTCATCCCATCTTTTAATGGAGTAATCAAAGCGATATCCGCAATCCGATAAAGCGCCAGCAGCTCCGGCCGATCTAAATGGCGGTGAATATAGTGGATTGGCATCCAGCCCGGATCGCCATATTGACCGTTGATCTGGCTGGTCAAAGTTTCGATTTCTAGTTTCAATTCTTGATATTTGGGTATGTTCTCGCGACTGGGAACAACAATTTGCACCAGGCTGATCTGGCGTTGCAATTCCTTGTGCGAAGCGAGTAAGAGACGGAACGCTTTTAACCGTTCGGGAACACCTTTCGTATAGTCGAGGCGGTCAACACCCAACACGATTTGCCGGCCACCGATCTCGCGGCGGATTTCGGCGGCACGTTGCGCGACATTGGTTTGTTCCGCCTCGTCCGCAAATTCGTCGAAGTCAATGCCGATCGGAAAGCTGCCAACCAGTATGTTTCGGCCATCCACATTCGCCTGGAATTGCTCGTGGTCGCGATGCAGATTTATTTCCGGCAAGAAACGCCTGACACATCCGGCAAAATTCTGCTGATCGCGCGCAGTCTGTAGTCCGATTACATCGAATTCAAAAAGTGCCCGCATTATCTGGCTGCGCCAGGGCAGTTTTTCGAAGATGTCGAGGGGAGGAAATGGAATGTGAAGAAAGAAACCGAGGCGGCATCTTAAGCCAGCCTTCCGCAGAAAATCGCCAACCAACATCAGATGGTAGTCATGAACCCACACCACGGAATCGTTTTTTGCGACCCGGGCTACAACCTGAGCGAATTTATGATTCACTTCCACGTACGTCTTCCAATAAACCGGGTCGAAATTACAGCGTGATTGCAGGTCGTGAAACAGAGGCCAGATGATCTCGTTGGAAAAACCGGAGTAGAAACCCTTTCTCTCATCTGCTGTCAAAGACACCGGAACCAGTTGGCACGCCGAGTCGGTTCCACTATCGCGCAGCAGCCGGTCGACATCGTCAAAGTCCTCGCACTCCTCGCCCGGCCACCCGATCCAATATCCTTTCCTCGCTTCCAAGACCGGGCGCAAGGCGGTAACCAATCCTCCCGAACTGGGCTTCAGGACGGGCCCCCCGGGACTCGGTTCGATGCTGGCAGGAAGACGATTCGAGACGAGAATCAGATCTCCGGCAGTTTTCATCAAGTCCTCCGCTTCCCACTAGCTATAAAACTTAACTTTACAGTGTAAATTCTCAAGCCGGAGATTCAACCGCCAAAGGACTGCAAAAGCGCGCGAGACGGGTCGAGCCCACTTCAAAAGGTTAGTCGCAGAGATCAGTGGTGGGATTCGCGGTGATCTTGTCAGCTAAAATTCCAGCCGACTTCAAACAACAGCAGACGATTTCCGTCCGATGCGCCGGAATTTCCGATTTCGTAGCCGGTGTAGCCAGTAGCTTTCGAACCAATTTTAACCGCAATACCTGGAGTGAAATACCCCGCGCCGTTATGTCAGTGAACCAATCGGCGGCGACGGTTACAGTTTGCCGCCGGGTTGCTCAATTCGAAATTGTCCTCCGGCCTTGTTTCCGGTTGCGACTACGTTCGAGGTGAAATCGAAAGCGCCGAAAGTCAGGCGAGTCTGGCTTTTCAGCGTTTGTTAGCTCCGCATAAAAGTAATTACCACCGTCGTAAGTACGATTTTGGACCGGGGATGAAGACGTCGTCTCCCAACATGAACGCCCATCCATTCTTGCCTCCGTCGTAGGCTTTCCATTTGACAGTTGGGGTGGGAGTAGTTTGCGAAGGCCCGGGAGAGGCAATGCCGTTCAGGTTCATACCGATTTCGATTCGATGCCCGATTCCGACAACAACTCGAGGCGTGTAAGCACCGGCGCTCGCATCCCATGAGTAGGCAAAATCACATTCGCCGTAGACTTTACCTTTGTCGAGAATGTCGCCGCTAGGAACGTCAAATATGGTTTCTTGCGACATCGAGGGTAAGATGAAGACCGCGAGCGCCCCCAATAACATGCCCAGATGAATCACTTTGTGCTCTCGCGATCCAAGGCCAGATTCAGTTCAAGCACATTGACCCGAGGTTCGCCGAGAAATCCGAATGTGCGTTTTTCGATGCGAGACTCAACTAACGTGCGGATGCGATCTTCGGTAAGACCCCGAACACGAGCGATTCTGCCCACCTGGAATAGTGCGGCGGCCGGCGTGATGTCCGGATCGAGACCTGAGGCCGACGCCGTAACCAGATCGGCCGGCACAGGTTGATTCGGATTTTCCCAATGCAATACGGCGCTGTCGGCCTTTACGCGGTCAATAAGCTTTTGGTTGGTGGGGCCGAAATTGGTAGCGCCGGAGTTTGCAGCATCGTAACCGCCGCCCGCAGCCGAAGGCCGGGAATGAAAATATCGGTCGGAGGTGAACGGCTGGCCTATAATCCGCGAGCCAATCACGCCGCCGTCCTTTTCAATAAGTTGACCGTTGGCTTTATCGTGAAAAAGAAATTGCGCCAAAGCGGTTACGACCAGCGGATAAGCGACGCCCAGCA
>DATATW010000037.1:0-45921 GCA_036268595.1 Terriglobales bacterium
ACGTGACAAATGAAACCTTCGTCCAGGATTCGGTTCACTGCGTCGCGGTCGTAAACCGCACGCTGCGGCTCGCGCACCACGCGTGTGCGCGCCGTGGGCGCTGACGAAGTTGACATTGAAGAGTACTCCCGGCTGTCGCGAAGAATGAAAAACTGAAACCAATGTTAGCAGGCTCTTACCAGCCCATCTGCTTCCGCAGCTCGGTGATGTGCGCGGTGTGGTGCTTCCCGTGCCAGGAATAAAGAGCGAGACTTTTTTCGAGAGCCACCACCCCGAGCTCGGGATGCCTGAAGGTTCTCTTCCATTCTTCTTCATTCAAAGAACGCAGGAGGCGCACCCAACGGAGATGCAATGATTCCAGGAGGACCAACGAAATCTCAATCGGCGTGCACTTTGAATCGTCAAGTTCAGCCCAGCGATCTTCGGCGTAAGGCTTGATCGTCGGCTCGACTTCGGTGAGCGCCAGTTTAAAGCGCACATAAGCGTTCATATGGCTGTCAGGCACGTGATGCACCACCTGGCGAACCGTCCATCCACCTTCGCGGTAGGGTGTATCAAGCTGCTGCGGAGATAAGTCTTGAACCGCGGCCCGAATGGTGGCCGGAGTCTTCTCGATATCAGAGATGAATTTCTGCCTCTGCTCGGGCGACGGCACGCCTTCATAATGAAAATGTCCGATGGGGAAACGTGGATCAGCCATAGTTTTCCTTGAGCGAATAATATAGAGCACTAGCAAAAAAGGAAATTGAAAACTATATGAAGAGTGTTCCCATCGGCGTGCGGGGGGAAGCGGAGGAGATGGTCAAATTCGAACACACCCTGGCTGCGCACCATCCGCAATTGCCGCCGGTGTATTCCACGCCCGACATGATTCGACTAATGGAAACGGCTGCGTTTCGCGCTTTGCATGATTATTGCGAAGACCACGAAATCACGGTTGGGACCGCCATAAACATCGACCATCGCGTAGCGAGCGGCATTGGTGCGAAGATCCGGGCTGAGGCGGTGGTGGAATCATTCGATGGCAGGTTTTACACGGTGCGGGTTTCAGCCACGGATATTTCGGCCCCGGATCGACCGCGTGAAGTTGGCCGCGGCACGGTGGGTCGCGCCGTGGTCAGGGTCGGTAAGTTCCTGGAAAAGATGGAAAAACAACGGAGTAAATAGTCCGCGCATTTGCAATCGACGCAACATTTCGATGATCCGGTTGCGGCTTACAGTCGGCTTGCGCCGCACTATGCTGAGCTCAGCGCCCGCCGCGAATTTTACCTGCGCACTATCGAGGAAATAATCCTTTCGCGCGTTTCGAAAAGCGCGAAATCGCTTCTGGACGTTGGCGCCGGAGATGGCGCGCGCGCATCACGCATTGCGGAACAATCCGGAATTCAAAACGTTGTTCTCGCCGAGCCCAGCCCGGAGATGGTCGCGCCCGTGGCGGCAACGAAAGTCTGGAATGTTCGCGCGGAGGAAATGGGTGATCAAGTCCGGTCGAAAGAAAATGGAGACCTCGGAACGTTTGACGTGATCACCTGCCTGTGGAATGTGCTGGGCCACGTGCGCGGATTTGAAAAACGGGGCCGGGCCATGCGGGCGATGAACAATTTGCTGTCGCCAGAGGGCAAGTGTTTCATCGACGTAAACCATCGCTACAATGCGCGAGCCTATGGCGCGCTCCCAACCCTTGCGCGATTAGTCCGCGATTCGATTTCTTACGCGGAGGAGAATGCCGACGTAACCGCGACTTGGGAAGTCTGCGAAGAAGTGATCAGCACTTACGGCCACGTTTTTACCGATCGCGAAATTCGGCAGCTCGCAGGCGCAGCCGGGCTGGAGATCGAAGAGCGGATCGTGGTTGACTATGACAGCGGAAAAATTCGCCGGTTTGGATTTGCAGGCAGCCTGCTCTACGTCTTGCGCCGGACTTCGATGAGGGACTCGGCCAGCCCGCCACATACCTCTTGAATTTCTTTCTCCGTCAGCTGGTTGAAGAACGGCAGAGTGATGACTCGATCAGCCACGAATTCCGTGTGGGGCAATCGAAGCTTAGGCGCGCCGCGCCACGTCGCGGCGGCGAACACTGGTTGCAGGTGCAGCGGCGCAAAATATCGGCCGGTGGCAATTCCTTTGCGCAACATCGAAGCACAGACGGCGTCACGGTCAGCGCGGGTGAATTCTTTGGTTAGCTGGACGGGGTATACGAACCAGCTGATTCGCCCTACGTTGCGCTTCGTTGGCGGCCGCCGAACATCCGTTACGGCCATGAGCTCGCGATCATAGCTTTCGGCCAGTGTCTGCCGCCGGGCAATTATGTCCTCGATTCGCTTCAGCTGCGAAATTCCGAGCGCGCAGTTGATATCCGAGAGCCGGTAGCTGAAGCCAGCTTCCACGTGTTGCAGCCAATCCAGTTCCGGATCGCGTCCCTGGTTACGAAGTTTCGCAGCCTGCGAAGCGATTTTCTGCGAAGACGTCACCAGCACTCCGCCTTCGCCGGTGGTGATTTGCTTGTTGGGATAAAAGGCGAACAGTCCAACGTCACCAAAGCCCCCAGCTTTGCTGCCCTGCAGCTCTGCGCCGAGGGCCTCGCAAGCATCTTCAATGATGCGAATCGTGTGGTGCGGACCTGCCCTGAGCGAAGTCGAATGGCGCCCCGCCCGCAATTGGGCAGGTCTTTCCGTTACCTGGCGTAGCAACTTCACATCGACCGGGAAGCCAAAGGTGTGCACCGCTAGCACTAGTCGGGTGCGCGGTGTGATCGCAGCCGCGACCAGTTCCGGCGTTACGTTGTAAGTCTCGGGATCGATATCGACAAATTTCGGCCGCAATCCTGCCTGCAAAATCACATTGAGCAGCGCCGAGAATGTGAAGGACGGGAGTATCACTTCGGCGCTGGGTTCGAGCTCCAGCGCGCGAACCGCGAGCTGCAAGGCCGAAGTTCCGGAATTCACCGCGACGGCATACCTGCAGCCTATGTAATCGCAAATGCCCTGCTCGAATTCAGCGAGCTTTGGCCCCATGCTCAGATGAGAAGTGCGAAGCACGTCCAGCACTGCATCGCGATCGGCGTCGCTGATTTCCGGCTTCGCCAGCGGAATGCGCACGGTCATACCGTAGCCGCTCTTTTGAAAAGAAGCTTCGGCCCAACCGGCGATTTCACAAGCGTCTTGCAAATAATCTGCGAGGCTTGGCCGTCGCCATAAGGGCTTTTCAGCTTGCGAATTCCGCGCCGGAAATTTTTCGACTGGGCCTGTGCAATGGCTCTGCGGATTATGGTCCGGTTGGCCCTAGTGTCAATCACATTTGCCGCGTGCTCGCGGCCCTGCTGACGAATTCCGATATTCACTACCGGAACTTCAAGCGAAGTAGATTCGATGATTCCGCTGCTGGAATTTCCCACCAGCACGCCCACATGGCTCAAGAGGCTGAGGTAGGTCAAGTGATCGAGGTTAGTCAGAAGACGCGAATCCGCATGGGTGGCGGCAAATTCCTCGGCGCGCCGCACCAGCTCGCGGCTGCCGGCGTCGGCGTTAGGATAAATGAAGACGACCTGCTCATCGACCGCTTGCAGCGCCGCAAAAACCTCTGACGCTTCTTCCACGGTGTTGTTCAGCAGCGTCACAGGATGGTAGAGGCAGAGCACCGCGTCCTTTTTCAAGCTAAAGCCAAGTTTTTTTTCCAGCTGTGTGCGGCTCAGCAACCGCTCTCTACCCAGAAAATCCAGCGACAGGCTGCCGCTGAACTTGATGCGCCATGCCTGCTCGCCGAGTGCCGCGATCCTTTCAGCGGCCCGCCGCGTACAGGCAAAATGCAGGTGGCTCATTTTGGTGAGTGCATTGCGAACGGCGTCGTCGATGGCGCCAAAGGTGACTTCGCCGCCTTCAACATGAGCGATCGGGATCCGCAAAGCCAGTGCAACCGACGCCGCGGCCAGCATTTCGTATCGGTCCGCCACCAGAAGCAAAATGTCGGGACGCATTTGGCTAAGTGCATCCGCAAAGCCCAGCGTCGCAACCCCAATAGTCTTGGCCATGCCGACGTCGGTATCGGAATCGAGCAGACATTCGATGATGCTCTGTTTCGGAGCACGAACGCTCTTCCCGGTATGGCCGAATGCCGGTGACAGGTGCGGGCCCAATGTGATCACATGGAGATCGACAGCGGGATTTGCCTGCAGATCCTGCAAGAGCCAGCGCAAATGCGCGTAGTCGGCGCGCGAAGATGTAACCACCGCGATTTTTCGTTTCAAGAGAATTCCAGCAGAAGGTGCATTCTACTGTTTTTGGCACCCCACGACCCGAATGCGGGCGCAAAAAAAAGGCGGGCAAGAGCCCGCCTTGCTCGCTTCCGGAAAAATTTACTGCGTGCCGCCGGAGGCCGCCATCTTGGTGGTCTTCGGCGCGATGCTCTTCGCTTCCTTCAGATGGCTCTCTAAAGTGGGGAGCGTCTCTTTGGCGAAGTTCTTCACTGCAGGGTCGGTCGCGTTCTTCGACTCCATGCGGAAGTCACTCACATCTTTGGTGTGATCGAGGACCATATCGTGCATATAAGCGCGATCGAACGCCTTGCCCGAAAGTTTTTCCAGACGCGCCTTGGTTGCGGCGTCCTTGGCATCGAGCTTATCGGGAACGGTGACGCCTTCGTCGCTCGCGACCTGCTTCAACTGATCGTTTGCTTTGGTATGGTCGTCGACCATTCTTTGGCCAAACTGCTTTACGTCGGGCGAAGCAGCTTTTTCGGTTGCAAGCTGGCCCAGTTCCACTTCAGCCATTCCGCCTTGCGCAGCTTTCTTTACGAATTGGCGATCGGCCGCTGTCAGTTTGTGAGCCGATGACGTCCCGGCCATGTTGTTTGAAGTTTGCGCCGTCGCAATGCCGACCGCGCCCATTGATGAAAATGCCGCTAAAACCAAGGGGAGAGTGGCTCCCCGCACTATCCGATTAACCATAAATGCTCCTTGTGACCGATGTCATTGCTTTCGATGCAGTTCCAGGCGTCGGGTTTGGGAATTTGAGCGCGAATCGTGCTCAGGACAGAGAAGCGCGTGCTGTGATCTCGCAACCACAGTATTTGTTACGGTCCGATGCCGTAGTGCGCCTAAGACAAAGCCCCGCAACTGAGAAAGCGTTAGAGCAGCTACGTCCACCTGAGCAGCCAATATCGGCCGGAACTTGATAAACTGGAAGACCTCACTGGTGAATCCTTCACGGACTTAGATCGATCCAAGCTAGGGAGATAACTTTTTTATGGCAGTCAGCGATCAGGCGGTACTTACCGGCCAGCAAATCGACACTCTCAGCATCAACACCATCCGCACGCTTTCTATCGATGCGGTGCAGAAGGCCAACTCTGGACATCCTGGCGCGCCGATGGCGTTTGCCCCTGTTGCATACGTCCTCTGGCAACAATTCTTGCGCTACGATCCGGCGAATCCGGTGTGGCCGAACCGCGATCGCTTCATTCTTTCGAATGGGCATGCGTCGGCGTTGCTTTACTCAATGTTGTATCTCACCGGTGTGAAGTCGGTGGATTCTGAGTACAAGGTTTTGGATCGTCCCTCCATCACGCTTGATGACCTCAAAAGTTTTCGCCAGCTGGATAGCAGAACTCCCGGGCATCCTGAGTATCGGGTCACTTCGGGGGTTGAGACCACCACTGGACCGTTAGGTCAGGGCATTGGCAATAGCGTCGGCATGTCGATGGCCAGCAACTGGCTGAAGGCGCGCTATAACCAGCCGGGCTTCGAAGTTTTTAATTACAACATCTACACGTTTTGTAGCGATGGCGACCTGATGGAAGGTGTCGGCAGCGAGGCGGCGTCGCTTGCCGGGCATCTTAAGCTGCCGAATCTGTGTTGGATCTACGACGCCAACCAGATTACGCTCGATGGACCTGCAGACTGGTCATTCACCGAAGACGTCGCCATGCGGTTTGACGCCTATGGCTGGAACGTCGCGCATGTGCGGGATGCAAATGATCTTGATGCGTTGGCCACTGCGTTCAAGGGATTTCTGGCGACCAAAGATAAGCCCACCATCATTATCGTGAATAGCCACATCGGCTACGGTTCACCGCACAAGCAAGATACCAATGCCGCGCACGGCGAACCTTTGGGCGAAGAGGAAGTCAGGCTGACGAAGAAGTTTTACGGCTGGCCGGAAGACGCGCACTTCCTGGTTCCTGATGGCGTATTAGAGAACTTTCGCGATGGCATGGGGAAGCGCGGGCGTGAACTCAGCTTGAGGTGGTACGACCTGTTCGGCAAGTACGGCAAGCAGTTCCCCGAGCTTGCCGACCACATCAACCGCATGCAGCGCCGCGAACTTCCAGATGGTTGGGACAAGAATTTGCCCACGTTCCCAGCCGACCCCAAAGGCATAGCAACGCGCGAGAGTTCCGGTAAGGTGCTGAATGTAGTCGCGCAGAATGTTCCGTGGCTGATTGGGGGAGCAGCCGATCTCGCGACGTCTAACAAGACTGACCTGAAATTTGAGGACGCGGGCGTGTTCAGTCCCAAGAACTATGGTGGACGGAATATTCACTTCGGGGTTCGGGAACACGCTATGGGTTCGGCCCTGAATGGCATGGCGATGATTAAAGTGCGCCCATTCGGCGGCACTTTTTTCAACTTCACCGATTACATGCGCCCGGCCATGCGCCTCGCCGCCATCGCCGAAATTCCGACAATCTACGTGCTCACGCACGATTCCATCGGGCTTGGCGAAGATGGACCGACGCATCAGCCCATCGAGCAACTGGCGTCACTTCGCGCCATGCCGCACATGATCGTGATGCGGCCGGGCGATGCGAATGAAGTGGTTGAGGCATGGAAGGCAATCATGCCCATGAAACATAATCCAGTAGCGATGGTTTTGAGCAGGCAGGCGCTGCCTACGATTGATCGCACAAAATACGCGGCCGCTTCGGGCGTAGCCAAAGGCGGGTATATTCTGGGCGACGCGCAAGGTGGAAAGCCGGAAGTGATCCTGATCGGCACGGGCAGCGAGCTTTCATTATGCCTAAGCGCTTACGAAAAGCTGACTGCGGATGGAATTCGCGCTCGCGTGGTCAGCATGCCCTGCACCGAGCTTTTCGACAAGCAAGACGAGGCTTACAAAAACTCGGTGTTGCCGTCAGATGTCCGGGCCCGGGTATCGGTCGAAGCCGCATCCGTCTTCGGATGGGAGCGCTACGTTGGTCTTGACGGTGTGATCATCGGCATGACCACCTTCGGCGCGTCCGCTCCGGCAAAAGATTTGTTCAAAAAATTCGGATTCACCGTCGATCATGCGATCCAGGCCGCCAAGCAAGCGCTGGCGAAAAACAAGAAATAGCGATCCAGCCAACAACGAAGCGAGGTAAGAGTATGCAGCCGACCGGAGTTATTGACACCGCAAAAGCTACCAATCCGCTGAAAAATCTTTTGAAATTCGGCCAGTCGGTCTGGCTCGATTACATCCGCCGCGATCTCATCACCAGCGGCGAACTGAAACGCCTGATTCAAGAAGACGGTCTACGCGGCATGACCTCGAATCCCGCGATCTTTGAAAAGGCGATTGCCGGCAGCACCGACTACGCCGACATTCTCGCGTCGTTGAAAAATCGTTCCGATCTTGACGCCAAAGCGCGCTACGAGCTCATCGCCATTCGCGACATTCAGGACGCTGCCGACTTGCTGCGCCCGGTCTATGACGAATCTAAAATGCGCGACGGATATATCAGCCTGGAAGTATCTCCATATCTAGCGCGCGACACCCAGGGCACGCTCGAAGAAGCACGCCGCTTGTGGAAAGCGGTCGATCGCCCCAACATAATGATTAAAGTTCCGGGTACCTCCGAGGGCATTCCTGCATTTGAGCAACTGATCAGCGAAGGCATTAACGTCAACGTGACCCTGCTGTTCTCGCAGGAGGTCTACCAGAAAGTCGCGGAAGCCTACGTTCGCGGCCTGGATAAATTCGCCGCCAGCGGCGGAGACGTGAAGCGCGTTGCCAGCGTCGCCAGCTTCTTCATCAGCCGCATTGATAACGCCATCGACGCCGAACTGTCCGCACGCCTGAAATCTGCCAAGACTCCGCAGGAAGAGCAAAAGCTGAAAGCTCTGCTGGGCAAAGTCGCAATCGCCAATGGAAAACTGGCGTATCAGCGCTATCTCAATATTTTCTCCGGGGCGCAGTGGGACAAGCTTCGCGCCAAGGGCGGCCAAACGCAGCGCGTGCTGTGGGCCAGCACCAGCACCAAAAACCCTGCCTACCCCGACATTCTTTATGTGCAGGAAATGATCGGGCCAGACACGGTGAACACTATTCCCCCCGCCACCTTTGACGCATTCCGCGATCATGGCCAGCCGCGCGAAACTCTGACGGAAGGAGTTGAGGAAGCCAAGCAAGTGATGCAGAACCTGGCTTCGGTTGGGATCTCAATCGATCAGGTCACCGACAAGCTCACTGACGACGGCGTTCGCCTTTTTGAAGAGGCCTTCGACAAACTGCTCGCCGCAGTAGAAAAAAGCACCCAGGGCGAGACCACTCCCAAAATCAGTCAGCAGACTTACAAGCTGCCCGACACGCTGGCGAAAGATGTTACGCAGAATGTGAATGACTGGCGGGCCGCTGGTAAAGTTCGCCGCTTGTGGCAGCGGGATGCCTCGCTATGGACCAACTCCGACGAGGCGCAGTGGCTGGGTTGGTTAGACATCACCGAAAAGCAACTGGAGAAGAAAGACCAATTTCAGCGGTTGGCGGACGAAATTCGCAAGGAAAATTTCAGCGACATTCTTTTGCTCGGCATGGGCGGATCTAGCCTCTGCCCCGAGGTGCTCGAAAAAACTTACGGCCACATCAAAGGTTTCCCGCAGCTCCACGTGCTCGATTCGACCGATCCCGCGCAGGTAAAAGCGTTCGAGAAGAAAATCAATCTGGAGAAGACGCTGTTCATCGTGTCGAGCAAGTCAGGCACAACTTTAGAACCCAACATCTTCAAGCAGTATTTCTTCGAGCGGGTGAAGCAAACCATTGGCGCCGAAAAAGCCGGCAGCCGATTTATTGCGGTCACCGATCCCGGCTCGAAACTCCAAAAAGAAGCGGAGGCCGACAAGTTCCGCTACGTCTTCAACGGCGATCCCAGCATTGGCGGGCGCTATTCGGCGCTCTCAAATTTTGGCATTGTCCCCGGTTCAGTCGCGGGACTGGACGTCGCCAAGTTTCTCGATCGCACAGAAGAAATGGTGCAGGCCTGCGCCGCATCGGTTCCGGTAGAGAAAAATCCCGGCGTGATGCTGGGAATCGTGATCGGCACGGCCGCTAAGTCCGGGCGAGACAAAATCACCCTGGTCACATCGCCAGCGATTTCTGATCTCGGCGCCTGGCTTGAACAATTGATCGCAGAATCAACCGGCAAGCTGGGCAAGGGAATTATCCCAGTCGATCGCGAGAAGCTCGCCGCGCCTGAAACTTATGGCAATGACCGCATCTTTGCCTACGTGCGCTCGGAGAAATCCCCCGACGCCGATCAGGATGCGAAGCTCGCCGCCATCGAAAAAGCCGGCCATCCCGTGATTCGCATTTCGCTTGGCGATATTTACGATCTAGGCCAGGAATTTTTCCGCTGGGAAATCGCCACCGCGGTCGCCGGTTCGATCATCGGCATCAATGCATTTAATCAACCTGATGTTGAGGCTAGCAAAGTCGAAACCCGCAAGTTGACCAGCGAGTACGAGAAGACCGGCTCATTGCCATCGGAGAAGGCGATCTTCGAACAGAATGGCATCAAGCTTTTCACCGATCCCAAAAATGCGAACGCTCTTGGCGGCAAGAGTTCGCTCGTGGACTACTTGCGCGCACATCTCGGACGGATCAAGACCGGCGATTATTTTGCTGTGCTGGGTTACGTCGAAATGAATGATGAGCACGAAGCCGTACTGCAGCAGATTCGGCACGCGGTCCGCGATTCGAAACACGTTGCCACATGCTTAGGCTTCGGGCCACGCTTTTTGCACTCAACCGGCCAAGCCTACAAGGGCGGTCCCAACTCTGGGGTGTTCTTGCAGATCACCTGTGATGACGCCGCAGACTTAGCGGTGCCGGGTGCGAAATATACTTTCGGCATCGTGAAGGCCGCTCAGGCGCGTGGCGACTTCCAGGTGCTGGCCGATCGCGGACGGCGCGCGCTGCGGGTCCACTTAGGCAAAGACGTGAATGCCGGACTTGCGAACTTGGCGAAAGCAGTGCGGGAAGCGCTGAGCTAGAGTGGTGGCTTAAAAAACAAACCACACGGAGCACAGAGTTACACCGCGGAAATACTCGCAGAGGAAAACGTAAACGAGTAAGAGCACGGAGGAAGCATGCGTCTCGGAATGGTAGGGCTGGGAAAGATGGGCGCCAACATGGCGCGGCGTCTCATGCGCGGCGGACACGAAATCGTAGTCACCGACTTGAGCGCAGATGCGGTTAAGGGCATGGCGTCTGAGGGTGCGATCGCTTCATCGTCGCTCGAAGATTTTTGTTCCAAGCTTGGCTCTCCCCGGATCGCATGGCTGATGGTCCCCGCTGGCGGCCCCACAGAATCCACGGTGCAGGCGCTGGCGCAAAACATGAAAACCGGCGACGTCCTGATTGACGGCGGCAACTCATATTTCAAAGACGACATTCGGCGTTCCAGGATGCTCCGCGACAAAGGCATCCACTATGTGGATGTCGGCACCAGCGGCGGCGTCTGGGGCCTGGAGCGCGGCTACTGCATGATGATCGGCGGCCCGAAAGATGTAGTTGCGAAACTTGACCCGATTTTGAAAACCCTCGCTCCGGGGCGCGGCGACATCTCGCGCACTCCCGGCCGCGAAAAGCTGGGCGGCACTTCCGAAGAAGGCTATATTCATTGCGGACCATCCGGCGCCGGCCATTTTGTGAAGATGGTGCATAACGGAATCGAATACGGAATCATGCAGGCATACGCTGAAGGTTTCGATATTTTTCGCAACGCAAACAAGCCGGAACTGCCGAAAGACCAACAATACGATCTCAATCTTCCCGACATTGCCGAAGTCTGGCGGCGGGGAAGCGTGATCAGTTCATGGCTGTTGGATCTTACGGCGATGGCTTTGGCTGAAAACCCAACCTTAGCCGAATACAGCGGGTTCGTCCAGGATTCCGGCGAGGGCCGCTGGACAATTGAAGCGGCAATCGACGAAGCTGTTCCAGTGGACGTTTTGTCGGCGGCTTTATTTGTGCGCTTCCGTTCGCGCCAGGAACACACCTTCGCGGAAAAGATGCTGTCCGCCATGCGGCAGAAGTTTGGCGGCCACATCGAACCTGCGATGAACAAAAAAACCGCCTGAGAAAAACCACTCCATCCGGCGAAGTTCAGGCCGCGATGGCGACCCGAGGATTCTTTGCCAATGGCACAAGTGGAAACGCCTCCGCAAACTCAGCAGCGTACGCCGGGCCGGCCCGCCGACCCCTGCATCATGGTCATCTTTGGCGCGGCAGGCGATCTCACCCGCCGAAAGCTGATTCCCGCTCTTTACAATCTCGCCAAAGCGCAATTGCTTTCCCGCGAATTCGCCATAGTCGGGGTTTCGCATAACAAGATGTCCGACGACGAATTTCGTAATAAGCTGGCCGACGATATTCATCACTACGCCGGCGCCGACGTCGATCCTGACATCTGGGAGTGGTTCACCCGGCGGATGTATTACATCACCGCGGAATTTGACGACAAGAATCTGTACTCGCAACTGAAGACTCAGCTTGAGAAGCTGGATAAAGAGCACACTACTCACCAGAATTATTTTTTCTACCTGGCTACCGCCCCGCGGTTTTTCGGGCAGATCGTAGAAAACCTTGCGGGCGCCGGTTTAATGGACGAGTCAGGCGGCCAGCACTGGCGACGGGTCATCATCGAAAAGCCGTTCGGCCACGACCTCGAATCGGCCAAGGCACTCAACCAGCAACTTCTAAGCTGCGCCGGTGAACACCAGATTTACCGCATCGATCACTACCTTGGAAAGGAAACGGTCCAGAACATTCTGGCCTTCCGCTTCGCGAATGGAATTTTCGAGCCCATCTGGAACCGCCGCTACATCGATCACGTACAAATCACGGTTGCCGAAACCGTCGGTGTGGAATCTCGCGGCAGCTATTACGACACTGCCGGCGCGCTCCGTGACATGGTGCCCAACCACATCATGCAGCTCATCAGCCTGACTTCGATGGAGCCGCCCATTTCGTTTCGTCCGGACGCGGTACGCGATGAACAGGCAAAAATTCTGCACGCCATTCAACCGCTCTCTTCGGAAGAGGTGCTTACTCGCACGGTGAGGGGCCAGTATGGCTCCGGCGTCGAGGATTCGCACCGTGTCCCGGGATACCGGCAAGAGGAAGATGTTCCCCCGGATTCACGCACCGAGACCTTCGTCGCCATGAAAGTGGCCATCGATAATTGGCGCTGGGCCGATGTTCCTTTTTATCTGCGCACTGGCAAAAGGCTGGCGGCGCAGAGTACGCAGATCGTGATCCAGTTCCGGCGCGCGCCCTTCGTCCTGTTCCGCGATACGCCGGTTGAAAATCTGATGCCCAATCAGTTAGTCCTGCACATTCAGCCACAGGAAGGCATTTCGCTGCAATTTGCGGCGAAAGTTCCCGGCCCGATTATGCGCTTGGGTGCGGTAGACATGAATTTCAATTACGCTGATTATTTCGGAACTCAGCCCAGCACCGGCTATGAGCGATTGCTGCATGACTGTATGATCGGGGACGCGACCTTATTCCAGCGCGCCGACATGGTCGAGGCCGGATGGTGCGTAGTCAGCCCGCTGTTGGATGTTTGGAAGGCACTGCCGCCGCGGAACTTCCCGAACTATCCTTCGGGGAGCTGGGGACCAAAAGAGGCTGACGAGTTGCTGGAACGCGACGGCCGCCACTGGAGGAATTTCGATCGATGATTCTCGCTGGCGACATCGGAGGCACCAATGCAAGGCTGGCCCTTTTCGATGTAAAGAATGGAAAATTTGATCTGGTTTCATCTACGGTTTTTCCCAGCCGTCATTATTCCGGCCTCGACGAAATCGTCAAAGAATTCGTAAAGGGCTCAGGCACGCATCCTGCGCAGGCATGCTTTGGCATTGCCGGTCCCGTTACCAACGGGCGCGTGGAAGCCTCCAATCTGCCCTGGGTCATCGAATCCAAGCGTTTGGCTGACGAACTGCAAATCGACAAAGCGCTATTGATCAACGATCTCGAAGCCACCGGATGGGGCATCGGCGCCCTGCCGCCGGAACATCTGGTCTCTCTCAATCAGGTGAGCATCAGCCCCGGAAATCAGGCTTTGATCGCTGCCGGCACCGGCCTTGGCGAAGCCGGCCTCTACTGGGATGGTGAACGGCATCATGTATTCGCCTCAGAAGGCGGTCACTGTGACTTTGCGCCGCAAGACGACATCCAGGTGGAGCTGTTTCAGTATCTGCGCGGACGCTTTGACCATGTCAGCTACGAGCGGGTGCTTTCCGGGCCGGGCCTGGTCAACGTTTTTGATTTTCTACGCGACACCGGAAAGGGTAAGCCGCCGGACTGGCTGATCGCCGAGATGGTCGAATCGGACGCTGCGGCGGCTATTTCGGAAGCTGGACTCAGCGGGAGTTCGCCGATGTGCGAGCAGGCGGTGGACATTTTCGTTTCCGTATTCGGCGCGGAAACCGGGAACCTCGCGCTAAAAATTAAGGCCGTTGGCGGAGTATTTCTGGCCGGCGGAATCGCTCCTAAAATCCTGCCCAAGCTCGCGAGCTCGAACTTCCTGCAGGCCTTCTTGAATAAGGGAAGATTGCGCCGGCTTCTGGAAATCATGCCGTTGAAAGTTATCACTGACGATAAACTGGCGTTGCTGGGCGCCGCCCGTTGCGCGCAGGTCGAACTGGCGGCCTGAAAAATGGCTTCCGCACCTCAAGTGAAAGTCTTCGGTTCGCCCCAGGAATTATTTCGCGCCTCAGCTGAGAAATTCTGTGACCTGGGTTCATCCGCCATAAAAGCGCGTAGCAGATTCGCGGTTGCGCTTTCCGGCGGCTCAACCCCTCGCGGTTTCCACCAGGAGTTGGTTACGCACTTTGCCTCCCGCCTGCCGTGGGACAAAGTCTTTTTCTTCTGGGGCGACGAACGCCATGTTCCGCCTGACAGCTCTGACAGCAACTACCGCATGGCAAAAGAGACGCTGCTCTCCAAGCTTCCAGTGCCGCCGGAAAATGTTTTTCGAGTGCCGGCTGAGCTGCCGGACGCGCGGGAGGCGGCTGCAAAATACGATCGAATGTTGCAGGATTTTTTTCGTCCGGGGCCGCGATCGTTTCCCCGGTTTGATTTCGTCATGCTTGGCATGGGTCCCGATGGACACACCGCGTCGCTGTTCCCCGGCACCGCCGCATTACAGGAAAAAGATCATTTCGTGGTCGCCAACTGGGTTGAAAAGCTGAACACTTTTCGCATCACCTTCACCTACCCAGTGCTGAACAACGCAGCCTGCGTAATGTTCCTGGTTAGCGGAGATGAGAAAGCTGAAATGGTTCGGCGGGTGTTGCGCGACCCGTCGGCCAACTTCCCTTGCCAGAACGTGCGTCCATCAGATGGGGAACTTCTCTGGTATTTGGATCAGGGCGCGGCGCTAAGGTTGTGACCGAATGGCTGCGTCAAAACACCGGGGCCAGATTGTGCATCTTCTGGTAGAGTTTGCGGTCGACGGTGCGCAGCACTTCTTCCATGCTGGTTCCGGTTACATATTCTGCCAGGCCCCAGGTAAACGACAGTTGAAACCGGCTTCCGTTCTCCACATTCCATTGCTCGACTAAAGACAGTAGCCGCTGCAGAGGCGGCTCGGCCTGCTGTTCGTTGGTGTCTGGCATGACTACCATGAACTCATCGCCGCCCTGCCGGAATATCAGGTCGCCGCCGCGAAATACTTTTTTCAGCAGCCGCGCAAAATCAGTCAGTACCCGATTTCCTTCCATGCTGCCGAGCTTGGCATTTAAATCGCAGAATCCGTTGATGTCCATGATCAGGAACGTCAACTGAGAGCCGTTTCGGTTCGCACGCGCCACCTGGTGGGAAATGAGTTCGTTCAACGCCCTGCGGTTGAAAAGCTGGGTCAATGGATCGATCAGGGAAAGGCTTTCAAGCCGTTCATTCAAGACCAACTCGCTGATTAGCGCTTTTCGGGTTGAATTCAAATTGACGCGCTGGGACATCAGATAAATATTGAACAGCACCACCAGACAAATCAGTCCAAAGAATAATTGCGGTAAATAGCCTTCTTCAATGCGGATGAGCCGCTGTTTCACCGCCAGGTTGGGCAGGACCAGCATCAGAAACCCGGCTGTCAATACCAGGACCACGAGGGTGATGATCGACCACAGTTGCGTATCCCGGCTGGTGAGTTCGTGGATCTGCCGTTGAATGGCTTCGGCTCGCGCCAACATGGACGGCTGTTCTTGCCTTACTTGAGACATCTGGACCCTCGCGAAAGACACTTCCAGCAGCTTTGTACGTTTTACCGGATTTGCCAGGCAAAGTCGTGTAAAAGCCGGTTACGGCAATTACCTTCGTAAGAGGCGCGGCACCCGAAAGGGTAAAGCTGCTATTTTCTTGAGCTTCCGGTGGTGGTCAATTCGGCCGAATCGCGAGCCAGAGCGGCTAGAGTCTCGTTGTATGGAGCTCGGGCAATGCCCCGTTCGGTGACGATGGCAGTCACGTATTTCGCCGGGGTGACGTCAAACGCCGGGTTCTCGATGCCCACCCCCTCCGGTGTAATTGCTTTTCCCGCGATGTGCGTGACTTCGGCGCGGTTTCTCTGTTCGATGGGAATCCCGCTGCCATCGGGTGTCGCCAGGTCAATGGTGGAAATCGGGGCGGCGACGTAGAAGGGAATGTTATGTTCTTTGGCTAGCACGGCGACGGTGTAAGTCCCAATTTTGTTGGCTACATCTCCGTTGGCGGCGATGCGGTCTGCGCCGACAATGACCGCACCGATTTTCCCCTGCCGCATGATCGCGCCAGACATGTTGTCAGAGATGACCGTGGTAGCTATGCCGTCTTTCATCAGCTCCCACGCGGTAAGCCGCGAGCCTTGCAGAAATGGCCGCGTCTCATCGGCATATACATGGATCTTTTTGCCGTTTTCGATCGCAGCTCGAATCACGCCCAGCGCGGTACCATATCCGGCAGTTGCCAGTGCGCCTGCGTTGCAGTGGGTCAGAACTCCGCCACTTGCCGGCATCAGCGCCGACCCATGCTGTCCCATGGCTCGGTTGATCGCGATATCTTCCGCGTGCATGCGTTGGGCTTCTTCGATTATTGCCTGCTTGATTTGCTGAGGCGGGCGTACTCGCAGAGTCTCGAATTTTTGCTGCATTCTCCGGATTGCCCAGAAAAGATTGACGGCGGTGGGCCGGGTTTTACCTATTGCGTCACAAATCTCATCGAACTCACGCTTCAATTCGCCTGCAGTCTCAGCCTTGGAATTTTTGACACCGAGCGCGATGCCTAAAGCCGCGGCCACTCCAATGGCCGGCGCTCCCCGCACCACCATGTTGCGGATCACGTCGGCGACTTCTTGATACGTCGTGCAATTTACGTAAACTTCTTCGGTCGGCAGCTTGGTCTGATCGAGAAAGCGCACGCCGCGGTCGGTCCATTCAAGAGTTTGGATCATAAGAATTGAACATTGAATCATTAGCAAACCGTCGTCTGTCTTCGGTCGTCCGCCTTCGTAAGACTAATCGGGCGCCCCATCCTTGTCGCGCTCTTTGCGACAGGGTGGGAATTTTGAATTAGCTGACGGCTGATGGCTGACGGCCGAGAGCTAAATGTTCCTTCCTCACATCGCCCGCCGTAAACACCGATACAAACGGCGCCGGCGCTGCAGCCTTCTCCACATCAAGCCGTCCATGAGCTTCTTCGCGTTCCACCAGGCACATGACTCCCGCAACCTCGAACCCGAATTCGCGTGCGGCTTCGATTGCCTGAATCGTCGATGCCCCGGTGGTGCATACATCATCGACGATCACGACTCGCGCGCCCGTGCCGCGGAAGCCCTCTATCCGCTGACCAGTGCCATGTTGCTTCTCAGCCTTGCGCACCAGAAAACCGTTCAGAGTCCCGCTGATCACGGAGACGGCGACCACAATTGGATCAGCTCCCATGGTCAGCCCGCCAATCGCCTCGGGGTTCCAGTTGCGGTTTTGAATCTCGTCCAAAAAAACCTGTCCAGTCAATTGTGCGCCGCGGGCGTCAAGCGTGGTGGTCCGGCAATCGATGTAGTAGTCGCTGCGTCCACCAGACGAAAGTTTGAAATCGCCCAGGCGAAAAGATCTTGTGGCCAGCAAACGCAACAATTCCTGACGTGGAGAAATCATGAATTTCAAAGATAAAAGATATCAGAGTTATTGGGCCAGTTTCTCGAGGTGCGTGAAGCCGTGACTGGCAATGATTGCGGCTACAACCGGCACGCCATTGTAAACCGAGTGCACGATGAAGCTCGCCCCGACTGATTTCATTTTCGCACGCACCAGGGTCAAAACAATTCCCACCAGAAAAATTATGAGTACCGGGCCCCAGGCCTTGTATTCGAAGACGTGAATGGAAGCGAAAATTGCTGCTGTCAGCAGAACCCCCGCCGCGACCCCGACGCGCCGCGCCAGCACGGGGTAAAGAAATCCGCGAAAGAACAACTCTTCCATAAAGGGCGCGAAGGCGATTGCAAGAAAGGCAAAAGCATAGGCATCCAGCGGGCGATCAAAAAATTGATCGAAAGGGCTGGTCTTCGGAATCGGCAACAGGCGCTCCAATCCTTGCAGGGCCAGCAAGGTCACACATCCAACCCCTACTAACACCAGCCAACGGTGCGCCGGCCAGTTCCAGCGGACCGCCTGCCATAACGTCTGGTGAAATTTCGCCTTGCTGTAATCAATCAAGAACAACGCCACCACTGCGAACCAGATAAATTGCGGCGCCAGCAGCACCCAGGGCTTGATCGCGACCTGTGCAAACGTCAAATGCGGGAACATGAATTTTTGGACGAATACTACTATGAAAGGGGCCGCGAGAATGGGTACGACGAACATCAGCAACCCCACCTGGAGGACCTCCACCCATCCAAAGGGAGGATTTTCTGCCGGCGGAACATTTACATTTTGAGGTGCAATGGCCGACGGATCGGGAGGATTCTCAAAATCCGACCCGCTCCATCCTGAATTCGACGACATAACTTGAATTTACACGAAAGCCTTTGTGTGGGGCGGACGCCTTCGTCCGCCGAACGTAGCTAGCTAACCGCAGTTTGCGGATGTCGAAGTGCCGCCGCAGCATACTCTGCGAGCGCCTGCCCGGTGTAGGACTTCTTGTTTCGCGCCACTTGTTCCGGGGTACCCTGCGCCACAACCCGACCGCCTTCTTCTCCGCCCTCAGGGCCAAGATCGATGATCCAATCGGCGTTTCGTATCACATCGAGGTTGTGCTCGATGATGATGATGGTATTTCCGAGATCGGTGAGCCGATGCAGAACATCGAGCAGCTTACGCACATCGTCGAAGTGCAAGCCGGTTGTCGGTTCGTCCAGCAGGTAAAGGGTCCGACCGGTCTGGCGTTTGCTCAATTCGCGCGCCAGCTTGATTCGCTGCGCCTCGCCTCCGGAGAGCGTCACCGCCGATTGTCCGAGGTGTAGATAACCGAGGCCAACATCAACCAATGTCTGTAATCGCTGCCGTACCTGTGGAATATTGTCCAGAATCGGCAGGGCTTCCGATATCGAAGTTTCCAGTAGATCGGCGATCGAATAGCCTTTGTACTTCACGGCCAGCGTTTCCTGGTTGTAACGGCGGCCTCCACACACTTCGCACACCACATACACATCAGGAAGAAAATTCATCTCGATGCGGCGTTGGCCTTCTCCCTGGCAGGCCTCGCATCTTCCACCGGTGACGTTGAATGAAAATCGACCCGGCTTGTAACCGCGCTCGCGCGATTCCGGCAGCATGGCGTAGAGGTCGCGAATATGCGTGAACACTTGCGTGTAGGTCGCGGGATTCGATCGAGGAGTTCGCCCGATTGGCGACTGGTCAATACGAATGACTTTATCGATGTTCTCGGTGCCAGATATGGATTTGTGCTCGCCCGGTTGTTCGCGCGAGCGATAGAGCACCTTCGCCAGAGCGCGATAGAGAATGTCATTCACCAGAGTGGATTTTCCGGATCCCGAGACCCCTGTGACGACATTGATTAATCCCAACGGAAAGCTGGCGTCGACGCTCTTCAGATTGTTTTCGCGAGCCCCGAGCACGGTAATCGCGCTTCCGTTGACCTTGCGCCGTTCCGGTCGGGTCTCAATTCGCTTGTCCCCCGACATGTATGCGCCGGTGAGCGATTCAGGCGCCTGCGCGATCTCATCGGGGGTGCCGCGCGCGACAATTTCGCCGCCATGCCGACCAGCACCGGGGCCAAGATCGACCACATAGTCCGCCCGTCGGATGGTTTCTTCATCGTGTTCAACAACCAGCACGGTATTTCCCAGATCGCGCAATTCTTCGAGTGCATTAAGTAATCGGCCGTTGTCACGATGGTGCAGGCCAATCGACGGCTCATCGAGAACGTAAAGTACTCCGCGCAGCTTCGAACCGATCTGCGTAGCCAGGCGAATGCGCTGGCCTTCGCCTCCAGAGAGAGTGGCGGCCGATCGATCGAGAGAAATGTAGCCAAGGCCGACCGCGTTCAGAAACTGCAGGCGTTCAACGATCTCGCTCATGATGCGCCCGGCGATTTGTAGCTCACGTCCCGCGAGCTTGATGCTGCGGGCTTTTTCGAGGGCTCGCGAGACCGGCATCGCGGTGAAATCGGCGATCGACATGCCTTCCACTTGCACCGCCAGGCTTTCCGGACGAAGCCGCTTACCATGACACGCCGGGCAAATGGTCGGCGACATATGCTCCATCAACCAGTCGCGATAGGTTTCAGAACTGGACTCGTCCATCGCATTCTTCAAATAGCCGAAGATCCCCAGAAACCCAGTCTTGCCGCGCTTCTCCGGCTCGCCGTACAAGAACAGGTTTTGAATCTTGTCGGGAAGCTTCTCAAAAGGAGTGCTCAAATCGATGCCATAGGCGGCGGCAACAATCTTGACCTGGTGAATCAAATTCTGTGACGCCGATCCCGGTCCCAATGCGCCGTCCAGCAAGGGCTTCGACCAATCGTTAATTATTTTTGCGGGATCAAAATCGTAAGTGCTTCCTAACCCGTGACACTCCGGGCAAGCCCCGTATGTGCTGTTGAATGAGAACGACCGGGGCTCGAGCTTCGGCACATCGATGCCGCAATCCGGACAGGCGAGACGTTCGGAATAAAGCTGCTCCTCTCCGCCCACTACCGCAACCAACACCAGACCGCCCGCCAACTTCATTGCCAATCCAACCGACATCTCAAGACGCTGTTCAATTTCCGGCTTCACCAGAAGCCGATCGACGACGACTTCAATCGTGTGATTCTTGCGCTTGTCGAGCTGGATCTCCGAGTTCTCCTGCAGATTAACCAACTCGCCGTCGATGCGAGCGCGGCTGAATCCGTGCTCCGACAGCTTTTCCATTTCTTTTCTGAATTCGCCTTTGCGACCTCTCACAATTGGCGCCAGCACCATCACCCGATCTTCGGGAGTCAACGCCATTACGCGTTGCACGATCTGCGCCGCGGTCTGTCGAGAAATAGCGCGACCGCATTTCGGACAATGGGGTATTCCGATTGAGGCATACAGCAATCGCAGATAGTCGTAGATTTCGGTGATCGTGCCCACGGTCGAACGCGGGCTGCGGCTGGTGGTCTTCTGCTCGATTGATATGGACGGACTCAGTCCATCGATGGCGTCAACGTCCGGGCGTTCCATCTGGTCGAGAAACTGCCGGGCGTAGGCAGAAAGGGTTTCCACGTACCGGCGCTGCCCCTCTGCATAAATCGTGTCGAACGCCAGCGACGATTTTCCGGAGCCGCTGAGGCCGGTGATCACGGTCAGAGTGTTCCGGGGTATTTCGACGTTGATATTCTTGAGGTTATGCTGCCGGGCGCCCCGGATCGAGATTTCCTTGATGGCCATTATTCGACTGATAACCGGTCTTTGGTAATGTGGACGGGTCCACAGAAATGTTGGAAAGTGAAGGTGCGCGGCTTTACTCACGTATCTTAGTTGTAAACAGCGGCTAGCGTCAACGCGGGTAAAGTTAGAGGCGCACCGGTCCAGCCACCTGGGTGCCACCGTCTCGTGGTTTCAGCTTCGGAAGACCGGAATTAAGCCGTTTCTTTTCTTGCTGCTGGAGCGACGGGAAGGCAGGCCGATCTTGGGCAGTTTGCTGGTTGCTTTCGTAGTCTCTTTCACCGTCGCCGGTTCGGTTGCTCTGGGAATTACAGCCGCATACGTCAGCGTTATCACCCTGCTGCACGCTTTTGCCAACCGGTCGCCAAAACCTCAATCTGCCGTGATTTTTGCCACCACCCATACCCACGTCAGCGGCGATTAGTCCGGGACCATCTCCCCAAGCTCCTGACCCGCAAGTTTCGAGAAGCCTATCAGGCAGATTTCTTAGGCTGGATCACGAATTCAATAACCTGACCAGGTTTTCCTGAGGTCTTCGGCCGTTTCGTAAAGTCTTGAGGCACATAGAATTCAATTACCTTTGCCATATTTCGGCCCCCTGCGCCGGATTGGTTCTCTGCATATTAGAACCCTCTTCAGAGGTAAAAGTCGCTATCCGGCGGCGTCCTATTGGGACGCGACTCTAAGGAATGAAGCATTTTCGCCTGTTGCCGACAATGCGACTTGCGTGCCGACGCGGCCAGGCAATGGTCCGTATTTGCCATGAAATCATTACAAGAGTACCCGCCGCGCGAAACTACTGGCTACCAATTCGGCGCCTATCAGCTAAGCTGGATAAGTCTACTGATTACTCGTGCCAGCGAGCTCACATGAAAATCCTGATAATCGAGGACAGCCGGCTCCTTCGTACCACAACCGAGCGAACGCTGACCAGGGCAGGCTACGAAGTGATTACCGCCGTCGATGGCGAACAGGGTCTGCGCCTCGCGGTGGAAAGTAAACCTGATTTGGTGATCCTGGATATGATGCTGCCGAAGCTTTCCGGCCAGCAAGTCCTCCAACAACTGCGTCTGAACTCTTCGTCAACATCCACTCCCGTAATCGTGTTAACCAGCCTTTCTGAATCTAATCGCCAAAAGCTGTTGAGCGAAGGCGCGAGCTTATATTTTGAGAAGTCGCTGGTAAGCATGGACAACGGCTCTCGTCCATTACTTGACGCAATAGAAAAATTGCTTGCCAGCATGAGTAGAGTAAAAACAGCAGCATCTCCCGCGTCCTAAAACCAGAAACTCGGCCCCGAGTTCGTGTGATAGATTTTAGTTTCTGCCATGAAAGACCTCGCCTCCTGGGCCCTTGACACTGCTACGCAGCGCGGCGCCACTTACGCTGACGTGCGCGTCGTCGATGAACGCGGCCGGGCTCTGGCGACTAAAAACGGAAAAATCGGCGCTGCTTCTGATTCGCGTTCTCAGGGATTCAATGTGCGGGTATTAGTCGATGGAGCCTGGGGATTCTCGTCGTCGGCTGACTTAAGCCGTGCTTCAGTTGAGGCCACGGCTGCGCACGCGGTTGCGATCGCGCGAGCTTCGGCGAAGGTCAAGCAGAAAAACGTCGAAATGGTACCCGAGGGAGCGATCACGGCTGAATGGACCACTCCTCACCGGATCGATCCGTTCTCGATTTCCATTGAACAGAATCTTGCGCTGCTGCAAAAAATTGATGCCGAATTGCGCTCCGTGAAAGGCGTGACTCTGGCGGAAACCAATATGAATTTCCGACACGAGGAGCTGTGGTTCTTTTCTTCTGCCGGCGCTGACATTCATCAGACCAAAGTCACAACCGGCGCGGGATATGTTGCTTACAGCTTTGCCGGCAGCGAAATTCAGAAGCGGTCTTACCCCAATTCATTCGGCGGCCAATGGCAAAACAAAGGCTATGAGCTGATCGACGAGCTCAAACTGGTTGAGAACGCCAGGCGCATTGGCGAAGAGGCAGTCGCTTTGCACAGCGCCGATCAATGTCCGCAAGGTGTGTTCGACATCATTCTCGAAAGCTCGCAACTTGGATTGCAGATCCACGAATCGGTTGGGCACCCCATTGAGTTGGACCGGGTACTGGGCATGGAAGCGAATTTCGCCGGCACTTCATTCCTGACGCTCGATAAATTGCGCACCCTTAAATATGGCAGCGAACTGGTGAATGTTGTCGCCGACGCTCGCCAGGAGCATGGCCCAGGGCTTGGTACTTTTGCGTTCGACGACGAGGGGGTTCCGGCGCAGTGCACACCGATCATCAGCAACGGCTTGTTTACCGGATATTTGAGCTCGCGCGAAACCGCAGCGCTGATCGGCCTGCGGCGCTCCGGAGGAACTCTGCGTGCGGAAAGCTGGAACCGGTTGCCGATGATTCGCATGACCAACATCAGCATTTTGCCGGGAGAGCAGCCTCTAACCGCCGAGCAATTAATTTCATCCACCGACCACGCAATTTTATTTCAGACTAACCGCTCCTGGTCGATCGACGACAAGCGTTACAACTTCCAGTTCGGCACCGAAATCGGCTGGGAGATAAAAAATGGCAAACGGGCCCGCATGCTGAAAAATCCCTCGTACTCCGGCATCACCACGGAATTTTGGAATTCGATGGATGCGATTTGCTCACGCGATGAGTGGACGCTATGGGGCACGCCGAATTGCGGTAAAGGACAACCGCAGCAGGTGATGGGCACGGGGCATGGTGCTTCGCCAGCGAGGTTTCGCAAGGTGAAAGTAGGAAGTGCGTACAAAGGCACTTAGCAATCAGCAGTCGGCATTCAGCCAAAGAAAATAGGTACTGGCTGATTGCCGAATACTGACTACTCAATTCAATGCTTAGTCACGACCAAGCTGCCGACATTTTTTCCCGCATAAGGAAGCACTCGACTGCCGACGAGGTCGAGTGTCTTTTCTACGGCGGAAGATCTGCGCTTACCCGTTTCGCGAACAACACTATTCATCAGAATGTGGCGGAAGAAAATTATGGCGTTTCGGTGCGCACGGTTTTTGGCGGACGAACGGCTCGCGCCACTACGAATCGCTTCGATGATCAGAGTTTGAGAGATGTCGTGAAGGCATCGGAGGATTTGGCAAGAGTGCAAGAGCCGGACTCGGAGTTGCTTCCAGTCCCCACCGCGGGCGAAGCCGCCCGCCCCACGCCGCCAGCGCCGTCTCGTCATTTCGCGGAGACTGCAGCGGTCACGCCCGAGCAGCGGGCAGAAGGTGTGGGCAAGATTGTTGCGATTGCGCAAAAACACAAACTCACGGCGGCGGGAATTTTCTCCAGCGCGGAAACTGTCGAAGGCATTTTTAATTCTCGCGGGTTGAGCAACTGGCATACGCAAACGTCCGCGGAAATTTCCATCACTATGCTTGCGACGGATTCTTCGGGCTGGCAGAAGTTCAATTCGCCAGACGTCGCTAAATTGAACGCCCAGGCGCTGGCGGAGATCGCGGCAAAGAAGGCTGTGGAATCGGCCAATCCGCGCGAGATCCCAGCCGGGAAATACACCGTGATCCTCGAGCCTTCAGCCGTGCTCGACATGGCCGGCTTTATGTTCTTCGATTTCGGCGGCTTGGCGATTCTCGATCAACACTCGTTTCTCAATAATCGGATTGGAACGAATCTTCTCGGGCAAAACATTTCCGTTTGGGACGACGTGGCTCATCCATTGCAATCGGGAACGCCGTTTGATGGCGAAGGATTGGGCCGCCAGAAACTTCAGCTGATCGAGAATGGCGTGGTGAAGCGGTTGGTCTATGCGCGAGCTACGGCCGAGAAAATGCGCAACTCCGAGTACGCCGCCAAGGTTGGTCCCATTGAAGCTACCGGCCACGGCTTCCCCATTCCCAATGAAATGGGCGAAGCCCCGATGAATATTGTTTTCGAGTCTCCACGCGATCCCAAGACCGTCGAGCAAATGATCGCCTCCACCGAACGCGGCATTCTGGTTACGCGCCTGTGGTATATCCGCGAAGTTGATCCTTACGAAAAAATCCTCACCGGCATGACTCGCGACGGAACATTCCTCGTCGAAAACGGAAAGCTGGTCTGCGGTGTGCGTAATTTCCGCTTCAATCAGAGCCTGATCGAGATGTTTTCCAACGTCGAGCAGATGAGTATGCCCGTGCGCACCAGCGGCGAGGAATCCTTTGATATGGTTGTGCCGGCCATGAAGGTTAGCAATTTCAACTTCACCGAAGTGACGAAGTTTTAGAAGCAGCAGCCAGCACCTGTAGAAATAGAACGGTTTTCTGGCCAGACTCCAGCAATCACTCAGGCCCAGGAATCAGCCTGATAACTCCCCCACGTTCTTCTTCCAGCCTCTAAAGCCTTCTTTGGGCAAAACCGGTGGCTAAGCGAGAGGCTGGATGCTGCCTGCTGAACGCTGCTTCCCAGCCCCGCAAGTGCATGTACCACAATGCTTTACAACTCGAAGGTCAATGACTTCGGTAACTTTCGCCGACTTACTTAGCCATGTAATCTGCGACTGATGTCCAACCAATCGGGCAAGTCGTCTGGCGCTGCGAAGGCGGTGCGGTCGCGCTACTCAGAAGTCCAGAGCGCGCCGCGTTTCCCTGTAAAACTCCCCATACATTTCAAGTCGCAAACCGGGGAGTCGGATACCGAGAGCGACAACATCTCCGCTAACGGGGTGCTGTTTCACCACGAAGTGGATATGCCGCTCGGGTCGACGGTGGAATTCACCATTTCATTTCCCGCGGATGTGGTCGGTTCCGATGCGGACGTGAAGGTGAAATGCCGGGGACGAGTGGCGCGCACCAGCGAAGAAGGCGGTCGCCGCGGTGTGGGCGTAGTTATTGACGAGTATCGCTTTGAACGCCGCTGATGGTGGCAGGAAAAGGTAACTCATGGCAAGTGCTGGCTTGAGCACGGGAGAACCGAGAGTGGCCCCTCCGACGATGGAGAACACAGAACAATTCATTCGTGTGATCGTGGCCGACTCGCAGGCGATCTTTCGCGCCGGGCTGCGCAAAATTTTTGCGGTAGAAGACGACATCCGCGTAGTGGGACAGGCGGAAACCCTGGCCCAGACGGTGTCGGCGGCGAAGAAATTTTCCGCCGAGATTCTGATCTTCGAATCCGCGTTGGCTGAAAACCCCATCGACGCGGTGCAGGAAATCATGAAGAGCGCGCCCGGTCTGCGAATGGTGGTCGTCACTGAATCGCCAGACCAGGAGCTGACGCTCGAGCTTTTCCGGCGCGGCGCTCACGCCATCGTATCGCGCGAAATCGATTCTGAAGCCTTTGTCGAGTGCCTGCGCAGCGTGGCCAAAGGCGAGGCCTGGCTTGAGGCCCATGCCATGAAGTGGGTGATGGAAGCGTATCGCACCCAAAGCACCCGGCCGCACGGCGGGCGCTCGAAAGTTCAGCTCACCCCGAAAGAGTCGCTCATCGTTTCCTGCGTAACTCAGGGAATGAAGAACAAAGAAATTGCCAACCGGGTGGGAACTACCGAGCAGGTAGTCAAAAATTATCTGCGCAAAGTTTATGACAAGCTAGGCGTCGCCGACCGGCTTGAGCTCGCCCTGTTTTGCCTGAACAATCGCGTAATCCTCGAACCCAAAGCCGCAGCACTTCAGCCCGCACAGAACTCAGCCCAAAGCAAAGAACAGCCCGCAGAAGTGGAACCGGCGGAGACGAACAAGCCTTCGTAGTAGCCATCAGCCATCAGCCATGAATCCTGCTGTCTTCACCAGCGCTCTACGCCGAATGCTGTGTGCTGAACTGCTGCCCACAGTTGCTCCCGGTGACGCGTCCCCATAGAATCGAAAGACAGACCTGTTCTGTGCTTCTGCCGATCGCAGTAGCTTCCGTCTTGCCCAGCGCGTGACACATTCGTTTAGGGCAAAAGTGCCGGAGAGATGGCCGAGTGGCTGAAGGCGCACGCTTGGAAAGCGTGTTTAGGGGAAACTCTAACGTGGGTTCGAATCCCACTCTCTCCGCCAGTTCTTTGACCGCATAAACACTGGCGATTACCAAAGATAGAGCCGCCCACGCTGCCGCTCACCGCTAATGAGTACACGCGACTGCTAGACGCCATTTACGGCACGATTGAAGGCAAAGAAAAACAAAACCAAGTCCACGCGCTGCGAGGCAGCATGTGGTCTTGGAGGTCACACGCTGGGGCACCCAGGCGTCAGGCTCTTTTTCAACTGGAGGGGTTACTCATCCGTGGAAGGATGAAGCCCCATCAGTGAATCGGATGCTAGCACGAACTTTTGTGCCCGGTGGAAAAAGATTCCCACTTTGTAAGATTTTTGTGGACAGTTTGTCACATCGCAGAACCCCTCTCGCTATTGAAAAACTGAAGCGCGGGACAGCCATCAACGGAGAAGTTCTGCAGACGCCTTGAGGCTCTTGAGAAGACGGCGGCTTCGCAGAACACCGTCTAAAACTTCTTCGTAAATATACTTTCCGCTTAGTCTGCCTTCGGCCAAATCTTGCAGCACATCGTTTGTTATTTTCAATTGACGCCGTGCCTTGGACTTCGGCAAAAGAAACGGACGCACAATTTGATGATTGCCGGTCCGTACACCCACATAGAACGCATCATTTTTGTCAGCCTGTTGGCGTTGAAAACGCTTTTGTTGGTATTTGCGCGTCATCAGCCGCCAATCAACTGCGTGTGACACAAACCATCCTTGCTTCAGTTTGTGGTCTCTCAATAGCTGTTGAAGGGTTTTTTCGTCATGCGCATCAAACTGCTTCTCATGTGTTGCCTGGAAACATATTTCGGCTATGGCAAAGCCTTTCCCGAATTCTTCATTTGAAAGCACGGATAACGCAAATGCGGACGCAAAGGATTCTTTCGTGTAGAGAAGGAGGGCATCAGAATGAAGACGTAAAGCGTTCTGGTAACACTGAAACTCCAGTTCGCCGAGTTTACGAAAGCTCATCTTTAACTTGGCAGCGGTTTTCAAAAGAATAAAAGCCGGTTTGCAGTCTTCGGCTCCCTTCGATACGCCTACACACTAGCACGGCTTTAAGCACGACTGCCGCGATTTATACCGTCTTACTTCGAGTCTCAGCGGATTGCACGGCAGCCTCGATAGGTTCCATCTTTTCCAGTGATCTTTGAATGGAAAAAAGCTCTTGCTGAATACGTTCGAGTCGGTCCGCTAATTCGCTGATTGTCTCGGGAGGGACCTTTGTGCCGGTCATAGCTCTTAAACGCTATTCCTTGCGCGGAAAAAATGCGGTACGTTACGGCACCTTTAATTGTGCGTTTGGTGTAAGCGAAGATTCCGGCGCGTTCTTGGGACTAATCCGACAAGGGGATTATACCCGTATGCGCTCCGCAAGGTTGCGACTCAATGCGCTTACGCAAGGCTGAAGCCTGCAACTCGACTGCTACGTCCGGCATGCCGGGAGAAGCGCAAAGATGATATTTTGATTGGCACCTAGGACATTCGACATCCCGTACCGCATTCTTTCCGGTAGGCGTAGTCGTTTCACCCGGAACGATTTTTATACCTTGAAAATGCATGAGAGCATCTCCTCAATTAAAGAATTAAGGGGCGGGTGGCCCGCCCTTTGATCTCATTGGCGTCGCCTACAAAGCTGGTGCTCCGTTCTTCGCGTAGTTTGCGAAGGGCGGGAACCATGAACGTCTGCACCAGTGCTTGGATCACGCGACAGGAGCTTGAGAAGAAATCTTCCCCAGCCTTCATTGACCCGCGCCCGGCCGGCTTCGTCCAGGAAATAGAAACGGTAACTGCTCCAGCGTCATTCCTCGCGCAAATTGACGAGTCCGTGGCGGGTGGCCCACCTTTAACGATCTTGCGCGCGCCATTCCCACCGAGGGTGCCCCATCCTTGCGTTTTTGCAAGGGTGGGGCGGCGATGCTGCGTGTGCCATTTGATTTTGTTGTGGACAGTGATCAAACCCACTTGGCGCTGGCATTTCCGATTCCCGCCCTTCGCCAAAAACCCCAAGGACGTGGCACCCACTGTGTTGGTGATGCCCGCAAGATCAAAAGCCCGGGCCACCCGCCGGAATTGATTTGAAAGGCCACGTCTTACGGACATGCCGTAATTTCGTCTTTTGAGGTACGGTGCGGCTGAAAAGCCTCACCTGGGTTCATATCACCATCCAGCACGCGTAGCAGGACGCGTCAACAGAACGCCGCTAACGATCAAGCCCCAAACAACGCCGATCGCGGGTGAAACCAATCGTGAATAGGCGCCGTCCGGCGCCCAGAATCCAGCGCTCAGCCACGTGGTGCCGCCCAGTAAGACGAGCACAACCGCTGCGACCCCCGCCGCGAAGAGCGCGTTCGAGATCAGCCTGGCGCGCCAGAGCCCGAACGCCGCGGCCATGATCAGCATCGCCCGCGGAAACGAACTCAACACCACGCCGGCCCACGTCAAATCGTTCAGTCCCGACATGACCGCGTGATTTCCCGAGCCAGCGATAGAGTACGCGAGAGCTGCGATAACCGTGATGAGCAGAAGGAAAAGCCCTCCGACCGCTGCGCTCGAGGCGGTTGCCGCTGCGCCCCAGCCGTCTTGCCCAGCGTCCGCCAAGGTGGACCTGAGCGCCGCCGCGAACCACATTAAATTAAGGATTGCAAAGCCGTAGAACACCACAGCGATCAGGATCCCGGTTCGGCCGCCGCTATAGAACGCGATCAGTGCGTCTCCCGGCGCGCCGACCTGCGGCTGATGGCCGTAAACGATATACCCGACGACGAAGAGCCCCGCGGCCTGGATGCCGCCCGTGCGCCACAAGCGTTCCCAGAACGCGGGAGTGGTGTAGACACTGGTGCGTGAAACTGCTGCTGAAGATGCGCTCATGAAGATGTCCTTTCGAAATGAAGCTGAATTCGGACGGGGGCCCAGCGGACGGCCAATTCTACAACTAGACAGATACTTGCGGGTGGCCCGGCCTTTGATCTCATTGGCGTCGCCTACAAAGCTGGTGCCCCGTACTTCGCGTAGTTCGCCAAGGGCGGGAACCATGAACGTCTGCACCAGTGTTTAGACCACGCGACAGGAGCTTGAAAAGAAATCTTCCCCCAGCCTTCATTTGACCCGCACCGGCCGGCTTCGTCCCACCCGAGCCAAAACCAGGCTTGAATGGGCCACCCGCCTACTTGCAAAATCGGTCATGAGCAGTACAATTCTGACGATCTCGATCGCAGCAAGGAGGCCCCATGAGCGCCCTGCGAGCTGTACCAGTTCCAGACGAAACGCCGAAACCGCAAACCTACACAGCCAAGGCGTTTGCCGCGCAGAGTCCGACGTCGGGCGTGGCCGCGATCACCATTCCCAGGCGCACGCCGCAGCCGAAAGATGTCCAGATTGAGATTCTCTATTGCGGCATTTGCCACACCGACATTCATTTTGTGCGCAACGAGTTTGAGAATGCCATTCCGACGAGTTATCCGTGCGTGCCCGGACACGAGATTGTTGGACGCGTGGTGAAAACCGGCAACGCAGTCACCAAGTTCAAAGCAGGTGACCTGGCCGGAGTGGGATGCATGGTGGATTCAGACCGGACCTGCGAGGCTTGCCGCGAAGGCGAAGAGCAGTTCTGCGCCAGCATGCCGATCTTTACTTACAACGCGCCGGACAAGCACCTTGGAGGCATGACTTACGGCGGATATTCGCAAAGCGTGGTCGTGGACGAAGACTTTGCGCTGCGGGTTCCGGCGAATTTGAATTTAGCCGCGGCCGCTCCCTTGCTGTGCGCGGGAATTACGACTTACTCTCCGCTGCGCCGGGCGAAGATCGGCAAAGGTCAGAAGGTGGGAGTGGTTGGCCTTGGCGGGCTCGGACACATGGGGGTGAAACTTGCGGCCGCGTTCGGAGCGAATGTGGTTGTTTTTACTACGAGCGAGAACAAGACTGCGGACGCAATCAGGCTTGGAGCGCACGAAGTTGTGAATTCAAAAAACGACTCCGAAATGCTGAAACATTTGGGAACGTTTAACTTTATTCTGGACACGGTGCCGGCGAAACACAACATTAATGCGTACATCAATCTGCTGAAGCGCGACGGAACGCTCGGGTTCGTAGGGGCCCCGGTAGAGCCTTTGCCGCTTGAGGTGTTTGGCCTGCTGTTCGGACGAAAAAATATTTCGGGCGGGCTGATTGGCGGGATTCGCGAGACCCAGGAAATGCTGGATTTCTGCGGAGAGCACAACGTGACGTCAGATGTGGAAATGATTGGAGTGAATCAGATCAATCAGGCGTACGAGCGGATGTTGAAGAACGATGTGAAATACCGATTCGTGATTGACATGGCTTCGCTGAAGTAGGCGAACTCGGGCGGGAGGCCCATGCTTTTGATGTCGTGGGCGTAACCGATAGGTGGGTACCCCATTCGCCGGGCTGCCCCAGCCTTTGCGGTTTTCAAAGGTGGGAACCTCGAAGGCTTGCGCTATGGGATATTTTATCTCCGTCCACAGCGACGCTGAATCTTGCCGGTGGTACCCACTCTTCGAAAAGAACGAAGAGCCTGCCCTGAGCGCCAGCCAAAGGGCGGGCCAGCGAGGTTCTAGTGTGGTTTAAAGGGCGGTGGTTAGCCGAGGATAGTTTCCAGCGTAAACGCTCCCGGGTGCAGACTTGGCGCCAGTTACGCTTTCATACTTCGGAGCGTATCAGCACCACCGTCTCAAGCCGCTCGCGCTTGAACTTGTCGAACTGCCGTGGCTTTCAATGCTTCGACAATGAATCTCTCGCCGGCTGGTCCGTCTTCCAAATGGAACAGCCTGGGGAAAAATCCTGACCGCCTTAGCGCGATGCGCATACCGCGCTCAGTCTGAAAAGACTCCCCTGGCGCCTTTCCGAAAAAGTGGAAGCAAATTCCGTTCGCCAAAACAAATAGCCTGTAGGTTGTCGCTTTTGGCCGGGGGAAAGCGTTTCGCAATTCGGCCAGTGTAAACCTGGGCGGGTGCAGGCTCAGCAACAGTTCCCCGCTCGGAATCAGGACACGATTTATTTCTCTCAGCGCTTTGGGGATGTTCATGTAAGGAAGTGAAATCGCACAAATTACCTTGTCGAAAGATTGATCGTCCAACGGCAAGTTTTCGCCTGAACCCTCGAGGAATCGGCGCTCAGGATATTTCTGTTTTGCGCGCGCAAGGCTTTCGGCATTGATGTCCATGGCGGTGACGTGGTCCGAGGGGGCCAGCTTCCAGCGAGTGAGTGGCGTTCCAGAGCCGCAACCGAGGTCAAGGATTCGCATGCTGTACTGATCGCCATTCCTGGAGAGGGTGGTCCGCGTTCCGACCAGCGTATCAGGATACGGATGCAGCTTCAATCCTGAGCGCTCTTCGGGAAATGTTTTGGGGCGGGCGTGGCCGGCAGGTATCCCTTCCCACGGGATCAATTCGCAGAGGTGGGATCGCGATCATCAACTCGCTCTCGTTTATTCGAATACGATGACGATCGCCCTCAGCGGGTGATAGTTTCCAGCGTAAATGTTCCAGGATCGGGCTTGGCCCCGGTTACGGTTTCATACTTCAGCCAGCGCATCAGCGGTCCCCACGCGCCTTCGATAATTTCCTGAGCGCTTTCCGGAAGCGATGTTTTCCAGTTACCCGACTTGGCGGTGCGGACAAAGGGAATGTCGGTGCGGGTGTTTTTGGTCAGATACCAATTTCCCGATTGTTTTTTTTCAAACTCTCGCATGCGATCCGCAGAGCTCTGTTCGACGGCAAGCGCAACCCGCTGGGTATCCGCGTCGAGTTCAAGAAAGGCCGCAATCCTGGTCAACTCGGCGGCAGTGTTGGCAAGCATGTCTTCGTAGCGCAACAACAGAAATCCTGGCGAGTTGTAACGCGTGGCCAGCCAGCCGGCCACATTTTCTCCCCAGGACGCGTAGCCGCTGGTTTCTCCGGCGACGAAACTTTTCACGAATTTTTCTATGGGATAGTTTTCGCCGATTCGCCCGCGCTTCATGTGAAAGTGGTACTGCGATAAGACCACGTCGCGCGGATCACGCACGATGTAAATGATGCGGCGATAACGCGGATCGAAGTATTCATGGCTTTTCAGAATGCGCGGGCGCGGAGTTTTAGCCAGTTCCCGGGTAGATGCGGCTTCGGGTTCAGGAATGATCTGGTTGATATTGGAAAAATCCGGGCGCATCTCGGGGTGCACCAGGTTCGCAATCAGGAAGCGGGTCCAGGTATTTCCGGACTTCGGATAGGACACGATGAACACGTCGTCGGGGAATACCATCAGCTCCCGTCCGGGATGTCGAAGCCCGAGGGCACTCTTCATGGCGTGAGTGATGCGATCAAACATTGGAGAGTCCTTCTAATCTGCGGCGGCGTGACTCAGTTTTTTGGCCGCCATTTTCATTCGAAATACGGAACGCAAAATCTCGGTTTCACTGCCGCTCAGTTCGAATAACCACAAAGGTATGGCATAAAGCACGGTCGAAACGATTCCGAGCGAAATTAGGGCCTTGTAGTTCGGAGCCGCAAACCGGATCGAAAGCAACACGGGAACCACCAGCGACAAAGCCACGAATGCCAAGGTGCGCAGACTGCGCCGTGCGTATTCAAAATAGTCAATGTTCGCCACACGGCAAACATAAATCGGCTGAATCACGATTCTGGTAATCAGGATGGGAATCAACGTTCCCAAAGCCACGCCATACATTCCGTACCAGTGCACGAAGACCAGGCTAAGCACAAGGTTTGCTACGCCCTCGATGGAGTTGAAGATGGCATAAAACTTATGTTTTGAAATGGCGTAGAGAAGACTGACCGACGGTCCTTGCCACAGCGACACCGTGACCCCGACTACCAGAAGCACCAGCACCAGGTAAGAATCGGCATAGCGCGGGCCCATCCAGCGCACGATGAATGGTTTGCCCCAGGCGAGCATGCCGAATCCGATGAAACTGGAAACACAGATCGCGCATTTGCTGGCGAAGAAAAATGTTCGCTTAAGGCCGTCGAAATCCCGCGCACCTTCCTGCCGGCTGAACACTGAAGGAAACACACCGAACATCGAGGACATAAGATCGAAGAAGTACTGGGTCAAAACTCCGCCCACGCGATAGTGCGTGACCGCCACCAGCCCGACATAGCGGGCCACCACCACCACATCGACCTTGAAACGAAGAATGTTTGCCAGGTTCGCAATCAGGCTGTAGGCGCTATACGAAAACAGGGAGCGGGCGGTGTCGCGCTGCCAATACTTGCGGTCGAAGTGAAGGAATGGCAGTTCACGATGCGCGTAATAAATCAGAAGCACCATGGCGGGCAGGCTGGCAAGAACCGTAACCCACGCCAAGCCGACGACCCCGTAGCCCAGGTAAATGACGGGAAAGATTAAACCGGTCCGCAAAACCAGCGAGAGCAATTCGACCGAAGCGGCAATATCAAAGCGTAGGTGGGCCTCAAGCAGCCCTTTGAAAACTCGCGTGGGAAACATCAGGGCGATGCTGGTGCCCAGGATGAGGATCAGCTTCCAGAACAGCGAGGCGTCAGCCGGCGTGCGGCAGACCAGCGGCGCCGCCGCCGCAATCGCCCCGCTGATCACGAGGGCAAGCAGTCCGATCCCGAGATAGAGCCGCAATGAGGTGTTGAAAACCCGGTTGCAATCCTCCTCATCCTTCGCGCCGAGAGAGCGGGCGAGATAGCGGCTTACTGCGGCTGCCAGTCCGAGCTCGAGCACGCCGTAGTAGCCGACAAAGGTCGCGACCAGGGTCCAAATGCCGTAATCGCGGTCGCCGAGCGAGTGCACGACGAACGGCATGATGACGACCGAAACCACCGCCGTCGCAATGGTATTGGCAAAGCGGAAGAAGAAGCCCGAGGCGAGTTTGCGCGCGGTTCCTGACATGTTCAAGGTTCAGTATGTCGTCATCGTGGTTCTGTAGGCTGGGTGCAACTTGGATACCAAGAGTTGGGGTGTAAGTTCCGTGTTTTCTCAGGTGAGGGGCGCGGGCCTCCCCAAGTTGCAAACTTTAGCACATGCGCAGCGAAATGCAGGTGTTACGCGCGGCAAACAGGTACCTTCCAGAGGAACAGATTCAGAAAATTCGGGTGTAGAATAAGGCCGTCCTTGGGCGACTTGTAACCCAGTTTGCATTGGGTGCCTGCCTATATATGCAACAATTTGCGACCGAACCGCCGAACCGCTATTAAGTTATTAGTATTCATAGTCTTAAGGTGCTGAAGATGGCAGCCGGATTGCTTTTTCAGCAGCTGAACACGCTTGGGGAAAAACTACGCTCTACGGCATCCAATACGTCCTGAAATACGCATTCGGCAAAGACGTTGCGGGCCGCAACTTGGCGGTTTATCCCGATGATACGTTTATCGTTTCTTATCCCCGCTCGGGCAATACCTGGACGCGCTTCCTGATCGCCAACCTTTTGCACCCGGATGAACCAGTCACATTTGCCAATATCGAAACTCTGGTACCGGATGCCGAGGCGCAATCCAGTCGAATGCTGAAACGTACCCCGAGGCCGCGCTACATCAAGAGTCACGAATATTTTGACCATCGATACCGAAAGGTCATCTATATCGTTCGTGATCCTCGCGATGTTGTTTTGTCGTACTACAATTTCGCGAGGAAGTATCGTCACATTGAAGACGGTTATCCACTTGAGCGCTACGTAGAGGACTTCGTGGCTGGGCGGCTCAGCTCTGCGGATTGGGGCACCTGGGCCGAAAACGTGGGCACATGGATCAGCGCACGAGGCAAGGACCCTGACTTTCTGCTGCTTCGCTATGAGGACATGCAGCGAAATACCTCGCAGGAATTGGCGCGGATCGCGGATTTTTTTGGAATCCAGGCGGATGCGGCGAGCCGGGAAAAAGCGATTCAGCGGAGTTCTGCTCAGCAGATGCGTGAGCTGGAGAAAAAGCAAGCGCAGGAGTGGGTGTCCACCAAGAACCAGCGTGCAGACATTCCTTTCGTTGGCGCGGCGTCGACCGGCGGCTGGAAGGCAAAATTGCCGGCAGTTTCGGTTGCGCAAATAGAGTCTGAGTGGGGAGCGCTCATGCAGTTTCTGGAATATGAATTAGTAACTGAGGCTGGACAAAATGCCAGCGCGGAGAGAATCGCACTCTCACGCGCCGGAAAATAGAACAGATTGAAATGGGGGGGAAACTGCGAATAGCAATTCTGGGCTGCGGTGCGATCACCAAAAGTCGTCATCTGCCGGCGGTCCTGGCCCATCCGGACGCGCAACTCACTGCGCTTGTCGATACCGATACTCAGCGGGCGGCGGCACTAGCGCGGCTCAACCGAGTGCAGTGTCGAATCGCCGCCGATTACCGTTCCGTGCTCGGCGAAGTTGATGCCATCATCAACGCCCTGCCAAATAGTCTGCACGCCCCCATCATCATGGAAGCTTTGAACGCAGGCGTACACGTTCTGTGTGAAAAACCGCTGGCCACTACTTCCGCCGACGCACGCGCCTGCTGCGAACTGGCAACGCAAAAAAATCTTGTGCTCGCGGTGGGCATGAACCGCCGCTTTCAAGCCGGGAGCCTGATCCTGAGTTCGGTCCTCGAGGATGGGCTGCTCGGCAGCATCCAGGGTTACGATTGCCAATATGGCGGATCCTACGACTGGGAAACAACTTCGGGTTTTTATTTTTCCAAAGCTGAAGCCGGTGGCGGCGTACTGATCGATTATGGAGTTCACCTGCTCGACACTCTGGTGGATTGGTTCGGCCCGGTGGTGAGCTTCGAATATCAGGATGACGATTGGGGAGGCGGCATTGAAGCCAACGTGATCCTCGATCTTCATCATCGAGGAAAATACGGAGACATTCACGGCCTGATGCGACTGAGCCGTACGCATGAGCTGCCGAACCGCTTGCTGGTTACGGGATCGGAATGTTCATCGGAGAATCCAGCGTCAGACACCGACGTTGTTCTTATTCACCGTCGTCTCGCAGGTCAGGAAGTCACTATGACCTTGCGCCGTCCGGAAGCTAATCTGGGATTCCGGTCGAATAGCTTTTATAAGCAGCTGGCGAATTTTGTGCGCAGTGTTCAAGGGGTTGAACCGCCGGTGGTCGATGGCTGGCAGGCGCTTTCGATCATTGAGTTGATAGAGCAGTGCTACGCAAACCGGCACAGAATCCCGGAGCCGTGGTCGGAATTGGCGGACTCTCGCTTCGAGGTGAGCAGTTGAACTGGCTGCAGAAGCCTATCTTTGTTACCGGGGCCACAGGCTTTATCGGAGGACGGGTTTGCGAGCGCCTGACGCAGGCGGGAGCCAAAGATGTGCGCGCGCTGGTGCACACAGTACAGCACGCTTCGAGAATTGCGCGCTTGCCCATCAACCTGGTTCCCGGCAGCTTGCTCGACCTCGCCTCGCTGCGCGAAGCCATGGGAGACGCGAAGATCGTCATCCACTGCGGTTTAGCGCCGGCACGGGGTATTTTAAGCAGCACCGAGAATACGCTGAAGGCCGCAGCTGCAGTGGGCGTCGAACGGTTTGTTCATATGAGCACAGCCGCGGTGCATGGATTGACTCCGGCACCGGGCAGTGAAACAGAATCGGCCGACCTGCCCCGCACCGGCGACCACTATTGCGACAATAAAGGACGCGCCGAAGGGATCGTCAACAGTTTCCATCGCCGGGGACTTCCAACCGTTATTCTGCGTCCTTCGATTGTGTACGGTCCTTACTCCGCATGGTCGATTCGCCTGGTTCGCGAGTTGCGCGATGGCAAAGTAACTCTGATCGAAAACGGTAACGGCGCCTGCAATACCGGATATGTGGACAACCTTGTGGACGCGGTGTTTCTGGCCATTGAAACGGAGAAAGCAGTGGGCGAGACTTTTTACATCACCGATGGCGAGAGAATCACCTGGGGGGATTTCATTCGCGCTCACGTACCCATGGTGGAGAATGCGCCATCGCTTAACGAGATCAGCAAGCAAGAGGTCAGAGATTATTACCGCCGGCAGCCGGGGTTGATTTGGGGATCGATTCAGCAGAGCGGCCAATTATTGCGAAGCCGCGAGCTGCGCATGCTGCTGCGGCGCATTCCTGCCATGGAGCGGGTTCAAACTGCGCTTTGGGGATGGATGCAAGCTCAACCGGAAGAAAAGCGGGAACGGATTCGAGCGCGTTTTTCGCCGTCCGACGGCGCGTCGCCGGAAAGTAACGGCGAATTCTCCATGCCCGAGGAAGTTACGGTCGCCACCCAGACGGGCACCGTTTTCTTCAGCATCGATAAAGCGAAGAGGATTCTCGGCTACGAGCCTCGGGTTCCTTTTAGTCGTGGAATTACGATGGTGGAGCAATGGTTACGCTTCGCCAACCATCTGTGAGTTGAACATGACTGCACCCGGCAAACTGAAATCGGCGGCCAAGAGAGCGGTGCTGGCGAGCAGGGCTTTGCGTCTGCTCAACAAGCCGGGCGTGGCGGTGCTGATGTACCACTCGGTGAAGGAATGCCCCGAGGAGCACGCAAATACTCTTGGCGGAATTGTTCATTCCACCGAGATATTCCGTCAACAAATGGAAACGCTGGCACGCCGTTGCACCCCTGTCGGCATGGACGACGTATTGCTTTTTGCCAGAGGCGAAAAAGAGCTGCCTCCTCAATGCTTCGCCGTCACCTTTGATGATGGCTACGCTGACAATTTGGAAATGGCGGCGCCGATCATGGAGAAGCTGGGCATCCCGGGCGCTTTCTACATCACGGTCGGCTACATTGAGACTGAAAATCTACCCTGGGCAGTACGAGTACGCCATGCTTTTGCGACCACGAAAGAGAAGTCGTGGACTGCTCCGAACGATTCGGTTTTTTCGTTTTCTGAGCCTGATGCGCGCGCCCGGGCATTCGCGCAATCCTGCCAACACCTGAGCGCGCTGACCGGAGCCGCGCAGGAAGCCGAGGTGGCAAAGATTGAGCAGCAACTCGGCGTACCCAGTTTTACGCAGCCGGAGCTGATGTTGAATTGGGAGCAGGTGCGCGAATTGGCGAAGCGAGGCCATGTCGTGGGATCGCACACCGTCTCGCATCCGAATCTGGCGCACGTGAAAGACGATACCGACCTTCGGCACGAGCTGGCAGAATCAAAACGTCAACTGGACACGCAGCTTGGCAGTCCGGTCCGGCATTTTTCTTATCCGGTGCCGGCGTTGAAACCACACTGGACGTCACGCACGGTTGAGGTGAGCCGTGAAGCCGGCTACGCCACGGCGGTCACTACGAACCCGGGACTGGTGAATCGCGACGATGATCCGCTGACTCTGCATCGAGTTCGTCCGGCATACGATATGGACGAATTCAAGTGGGTGCTGGAGTCCAGCCTGGCGGGACGCGCGGTTTAAGCCATGAGCCGCATATTTGTTCTTGACGGTCATTCGTGTGCAGCGCTGGCGTTCACGCGAGCATTAGGGCGCGCCGGGCATCAGGTTTTTGTCGGTGCCGATCACAACAGTTTCGCAGCAGCTTCTTTTTCCCGCTACTGCCAAAAGTCTCTCCGCTATTCTCCGGCCCCCGCGCAATCCGAAGTTTTCGCCGAAGAAATTATTTCAATCTGCATACGGGAAGAGATTGACCTTCTCATACCCATGACGGACTGGACCATGGTTCCGATCTCCCGCGTGCGTGATCGTCTTCCCGCCAGCTGCTCCGTGGCGTTGCCGCCTGAGAAAGCGATGGTGGCCGCGGCAGACAAATATCAGACGATCGAACTCGCGCGGTCACTGGGAATTCCGGTGCCGCGCACTGACCTGGTGTCGTCAGTCGGTGAACTCGAACGATTAGGCGAGCTTAGTTTTCCCGTAGTTGTAAAGGACCGCTACTCGATTCGTTGGACTAAGCAAGGCGGCGTTTCCGGATCGGTACGTTACGCCTACAGCCAGGGCGAACTTTCGGGGATCGTCAGTGAGCGACTGGCCGTAGTGCAGGACGTCTTGCTGCAGGAATTCATTCACGGCGCAGGGATGGGCTTGTCGGGGTTTGTGACCGCGACCCAGCTTCGCATACCGTTCGAATGGAAACGCATTCGCGAAATCAATCCCTGCGGATCCGCTAGCAGCGCGCGCCGTTCGGTTGTTTTAGAAGATGACATGCTGCAGCACAGCGAGAAACTTTTGCTGGGGCTCGGATTCCGCGGCCTGGCGATGGTGGAATTTAAGCGCGAGGCGAAAACCGGCAGGGCAGTGTTCATGGAGGTAAACGGCCGGCCTTGGGGATCGATGCAGCTTTGCCTTTTCAGCGGGATCGATTTCCCGAAGTTCCTGGCAAACTTTTATCTGCAGAATGAACTTCCTCCGGAACGCATCAACTTCAAGAATGGGATTACATGCCGTTGGCTGCTTGGCGATTTAGTGCATCTCAGAAATGTAATGGCGGGAAGGCCGCGCGGCTGGCCGGGAGATTTCCCTGGATTCTTATCGACTGCGCTGAAAGTGGTTGTGCCCTGGTATCCGGGTTTGCGATATGAGGATTTTGCTTCGGCTGATCTCAAACCGGGAGTGGCGGCACTGAAAAATTGGTTTCAGCAACGGCTGCTGAAACCGAAAGCTGTCGCAGCGCCAGCTAAAACCGCGGCCGAGAACTGACCGGCTCGGCAACTTCAGGTGAGCCGGAACTCTCCCGCTGTGACAGCGAGTATCCCAGGCGCTGCATAATTTCACCCCATGCAGCTTCGATACATTGCGCCGAAGCCGGCGAGAGCGTCTTCCTCCATTCCCCGCTTTTTGCGGAGCGGACGAACGGTTTATCCTGCCGGGTGTTCTTAGTCAGAACCCAATCTTTGGCCTGCTCTTTTTCCAGGGCGCGCATGCGATCCGACGAACTCAACTCAACTGCACGCCGAATCGCCTGTGGAGTCATCTGTAAATGTGGAAAGCAGCGAGCCGCCAGGAAGTCGCCGACCTGGCGCAACGCGCCTTCAGGATCGGCCTTCATGTTTTCATATTGGAGAAGAAGAAAGTCGGGACTGCCGCTGCGAATGGCCAGCCAGCTCTGCACATTCTCGCCCCAGGATCCAAAGGCGGAATCGAACTCGCCAGCGACGAATCGCGGAACGTACTCGTCTATGGGATAGCCGTCCGGAAGGTTCCCGGCCTTGACGTGGTGATGATAGAAAGAGACCGCCACGTCGCGCGGATCGCGAGTAATGTAGATCAAACGCTTATAGAGCGGCTGAAAAGATTCGTGGCTCTTGAGCAGCCGCGGGCGAGGGCGGCGGCGCAAAATGCGATCAGGATTGAAATAAATTTCCGGAATGATCGACTCAATGTTGGCGAAGGTAACCGGCTGTTCGGGGTTCAGCAGATTTCCGATCAGAAAACGCGTCCAGGTATTTCCCGAGCGCGGATAGGAAACCAGAAAAACATCGTCGGGGAAAACTGTCACGCCGCGGCCTGCCATAAGTTGTCCGGTCAGCACGCGGAAAACGCGACCCGCAGCGCCTAACAATTCTTTGGCTTGGCCCGGTTGTGATGAATTACTCGCCATGTCCACCTGTCAGATTTTATTGCTGTGCTTTCGCCAGTTCGACCGTCAGCCCTTCAATACATTCCTGCAACATGCCGCAGCACTGGCGCATGTAATTCTCGTCGCCCGGATAAGGATCGGGGATGTCACGCCCTGCAGCCCGCTTCTGCTCCGAGAATTGCCGAAGCATAAACAGTTTGTCGCCAGCTTGCGGAAAACGCATCAGGAATTCGGCGGCATTCTGAATATCCATCACGACCACCAGGTCGTAGGAGTCGACCAGTTGTTGAGTCAGCAACTGTGCGCGATGAGCGTTTACGGAAACTCCGAACTCCGGGGCGACAATTTGCGCGCGAGGATCAGCGTTGCGGCCCGCGATGGCATGCATACCCGCCGACGCGATCTTCACATGGCTGATTCCGCGCTGCTCGAGCTTGTTTCTTAGCATCGCCTCCGAGACCGGACTGCGCATGATGTTTCCGTGGCAGACGAAAACTACGCCGCTCACTCGCTTCGGTAGGATAGGTTTTTGTCCGGCCCTTCGCCAAGCGCGTGCGACGCTCGCAAGCCGTGCATACCCGGAAGGCGAAACCGGTTTCAATTCGGCTGCGACGCGCAGTCCTTCGACTGCAGTTGCCGGCACAAGCTGCTTAATCAAGTTTTGAATGCGCTTACGCGCTGATGGTTTGCCGGCAGGCTGACTGGGCGGCGCAGAGTTCGCGGCAGTCTGTCGGTTGCGTGCAAAGGAGTCCGACGCGCTGGAAGCTTGCTCCGCCTGCAGCAAGGCTTCCCGACCATCATTCGTCGCAAGGGTCATCATGGCCGATCTGTGGTGATGTTAGCAGTTGTTGTGCCACTTTCGGTTTGACTTTGGGAGTTCCTCATTGAAAACAAATGACTTTTCAATTCGGGTTCACGCCGGGGTTGGCCTGATGCCGGATGTGAAAAATGTTGCATGGGCACCGGAGCAGCTAATTACCGTTCGTCCGAATTGACCTTCATGTCATGCAGTAGTATGGCCGGACGAATTCGTTTCCGGAGTTGCGGGAGATTCTGAGGCAATTCCACCTGCGCGGCTTCTCAGATGCCGCAAACCCGTTTTCGCGCGAAGGGAAATCAGATATATCCAGCGCACGGCGGCGGGCATGATTCCAAGCAGCATTAGCGTGACGCGCAGGCTGGCTCGGTTATAGAAAATATTCGCTTTGGAAAAAGCGGTGGCAGCTTCGCGGTATCTGCGTGAGAGCAGGAGATGCTTGCCTTCATCCAGGCGGATGAGGGCTTCGCAACGTTCAACCTGTGCTCGTATGAGGGCCGACTCTTGCGCGGAGAGATCCATGGTGGAGAGCGTTTTTCTGTAAACCGCGAGTTGGCCTTCACGCAGGGCATCGCGGTCGCCTGACAGGCCTTCTTCGCTAAGCGCATGGGTCCCGAGGACCGTTCGCTGGTAGTCCATCTTGGCGCCGCGATGCGCCATCCTCAGCCACAGATCAAAATCTTCGGAGCGGCGAAAAGCGGGATCGAACAAGCCTGCGTCGAGCACGGCCTGCCTACGAGCCACGGTAAAAGATGTCAGCACCGTGCATTGCTCGCGAATCAGGCTTTCGAAATTGACCGGGCCATCGCTGGGCGACGCGTCCATGCAGGTCGGCCAGCGTCCCGCAAGCGACCCAACCCGTTGGGCGTTGGAATAAGCCAGGTCGCAAGCTGGTGGTCCGTCGAGTAAGCGAATCTGTTCACCCAAATATGAGGGCGACCAGGAGTCATCGCTGTCGAGAAATGCGACATAGGTGCCAGATGCTGCCCGGATGCCCGAATTGCGGGCGCCGCTAGGACCCTGGTTGGGTTGCTCAAGGTAGCGGATACGGTCACGGTAAAGGCGCAGAACTTCGAGTAATTGGGGCGTGTCCGGCGACCCGTCGTTGATGACAATGATTTCGTGATCGGAGAATGTCTGGGCGAGAACTGATTCGATCGCGCTGATGATGTGTCCCGCGGCTTTGTAGGCTGGAATGATTACCGAGACTAGAGGCGATCGGGCACGCGATTCTTGGCTTTCGGCATCATTCATGAACGGCGGCTGCAATCAAATCTGGATATTACCAATCATTGGCGAAACTCGCCAGAAACGGCCAAGCCATCCCTGGATCAGCTGGATCGGCACTGCCAGCTTGCAATTCCTTTGTTCACGTACGATTGCCTGGGATGTAGAATGGCTGCGCGCGCTACGAGACATAGTGTCATGGCTGACGGGCGGTACGGCACCATGCCCGAACCCAAGGTTTAAGCAGAACTGCGTAACGCGCCTCTGACAATATGTCCTGTGAATCGTTCGATACCCCGTCCGTGAAGCCTGGAATTTCCAAAGCCTCCCATTCCGTGATTGCGTGCCTGACTATTCTGACCGTGCCGCGGGCCGGTGCCGTCTGCCATGTGCAGGCTTCACAATCCAAGCAAGGACCTATCTTGGGGACGGCAGCGCAGCAGGGTTTTGTCGGCGGGGTTAATAGTGAACCTGCAAAGTGTGCCAGCTTTAACACTCAGGTTTTGTGCCCTTTCGTAGTAAAGAATCTCTTTGAGCTCGAGAACGCAGGGCGGCCTATGTTTGAGGGAATGTACTGCAAGGCTCCCTATGATTCTGAGTGCTCCAAAGGCTGACCCAATTGTTGACTTTATTTTCACAAACAATCTTTACCTGCCCAGCGGATTCTGCAATTATCTCCGCAACAGCTGGTTTATCTTGCGGTTACGATGGCAATACAAATGCGATGAGATGGAAGAGCGCACGGCGCAAGGGTTTTTGCGCACAACTTGGCGGCAAGCAGTCGCCACCAGCACGCGGCAGGGGATGGCAGTGACTCTGGCGCTGATACTAACGCTGTCAAGAGGGAGACCCGGGGCGTTGCGACATTGTCGCGTAGAGTAGAGCACTATCCGAATACGAATCGGATTTTCTCGCGTCGAAACACTTACGGCCGGAGGTAAGCTGAGTCCGCATGCGATTGGATGTCATTTTGCCGACCTACAATCGGCACCAGTTTTTAAAGCTTACGCTGGACAGCTTACTGGCCGCTCAGATTCCAGAAGGGCTTATCGTCTCGATAACGGTCGTCGATAACAACTGCACCGACGCTACCCGCGAGATGGTCGGAGCCTATCAGCCGAAGTTTGACGGACGGCTCAATTATTTATTCGAAAAAAAACAGGGGCGTTCGCATGCCCTGAACGCCGGCATTGATGCGACCAGCGGCGACCTGGTCGGGATGATCGACGACGACGAGCAGGTCGATCGACGCTGGTTCCAGATTATCCATCAGATGTTTTCCCAGGGAGACCTCGATTTTATAGGGGGACCCTATGTGCCGAATTGGGGCGGTGCGAAGCCGGTCTGGCTGCCCCCCAACCATGCGGGGGTAATCGGGTTGGTAGACGCCGGCGCTCTTCACCGCTATGGCACCAGCAATGCCGAGCTGATGGGCGGAAATGCGATTGTCACGCGGACTATGTTGAGCAAAGTCGGCCGTTACTCGACCGACCTGGGCCGTAAGGGCAATCGTCCTCTGGCGGACGAGGACACTGACATGTACCGGCGTTTGCTGGCAGTCGGAGCCAAAGGCATGTATGTTCCCGACCTCATCATCTACCACTACATTCATCCTGACCGCCTGACCAAAAAGTATTTTCGCGCCTGGCATTTCTGGCGCGGTGTCTCGTCTGGAGTTATGGATAGAAGACAGCCGCAAGAGACGCCATACCTCTTAGGAATTCCGCGTTTTCTTTTTGGCAGGGTGGGGCGCGGAGGGTTGAAGATGTCCGCCCACTTGATGAAATTGAAAAAAGACGCGCGGGAAATGTTCGCCTACGAATTGCAAATCTGGGATCTGGCCGGCTTCTTTTATGGGAAACACTGGTATAAGGCTGAGGATGTTTAGCTGCTGGACTTCGCTTTCCCTCCCCCGCGCTTGTCCGTAGGACTAAAAAATTCACGCCACCGACGGCCGGCGAAGCCACCGAAATAGCGGATTCCCAGCTCATGCGTGAAGGCGTCTCCCGCCTGGCGGCGAATGATTGCGGAAGCCCATCCTCCGGCATCGCTAAGAGCCTGACGATAAAAATGGGCGGGCACGCCAAGAATTTTTCCCAGCCTGGATTGCTCAACTTCTTCCGAGTGCAGGGCGGCGTAGAAGCGGCCATGGCTGGCGTGCCATTTGCGGTGATACTTCTTCTCCATACGGTCAGGTTCGATCTCTGCCGTGACTACCAGCTCAGGCAGGTACAGACCGCGGCTGCCTGCGCGCCACAGTCGCAAAAGCATTTCATGGTCCTCGAGCGACCCGATGCCATCTTTCACCCGTTGGAAATCGGTCT
>DATATW010000038.1:0-3023 GCA_036268595.1 Terriglobales bacterium
TATGCGTCCGGCTGAATTCATGCGCCGCGCTGGGCAGCACGAACATCACCGCCTCGATCAGAATGACGATGCCCAGCGAATATTTCAGAACGCACAACCCGAGATTCAATTTGATAAAGATCGATTTCATAAGCTCGCCTCATTGGGGATACCGTTGAATTGTCTCCTGAGCGCAGCCGTTTTTCAGGCGGAGCGAAGGATTCTCCCGCGTAACCGCCGCACCGCGCCAGCCAAACGGCACTCTACCGGCGCTTCGCCTTGATCTCTTTCAGTCGGTGGCTGGCGCTTGAGTCCAGATCAAGTTCGTAGAACTTCTTCAGCTCGCGAATGCGTTCAAGAGAGGCCGGACTGAACGGTGTCTTCCCGTCGAACGCATGCAGAACGATACCTTCGAGCACGTCGCCCAGCGACATGTCGTGATATTCGGCAAATGCCTTGAGCACTTTCAGGATGCGCTTTTCGATGCGCACGCCAGTCTGCACGCGCTCGATCTCGAGTCTGGGTTCGTCTGCCATGTGTACCAATGTACCATGGTACACGGTTAATTGCCGACTCCATGGGGAAAATGCCGCAGAATTGCTGAAGACCGAGCGCTTGAAGTCCCGTGGAAGAGCGGCCCTTCAGGGCCGCGATAGGTCGCCCTCGTTTCCGGGCTTTAGCCCACGGCACTTGACTGGAAAGAGGAGGGCAGCGGGCCGAAAAATCCGCGCGAGCAGCGGAGCCGGTCAGTGCTGGAGCGTGTTTCAAAAATCGGTTTTCGGAAGGGCACGGCTTCCAGGCGGGCGCGGAATATTCTTGAAACACGCTCTAGTACTTGAAGCATGGCAGGATTCTATTCCCGCCGCCAGATTGCCAGTCCATCCGTGCCCAGGGCCAACATGCCGAGGGAAACTGCGTCCGGCCTTTGGGTTTGATTGTTGGCCTTGATCTCGCTTGCGGGTGACGCGCCTGTCCCCGCCGTAATCGCCTTGTTCGGCATGGTCTCGTACGGTACCCGGTAATCGTAGCCGTAAGGTTGCGAGGCTCCGTAATGACAGTCAGACGGATCCATCCATAATGAGTCTTGCCCTGAATCATAAACTTGACGCCCAGGTACCGGTTCTGCGGATTCCCGCCCCAATTGCCGCGGAGAGTCCTGCCATAGTGGTGTGAGTAGGTGTTGTCGATGGTGTGGACGTGCTCGATCCGGTGTTCCTGCCCCGTGACGAAATGGTCCGCCGGTCCGATCTTCGCGCCACGTACCAGAGCGGACGCATACCCATTATGCGAAGTGACCACTCCCCCGCTGCTTTGCACAGGAAAAACGAACAGGTCCCAATCAGAGAGAGGATAGGCGCTGAAATTGAGATTCGCGGAAAAATCGTTGATCCCATCGTGGTTAAAGTCAATCCCGACGATGGGGAAGGTATTGTACGGAATCGGAATCGTCTTCTTCGTGACGACGACTTCGCCGTGCGCAGCCTGCGCCAAAGCCAAAACGCTCACCCCTGCCGCAAGGGCAGCGGTGCAATAAACTCGCAGGTTGCGATCCATGGTCTTGGACAAAGCGGCTGAGGCAATCCGGGCGGACGCTTTTCGTGGCATGGGGACCCTCACAGTGGAGCATTGGCGAGAAACGATTTCATGTCAAGATGAAAGAACTTTCAACCACCCCTGTCCGGCACGGCGCCCGATTCAGTTCAATCAGCGATTCTGACTTTAGGTTTTTCCTAGGACAGAATTCCAAAGTGAATTGTCATCTCGAGGACGGCGAAAGCCGTCCGAGGGCCCCTACGAAAGCGTCCCGATAACCGCGCAGCCGAAAAGACGACCAATACCCCAGCTACGAAGGAGCGAAAGAATGCATCCCACCGCGCGAGCGGTGGGTAAGAACGAAAAAGGAGGAACCAGCCCCAAAGGGGCGAAATAAAATCCCGAAGGCAAACAAGAAGGTCGAAGGTAAACAAGAAAATCGAAGGTAAACAAGAAAGTCGAAGGTGGCCCATTCAAGCTCGCCTTTGGCTTTGAGTGGGAGAGAAGGGAATCACGAACCCAGAGGCAGACCCTACCCTGAGCGAAGCCGAAGGGCGATGTTCGTTGGATGGGAACAGCCGATCCGCTAATAGCTAATAGCAGCTAGCTAATAGCTGAAAGCTGAGAGCTATCGTCCCGGCGGTCGTGACGCATTGTTTATAATCACCGTTCATTCCGAACGAAAAAGGATTCGCTTGGCACTCGACGACAAAATCTACGAACTGCGGCGCGAAAAGCTGAAGCAGATTGAGGGGCTTGGGCAGCCCACGTACCGCAGCAAATACGAATTCACCCACACGGTTGAACAGATTCTCGAGCAGTTCACCGTCAAGACTGCCGAGGATCTGGAGAAAGACCGCGTCAACGTGCGCGTGGCCGGACGCCTCATGGCGATCCGTCTCATGGGCAAGGCCGGCTTCGCGCATCTTCAGCAGGGCGGAAAGAAGCTTCAGATTTATGTGAAGAAAGATGCGGTCGGCGAGAAGGGATTCGAGCTGTACAAGTTGCTCGATCTCGGCGACCACATCGGCATCAGCGGATATCTGTTTCGCACGCGCACCGGGGAACTCACGGTCCACGTCGAAGAGATCACCTTCCTCAGCAAAGATCTGCTGCCGTTGCCTGAGAAATGGCACGGGCTGACCGATGTCGAGCTGCGCTACCGGCAGCGCTACGTCGATCTGGTGGTGAATCCTGAAGTGCGCGAAGTTTTTCTGAAGCGCACCAAGATGATCCAGTCGATGCGGCGCACCATGGAGTCGTACGGCTTCCTCGAAGTCGAAACTCCGATGATGCATCCCATCGCCGGCGGCGCGGTCGCGCGTCCATTTGTGACGCACCACAACACGCTCGACATGGATCTTTTCCTTCGCATCGCCCCTGAGCTTTATCTGAAGCGCCTGGTAGTCGGCGGACTGGACCGCGTCTACGAGATCAATCGCAACTTCCGCAACGAAGGCTTGGGCTGGCGATGGAATCCCGAATTCACAATGCTCGAGGCCTATCAGGCC
>DATATW010000039.1:0-14165 GCA_036268595.1 Terriglobales bacterium
GCGAAAGTTACGTCGTCAAAGGTGCCGTTTCCATTGTTGCGGTAGAGGGTCGAGGTGTCGTCAGAAAAATTTGTACGAAAAATGTCGAGTTTGCCGTCGCCATTGAAGTCGGCGATGGTGCTGCCCATGCCGGCCTGCGCCCGGCCGTCTTCGTTGAATGCGGCGCCGGCGACGATGGCGACGTCGGTAAATGTGCCGTCATGATTGTTGTGATACAGAATGCTCGGGGTGCTATCGCAGGCGACGTAAATGTCGGGCCAGCCGTCGTCGTCGTAGTCGAGGGTGGAAACGCTGAGCGAGTAGTGGCCGGCGGCTTTGTCGATGTGGGCTTTGGCGGTGACATCTTCGAACTTTCCGCCGCCAAGATTGTGGTAAAGAATATTTTTTGCCGGAGGCAGGCCGCGCGGTCCGCACATCACTGGAACGCCCTTCCAGACACAATCGGCGCGCTCGCCTGGGCGAGGCGCGGTTGAAAGATCGAAGTCAACATAATTGGCGACCATTAAATCTAAACGGCCGTCGCGGTCGTAATCGACGAAAGCACACCCGCTGCCCCAGGCTTTGCCCGAGCCTGCGACTCCCGCCTCCTCGGCTACTTCTTTGAAAACACCGTGATCATTGTGGTAAAGGCGATTCTTTCCGTAATAGGTGACGTAAAGGTCTTCCCATCCATCGTTGTCGTAGTCACCGACGCACACGCCTTGTCCCCAGCCGGTGGCGACAAGGTCGGCCTTCACAGTGACGTCGGTAAATGTGCCGTCATGATTATTGCGGTAAAGATGGTTGGTGGGAGCGTTCTTGCCCGCGCGCTGGTCAAGCGTGGTGCCGTTCACGATGAAAATATCCGGCCAGCCGTCGTTGTCATAGTCGAAAATCGCGATCCCAGTGCCGGTGGTTTCAATGATGTACTGCTTGGTGTCAACGCCGCCGAAAATATTTGTCATGGTGAGACCGGCTTTTTCGGCGATGTCTTCAAAATCTGCGATATGGGAGGGGGAGGCAGATCCAGCCAGGCAGACGGTTTCGAGCGCGGTAACTGCAAGAATTACGAGAAGGATTAACCCAAGAAAGCCGCGATTGCTGGAAGCCCGAAAACGCATCACACTTTGCACCATACTATAAGCGATTGAGCTTGAGAGGGTGAGCTCCCCCAGGCTCCCGGTCGTAGTAGCATGAATCACAATTAGACATGTTCCTTCGCTCATCAACCGTGGTTTCTGTTTTTCTTCTCGCTGCCTTGTGCCTCTTCCCGGCGAGTTCGTTAGTCCAAGGCCAGACATCTACTCCGCAGACGAAAACGTCGGCCGAGAGAGCGCAAGCTATCTACTCGCAGGGCATGGCGGCCATCGAAAAAGGAGATCTGAACAGCGCACGCAAATCATTTGAAAAAGTTGTGCGCCTTGCTCCGGGAAGTCCCGAAGCCCACAATTCTTTGGGATGGGTGCTGATGGAGCAGGGGGAGCCGGATGCCGCGGTGGCGCAGTTTCACATGGCATTGAAAATCAAGCCGGGATTTGTGCAGGCGCACGTGAATCTGGCAAATGCGTTGGTTGGCGAGCGCGATTTCGCAGAGGCCGAGACTGAAGCGCGACAGGCGGTTCGCTTGGATCCCCGAGATTCCGAGTCACACCGAACCTTGGGTCGAATCTTGAGCCTACGGGGAAATCTTCCCGGCGGCATCGAAGAAATGCAGGCCGCCATAAAGTTAGAGCCCGGACGCCCTGATCTGCATGACGATTTAGGATCGCTATTCGAGCAGACTGGAAGAATTGACGATGCTGCAGCCCAGTTTTCTGAGGCGCTGAAACTCAAGCCGGATTATTTTTCGGCGCAACTTCATTTGGGCATTGTTCGCTGGCAGCAACAAGAACCTCCGGCGGCCGGCGACCTTCTTGCGAAAGCATCGGAAGCGAGCCCGCAGGATCCTCAGGCGCATTACTACCTCGGCCGTGTGCTCGAAGACGAAAAGAAAGATGACGCCGCCATTGCGCAGCTGAAACAGGCGGTGGCGCTGCAGCCCGATTTTCCTGATGCGCAGGAGAGCCTCGGCCTTTTGTCGCAACGTGCGGGCAGCATCTCCGATGCGGTTTCCGCGTTCCGGCAACTTGTCAGGCTTCGTCCCGACAACCCGGATGCTCACAATAATCTCGGCCTTGCGCTGATTCAAACTGGCGATGCGGCAAGCTCCATGCCCGAATTCGAAACTGCAATCCGCCTCAGACCCGATGACGCCGGTTATCTCGAAAACCTGGGCACGGCTTACCTGCAGCGCGCCGACTTCGATTCCGCCATCAAGCAATTTCAGGCGGCTATAAAAATCTCTCCGCAAGATGCCACTGCACATTACGATCTCGGGCTTGCCCTGAAGCTGAAAGATCAACTGCCGGAGGCAATCGCAGAATTTCAGCAAGCCGCGCAATTATCGCCGGAGCAGCCTGATATTCATTACACCCTCGGAGTAACTCTCTGGCAGACAGGTGACTTTCCTGCAGCCGAGCAGCAGTTACGCGCCGCCACCGCAGCCAAGCCAGATTACGCGGAGGCTTACTACACACTAGGGACCGTCCTCAAGCAGGACGGAAAACCCAATGACGCCGCCGTAGCATTGCGCAAGGCGATTGAAATTAATCCCGGCTTGGTGGGAGCGCACACCAACCTGGCGGCGATCCTGCGCCAACAGGGCGATACTGCGGGTGCCGAAGTCGAAAACCGTCGCGCTCAGGAATTATTCAAGCAATCGAACACCCTTCAGGCCGCGACCTTCAACACCAATTCAGGCAAGAGACTGCTTCATGCCGGGGATGTGGATGGAGCTATCTCGCAGTTCCGTTCCGCCATTAAGATCGCGCCTGATTACGCCCCTGCGCATCAAGAATTGGCGCATGCGCTGACTCAGAAGGGGCAGCAAGCCGAGGCTGACGAAGAGTACCGAAAAGCAGCGCAACTTTCCGGAACTCACCCGGCTCAGTGAGCCATCAAATTACTGTTTGAATTCACGCAAGGCGACTAGCTCCGTACCCACCGGCACCCCACGCGCGATTTTCACTCGAAGCACAGCTTCAAAGGGCTTCATTTGACCATTGTCCGATACGCTGAGGCGCAGCTGGAGTTGCTGCAGGGAGTCCTGCCGGCATACATATTCCGCGGCGGCTTGAGTTCCAATGGTGGTGGTCCCGGCAAGGATTAGAACTGAGCGAGCCGAGTTCATCCCCGGGACCAGTCCTACGATGGCATAGTCTTCGGTGAGCGGCGTGCCAGATGGGCTGGCGAAAAACATTTTGGGTTCGTCCGCTCGCGGATCGACGTTGACGATTGCAAGGTCGCCTTTGCGCGGGCCGGAGGTCGCACGCTGAAATACAAATTGATGGGTGCTGGGGATATCGCGCAGGCTCAGGTTCTCCGCGGGTGAGCCTACGAAAATCAGATTATTGTTCTCGGCATCGTCGAGCGAGAACAGGCTTCCGCGCTTGACCCGGATCTGACGGTGCAGCTGGGTAAAAACCTGGTTCAGGTCGTAAACCGCCAGTACTTCTCCCACTCCGGTGTAATGGTCTGATATGGCCTCGCGCGAATCGCGTGCCGGATCGAAATAGCGCAATCCGGTTTCCGGCCGTCCGATAAATGCCCCATTGCTGAAAATCACCCATGGAGAGTCTGGTCCCACCGTGAAGGCGTGCCAGAATACCCGAAAAACCGCTGGCGCGCTCTCGTCAACGCTCGATGACCGGTTGGATTTGAAACGATCAGCCAGCAGTGCTGCGATGCCTAAGACTGCAATCGCCAAAAGAATCGAAAGGACCAGCATAGCTCGCGAACTTCTAGAAGGCTGCACGCCGAGCTTGCCTTCGCCGGCTTCATGCGCGTCGTGGATGCCGGCCTTACCAGAAGCCGTCGCCGGATGGAATGCTAAGGCGTAGGTTCCCTTGGGTAGCTCCACCACGATGACGTCCTCGGCACCTTCGGAGGCGTAGTACTCGGCAATCTTGGTGCGTAACCGTCCGGCTTGGACACGAACCAGGGAATCCAGATGGGGATCGAAATCGGCTGGGCGACCGAAGACCTCTGTCGCAATCTGATACTCCTTCAGGGCGACCCCGGGATGGCGGATCGCATGCTCAGCCAGATAGCGAAGCAACTTGCAAAGCGATTCGGATCCATGAAGGGTATGGCTGTTAACCAGCTTGTCAATCTCGACAAGGCGCGGCTCGACGTCGGTTACATGCCCTGTTACGCCCACGGTAACAGAGAGTAACAAATCGATTCTGCAACTTTCAAGTCATTAACTTACGAGCGAGTAACCGTAACAAACCCACTGACACTTTCAAATTCTTGGGAATGGCATCATGCTTCCGCAAATTTGTAAGCTCGCTGAATTTCGTTCGCGAAATTCGGCCGGCGCGTATTCGTGTTTACGCGGGCAACGATGCAGCACGACTTTTGTGGGAGTGCGCGCTAGCTTCGGCTTGGTTCCATTTTTGCTTTTTCATTTTGCTAGGTATGAGCACTGTCCGGTGCGGAGATTTTCTGCGCGTGTCTCACTATGCAATATCGATCAGGCAGGCTTCGAAATTCATTTTTTAATAGAGCAATTCAAAAAAAATTCTATTTGGTGTATGCGCGATCTGTGGGAAGTTGAGGAACAACGAATGATTTCAATGTTCTGGCAGGATCAAAAGTTCGGAACTCAAACTGCTTACCAATGAGTAATAGTTTTTTCGTGGATTCGGATTCAGTTGTCAGGCACTCAACCGGTTTTCCTATCGTGGGAGGAACTTCAATGAAAAAGGCAGTCAGCTTCAGTGCTCTGCTCGTAGTAGCGCTCCTTTGTGGTTTGTGGGCATCGCGCGCCAGCGCGCAGGCGGTCTTCGGCAGCATCGACGGCACGATTACCGATCCGCAGGGCGCGGCAGTGGCAGGCGCCAAGGTCACCGTCACCGATCAGAATAAAGGAACAACCCAGACCACTACTAGCAATGATAGCGGCAATTACACCGTTACGCACCTCCTTCCCGACCCGTACACTGTGAAGATTGAAGCACAGGGCTTCAAAAGCGAGAGCCACCCCAACATCACGGTTAACGCCGACACCTCGGCGCGCCTTGACATGCAGCTTCAATTGGGTTCGACAAGCGAGTCCGTGGAAGTCACTGGAGTTGCGCCTCAGCTGAAGACAGACCGCGCCGATGTGGCGACGGAATTTAATACCCGCGCGGTCGAAGATCTTCCTATCCTGAACCGCAACTTCACGAACTTCGAATTGCTTACACCGGGAACGCAAAAATTAGGTTGGTCTCACGCGGCGACGGAGAACCCTCAAGGCGGCGGCCAGATATTTGTTAACGGTCAGCACTTCAGCGGAACCGGATTTGAGTTGGATGGGACCGACAACCAAGACCCGATTTTGGGAATTATCGTTATTAACCCGAACCTCGACGCGGTGACCGAGGCCAAGATGTCGACCGCAGACTTCGACGCTGAGTTCGGCAAAGCGATCGCTGGGCTGGTTACGGTGCAGACCAAATCCGGCACGAACGATATTCATGGCAGCGGCTTCTACTTCCGGCGCACCGACGCCACCGAAGCCAGGGATCCTTTCACCCAATGGGCCGCGGGTCCAACATGGGCAGGCTCCCCGATCGCGCCGCAGAGATGGCAACAGTTCGGTGGCAGTGTGGGCGGACCGATCATCAAGAATAAATTATTCTTTTTTGGGGATTTCCAAGGTACAAGGCAAGCGGCGGGCATCACAAACCTCATAACCGTACCCACGGCGCTAATTCAGTCGACGTGCAACCCCCTGACGAATGCGGCGAGCCCGACCCCTGGGTACTGCGATTTGAGTGAATTCGTTAATGCGGGTTACAGTACCGGCGGTCTCGTTTACGCCCCTGGAACTTCGAGCCAGTTCGGTCCTCAACCGGGATGTCCTGCAGTTAACGCGCAAAATCAGGCAAACTGCATTCCGATCGCTTTGCTTGAGAACGCGGATGGCAGTCCTTCCCCCGCAGCCAAGATTCTTGCCTTATTTCCCAAGCCCAACGTCGCCGGTACTAGCAACGGAACGGTAAATAATTACAGCGCTTCTGGTGCTGGTCCCTACAGCCAGAACGCATTTGATACGCGAATCGATTTCGCCGCGAGCCAAAGTCTACAAGTGTTTGGACGTTTCAGTCTTGATTACTTCAGCTTGTCTGGAAAAGGAAGCTTGGGCGCGTTAGGCGGAGTCGGTTTCGGGCCCGGCGGTTTATCTGGTAGCTCTATTGTGCACAACTACAGCCTTGCGTCCGGGGTTACGAAGACGATTAGTAACACGCTTTTGACTGATTTCCGTTTCGGCTATTTCAAATACAATCCCCGTACAAACAAACCCGATGCTGGCAGTACTCCAATGACCGGCTTCGGAATTCCGAATGCAAATCTCGGGGATAATTTCACCTCCGGCCTTGGGGAGTTCGATTTCAATGGAAACAACGGTGGTACCTCAGATGCCTTTGGCGACGGACTTGGCGTTGCGCGATGCAATTGCCCCTTGGTCGAGAGCGAGCAGCAATTCCAGTTTGTGAACAACTGGACCAAGACCCACGGAAACCACACCTTCAAGTTTGGAGCAGATATTCGCTACGCAGAGAATTTGCGTGTACCAAGCGACTCAAACCGAACCGGCGTCTACAACTTTACTGACGGCAACACCTCCAATAACGGCACTGGTGGCGTAGCTTTGGCCAGCTTCCTTCTTGGACAGGTTAGAAGCGTTAGTCGATATGTCAGCACCAGTACCAACGCTGCGGAACGGCAGAAGCGTATGTTCTACTACGGCGAGGACAGCTGGCGGATAACCCCCAAACTGACCTTTAACTACGGTCTGCGCTGGGAGGTTTACTTTCCGGAGTACGTGAACGGCGCACAGCACGGTGGCTTCACCAACATTATTAACGGCGACGATCGAGTCGCTGGCGTGGGTGGATTCGGATTAAACGGGAACATTGGCAACGATTGGCATGCTTTCGCGCCGAGGGTGGGATTTGCTTACCAAGTAAGAGAGAAGACAGTGGTTCGAATGGGATACGGTCGAAGCTACGATATGGGCGTGTTCGGTTCGAATTTCGGTCACGCTGTAACTCAAAACCTTCCGGTACTCGCGGCCCAGTTGGCGCAGAACACGAACCAGTACTTGCCAGAGTTTACGCTGTCGCAAGGTCCTCCAATTTACACATTTCCGACAGTTCCTAGTAATGGCATTTTGCCGCTAGCTGGTCCAACCTGCTACTTGAATGACACTTCTCATTGCATCCAACCGCATATTCGGCCCCTTACACAGCGTCTGCCATATGTCGACACCTGGAATGCATCAGTACAGCATCAATTGACCAGCACTATGACCATCGAGGTAACTTACCTTGGGAACAAGGGCACGCACGGGTTTGTGGGTGACGGTCCTACTTACAACGTGAATCAACCTCAGTTGGGCGTAGGTTCTGTGCAGGGTTGTCCTGCTGCATGCTCGTGGGTTGCGGCTGTTCCTCAGGTGCAGCGGCGACCGTTTTACAACGCATTTTCGTATCCAGGATTCACCGATCCAAGCAACGGCAATGCGACTTTGACCTGCTGCAACACCGATCAGGGCAATTACCTTGGAAACGACGCCAGCAGCACGTATGAAGCGCTTACTGTGAAACTAGATAAGCGTTTTGCGAACGGCCTGCAGTTCTCGACCTTCTATAATTTCGCTCATGCCTACCACTACGACAGTAACTTCTATGTGGATAACAAGGCGATTGCTTACGGGCCAGATGACAATATCCGCAACCATCAGTGGATCAGCGATCTCGTATATCAATTGCCATTCGGCAAGGGCCAGAAGTACGCCGGCGGCGTGAGTAGGGCAGTCGACGAGGTCATTGGTGGTTGGCAAATCAGTGGAACTTCGAACTGGTCCGGCGGCCTGCCATGGACTCCGAATCTATCGGGTGCAGTTTGTAACCTCGAGCAGGATACAGGGGTATGCCGCCCGAACGCAGGAGCAGGCTCGTTCCATTACGGAGCCGGCAGCTTTGTACATAACTCGGTACAGGGCCACTACGTACAGTTCTACACCCCGGTAACTGACACGTGTAGTGGGGGAGTTTGCACGCTCCCAAGTGGTCAAGGGTTCGCGGATCCAGGGCTCAATAAGATTGGAACCTTCGGCTACGACGCGTTGCGCGGCCCCCGTTTCTTTGGCGCCGATGCTTCGATTGCTAAAAACTTCAAGCTTACTGAGAGAACCGCTCTGCAGTTCCGGATGGATGCATTTAATGTCTTCAATCACCCGGTTCTCGGGTACAACAACAACCAGAACGACGGCATGTGTATCGATTGCTCCGGTAAGGGCAGGATCACAGATATTGAAGCGGATGCCTCTCCGGGTTCGCCTGCAGGCATGCGCCAGCTCACGTTCGGGTTGCGCTTGAGCTTCTAATTCTCGCTGCTGGGTTTCAAGGAGGGAGTTTTCCAGACTCCCTCCTTTTATTTTTTGACTTACAATTGGACGCAAATCCGGGGTCGATTTTTGCGTATCCGTCGTTCGTTTCAGTTTTTTCGGTGTACGGGCCTTCCAAGAAAGAGCCGCTGGCCAAATAGAATTGCATGGCGCGCCCTTGCCGTCACCGGGGCACTTACTGCCGCGTTTGCGCAGGCTCCGATCAACATTTCGAGTCATGCAGGGGTGGAAAACCGCTCTAAAGCGCCTGCCTCAGCTCCCATTTTAAGTGCGACTTTGCAGTCATCGGATCGCGACGGTTACGTCGGCAACGAGGCTTGTGCCCAATGTCATTCATCCATCTACGAGTCCTATAAGCGCACGCCGATGGCGCATGCCAGCGGTATAGCCATTGAGAACCTGATTCCGGCAGATTTCACCCATCGGCAATCGGGAGTCCACTACCGCATTTACGAAGATGCCGGTCGCGCCTGGCTTAGTTTTGACCGGGACGGCAAAGATCCGATCCACGCCAAGCGCGAGTTGCTCTACTATATTGGCTCGGGAAGGCGCGGCCTCACCTACTTATTCGCGGATGACGGGTTCGTCTTTGAATCGCCGATCAACTGGTACGGCGACCGGCACGTGTGGGATATGACGCCGGCGTATCAGGGCGCTCGTGAAATGCCGCTCAACCTGCCGGCCCACACCAGTTGCCTGCATTGTCACGTGAGCGGCATGCGGCCCCCCGTCGATGGCACCGAGAACCGGTATGAGATGCCGCTGCTGGCACACTCCGGCGTGAGCTGTGAGCGGTGCCACGGGCCAGCAGCAGCGCATATAAAAGGTGGGTCGATCGTGAACCCCGCCAAATTAACTCCAGAGCGCCGTGACGCCATCTGCATGCAGTGCCACATGGAAGGGCGAGTCTCGATCGAACGCGCGGGCCGCCACATTTACGATTTCCGCCCCGGCGATTCGCTTTCGGACTATGTGCGCTATTACGTTTTGACCGGCGGGTTTTCCAGCGAATTGGGCGCGGTGAGCCAGGTCGAGGCCCTGGCGCAGAGCACATGCAAGAAAGCTTCCGGAGATAAAATGTCGTGCACCAGTTGCCACGATCCGCATTTCACGCCTTCTGCCGCCGAGCGAGTGGAATATTTTCGCGGCAAGTGTCTGGCGTGCCATGGGGCTTCTTTCGCGGCGAAACATCATGCCGAACAGAAGGATTGCACTACTTGTCACATGCCGGCATCGCCCAGCAAAGACGTGGCGCATACCGAGGTGACCGATCATCGCATTCCACGTATGCCCGCGCTTTCGCCGCAACTTTTGCAGGATACGAATGCTTCCGCGTCCAAGCCTGAGCTGGTTCCATTCCCCGACACAAAAGAGGCGGAAGATGATCTTCGCGACCTGGCGTTGGCCTGGGAATCACTGGCCAATAGTGGGATGAGGTCAGCCAGACCGGAAGCCGAAAAAATGCTAAGGCGCTCATCGGAGAAATTTCCTGATGATCCCGCGACCGTTGCGGCGCTTGCCTATGAGGACCAGTTGCATGGCGATCTAGCCGGGGCGCGGACGTTATACCAGCGTGCTCTGGCCGCGAATCCAGCTTTGATCGACGCCGCTACAAACCTCGGGGTGATTGAAGCGCAGAGCGGCAATTTTCCGGTGGCTCTGCAGTTATTGGAAGGAGCATTCAGTCGCGCCCCATGGCAAAGCAGCGTGGGGATCGACTTGGCGCGCGTGTTCTGCTTTGCTGGAAGAGCAGAGCAAGGTCGAACCGTTTTAGACCGGGTGCTGGAATTCAATCCCGACATGGCGATGGCGAAGCGCGTGCGGGATGACTTGGCCCGGCCTAAGCCGGCTTGCGGCGGAAAATAGCTTCTGCGATTGTGGAACGAGCCTTAGGCCCAGCTGATTTTTTGACTTACAATGTAAGCACCGCGCGAATGTAAATCTTATGTTTGCGAGACCTCCTTTTCGAACTGCATTACTCCTTCGTTTAAAGCACACCCGAGGGCAAACTGCGTTCGGCAAATTGCTGCTTGGGTTCGTGCTGATAAGCCTGCTGACCGGCGCCTGCTTTGCTCAACAGCGAGCAGTTGATCTCCAGGGCAGAAGTGTGGACCCGCTTCGAGTTTATTCCGGCAAAGTTGTGGTAATGATTTTTGTGCGCAAAGATTGTCCAATCTCCGGGCGTTACGCGCCGACCATCCAGCGAATAAGCAATTTGCATCCGCAAGATGTTCGTTTCGTTCTCGTTTTTCCGGACAAATCGGAATCGGCGGCGGATGTTCGCAAGTACATCAGCGATTTTCGATATTCCATCCCCGCGATGCGAGATCCCTCGCACGCACTGGTGAAAGAGGCGCATGCGGAGTTCACTCCCGAGGCTGCCGTGTTCGACGCCAAAGGCACTCTGGTTTATCGCGGCAGAATAGACAATCTCTATGTATCATTCGGGCACGCGCGTATTGTGCCAACCACCCACGAACTGGAAGACGCGATCAGCGCGGTTTTGGCGGGACGGGCGCCAGCAAAGACCGAAGTCGCGGGCATTGGATGCTATATCTCGGATGTCGAATGAGGCCGTGCGTCGCCATCATCGGTCTCGCGTTAGTAATAGCGGCATTCTCGAACGCGGCTTACGGACAAGCGTCCCCGCAAAACATTTCCGCCAACCCCACTTTTAATCGCGATGTTGCGCCCATTGTTTTTCAGAACTGTTCGCGCTGCCACCGGCCCGGAGAGTCGGGACCGTTTTCGCTCCTGACATATGAAGACGTGAAGAAGCATGCGCGCCAAATAGCGATTGTTACGCGCACTCGCTTTATGCCGCCATGGCTTCCCGATCCGCAGCCGTTGAAATTCGCTGACGCATCTCGCCTCACGGACCAGCAAATCGCGACCATCAAAAACTGGGTTGACAAAGGTGCGCCGGAAGGAAACCCTGCCGATCTTCCGCCGCAGCCGAAGTTCGTCCGCGGCTGGCAACTTGGAGAACCAGACCTGGTAATGAAGGCAACGAAGCCGTTTGTATTGCCGCCTAGCGGCTCCGATATGTATTGGAATTTTATCTTCCGGCTTCCTATTGACCGCACTCGATGGATGAAGGCCATCGAAATCCGTCCCGGCGAAAAGCAATTCATTCATCATGCCAACGTTCTGGTTGACCGGCAGGAAAATTCTCGTCAGCGGGAAAAGGCTCCGGGCGCGGGATTTGAGGGCATGGAGATCAAGATCGAGTCGGAGGTTTTCGATCCCGACAGCCATTTTTTGTTCTGGAAACCAGGGACGGTTCCCTATGTCGAGCCCAAAGGGATGGCGCTACGCCTGGATAAAGGAACTGATCTGGTGCTGAACGTTCACATGCAGCCTCCAGGAAAATCAGAAACGATTCAGCCTACGATAGGAATTTATTTTACGGATCAGCCGGCTACAAAATTCCCCATGCTTTTGCAGTTAGAGAATGACGGCAAGCTCGACATTCCGCCCGGCGACGCGAACTTTGTAGTCACTGACAATTTGACGCTTCCGGTCGATGTCGATTTGCTGGGTATTTATCCGCACGCGCATTATCTCGGCAAAGACTTGCAGGCGATCGCCACTTTGCCCGACGGGAGCTCGAAAACTCTCATTCACATTCCGCACTGGGATATGAACTGGCAGGCGGTGTTCCGCTATGAAAAACCGGTATTCTTGCCCAAAGGCACTATCGTCCACATGCGTTATGTTTACGACAACTCTCAGGATAATCCGCTCAATCCGAATAATCCGCCGCAGCGCGTAAGAGGCGGGAATCGCGCCAAGGACGAAATGGCGCATCTCTGGCTCCAGGTCCTTCCGATCAATTTCGATTTCGCAGCGGGTGATCCGCGAATTCTACTGCAGGAGGCGCTGGCGCGGCACAATATCCGGAATGATCCCGCTGACTTCTCCTCTTACTACAATCTCGGAGCGGTGTTGCAGTCGCAAAAAAAATTCGACGATGCCATAGAGCAGTATCGCGAGGCTTTGCAGCTCCGCCCTCAGGATGCCACCGCAAACAACGCGCTGGGAGGGGCATTGATAGCGGAAGGTAAATCTCAAGAAGCGATTTCATATTTGCGCGCCGCCGCCGTGTCGGCGCCGAATTACTTCGATTCGCATTACAACCTGGGGCAGGCGCTAGCAGCCACGGATGATTTTGCCGGGGCGGCCGAACAGTTTGGAGACGCAGTTCGGCTGCGTCCGGATGACGCGAATGCCCACGCGAACTTTGGCAGCGCGCTCGCGGAACTGGGAAAGTTTCCCCAAGCCGAAGCCGAATTTGAACGCGCGCTCAAAATCAATCCTAATCACACGCTGGCCCGCGAAAACCTGGAACAGCTTCGCAGCGCCATGAGTTCTCACTGACTTGCGGACGCGCATTCTTCACGCTTGCCTTCTGTTCATCACGGCTTCTTTATTCGCTGGTACCGGCTTCGGAATTCTGCGGAGCTGGCATCGGCTCTCCGAGCAGCCGATCATTTCGCCACAGGAAGATGGATGGGAATCCGCGGGAACTTTTAATCCGTCTGTGGTTATGTACGCCGGCAAGTTTGTCATGCTTTATCGCGCCCAGGACCTGAACGGCACGTCCCGCTTGGGATACGCAGAGAGCGCCGACGGCATCCACTTCCACCGGCGTCCCGACCCGGTATTTTCGCCCGAAGCTGAATACGAGAAAAATGGCGGAGTGGAAGATCCGCGGCTGGTGAAGTTCGGCGAAACCTATTACTTGACTTACACCGGGTACAACAAAAAAGACGCGCAGCTTTGCCTGGCTACATCGACAGATCTCATCCATTGGCAGCGTAAAGGCATTCTTCTGCCAGCCTACAAAGGCAACTGGAACGTGAGATGGACGAAATCTGGCGCCATTGTTCCGCAGAAAATTGGCGGCAAATATTGGATGTATTTCCTCGGAACCAGCCGTGATAAAAGGGACCAGACGGGGCTCGCCCATTCTGCTGACTTAGTTCACTGGACGGAAGCGACCGCGGCGCCGGTGCTTCCGGCGCGGGCTGGAAAATTTGATTCGAGGGTGGTCGAACCGGGCCCGGCTCCTATCATCACCAGTGATGGCATTCTTCTCGTCTATAACGGTGCCGACGATAAACTGGTATATCGCACTGGAATGGCTGTGTTCTCAATTCGCGATCCTCGAAAGCTGCTTTGGCGCACCGGCAAGGCGGTCTTTTCGCCGAAACTGGACTGGGAGAAAAACGGGCAGGTCCCCAATGTCGTTTTCGTTGAGGGCATGGTGAAGAAGGGCAATGACTATCTTCTTTACTATGGTGGCGCAGACAAATATGTTGGCGTGGCGGAAGCTGAGTTGCGCTGATGTATTGCATAGGCAAGTTTGAGTCGATATTCCCATGAAGCAATTTCACTTGGTTATTTTGGTTCTTACACTCAGTGTCACTGCATATTCGCAGGTTGCGGTTCCGAACGCTCCCGGCGCGCCGCCCAACGCCTCCGTCGCCGCCGACCACTTCGGCCACGACCGCCAGCTTCTCCAGCAGGGCAAGTACGATGAGGCGATTGCCGAGCTGCAGCAGTTGGCCGCCTCTCAGCCGGAGACCAAAGGTTTGGCGCACGAGTTAGGGACCGCTTACTACCGCAAAGGCGATTATGTCCACGCCGTCGATTCGCTGAAGCAGGCGTTGCAGGCTGATCC
>DATATW010000040.1:0-28745 GCA_036268595.1 Terriglobales bacterium
GACATCTCCGAGCGCACTGCGGCGCTGGCGTTGCAGGGGCCGACTTCGGCGCGACTGCTGAAAACTGTGGCCGAGGCGGAAATCAGCAATCTGAAATATTTCCGCATGACCAGCGGCAAAATCGCCGGCGTGCCGGTCGACATCTCGCGCACCGGCTACACCGGAGATTTGGGTTACGAAGTCTGGGTGGAGTGGAAAGATGCGGTGAAAGTCTGGGACGCAATCGCAGCCGCGGGCAGGCAGTTCGATTTGCATCCCACCGGAATGCTGGCGCTGGATGTGGCGCGCGTGGAGGCCGGATTACTGTTGCTGGATGTGGACTATACCAGCTCTCGCAAGGCGCTGATTCCTTCGCAGAAATATTCGCCATACGAGCTTGGCTTCGGCAAGATGGTGCACCTGCAGAAAGAAAATTTCATCGGCCGCTCGGCGCTGCTGAAAGACGAAAAGCAGGGCGTGGAGCGGCAACTGGTTGGACTGGAGCTCGATTGGCTCGAGATCGAGGCGCTATATGAAAAGCTGGCGTTGACCCCCAGCGCGCCCAGCCAGACTTCACGGGTCCATGTGCCGGTGTACGCCGGAAATCGGCAGGTGGGAAAGGCAACGTCGACCACGTGGTCACCGGTGCTCAAGAAATTAATCGCGTTGGCCAGCGTAGAAACCGCGCACTCCAAACTCGGAACGCGGCTACAACTCGAAATCACCATCGAGGCAGTGCGTGAGAAAGCCGCCGCGACAGTGGTAAAAATGCCGTTTTTCAATCCGGCGAGGAAGACTGCGGTGCCGGTGTAGTGCTCCGCAATGAGCGGCGAGATTCGAGCACCAGCAGCGGGTAGCGCTCGATCCGCGAGTTCATCAGTGAGAGTTGGCTCTTACCCTGGTTGCTCAAAGCTCATTAGGCTCCGCTCGTAAGCTGATTCTCACTTCAAATAATCAAACAAACTGGATTGCGAAATCCTGCTCATCGCAGCAAGATCAGCCTGGATTGCGACTTGCGATTGTGTGAATGCGGTTGAGGTGGCGGCCATGTCGGTCGCGGAGATAGAATCTGCCGCGGTCGCAAGATCGACTTTCTCGGAATTCAAATAATTCTGTTGCGCCTGCAGTTGGTTGAGCGCGTTGCCATAGAAAACGCGCTGACTGGTGATGTGAGTGTAGGCATCACTTACTTCACTCACCGCGCTCCCGATATTGTTATTCGTCTGCAGGGCATTAATGAGATCGGAAATCGACTGAAATACATTTCCCGAAGCCGCAGTAAACAATTGCGAACCTGGGAGATTGATCTGCAGCGAATAATTCTGCCCGACTTCGACCTTGTTGGTGCCGGAGTTTCCGTTGTAAGTCACGCCGGAAGAGCTCGTCGCATCCACCAGAAAGGGCTGCACTGTTGAGGTGCCGGAAAAAACAAACTCGCCCTGATATGGAGTGTTCGCCAGGCTTAGCAGCTGCTGCTTAATCCCGGCCAGTTCACTAGCGACATCGGCGCGATCAGAATCTGATAGTGTGCCGTTGGCGCCTTCAGTGCCAAGCGAAATGGCACGTTGCAGGGCAGTCACTACCGAATTGAGCGTGGAGTCGGCAGTCTGAAGCAATCCGTTTAAGCTGGTGATGCTGCGCAGAAATGTGTCCGCCTGGTTGCTCTGGGCCGAGTTTGAGACCATCTGCGCCGCGCCAGCGGGATCGTCAGAGGGCCGATTGATGCGGCTGCCGCTAGCCAAACCCAGCGACGCCGTGTTTTGCTGCTGCTGAGTGGCGGCCAGGGCAGAAAGCAGATCTGGCAAAGGATAGGGGTTTACCCGAATTGAGCTCATGGCAGCGTTCCCATGTTGATCACGGTCTCCATCATCTGGTTAATGGTGGTTACAATGCGTGCAGCGGCGTCATACGCCTGTTGATATTGGGTCATGTTCGCCGCCTCTTCATCGAGGGAGACTCCGGAAATGCTGCCCCGCTGATCTTGCAGCTGTTGCAACACCGCCTGCGAAGACTGCAACTCAACCGTTCCGTTTGCAACATCGTTGCCAACGTTAAAGACAATATTGGCGTAATAAGCGGTGGGCGTAGAGCCGGAAATAACTGTTTGGTTTTGAATCGCGGATAAGTTCGCCAGATTGCCATTGCTCCCCGGAGTGCCATCAGAACTCGCAGCAATCAGTGCCGGGTCGGTGATCGCGACCCCAATGTTTCCTGCCGAGCCGGCGCCTGAAACCGGCGTGAACAGGTTGCCCCCGGCATTGCCGTTTAAGTCGAACCCGGTAGCATTAGCGCTGTTGAAAGCAGTAGCCAGACCCGAGGCGAGAGTATCGAGACTTTTCAGCAGGCCGGGGATGGTCTGGTCACGAGCTTGAATCAATCCGCCGAGCGCGCCAGAGTTCAGGGTCGCGGTAATATCGGTGCCTTGAGCAAAGATGTGCTGCAGTCCACCCGCGCCCGCCTGGGTGGTTAGCGAAAAACTCTGGGTTCCGGCAACCAGCGCGGTCCCGTTCGAAGTGGTCAGCGTGATACCCGTATCACTTTTGATTTCTGAGACGTCGATCAGCCCGGAAAGCTGGTTGATCAAGACATCGCGCTGGTCGATGAAAGCTCCCGCATCACGTCCCACATTTTGCAAGCCACTGATCTGTCCATTCAAGGCGGCGATCTGCTGAGTGAGAGTGTTCACCTGCTGCACTGACTGGACCACGTTGAGGTCCAGATTGGATTGCTGCGCCGCCAGATTGCTGGCGGTGTTGTTGAAGGTTGAAGTCAAATTAGAGGCGGCTGTCAGGACGGCCTGCCTTAGCGAGATGTTGGATGGATCGGTCGAAAGTTGGGAAACACTGGAAAACAGATTGGAAATTTCAGAACCGATATCTCCCGTGCCTGCAGCAAATAAACTTTGGGTCTGGCTGAGCGCTCCAACGAACGAGTTCAGTTGCCCTTGTTGCCCGGTTTCCTGCTGAATTCGAAGCTGCAGGATGGGATCGCGCACACTGTCTAGTCTTACCAGGGACACCCCTGTGCCCACGGTTAGATTGCCGAACACGATTGGGGTGGACTCCTGAAGGATCGGAACTTCGCGGGAATAACCAGGAGTATTTACATTGGCGGCATTGTTAGTGGTCGCTTCAAGAGCGCCCTGGTCGGCAGCAAGCGCGCCGGTCGCGACAAACAAAGTAGCTTGCAAGCTCGACATTAACCCTCCCGCCCCGGTGCTCGGAGACGAGTGGGTTCATAGGTCAGCGAAAGACCACGCAACAGGTTCCGTAAAGTATCAAGGTGGCAGCGCATACGGCGCAGCACCGCACCAAAGATCAGGTTTTGCTGGCGCACCTGCCGCGCAGTTTGCACCAGGGCGCGCCGATCGTCGTCACTGGGAGGAACGGCGGCGGAAGATTTTCCCTGCAGGTCTTTCAGCAAAGCGCACAAATCTTGTTGCCGAATCGTCGAGCGCTCAAGATCATGAACCCTACCTGAAAATAAAGCAGCCTGGGCTTCCGCGATGGCGCAGGCAATCTCCTCGAGCACCAATTGCGGGTCTTGAGTGGAAGATTGCAGGCCAGGGTCAGTTAGGGCCTGGGATTCATGCAAAGTCGTCAAACTCGTGTTCAGGACGTTCAAAGTCAACTTCCCGGGATGGCGGTTTTTTTTCACGGGATGTTCGCGACCTGCGATCTGCCTTTTCAGCTTTTGGTGCGTTCTCTGTGCCGGGATCGTTTCCGTCTTTTTTTTCGTGCTTGTCGTTCTTGTCACTTCCGCGACGCGAATCCCGCGGCGGCGCATCACCCGCGGGCGCGACTGGCGGCAAACTCACCGGGGAAAGATCATCCGCCACCATGTTTCAGGTCCTCTCTCGCCGCCCGCAAAAACCGGCCGTCTACGACCCCCGTACCCGCAACTGCTCCAGGATCGAGTTGGCCACTTGCGCAGAGGAAACCTGGTAGGTGCCAGTCTGGAGTTGCGACCTGAGCGCTTGCACTTTTTCAGTGCGCACTTCGGGCGAATTCAATGCCTCAGTTTCGAGTTTGCCCACGCTACTATCGCTTTCTGACAACCGGGATGGGGCCGCCGGGCCCGCGCTGGCTGGCGCAGCATGGGAGGAACTGGTTTTTTCTGTCTGCGATCCCGAAGCCGCTGCACCGCCGTTTAAGTCAATTCTCATGCCTGCTGTCTCTCCGTTTTTCTCCTGCAACTAAGCTATCGGCAGGAAATTAGAAAACTTTAAATGCGATCGCTAGCGTGAGTCGATTTGCTTCATCAGCGCTTTAGTTATGAAAGCGCCCAGACCTATGCCGCCACTTCGCGCCAGACCCGAGGTGAGCGCCTCGGTCCCGAAGCCGTCATAACTCTTATTGACTGCGTCCCGCGTCGATCCCGGCAATTGCGAAAAGGTGCGCTGCAGCTCGCCAAAAACCATATTCAGCAGAATGCCTTCAAATTGGGCTCCAGCTTGACTCGCCCGAGCTTTCAGCGAATCCACATCGGCGGTGGTCCCTTGGCCGGCCGCAAGCGTCACCATCTTCATAGCAATAATTCCCCCCTTAACAACATCCGACAATCCGCTAAATCACTTCCAGATCGGCGTCGAGCGCCCCGGCAGCTTTAATCGCCTGCAGGATTGCGATCACATCCCGCGAGGTCGCACCAATCTTCTGCAATCCATCAACCAACTGGTCGACGCTGGCACCTTCGTTCAACTCGATGCGGCGCGACGCGCCCTCCTCGGTCTTTAGCGTTGTCTCCGGGACGACCTTGGTTTCTCCGGTTGAAAGCGCCTCGGGTTGCGAGACCGCCAGCTTGGTCGACACTTCAATCGAAAAGCTTCCGTGCAGGATCGAGACTGCTCCCAGTCGAACGTCTCGGCCCATCACTACGGTGCCGGTGCGTTCGTTTACCACCACCCGCGCCCGCCGCCGCACTTCTACCTGCAGGCTTTCAATTTGCGCCAGCAGCCCCGGCACGTCTTTGACCCCTGGGCCGCGGTCAACCTGAATGCGCCGGCTGTTTTTGACAATTGCTGTCACATTCTTCAGCTGATGATTAATCGCTCCCGCGACTTGCTCTGCGGTAGAAAAATTGGCTTCGGTTAACAGAACAGTGACGGCATTCATCTTGTCCAGATCGAGGGAGCTGTCGCGCTCTACCAGTGCGCCGCCGGGAATGATTCCCACCGTTGGATGGTTCAGTTCTTTCGAATTTCCGCCATTCCCTGCACTGTAGCCGCCCAGGGTAAGCGGTCCCTGGGCAGCGGCATAAACCTGGCCATCGGCGGCATACAGCGGAGTCAGAAGCAGCATCCCGCCCTCCAGGCTGCGGGCATCGCCGGCGGAAGAAACCGTCACATCCAGATGGGTCCCCGGGTTGGCGAATGGAGGCAGGGTCGCGGTCACAAAGACCGCCGCCACGTTTTTGACCACGACTGTCGCCGCAGGAATCTGCACTCCCATGCGCTGCAGTATGTTGGCTAAAGTTTGGATGGTGAAAATGGTCTGCTGGCGGTCGCCGGTGCCTTTCAATCCGACCACCAACCCGTAACCGAGAACCGGGTTCTCGCGGACGCCCTCAATGGTTGCGATATCGCCCACCAGGGCAGTGCGAACCGTTTCCCCCGCATAGGCGGACAGAAGCGTCAGCATCAAGAAGCCGGAGAGCAGAAACTTACGCGAGGCACCATTTTGTGAAACCCTTGTTAGCGCTGTATTCGAATCAGGCATGTCAAAATCCGACCACTCGCAAAATTGCGCGCACAATAATGTTCGGCGGGCGGTTGCCCTCGCTGATCACGCCTTTGCCTTTCAGCTCCAGCTCCAGATTGCCAATGGCGTTTGAAGCTACGGCCCCGTTGGCTGCGATGTCGCCCGGTCGCACCATTCCCCGCAGCAAGACCGTCTGGCGTTCGTTGTTCATGGTGAGTTCACGTTCAGCTTCGATCACCAGCGCCCCGCCCGGAAGCACGGCCACCACCTGGCCGGCCAGACTAGTGGTTAAGCTCGAACTGGTTGCCGCTTGCCCTTTCCCGGCCAGAGAGTAGGCGGAGGTGGGCGAGAACAGGCTGGCAATGCCCGCGGTTTTCAACTGCCCGGGCAGGGCCGAGATCCCGGAGCTGGCGCTCAGGTTACGCGTCGAGGAAACACTTCCCGCATTGGTGGCGGTTATGTTCTGGACGACGGTAATCATAATCAGGTCACCGACGTGGCGGGCTTTGTAGTCGGCGCCCAGATCCGCCAGCCTTCCATTATCGGACCACAGGCTGCCGGCGGTTTGGGAGCGCGCCAGTAGCGGCGATTGCTGCATGCGCCGCAAATACTGATCGAGCGATTCGCTTTGGATTACCCCGGAATTCTTCTTGTCCTGGTTCTTGTTCTTAGCAGCCAGCGGGCTTATCCAAACCGCCGCAAGCACGAGAATCATAACGCTTAGCTTCATCTGGCTTCACCCTTCAGAGAAGGTCCGGGTGGCCCCAGCAACCCTCTGCCGGTGACCTCCGCCAACCGGCTACGATGGGTCATGGGATCGGAGATTCTCACCACCTCGCCCAGATGCCCGCGTTTCAGCGGCATCACCCGTTGCGTAATTCTGAAGCCATCGCCTTGAATAATCAGCAATGCCGGGGTTCCTGGATGGACCAGCACCGGCCCTTGCAAGAGCAAGATTGGGGTCCTCGTGGCGACCGCATATGCCGCAGGTTCAGGCCTTGCCGAAATATTTACCAGCGTGTCAGTGGATGAATCGGGAAAACTAATTTCCGCCAGAAAAGTGCCGCACGAGGACCGCTCACGGCAACGAATCCGTGCCAGCAGAGCATGCTGGTCCTGGCAGCGCGCCAGCGACAAAATCTCGAGTTGAGGGTGGAGGGTGCGGGTGGCGAAATTCGATGGCAAAGCAATTTGTGCCAGGAGAAAATTAAACTGGGGCGCCAGCTTAGATTTGATCACGACCTGTCGCACGGCTTCTCGATCGAGCGGCCAGCCGCCGCGCCGCACGATCACCTGCTGGGGAATCTCGATCGCGGCCAGTTCAAGATCAGACGGGAACGTGGCGGCAATCGCCACCCGCAGCTCGCCGCCGGTAAATACCCGCCAGCTGCCCACCTCCGGGGCTCGCCCCAAAGATATTTTTTGCGCGTACATTTCGAGCTGCGGCGCGGCATCGGCAGCCAGCAGATCGGAGAGCCGCAGGTTGTCTGACTGCACGGTCACAGCGCTCTCCAGCCTCACCGCAAGTGCAGCGGGGTGGGCGGCGGAAACTCCGAAGAGGCAGGCGCAGATCACTAGAATTCTCATTGGTTTCGAGCACCGCAACCGCCATGGTTCGATCTACCGGCCCAGGCCGTTCACGTTCTGAAACATCTCGTCCGCCGCCTGCACCACGCGCGAACTGGCCTCATAGGAACGTTGGGCAACGATCATCTGCACAAATTCTTCGACGACGTCGACGTTTGACTGCTCCAGATAGCCCTGCTGAATGGCGCCTTCGCCTTCGGTGCCTCCCGGAGTTCCGACAATCGGGTCTCCGGAAGCGGTAGTGGCAAGAAACAAATTGCTGCCAACGCTGTTCAGGCCACCCGGATTCTGGAACAGCGCTAGCTGGATCGCGCCGACTTGCTGCGCTGCCGTCTGGCCTGGCGAGGTGACACTTACCGTGCCGTCCGAACCGATGGTGACCGAGGTCGCATTGGGAGGAATGCTGATTGCCGGATCCATGGGATTGCCGTCGGCGGTCACGACATTGCCTTGCGAATCCAGGTGAAAGGCGCCGCTGCGGGTGTAAGCCGTCTCGCCTGAGGGCAGCGTGACCTGAATGAATCCCTGGCCTTCGATGGCAAGATCGAGCGAGTTGCCGGTCTGGCTGAAGTCACCCTGGCTCTGAACGATCTCAGAAGCCGCCGAACGTGTGCCCAGCCCGATCTGCAGCCCGGCCGCAACCGTAGTCTGCTGGGTTGAGGCCGCGCCCGGCATTACCACATTCTGATAGAGCAAGTCTTCAAACTGCAGCCGTCGCTTGCGGAATCCGGCAGTGCTCGAGTTGGCCAGGTTGTTGGCGACATTCTCAAGGTTCATCTCCTGCGCGCTCATCCCGCTGGCGCCGGTGTACAGGGCTCGCAACATAGGGCCTCCTCATTCAAGGTTTCAAGGTTTCAAGGTTTCAAGGTTTCAAGGTTTCAGAGTCTCAAGGTTTCACTGTTTCGAAGTTCCGAAGTTTCACATTCCAAAAAACTCATTACTTTGACTGGACACCGACGCTCGAAAACCTTGAAACCTTGAAACTTTGAAAGCTGCCGTCTCACACTCTCGGCAATTCATCGGCGGCCACGCGATTGAAGTCGGAATAGAAGGCGCTCATAGCCCGGCCCACCATGTCCGCCTGGCGTTGGGCGGTAATCAGCGCCACTACCGCAGCCACTGGATTCACGTTCGATGACTCCAGCATTCCGGCCTGAATCTGGGTATGCAGGGCGGGAGTTGCGGCCTTGGCGGGCGCGGAATAATACTGCCCGCCAACCGCTGCCAGCTGGCCAGGAGCGGCAAACTCTACCAGGCGAATTTTCCCGGTGACTGCACCCGCCATCGAAATGGTGCCATCCGGGCCGACCGCGATCTGCGCATTCGCCGGCACATTGATGGGCCCGGCGGTGCCGAGCACCGCATCCCCGGCGGCGGTAACCAACTGCCCCTTGGCCGAAAGCCGGAAGTTTCCATTGCGGGTGTAAAGCTCTCCGGCGGGAGTTTGAACCGCGAAGAATCCTGGCCCGTCGAGCGCCAAATCGAGAGGATTTTCGGTGTGTTGCAGGTTGCCCTCGGCCATATCGAGCCGACTGCCATTCAACACCGCAAACTCATTCACCAGCCGACTCCAGGGATTGCTGGGAGCACCATTCTTTCCTTCCACCAGCAGCGACTCGAACGACGGTATCTGGCCGCGATAGCCGGTGGTATTCACGTTAGCGACGTTGTTGGCGATCAGCTCAAGCGCGTTACTCTGAGTTTTGAGCGCCGTGCATGCCGCGTAGTAGCCGCTGTCCACAGTGGCACCTCGCGAATGAGTTGAGCACGAACATGGCCGGAGAGTATTAGAAGGGGTTTAGCGTGAAGGTTTCAAGGTTTCAAGGTTTCAAGGTTTCGGAGTGCATTATTTCAATGCCCTTGCGCGAAACTTTGAAACCTTGAAACTTTGAAACCCTAAAATTACAACTCTGAAACTTTGAATCCTCTATTTGTCGTAATGCAGCAGCGAGAACACGTCGTATTGCTTCAGCTTGGCGCGAGGATTCAGGAAATCCAACTCTACAACGAATCCCATCCCAGCAATATCTGCGCCTAACGATTCAGCCAGCTTGGCGGTGGCTTCGGCGGTGCCGCCGGTGGCCAGCAGGTCGTCGACGATGACCACGCGCTGGCCCTTTTTAATCGCGTCACGATGAATCTCAAGCGTGTTGGTTCCATACTCCAGGGCGTAATCGAATTTCGCGGTCGCGGTGGGAAGTTTTCCGGGCTTGCGCACTGGAATGAATCCGGCATTGAGCCTGTAAGCTACGGCCGGGCCAAAAATAAAACCGCGCGCTTCCATGCCCAGCACCAGGTCGATGTTCTTGTCCACATAATGCTCGGATAGCGCGTCGATAAGGGTCGCGAAGCCGGTTTTATCTTTGAGCAGGGTGGTGATGTCATAAAAGAGGATGCCGGGCTTGGGAAAATCCGGCACCTCGCGGATCAACTGCTTCAGGGGTTCACAGTTCACGGCTGCTTTCATCGACGACGCTTTCACCATCTACCATGCTCCTTCGATACGAAAAGTGTTGAGGCCCGCGACCGGTAGGGCGTCGGATTCATCGACATTGTCTACGCGGGCGGCCCTGGGACCCTGGTGCAAACGCGAGCGCAGCCCGGAAAGCTGATCGGCAGTTCCGCTGGCCAGCACTTCTACGCTGCCATCGGAATTATTACGGACCCAACCCGAAAGACCGAGCAATCCCGCCTCCCTCTCCACATACCAGCGAAAGCCCACGCCCTGCACTCGCCCGCGCACTACGTACTTTCTGGTTTGAATTTCAGGGCTCATGAAAGATCGCGTTCAGCAGACTCGACCATTTCTTCAACTTGGACGGATCCAACAACTAACCATCATTCCTACAAAACTAACCGCGAGCACGCCGAGCACTAAAAGGATCAGCACTCTGGCCTGTTTAGCCCGTGGAAGCTTTTCGGCTGGCAGCGATGGAATCAATGACTCGAGTATGATCAGGCCAATATAAACATCGAGCGGGGCGAATGCGATCCATTTCATTCGTCGTTAGGCTCGGGACAAGTAGACCCCTTCCGCGGTGTCCACTTTAATCTTTTCGCCCTCGTTGATGAACGGAGGAACCTGCACGATCAGACCGGTTTCGGTCTTCGCGGGCTTGGTCACGCTGGAGGCGGTCGCGCTCTTCAATCCCGGCTCGGTTTCGAGCACGGTCAGCTCCACCGTCTGGGGCAATTCAACGCCGACGGCCTTGCCGTCGTAGAACTCTACTCTGATCTGCAGATTGGGAATCAAGTAATCGACGGCGTCACCTAGAATATCGCGGCTCAGGTAAAGCTGTTCGTAATTCTCGGTGTTCATGAAGTAATACGCATCGCCATCGTTATAAAGATATTCCATCTCGGTCTCGTCCACGGCGATCTTCTCGATGGGATCGGGGGAGCGAAAACGGTGCTCGAACATGGCCCCGGTGCGCAGGTTGCGCAGCTTGGCCTGAATGAAAGCGCGCAAATTGCCGGGGGTGCGATGTTCGACGCTGAACACCGAATGCAGATCATTATTATGCTTGATGATCATGCCGGGACGCAGTTGGGTGGCTGGAATGGCCATTGCTGAATTGCTCTCCTTGTTTCATGAGCCTTGGTTTCTAGGACCTCAGCTTTTTGTATCAGGACATAATTATGGCCGCCGAAGGACAAGGCAGCCACAAGTGCCGGTGTGGGCTAACTTCTCTAGTTTATACGGCTTGGTTGAATTTGGGAATCGCATGCGAGTAGCAATGTGCAGCTCACGAATCTGCCGGCTGAGCCTATCGCATAAAGTTTGAGACAGCTAAAATACTAAGGTAGGAATCAAACTTCGAAATTTTGAGACGAGGTGTTTTCATGAGTGAAGGCAAATACGAGAGCGGCAGCACGGTGGGCACAGCGATTACATTCCTTTTAATCGGGTTGGGAGCAGGCACAGTGGTCGGCATGCTGCTCGCACCCAAGCCGGGCAAGCAAATGCGGCGCGATCTGCGACGCGGCTACGAGACCGCCCGGGAGACGTTCGACGACTGGAAAGACAACGCCAAGGACTTCGCCGAGGATGTAATGGAGCGCGGTTCCGACTTCGCCGATGACTTTCGCGAGCGCGTGACCCCCGTAGTGAAAGCCGTCAAGCGCCGCTAAGTATCCGCGTCTCTTCTAGAAAATTCTGCGAAAAAACCCGCCGATGCGGCCGAAAAATCCCTTGCGTTCCGGCGGCGGAGTGGGCGGCAGCACTAAGAGTGGCGGAAGCGGATCGGCCTGCCGGACGGAGAATGGAAGCTCCGCGGCTTGCGCAAGCGGCGGCGGGGGTGCATCAGCGGCGGCGGAAGCCCGCATTTTTGCGAGTTCTTTAGCGTTAAATACGAGAGGCGCGGAGATTTGCACTTTGGAGACCTCGTTCGCCGCGGGAGCGCCTGCTGGAGTTGCGATCGGGACGGACGTCGGGGTTTCATCAGAGCCGGTTCCAGCTGTGGTTGATGCCTGGGAATTCGAATCCGCAAGAACGACGTTGTTGCCGATTTTGTCCTGTGGAAGCACGGTCGTCGGGTCCGCCGTAGCGCGCATCACCGGCTCCTGCGGCGGAGGACATCCGCAGCCGGCCACAGGTTTTTCAATCGATTGCATTTTCCCCTCGCGGAACAAAACCTGCTGCTCGGGTTTGATCTCGTAAGTCTCATTTCCGAGCACTTCCGCAACCACCACGGATGAGTTGGTCCCAGCCAATGAGCTGACGCAGGTATCGCCGCGCGCGTCCGAATTCACCGCCAGGTTGAATTCGCCCGGGCCGGGAAGAACCACTCGGAAGTCAGGGGTCAGAATCGAGTCCGACGATTCACTGAGATGATAATGTGTTTCCATTGCGCCGGTGTTCATGCCCAACATCAGGCTCTGGCCATCCAGTGATGTGGCCACCGAGACAGTTGTATTGGGGCACACTCTGATTTCGCCGCCGCGCGCCAGCCGCAAGACCGCGGTTTCTTCCCGCGCCGCAATAGTTGATCCGCTGGCCACGCGACTGCCAGCTTCGACCAGAGTGCCGGCGCTGCCTGACGCAACCGGGACCGCGACCGCCTGAGTTCCCGGCGTCATTGCGGGGGCAGTCGGAGGCTTGGCATTCGCAGCCTCGTCAGGCCGAATGCGTACATTGAGGCGATTTCCCAACGCATCCCAGGTGTATTGGACTGGGCCGGTCAGATCCACCACAATGCGGGTGACATTCGCCTGATACTGATTTACGCGGACGCCTTTGATCTGCTGGTTGCGAAACGGTATGCGCTTGCGGGGAACATCAAGAATCGAGCCCGGTAAGTCGATGACAAGACGAGCCGGGCCTTCAACCGTTTGCAGTTGGGGAGTGAGCGGCCGGGTGGCGACAATTTCGACAGTTGCGCCGCCATCAGCGGGAATAACTTTGACGGACTGCACACCCGCAGCCGGCTGATCAGCCGCAACTGCGAACGCTGCGAATACCGCCAGGAAAACCGCGCAAAGATAGGCTCGGACGCAAGACAAAGCAAATCCTGTTTACAGGGGGTCTTGCGATGAGAGTAGCACTACTTCCCCAGCTTATAAAGTTACTTCCTTACTCCTCGTCTTCCCCGCCCTCCTGTTGCTGGGGCGGCAGGTCCAGTTGCAATTCGGGAAGTCCTGCGCCTTTGAGCTGCTGGTTCAACCCCGGTAGATCACGCTGCCTCAATTGTTTCCACGCAGCCAACATGGTGGACAACATACCTTCGCTCTTATTGGCGGCATCGACTTGCGCGACCGTCGGCGCGGCATCGGCTTTACCGATCTCCCCGTAAAGAGCAATTACATTTAGGTTGGCGGCGGGCAAAGTGTGAGCTTTGGCATTGTCAGTGGCATCCTTGTCCGCATCCAGCAACGCCGAGACTTTCTGGTCCAAGCTTTCGAGCGAATTCTTGAGTGAGCCGGAGGCCTGCTCTGACACTTTTGTTATCTGCTCATGTGTGGTTCGAGCCTGGGTCACAGCCTCCGAGCTCTCGCTGACTAGGGATGCGAGTTTCGTTTCCAGTTCGAACTGCTGCTGCAAGTCCGAGGAGGATGCCTTCACCCGCGGGTCCATCTTCACCACGAAATCAGTGGTTTCAGTATGTCCGCCGGCAACCAGCCGCGCCTGATACTTCCCGGGAACCACTAGAGGTCCGAGAGGATAACGTGGTGTGTCGTGGGGTACAGCTGCGATCGGATACTCGTGCCTGGCTGAATTCGGCGCGGGGTACCGCAAATCCCATATCCAGCGGTGCATGCCGCCTTCGGCTGAAAGAATTCTTTGTGGTCGCAGCCAGTAGAGCGGGATCAGCTGCTGTTCTAGTTCGTCCTGGGTCAGTTCCGGTTTGTCAGTGCTTGAATAGCGGCGTACCAATTTGCCCGAGGAATCCAGAATTTCGAGCGTAACCGGACCATTAGTTGACGCCGGTAGCCGGTAGTCGATGATTGCGCCATCTGGCGGATTTTGTCCTGCGGGCTCATCGGCTGGTAGCGGAGTATCGGTATTGGTGTCCCGACGGACGCGATTGGCGAGCGCAGGCTTGAAAAGATGAGGACCGGTATCAGAACTCGCCAGGTTTGCGGTAAGTTGCCGCAATGGCGCTATGTCATCGAGAATCCAGAAGGAACGTCCGTGAGTAGCTACGATCAAATCATCCTGATAAATCCGCAAATCGCGCATCGACGTGTGAGGCAGGTTCAATTGCAATGACTGCCAGTGATCGCCATCATCAAACGAAACCGACACGTCGGTGTCCGTTCCGGCAAATAACAATCTCTTACGCACCGGATCTTCGCGCACCACGTTCACCGGAGCGTTGTCAGGCAATCCGCTGGTAATTGGTTCCCAGGTCTTTCCGCCATCGTGAGTGCGGTAAATATAAGGCCGCAGGTCGTCGATGCGGGAGCGATTTACGGAAACATAGGCCGTATCATCGTCGAAATGCGAGGCGCTAATTTGAGTGACTTTGCTCCAGTCAGTCAGCTCGTGAGGAGTGATGTTTTCCCAGTTCTTGCCGCCGTCTTTAGTCTTCCAGACCAGGCCGTCATCTGTGCCTGCCCAAATCGTATTCACCTCATGAAACCCAGGGGCAACGGCATAGATTGCGCCACGCTGTGTACCGGCCTTGGGATTCAGGCTTTCCTGATCGCCAACGCTGGCCGGGACGGCCGGATGCTTACGAGTGAGATCGGGACTGATGGTTTGCCATGAACGGCCGCCATTCTTGGTTTCAAAAAGCACATTAGCCGCGTAATAAAGAGCATGCGGATCGACCGGAGAAAATACAATCGGCTCAGTGCGGTCAACGCGATAATCGCCGCGAATGGGGATGGGCGTCACGTTCTCGACTTGCCCGGTGCTCCAGTGGAAGCGCGAAACTTCGTTGCGGCCGGCGCCGTAAACGATGTCGTGGTCAAGCGGATCGGGCGCGACATAGCCGTACTCGATCGCTCCGACCGGGTGCCAGTCGCGGAACGTGATCTCGCCGTCATTGCCGCGAGTGGAGGTACAAACTGATCCGCTCTCCTGCTGCCCGCCGCAGACCTTGTAAGGGAAAGTATCGATCACGCTGACGTGATAAATCTGCGCAGTGGGCTGGTTGTACCACGAACTCCAGGTCTCGCCGCCGTTTACGCTGACCAGCGCCCCTTGGTCCGCGACCAGAAGAATAATTTTGGGGTTCTCAGGATTAATCCACAAATTCTGATAATCATCGCCGCCAGGCGCGCCGCGAATCGAAACCCAGGTCTTGCCGCCATCGGTTGAGCGAACAGTAACGATGCTGGCGACATAAACCACATCAGGATTTTTCGGGTCAACCTGCGGCACCGGCAAGTCGCCGCCGCCAATCTTCATCGCGGGGCGAGGATCGTTGGTGATTTGTGTCCAATTTTCGCCGCCGTCGTCGGAGCGGTAAAAGCCAAGTCCTTTGCCGCTGGCGTAGCCGGAAGGCTTGGTAGTAGCGAGCGTCGCGTATAACCGACCCGGTTCGCTGGCCGCGATGGCAACATTAATTTGTACGAGGTCATCGGGTAGCCCTTTACTTAATTTCCTCCAGTTGTTGCCGCCATCGGTTGATTTGAACAACCCACCTTCGGTCCCTGCGAATGCGTTGTTGTCCTCCCATGGGCCGAGCCGCGATTGCCATAAGGACGCATAGACGATGTTCGGATTGGACGGATCAATCACCACATCTGAGCCGCCGGTATTTTCGTCTTTATATAGGACCTTTTGCCAGGTCGCGCCGCCGTCAGTCGAGCGAAAGATTCCGCGCTCAGGATTCGCCCCGTAAGGATGGCCAAGCACAGCGGCGAAAATCCGATTGGGATCGTGCGGATCAATGGCGAGGGCAGGAATTTGCTGGCCTTCACGCAAGCCGAGGTGAGTCCAAGTCATGCCAGCGTCGGTGGATTTGTAAATGCCATCGCCAACCGATAGATCCGGACGCTGTAACCCTTCGCCGCTGGCGACGTAAATAACTTGAGGATCCGAGGGAGAAACCGCGATTGCACCAATCGACTGCGATGGCTGGCCGTCAAAAATTGGATTCCAGGTCCGGCCATAGTCGTTCGATTTCCAGACCCCGCCATCAACCGCGCCAATGTAAAATACATTAGGCTGAGTGGGCACGCCGGCGACTGCCCGTGTTCTGCCGCCGCGAAATGGCCCGATCATGCGCCAGCGCATTTCCTGAAAAAGATTCGCGGGATATTGTTGTGCAAATGCGAACTGCACCAAGCCGCACGCTGCGCATATCAAGGCAATTGGAATAGCGCGAAATGATCGAATCACGAGTCCCCCTCGATAACGATTTCCGCAAACAAAGCAAGAATATGGACACATAATGATATTTGAAAAATGGATCTTTGTTTTGAGCGTTACTGCTGCGTAGCAAAATCGGTAACGCAAAGTTCATCAAGGTCGGGCAACGAAATCTCGGATCATCTCGCCAACCTGGGTGCTGCAGAGGAAGATGCAGGGCGCAATCGGGTGAATGCAAATGCGGTTGCGCTGATCCGCTTGGCAAGATGGAATCGCTGGGACCCAGACAGTTCTGTGATCTAGTCGAGCGTGGGTGCAAATGCCTGCTGGCAGAAGCTACTCTAAGGAGATTACAGGAAAAGGAGCGGTCATGAAGCGGCATCGTTTTCATCCCGAGACAGAATCCGTCCACGGCACTAAAGATTTCGAAAAGCGCAATGCACCCATGGCGCAGCCTATCTATCAGACCTCCACGTTTCAGGTGACGGACTCGGACGAGCAAATCCGGGCGACGGGCACCGACATGTTCTACACGCGCTATGGGAATCCCACCCACACCGCTGTCGAGGGCGCGATTGCTCAACTGGAGAGCGCGGATGCGGCGCTGCTGTTTGCCTCGGGAATGAATGCGATCACCACCAGCATTCTGGCGTTGGTGAAAAGCGGAGATCACATCGTCGCCCAGCGCGACATTTATGGCGGGGTGACCAAATTTCTTTCCACCTGGTTGCCGAAGCTGGGAATTGAAACCACATTCGTCGATACTACGGATTACGACCAGCACGTCCGCGCCATCCGTCCCAACACGAAGTTGCTCTACCTTGAAACGCCGACCAATCCAACGCTGCGGGTGGTCGATATTAGGAAAACGGTCGCCATCGCGCGTGAACATCAACTCATTTCGATGATCGACAGCACTTTCGCCACGCCGATCAATACTCGTCCAGCCGAGTTCGGGATTGATTTGGTGCTGCACTCGGGGACGAAATATTTTGGCGGACATACGGATTTGATCTGTGGCGTTGCCGCAGGCCGCCGCGATCTGATCGATCAGATTCGCGGTACCCGAACCACTCTCGGCGGCGTAATGGATCCGCATGCGGCATTTCTTTTGCTTCGCGGTATCAAGACACTGGCTGTCCGCGTCGAACGGCAGAATGAAAGCGCTCTGCGAATCGCGGAATTTCTGTCTCAACACGCAAAAGTTCGTTCGGTAAATTATCCGTTTCTTGAAAATCATCCGCAGCGCGCGCTCGCCATTGCGCAGATGAAGGGCGGAGGCGGCGTACTCAGCTTTGAAGTGGAAGGCTCAGGCGATGATGCCAGGAAGGTCAGCGAATCGCTTAGGCTATTCGCGTTGGCGCCCAGCCTGGGCGGAGTTGAGTCGCTGGTCTCGCTTCCGGTGCTGACATCGCATGCGATGATCTCTCCCGAGCACCGCAAACAAATGGGCGTCACCGAGCAGATGATTCGTCTGTCGGTTGGGATCGAAAATGTAAACGATCTCATCGGGGACCTGGAGCAGGCGCTGGCGGCGCTGGTTTCGGCTTCGCAATGTGCAACCGTTGGATACCGCAACCAAGCGCCCACTGGCGGAAGCCGCTCAACATTATCTCTGCCTAAAAAATCATGACCTCAGGCGAGGTCATAATTGATTGATTCAGATACCCAGTTAAAAGAGGAACTTTAGTGCGAGCTGCAGAATGCGGGCCTCGTGTACTCCATTGGGTCGAAATAGTCCAGTTGTGCCCAAAACGTTAGTACCTGCGCCATTCGAACTGGCAGCCGAACCCGCGTCTCCGGCGATCGGCAGCCATTCAGTATGGTTGAATACATTGAATGCTTCTGCGCGGAATTCGAAGCCCATTCTCTCAGTAATGGCGAAGTGCTTAAATAGCGCCATATCAAAGTTGATGCGATCAGGATTGCGCAAGCTGTTTCTTCCCGCGTCCCCGAAGCTCAGCGCTGTAGGAGTGGCGTACGCTGACGGGTTATAAAACAGCGGGCCGTAACCGGACAAGAAGTTTTGCGTCACCCCGGCGCGGGGGTTGCCAACCAGATCGGCATAGGTGACACCGGCCACGCCGTTTCCTACGCCGGCATTATCAGAGTTATTGATCACACTGAAAGGCGATCCGGTCGAGAAGGTCGTAATCCCCGAATATTCCCAACCGCCAAGAACCTTGTTGGTCAAACCTGGCTGCTTGTAAAAAGGCAGGTCCCAGACGTAGCCGAAATTTAGAACGTGCCGCTGGTCGTAGCTCGAACTTGCTCTGTAGGCGGACGGATCGTAAGAATTTACAAGCGCTGCGTCGTAGCGATCAGAGGCGTCGTCGATGGAGTGGCTGTAAGTGTAAGCGAAGTTCAACTGCAGGCCGCCAGCGCTACGCCGCAATGCGAACTGCAGAGCATTGTAGTTAGAAGAAGCTTCATTCTGGATCGCAGTGACGGTCCCGTAACCGGGATACGGACGGAAGGGATCAGCCCCGGCGCCAACGCAACCCAGTGCAACGGCGACATTAACCGCAGGTCCGAACGGAATTCCGGTAGCTGGATTGACATGATAAGGAATTGGCACGCCATTAGGCGTCGTTGCAGTTGTCGGAACACCATAGGCATCCGGATTGCTGGTGGCCGGATCACATTCGTTCCCCCCAAAACCTTCGCCCGGCGCATACGGATTGTTCGCAGCCGGCGGAAGCTGGTTGAGATCAACTTGCCTCGCGAGGTGTACTCCTGTGCTCCCCACATAGGACAGAGTAGCCACCATGTTTCGGGCGACGTCATGCTGAACGTCTAAGTGCCATTGCTGGGTGTATGGCCAATGCATCTGGTTGGGGAGCGAAATCACGCTCAACGGAAACTGCGGCGATAGTGATCCGCCAGAGCTTCCAATGTTTTGATAAGGGGTGACACCCTCCACGACTCCAGGGATATTGTTTTGCTGCGAAGCGAAGGCGAGCGGCGGAGAATTTTCTAATGACTCGCTGCCCGTCTCATTGCCGTTGCCGTGCTCGTAGAAAATGCCATAGCCGCCGCGAATCGCCCATTTACCGTTTCCCTGCGGATCAAAAGCAAAGCCAATCCGCGGCGCAGGATTCAGCAGATGACCATTCATGCAACCTGAGGGAACTCCGGAGGTTACTCCGCACTGAACGATGCCGTTCGGTAGATTACTGACCGAAGGCGCAGCGCCGTTCGGCGTCAGGTTTGTAACCTGGTCGCTACTGGGATCGATAGTTGTGAGGCCTTGCTGATAAAGCGCCGGGTCAAAGTTAAACGCCTGATGATATCGTTCTCGATAGAGGCCGAACAGGCTAAGGCGCAGCCCCATATTCAACGTCAACCGGGAAGTGACATGCCAGTCATCCTGAAAATAGGGTTCGAATATTTTGTAGCGGTTGTAATACTTGATCTGCGTATTCTGTTGACCGAACGAAGCCACCTCACCCAGCAACAAATCAGCAAAAGCATTTCCAGTTGTGGCCACATTTGTAGCCGAGGGATTGAAGGTCAAATACCCGGGGTAAGAACCCGCCGCCAACTCAGCGCCGAGCTCGTTCTTCTGAGCGAATTCTACATACCCGCCGAACTGCAGATTGTGCTTGCCAATAATCTTGGTAACGTTATCTTTGTAGCTATAAGTAGGATTCGAGTTATAAGTTCCATTTGGAATGTAACCCGGATCTTCGCCGAAACCTCCGCCGTAGGCCGTTCCACCATCGACCAGATTGATACCCGGAACAACCCCAAAACCATTTGTTGGAAACAGGCCTCCAAAACTGGTGCTAGAACCTCGCTGCCAGGCGCCGGTGTCATTCAGAATGATGTGATCCGTGGTGTAACTGGCAACAAATTCGTTGAGCAGCGTGGGAGATAAAGTCGAAGTCAGACGGGCAATAACGCTGACCCCGGGGCCTCCAAAATTGGTGCCGATGGTCGGAAATGAGCCGGCGTTCGTCCACAGCGGTACGGGATTGATGGTTTCCCAGGAATCGTGAATATATCGGAATGTGAGCCGTTCGTTATCCGTAAGATTGTGATCGATGCGGACTAGTTCCTCACGCCAATTGGTGGGCTGGCTGATGGTCGTGAGGTATGATTCGGCTCCCGGTGAACCCTGGGTTGGTAGAGGAATTAAAGCCAGCAGCGCCTGCACATTGGGATCATTGGGGTTGAACCCCGGAACTGTATTGAGATTTGGAGTCGCAACTCCGTTCACTATTGGGCAATCGGACATGTCGCCCGGCGTGCCGGAGTTGTTGTTCGGGCACAGATCACTAAAATTTCCCGTCCTTTCCGCCGCCGATGGAACCAACTGGTTAAAGGGCGAGGGAACCCGGTCGCGACGCCATTCCTCAGACCAGAAGAAGAACGTCTTTTGCTTATTGGTGTTGTAGTGCCCGGGGATGTAGACCGGGCCTCCGATGGTGTACCCGAAATCGTTTTTCTTATATGGTGGTGCCGAGTCCAGAAAATATGGGGTCGCGTTGAAGGCGTCGTTGCGCACGAACTCGTAAGCGTCTCCATGAAACGTGCTGGTTCCAGATTTGGTTTCTACTTCCACGGTTCCCGAACCGTTCTTACCGTACTGCGCGCCGTAATCCGAGGTGAGCACCTTGAACTCGCCAATGGCGTCGATGCTGGGATAAACGTTCAGCGTGCCGTTGCTGCCGTTGTCCATGGTGTCGCCGCCGTCCATTTCCCAGTTGTTGTATTCGCTTCGGCCACCATTCACGCTGAAGGCAACGCTGCCGCCCACTCCAACCTGGCCTTCATCTTGGCCGGTCTGATTAGTGACTCCCGGAACCAGCGTGATGAGCTGAGTGAAATTGCGCCCATTCAATTGCAGTTGCGATATTTCCTTGCCAGCAACCACTCCCCCCAGCTCAGAGGATTGAGTTTCGACTTCTGCGACATTTGAACCTTCAACGTTCACCTGCTCCTGCGCCGCGCCCACAACCAGCTTCACGTCGGTGCGCGCCTTCTCGCCAACCTGCAACACAATTCCCCTCACCTGATACTTCTTGAACCCGGGCGCGGTGATGGTCAAGTCGTAGGTACTTACTGGAAGCGCGGCGAACAGGAAATCGCCACTCGAATTGGTCGGGGCGGTTCGCGTAACTCCACGCTCTGAACTCACCACGGTCACCTGCGCGCCGGACACGGTCGCGCCGCTGGGGTCGGAAACAGTACCTGTGATCTGTGCGGTAGTTTGCGCGAAAATCATTGCGGGCGCCAAAATGAACGCGCTGACCAGAACGCAAATTGCGGAGAGCTTCATGTTCGGCTCCTGTGGTGACCAGGGGATTTTCGGCTCGGGCCGAGATTGTTCAAAACAAATACGAGGCGAACCACCCACGAATGTTATTAAAACGTGTTAATACTGGACGAAAGCTTAAACGACTGTCAAGCCAAAAACTCGCCTGAACGTTATTGTTCTGTAATTTCCGGGTTCATTTCGTGGCGTGGATCGAGCCAGGGCTCAGAGTCGATTTCCGGCGCAGGAAGAGCTTCAACTTACCTGACAGGTCGACTCGCGAATCACCAGCTCGGGCGTCAGCTTGCAGTGCTGGGCGACGATCTTGTGTTTTTCCTGAACCGCTGTGATTCCTTCTGAGACGATGCTCACCGCCATCTTCCCCATTTCAGCCATGGGCTGGCGGATCGTGGTCAGTGACGGAGTGAGCAGGCTGGAATGCGCGACATCGTCGAAGCCGATTACGGAGCACTGCTCGGGCACTTTAACTCCGGCTTTGCTCAAGGCGCGTACGGCACCGAACGCGGTCATGTCGTCGAAGGCCATCAGCGCAGTGAAGGGGCGGTTCTGCCGCAACAAATTTTCCGTCAACTGATACCCGGCATCAAAGCTGGCAGAGGGGTCGCTCGACTCGGGCAAATCGAGCACCAAAGCCGGGTCGATCTCGAGGCCCTGCGCTTTAGCGAAATTGCGAACGCCTTTCCAGCGCGGGGCGGTGTCGGTAATTCGCTTCGGCCCGCGGATGAAAGCAATCCGCCGATGTCCCAGCGAGAATAAATGTTCTATCGCGGCATGAGAGCCGTGTTCGTTGTCGACGGTCACAGAACTGATGGAGCCTGCTTCGAGTTCGCGGCCGATCATGGCGGTCGGCAGGTTGGCTTTTTTCAGATCGCCGAGAACATCGATCTCTACGAATAACCAATTCGCTACCACGATCAAAGCTTCGACCCGGCGGTCCAGCAACATTTCCAGATAACGCTCGAATCGGCTGCGCTCATTGTGAACATCGGTAAGAATCGGCAAGAACGAGGCCTGGAAAAGCGTGCTCTCGATGCCGCGCAGGATCGGCGTGCAGTAGGGGTCGGTCATGTCAAACACCATGACGCCTACGGTGTGGCTGCGCTGGTTGCGCAGTGAGCGCGCGAATAGATTGGGACGGTAGCCGAGCTTCTTGGCAGCTCGCTCGATTCGCTTCTTGGTTGTGTCAGGAATGTAGCGTGCAAGCGGCGCATTGTTGAGAACAATAGAAACCGTGGTGGACGAAAAACCACTCTCTTTCGCTACTTCACGAATCGTCACCACAACCGGCCTGCCTTGTGCGCCCAGGGCTTGAATTCGCAGCCTCCGCTGGCGGACACTACAGCAGAGACTCGCACCAGTGTCAAGCATTTCGCAAAAATCCCGGCGCTTTGCCTGCGCACTACTGTTGGTAAGCGGACTGATGTTTTGCTTTGGGAACGCCGCCGCGAACGCCCAAAACATGTCTCATGATGCGGCCGTTCCCGCCCCGAAAAGTGATCCGCGAATAGCTTTTGAACATGGCCAAGCTGCTCTGCGTGAAGGACATTTGCCCGAAGCTGAAGCGGCATTCCGCGACGTGCTTAACTTGGATCCTAACTCAACCGGAGCCTATGCCAACCTGGGCGTGGTTTACATGCGCGAGAAGAAATGGAAACCAGCTTTAGCGATGTTGCACAAAGCCGAAACACTCTCGCCCGATATTCCCGGAATCCAGCTCAACATTGGACTGGCCTATTACCGGCAGAACAAATTTCAAGAAGCTATTCCGGCTTTTGAGTCGGTATTGCGCAGCTCACCATCGTCCGCTCAGGCCCGTTACCTGCTGGGGCTTTGTTATTTTTTCGGTCAAAACTATTCTGCGGCGGCGGACACGCTGCAGCCTTTATGGCAACAGGAGTCGAACGATCTGAATTTTCTTTACGTCCTGGCAATTTCCGCGGGCAAATCGAAACAGCCTGAATTGGAGCAGCACGCGATGACCCGTCTGGTGGCTGTGGGCGGCAACATACCTGAATTCCACCTGCTTATGGGCAAGGCTCATTTCAACCGCGAAGAGTACGACGACGCGATAAAAGAATTGAAATTGGCGGCACAGGCTTCACCTCGCCTGCCATTCGTGCATTTTTATCTGGGGCTGGCGGAAATAAAAAAACAGGACTTCGCAGATGCGCGAGCGGAGTTCCTGAAAGATCGCGAAATCGAGCCGGATGTGCCGTATAACTACGATCAATTGGGATTGATAGCGGCCGACCAACAGCAATTGAAGCAGGCTAAAGAATATTTCATCCAGGCTTTGCGGATCGATCCCAACCTGGCGAGTTCACGATACCAATTGGCACGTGTGTTTCAAAACGAAGGCGAATACGCCAAAGCGCTAGCCGAGGCCGATGCCACCCTGAAGCTGCAGCCGGATAATGCCAGCGTTCATTACCTGCGCGGACAGATCCTGCAGCATCTGAATCGAACTGAAGAAGCCAGGGCTGAGATGCAGAAAGCCGCCGGGATCTCGAACCAAGCGAGGGCGAAGCGGGAACAAGAATTGGAAAATTCTGATCCCGATCTGCGCCAGACGACCGAACCGTAGCATTTTTGTTAGACTTAGGCCGTTTTTCAGCCTACTCCAGCAGCCAACATCTCATCTCAATGTACGCCTGCGCACTGTGGAGGTCTTCATGAAACTAGCGTTGAAAATCGTAGGAATTGTAATTGCCGTTTTAATCGTGATCATCATCGTGTTGCCATTCGTAGTGAACGTGAACAACTACCGTCCACGAATTGAATCCGAGCTCACGAACGCTCTAGGCCGCAACGTCACGGTAGGTAATCTGAGCCTGTCGTTGTGGTCAGGCAGTCTTACCGCGGACAACATCGCCATCGCCGACGACCCTTCATTCAGCACATCGCCCTTCATCAAAGCACAGTCGCTAAATGTCGGCGTTGAAATGTTGCCTCTTATTTTTTCAAAGACATTGCACGTCACCGACCTGACGCTTTCCCAGCCACAAGTAAATCTGCTACGGGACCGCTCGGGCAAATGGAATTTTTCGACCATAGGCAGCGCCAGCCCTACAAAGAAGACCGGGGCAGCGCCGCCTTCGAGTGCGGGACAAGCCCCAGCACCGGCTGAAGCGACGAAGACTTCACCTGCAACTCCGGAAAGCCCCAAGGAAGCAACGAATCCGAAATCCGAATCGTCGATTGAACAGAATTTGTCAGTGGGAAAGCTCAATATCAAGGACGGCCAGGTCTCGATCGCCGATACCGCTAAAGCAACCAAGGCGCATGTTTACAAGAACGTGAATTTGACGGTAAAGGACTTTTCGTACACCTCGCAGTTCCCTTTCACATTAGCTGCGGAGCTGCCAGGCGGCGGGACGATTAATCTCGATGGAACCGCTGGTCCTATCAATCCAAATGACGCGTCCATCACGCCGGTGCAAGCCAAATTGGACGTAAAAAATTTCGACGTGGGCGCATCGGGATTTATTGATCCCAGCTCCGGCATCTCCGGCGTGGCTAGTTTCAATGGAACTGTGAATTCGAATGGAACGCAGGCGCAGAGCAGTGGCGATGCCACGATTGACCGGCTGAAGCTTTCGCCTAAAGGCTCTCCTGCGCAGCGTTCAGTGGCGCTGAAATATCAAACCACCTATGACCTCCAACCACAGACCGGGCAGCTTCAGGCTGATGTAACCGTGGGGAAAGCTGTCGCCAAGCTCAGCGGAACATACGATCTACACGGTGATTCGCCGGTGCTAAATATGAAACTGAACGCCGGCAATATGCCGGTAGATGATCTCGAAACGTTGCTGCCGGCTCTCGGTGTAACACTGCCGTCGGGATCTTCGCTGCAAGGTGGAACACTTTCGGCGGACATGAGCATTAACGGGCCAGTCGAGAAACTGGTAATCACCGGCCCCGTAAAACTCGCCAATACCAAACTGCATGGCTTCGATATGGGTTCGAAAATGTCAGCGATCTCGATGCTCAGCGGGGTAAAAACCGGGCCCGACACTACCATCCAGACTTTCAGTTCCAATGTGCACGTCGCTCCGTCCGGGATTCAAACCAACAACGTCGACCTGGTCGTGCCTTCGCTGGGCACGGTTACGGGCGAAGGAACCGTGAGTCCTTCGAATGCGTTGGATTACAAATTGAAGGCCGCGCTGAGCGGAACTGCGGTGAGCGGGGCTACTTCGCTAGTTGGTTTGGGTAAAGGCGCGAGTATTCCGTTCTTTATTCAGGGTACGGCCTCTGATCCTAAATTCGTTCCCGATGTGAAAGGAATGCTCAGCAGCGGACTGGGAAAGGGATTGGGTAAGAATCTGGGTTCGCAGCTGCAGGGTGGGCAAGCGGGCAAAGGCGTTGTAAATGCCATTGGCGGAATGTTCGGCAAGAAGAAGCCGCAGTAATCTACTGGAGCTTCAAAAAAGCCACCCCGTAGCCGGTGAAACTGACTGTGATTGGCGACTGGGGAGAGATCGACGCCGGGGTCGGTCCATTCAACGCGCTGGTGGTCGCGTCAATCATCGCTTCCGTGGCCGTGCTGAAGGACCCGAGAGAACTCACATCTAAGGAGACTTTCGCGGTGAGTCCCGCGCCGTTATTGTCACTCGCCGAAGCGACGGCATGATTTGAAATCAGGATCACAACGCTGCCATCGGTATTAATCACCGGCAAAATTTCGATCTCGGCATCGTCGGAATTTGTGAACTGCAGCGATTGTCCGCCTGAACCGGACGGGAAAGTCTGGCTGAGCCAGTAATCGACCCAATAACTTAACTGCTTCTGCGCGTTCGAGCCATTCAGCTCGCCATACTGTGCGTCGGCGGCAAAGTCCCAATGATAGAGCGCGCGAACACCCGCCTTACCCACTTGCGAAAAAACATAAGGCCGCCATGCGGCGAAGAAGGCACTTGATCCTCGTTTGTCGGTAACGAAGGTTGTGCCGTTACATGCGCTGACGTCGCCGCCCTTGTCAAAGTCGGCGTTCACGTTGTTCTCTGTGATCCAGACCGGGACGGTGGCCAGGCTTGGATTGCCGCCCAGATACCCGTAAATGGTTTGAACGCTCGAAGCGAAGCCGGGTACGGTCGCAAAGAGTTCAGCGTCGGTGTCTTTTTGATTGCAGGAGGAATAATAGTGGGTTGCGACCGCATCAACCGGCACGCCCGAGTGCAGGCCAGCCGCGAAGGTCTGGACCCAATTTTCTGAACTGCAGCACAGCTCGAGCGCGACGAACTTCAGCGACGAATCGACGGACTCCATGGCAGGAACCACGGCGTTATACATGTCCGTGTATTCGGTCGCATTCAAATTGTTGTTGATGCTGGGCTCGTTGTAGATTCCCCACCAGGTAATGGTTTTGCCGGGATAGGCCGGGGAAACGTGCGCGGTCCCGCCAGAATCGGTGAAGCCGCCGGTGTCGTAATATCGCACCAGATTTTTTGAGTACGTTGCAAACTGCTGAAAGGTCAGATCACTGAAACTATTTCCGCTGTCATTGTTGACGTACATGAAGGGCGGCGCTTTGGCGATTTGAAACTCCGGACTGTGGTCGCCAACACCGAGCACGGGCTGGGTAATAGCGTCCAGTACGGTGAAATCCCAGGCGGTGGAAGCCGTGCCGGAGGCGCCCTGTGGGACGCCTTGCGATATCCCCTGCAGACGAATATGGTGCGGTTGCAGGTTTGTCAGCGGAGTGGTGGCGCTGGGAAAATCCTGGAAGAACTGATAGTCCCACTCGGCCGGCTGAAATGAAGTAGACATGGCCACGTCGAATGGCGCGACCGGTGTGCTGCTCACCGACACATTCGCATTGACCACGGCCGGAAGCGGAGGCGGAGGAGTAATGATGGCTGTCGTTCCGCCACCACATCCACTCAAAATTGCGAGTGGGAGGAACAGGCTTGGAAGAACAAGCTTCCGCATGTTGGCGTATTTTAGTAAATACAAGGTAGCGTGAGTAGAAACTAGATGTGTTCCTTCTCTCTCTTTGCTGTTCGATCCATCAGCGAACGGCCCTGCATGCTTTCGGGAATTTCGTACCCGCCGAGGTCGAGCAAGGTGGGCGCAATATCCAGCAGGCGCGCGCCCTCATATTCGCCGCGTAGCGGGCAATTTGGAGCAGTCAGGATGAACATACCGTACTGCGCGTGATTGCAGCTGTCGGGCCCAGTGTCATTTTCATGTAGATGAATCGTTTTGTGCCCGACGCTGCCAATCGACCTCCAAAGCAGACCGCCAAAGTGCACGATTAAATCGGGTGCAACGTTGCGAACACTCTGATAAATCTCTTTCGGTTTGAACACCAGCGAATTCAGCGGACGCCCCTGGTTATCCGTCAGAACCTCAAACTTGCTTTTCATCTGGTCCTGAAATGCCTCGTATTCGCTGGGCAGGATCACGCCGTCCGGCTCGCGTCCCTGCATATTAAAAAAAGCACGCGCGTAGTACCCGCCTTCGCTCCAGACACGCGTCTTGCTCCAATTCACGTTGAGCTGATCAAAGGGAGTAACGGCGTTCGGGTATTCGTTCAGCACCAGAAGACCTTCGCGGATCAACCATTCGTTGACTGCGATGCCTCCATCCAGGCGTTGCGCTCCGTGGTCCGAGACCACCAGCACAATCGTCTTTTCATCGAGAAGATCCAGCGCTTTTCCGATCTGCTCATCAAGCCACAAGTAATATTCCGGAATCGCATTCTGGAATGGATTTCCCGCCTCGAACTGCACGTGCTTCTCGTCGAAATAATTCCAGAAGCCGTGATGCATGCGATCCAAACCAATGTCCACGAAATGGAAATAATCCCATTGCTGCTCCTTCAGCAGCCAATGTACAACTTGCCATTGCTTCCGGCTCATGCTGAAAATTTCGTCTTTCAGCCAGTCTTTGTGGTCGGTGCGAAAATTCTTTACGTCAACCGGATATTCGCCGACTAGCTCGTTGATCTTCGCTTTGATGTTCGCGGGATGGGTGAAGTCATTCTTAGTCGTGTCGGGGGTCAAAAAGCATCCAACGCTAATCCCGTTGATGCGCCGCGGAGGATAATTCGGCGGCACGCCTACAATGATCGATCGTTTCCCTTCACGTCCGAGATGATCCCAGATCGCGAGCGCTTTGATTGATGCTGAATTGGCGAATCCAAGTTTGTCATAGGAATGATCGACGCGATTACGAAAACCGTATACGCCAAGTGAGCCCGGGTCCTGGCCGGTGCACATGCACATCCACGCGGGAACTGTTATCGGCGGGATCACGCTCTCGAGGCGGCCATAAATTCCGGCAGCCATCAAACGCCGGAGGTTCACCAACCGTTCATCGGCAAAGACCACTTCTGGAGCGGCGCAGTCGAGGCCGAACACACAAATTTTCATTGAAAGAAATCCGTTCGCCAGAGGATCACAAGGCTGAAGTTTTATGATTCAGGATTGGTGGC
>DATATW010000041.1:0-57445 GCA_036268595.1 Terriglobales bacterium
GTGGGAACTCCACTGATAAGGGCGGTTCGCGATCCTGATTTTTTGCGCGTGGTCGAAGACGTTCTGGAACAGCAAAAGCCACAAAGCGTCACACTTTTTTCGATCGCCCCCGGCCGCACCTTCGGCATGACCTCGGCGCCATTGCCCGATGGCGGCGCAGTATGCGTGCTGCGCGATAACACCGCCATTGCCCGTGTGGAGCGGACCCGCCGCGATTTTATCGCCAACGTTTCCCACGAGCTGCGCACCCCACTCACGTCACTTCTGGGATACACCGAAACGCTGATCGATGAATCCCTCGATCCGAAAGCCCGCGAATTTCTGGAAATCATCCGCCGCAATGCGCAACGCATGAGCCGCCTCACGGAGGACCTGCTGACGTTGGCGCGGGTGGAATCGGGCGAGGAGCGGCTGCAGGAAGGTCCGGTATCTTCCCGCGAACTGCTGCGAGATGCGCAGGCCTCATTCAGCGAGCTTACTCGTAACCGCGGTGTCACGATTGAGATTGCCGAGGCCCGCGACCTCGAAGTGGTAGCCGATAAGGACGCCATTCATCAGGTATTCGCGAATCTTATTGACAACGCTCTGAAATATGCTTCCGGCAATAAACAAATTGAGATCGGTGCGGTGGAAAGAGGCGCCGAGATCGAGTTTTACGTTCGAGATTTCGGTCCAGGAATCCCCTCTGAACATTTGCCTCGATTATTCGAACGCTTTTATCGAGTCGACAAAGCCCGATCACGGGAGGCCGGCGGCACTGGTCTTGGTCTTGCCATCGTCAAGCACATTGTGCTCAACCATGGGGGCCGAACAGGGGTGAACAGCGAACTGGGCCACGGGTCGGTATTCTGGTTCCGGCTTCCGCTAGCCGAAGACTCGCTTCTAAATGCTACCGAAGCGAGACACAAGACCGACCTCTTCGAAACTCAGTAGGCCGCTCAGTACGGCTTTTTGTCCGGGTAGTCGAGCTCAAACAGCGACTCTAAGTTTGTGCGCTGCAATAGCTGCTTGACCTCCTCAGGCGTCAAGCGGCGTCCGGGAGGCTCGCTGGCATTCGCAAAGCAAAAAGCAGTTGTTGCCAGCACCGCGGTGTGAAGTCCCAGCATGCGAGGATCGATGCGTTCGAAGGTATCGATAATGGTGTGATGCCGCGCATAATAATCTTCCGGCTCGACCGCGAGCGAGTACGCAGGCACGCCGACCACCATGAATGACTCCTCGTCCGAATCGAAGTCAGCATCTGTGAATATGCGATCAACTCCCAGCGGGGCAAGTGGGGAGATCAATTTCCGGGTTGCGGATTCAAGATCAGTACGTCCATAGAGCTTGAATCCAATCGGAGTCTGAATTCCGGCATCGGTGTTAAAAGCAGCAATGATCTGGTCCAGTTCCTGTTTGTGCTGCGCGACATAAGCTCGCGAGCCGAGGTCCGACTGCTCTTCTCCGGAAAAAAAGATAAAGCGGATGGTGTGCTGCGGTTGAATTTTCAGAGACTTTAAAATGCGCGCCGCTTCCAGCACAGTGGCGACTTCTCCGCCATTATCGTTGGCGCCCTGGGCAGCATCCCAGGAATCGAAATGTGCGGTAAGCAGGACCATTTCACTCGGATCTCGTCCCACCAGATCAGCCACAACGTTGCGTTCCGCAACTGGGCCATCGCTGAATGTGTTTTGAATGTCCAGCCGAATTTTTACCGGGCCTTTGAAAAGTAGGCGGCGCAGAAAAGCTGCATCTTCTTTAGCAATGGAAACGATCGGCAAAGGTCCGCGCGGATAGATGAGGAATGCCGAGGTGTACAGCATGCGGTCCGGCTTATCAGAAACAATGAACATTGCTGCCGCGCCCGCGTTTTCGAGTTGGCGGGAGAGCAAATGGCGGGTGGAAACGTAATTAGTCGACAGGCCGTTGCTTCCCAAATCCACCAGCACTGCAGCCCCGCGCACTCGCTCGGGCAACGGTGTATGCCCGTCACCGGTTGAGCCGATATCTGCAACTGGAACTTCAATCGGGCCCGGCGTTCCCGGTGCCCAGCCATATGAAGCGATATATAAATCACGGCGCACAGGACTGACTACCGCACCGCTCGCCGGACCATGCTGCCATCCAGGGTTGATGTTGTATCCCTCAAAATGGGCATTATTGAAGCCGTCATCTTTTAAGGTACGCAGAATCAAATCGGCAGTAGCTTTGGATTCGGGGCTACCGGTTATTCGCCCGCCGATGTTGTCGGTAAGAGTTTCGAGAAAGCGGGATGCGCCCCCGCTCATCATCGAATAGCCGACAATGCGCGCCAAGTCATCCTGAGTTTCTGTTCTGGAATCGCTCGCTGAAAGTGCTTGTCCAAAGCCACATCTAAGGAACAGCAACAGCACAAGAGCCACAGAAGACCGCATTCGCAACCCTCCGCGAGAGGCAACTGTTTGGAATAGGAACCTGAAAACCGATTATCCCGAAAATACCATCTCTACGATGGTGCAATCATCATTGAGCGGCGTACTGCCGCAAAACGCCGAGACGGCGTGGAGTATCTCCTGCATACCACCTTGTTTTGCCGCAGCTTCCAGTCGCTCGTTATCAAAGAAGTCGCCGGCGGCATTTTCGGCTTCGGTCACGCCATCCGTCACCAGCACCAGGCGGTCACCTGGGTGCAGACTATAGTGATCGCTTTCATAAGTGGTATCGGCTAGCAGACCAACCGGTAGATTTCCGTGCGTAGGCCGAATGACTTCTTGGTTGCAAATCAACAGTGGCGGGATATGTCCGCAGTTTACGTATTCCAGCTCTCCATCATGGCGCAAACGGGCAATGACCACAGTGGCATATTTTTCGCCGATGCGTTTGCTGGTAAGAAAGCGGTTGGCGGAAGCTACGATTTCAGGTAGAGGCATTCCGGCCGTCAACTGGGAGTTGATCATGCCCTGTAGGGTGGAAGCCAATATCGCGGCGGATACGCCCTTGCCGGCGACATCGGCGAGCACAATCGCCAGACCATCGGGAGTGTTTACAGCGTCGTAAAAATCACCGCCGATTGCCTTGCACGAAATATTTTTAGGGTGAAGTTTCGCGAAGCTAACATCAGGGATGGTCACCGCCATCAGGCTCTGCTGAATAGAGGCCGCGATCGCCAACTCCTGCTGATAGCGCCGCGATTCTTCTTCGGCCTGCACCAGTCGAGCGTTTTCAATCAGGGACGCAGCTTCGGTAGCCACAACGTGCAAAATGTCTCCGCTGACTTTGGAAATATCGCGAGAAGCGAACCGCGAGTCCACATAGAGCGCACCCAGAACTTCACCGATGGGGATCGCATCTTCCACGTCGCGGCTGCGGGTTTGGACCTGCGGCTTCTTCAGGGGAATACAAATTACAGTCCGTAAATCGTAAGCGACTATGCTCTGACGTCCGGCGAGGTCCAGCGAGCGGCTGGTGTCTGTGAGTAAAAATTCGGAGTTGGAGCGCAGCGCGTCATCAAGAATGGAATGAGAAATAGTAGTGTCATCGAGCAGCAAGTCGCCTTTGGAATTGCGTCCTGCCGCCAGCCTGAGTTTGCCGGTGCTGTCTTTGAGAAAAACGTAACCGCGCTCAGCCCCGGTCAGCTTCAGCGTAACGTCCAACAGCGTGAGCAGGATTTCATCCAGCACCCCGGCTGTATTCAGCTTTCGAGCCGCCTCTAAAAAGAACGTCAACTTTTCCAGGTCGGTAACTTCGTTCGAAATGTGGATCTCTGAAATCTGGCTGAGGAAGTCCCGCGCAGTGTTTGATGTAAGGTGCTGCGGGTGATAAACCACGTAAATCGTGTCGCGCGCGCCGAACTCGATCCGGTCATTACGTTCAAGCTCCTTGCGGCCCACCCGCTCCCCGTTGACGAAAGTGCCGTGCTTGCTGCCCAAGTCCTCCACAAAGAACTTTCCGTTTTCAGAGACGAGCAAAGCATGATCGCGCGATACCCGCGGATCAGCGATGACCAGATCTTTGTCCATTTTTCGCCCCACGCTGAAAGGCGTATGGTCTAGGTAAAGCGTTCTTTGTTCCGGACCGTGTACGAAAATCAGGCTGGGAAAAACGCCGGAACCAACGGCAGGCATCGTGGAGGTAGATTGAGAAGGCATGCGGCATTAGCATAATGCCAGCAAATCGCCTTCCCGAGAAGAGGGGAAACTCAAACAGCATGGGCGTCATGGTTTTCAAGTTCCAGGACGCCCTTGGATTTATGGTGAAGCACGAGGACCTAGCTGGCCTTGCGCTCCTGAGTCGCGCTCTGTTCCGACCTGTCTTGGACAGGACCAACCGCGCAAGTAGTGCATCCCTCGACCACATCGCGCCGTCGCTGCCGCAGACGATCTTCGAATGTCGACCACCGCGAGCCGATCCCGGTTGCGCCGGACTGTATCGTGACTTCATCATCGCCCGCGGGAATGATTCGCGAATCGATCTCCGCCCGTTCGCTCGGCGTCAGCTGGTTTCCGATCGATCCAGCCTGTTCAGGCATTTCGTCAGCCGTGGGCGTCACATCGTGATCTGACCCCTTACGATGCTGCACCGGACCTGCGTGCCAAGCTGCATCGAATTTCTTTTCATAATTCTTCCATTTTTCCTCAGACTGCAAATCTGCCTCGTTATAAGTCGGGAACGCCTCGATCTGCCGCTTGTCGGCGTTAACCGCGAAATCACCATCATGTTCCGACGAAGCATGCACGCGATGGGGCGGGACCAGAAACTTCTTGGTCGAAAACCACCCGCCGGTATCGACCACTACGTACTTTATGGCTCCAGTCGAGTGATCAAAAATTACGTCGTCAATCTTTCCAAGTTTCTCGTCGTTGCGGCCATAAATCGCGGCGCCGCGGATGTCATCCTCGGTGCTGAGGTCCTCGAAGCGATAGTCGCGCAACAAACCATAATGGGGCATACGTCCTCCTGGCAGGAACTCAGGCCTGAGTTCCCGGATTAATTAGTTGCTCACGGGCCTTAGGATGCCGGACAGCAGTCATTCGACCGCCTGCACTTTAGACAGTAATAGTTTGAATACGTCCAGAGAATTCGCTGAAATCCTTCGTCTATAATCAACTCTGGCGTTTCCCTTAAAAAACAATGTATCTGTCTTCCTTCCCTGCTTTGTTCATCGGCGGCGACATCGTCGATCTCGTTCGCGAAACCGGACCCGTAGCCCAAGCCGTGCTCGTGGTTCTGCTGGTATTCAGCTTGGTTTCATGGTCCATCATTCTTTCCAAGTGGAACATCATCAACCGTGCGCGTGTACAGAGCGGCAGGTTCCTGAGGGCGTTTCGGCGGGCGCAGCGGCTACAAGACATGGGAGCAGTTTCAGAGCAGTTCCGTCCCAGTCCATTGGTGGGAGTTTTTCAATCGGGATTCCGGGAATTTGAACGCCAGGTCGGGTCGTCGGGTTCGTTACGGAATCCGCTGGCGGTCCAGCGATCCATGCAGATTGCTTCGTCAGAAGAAATGACCCGTTTCGAACGCAATCTTCCGTGGCTGGCAATCACGGGCGCCGTTACGCCGTTCATCGGATTATTCGGAACGGTGTGGGGAATTATTGATGCCTTCCACGGACTTGGCACTAGCGGCGCAGCGACTCTGCGCGCGGTTGCGCCCGGCATTTCAGAAGCTCTGATCACCACCGCTGGCGGGTTAGTGGTCGCGATTCCAGCGGTTATCGCTTACAACCTGATTGGCGGTTCCATTCGAGACTTCGCGGCCCGCTGCGATGACTTCTCGCTGGAGATGCTGAACGCCGTGGAGCGGCAGCCTGCAGCCACGCGGATAGCCGAGGAGGTCCGGCGGTAATGGCTTTCACCGCTGCGAACGGCAGAACACAAATTGCTCTCTCCGATATCAATATCACTCCGCTGGTGGACGTGGTGCTGGTGCTGCTCATCATCTTCATGGTGACTGCGCCGGTGTTGCAGTCCGGCATTGAGGTTTCTGTCCCCAAAACGCGCACCGTCAAAGAGATCACCGAAGAAAGACTGGTCATCAGCATCAACAAGCAACAGCGCGTCTTTTTGGGCAATGATCCGGTCAACATCAACGAAATTGGCGCCAAGCTCCGGCAGAAAATCCGCGATCCGCAACATCAGTCCATTTTTTTGCGCGCCGATGAAGATGTTCCCTTCGGCGCTTTTGCGACGGTCATGGATGCGGTGAAGCAATCTGGCATAACCAACGTCAGCATCGTGACCCAGCCGCTTGAAACCCATGGCAACCGGTGAGATTTTTTTTGAACACGAATGCTGGGGACACAACCTGGCGTGGTCGGCGGCGCTGCATGTCGGCGTCACGCTGGCGATCATTGGCTACGCCTTCATTGCGCACAGCGGAAAGACGAATGATTGGGGCGCCCCTGGCGGCGGTAGCGCGATGGGTGTTTCGCTGGTAAGCAACATTCCGCTCCCCGCGAATCCTGTGCAAACGCAAAGCGTGTTGGCCACCGAATCGAAAGGAGTTTCAAAGTCACAGCCCAAGCCCACCGTTGAGGAGCCGCAGGCCATCGCGATTCCGGAAAAAAATGCCAAGAAGAAACCCATTCGCCAGCCTACGGAAACACTCCGAAAGCCGCAGCCACAGCCCCAGGAGGAAGCAAGCAATGTTGTTCCTTTCGGCGAAGGTGGTCCTGCGAAATCGTTCAGCGCGGGGGGAGCGACGGGCGGAATCGGTATTACCGGAGCGGGCGATTTCGGATCGCGTTACGGCTGGTATGTTCAAATCATTGAGCAGAAAACGCAGCAAAGTTGGCTGGCCTACGAAGTCGATCGACGTATCAGTCAAGCCCCCAAGGTTTACATTACGTTCGATATTCAACGCGACGGCCGCCCGACGAACGTCCGTGTGGAGCAGTCTAGTGGTTTTCCGTCTCTGGATATTTCGGCTGTAAACGCAGTTCGACGAATTAGTACCTTCGGTCCATTGCCGGCGGATTACGCTGGCAGCAAAGTTTCAGTAGAGTGGTATTTCGATTACACCAAACGATAGGTTGGCTTGAGATTAATTATGCGATTCTACTTTCAGAAATACAGGGTCACGAAACTGGTCGGCAGATCCATCGCTGTTGCTCTTATAACGCTTTCCTGCGCAGCCCTGGCTAACGCGCAGGATTGGGTGAAAGGCGGTGTCGGTTTAGCGGCAGAGAAGATCCGCATGGCCGTTCCCGACTTTAAGCCGTCTAGCCAGGATCCAAAAAACACTGAATTGCTAAAAACTTTCAACGACACGCTGTGGAACGATCTCGACAATGCCGGAATTTTTGATATGGCGTCCAAGAGTTTTTATCCGCTTGGACAGGTCGGCGCCCCGGCTGACGTAAAGTTCGAAGCCTGGAGTGCTCCGCCGGCGAATGCCGCCATGCTGGTCTTCGGAAACCTCGGGGCGGCAAACGGCAACGTTACCGTCCAGGGCTGGCTGTATGACGTTAAGAATACGGCTTCGCCGCAGGTTCTCGGGAAGCAATACAGCGATAAAGCTACAATCCAGTCAGCGCGCGCCATCGCGCACAAGTTCGCCGACGAGATTATCTTTCGTCTGGGCGGCGGAATTAACGGCATCGCGGAAACCCAGATTTACTTTGTAAGCGCCCGCAGCGGCCATAAAGAAATCTGGGCAATGGATTACGACGGCGCCAACCAGCACCCCATCACCACCCTTGGCACAATTTCCCTTTCCCCACACGTTTCGCCTGACGGTTCACGACTGGCGTTCAGTTCATTTACCGGGTCGGGATGGGAGATTCGGATGTTTTCCTTCGATTTGAACCGGCTGGTGTCTTTTCCGCGCTTCGCAGGGACCAACCTTTCCCCGGCATGGTCGCCGGATGGTGTGAAGCTAGCCTTTTCCTCCTCGCGTTCGGGCGACCCTGAAATCTACGTGATCGACCAGTCAGGCGGGAATTTGCACAGGATTACTACTTCCAAGGGACCTGACGTTTCGCCGGTCTGGAACCGCAAAACCGGATCACAAATCGCCTGGGTCAGTGGCCGAACTGGCCTGCCGCAAATTTACTTGATGGGATCCGACGGGACCAACATTCAACAGATGACCGACCAGGGCTACGCGGTATCTCCATCCTGGTCGCCGAATGGCCAGTTCCTTGCATTTTCGTGGATGCGTCATTACGGACCCGGCGCCCCGGGTTCGGAAGACATTTACATCATGGATATCGTAAGCAAACAGTTTGTGCAGTTGACCCACGACGGCGGAAGAAACGATTTTCCGTCGTGGTCGCCGGATGGGCGGCACCTCGTTTTTCAGTCAAGCCGTTCTGGCTCATTGCAAATCTGGAGCATGCTGGCTGATGGCACTAATCAGAAACAGCTAACGACTTCAAGTAGTAACTCGGAACCTGACTGGAGCTGGAAGTAGACTTAATACTTGTGTTTAGAGCGGAGTTCCTGATATTTCTTGCATTAACAACACTGCTTTCATAGATTTGAACCACCGCGCTTCGAAAGATGCGCGAAAATTTGGGAGGAAACAAAATTGAAACAATCGACTTTGAGGTCTTTCGCCCTCGTCTTCGCGTTGAGTGCGATTATGCTGCTAGGCGCCTGTCATAAAAAAGCGGCGCCCCCACCGCCACCGCCGCCGCCACCACCGCCGCAACCCACCGCGACGCTGACTGCAAGCCCAGATACTGTGGATAAAGGCGCCTCTACTACTCTGACCTGGCAGACGACCAACGCCACTGATATCAGTATTGACGGCGGGGTTGGAACGGTGCAGGCCAGCGGGTCGAAACAAGTGACCCCGACAGATTCCACTACCTACACGCTGACCGCGAAGGGCGATGGTGGAACTCAGACCGCAACCGCGCGTGTCACGGTAAATGCGCCGCCGCCACCACCGCCGCCGGCACAGCCGTCAATGAGCGATGAGGAGTTGTTTGCTCAGAATGTAAAGGACATTTACTTCGACTACGACAAGTCGGATATCCGTACCGATGAGCAGGCGACTATCCAGGCGGACGCAAGCTTCCTGCAGCAGCATCCCAATATCAGCCTCACGGTTGAGGGACATTGCGATGAACGCGGTTCGACTGAATACAACCTCGCGCTCGGCGATAATCGCGCCAGTTCCGTGAAAAACGCCTTGGTTTCGGCCGGGGTTTCGGCGGACCGTGTCAAGACGGTCAGCTACGGAAAGGAAAAGCCGTTCTGTACCGAGCACAACGAGCAGTGCTGGCAGCAGAACCGGCGTGGCCATCTAGTCTATTCGAAGTAATTTTGGCTCAAATAAAAGCGGGCGGCTTTATGCCGCCCTTTTTTTGCTCGCCCGGGCGCATGTAAATGTAAACACTCAGGTTGTGCGTCATTTGGAATCGATACCCGCCTGTGCAACTTCTGAGTAGCCCCTTCCATCGAAACTGAGCACATGGGTATCGAATCTGCACCAGTGGCCTTGTTGCGCGAGAGCCGGCAGCGCAAGAAGCTAAGCATTGGAAGTCTGTTGCGTCCGCACGTGGGCGCTCTGCTGCTCGGGTTCATTGCAATTGCAGGCGAAAGCACCGCCAACCTGCTTCAGCCATGGCCGCTCAAAATTGTGCTAGATGACGTGCTCCGCTCGCACGCCAGTCATGCCTGGACAATGAAGCTAATCCACCGTCTGGTCGGCACTGATGCGATCGCCATCCTCAAATTCGCATGCGCCGCGGTGCTCGCCATAGCCGTCCTCGACGCGATCTGCACCTACGCTGAGAAATACCTAACCACAAGCGTCGCACAATGGATCAGTTACGACCTGCGCCTCACGATTTACGCCCACATTCAAAAATTGTCCCTATCTTTTCACGATAACAAGCGCACCGGAGATCTGATCAGCCGTGTCACCGACGATATTGAAGCTATTCAAAGCTTCATCATGAACGGGCTGCTGGGTGTCCTGATCAATGTAATGACCCTGGTGGGAATGATCGCGGTGATGTTCTGGCTCAACTGGAAGTTCACTCTAATCGCTTTGTCGGTCGTGCCAATTCTTTTTGTGATTGTGTATAGCTACACCCGGCGGATCAAAAAGGCGGCCCGCGAAGTAAGAAAAAAAGAAGGCGAAATCACATCGGTTGTGCAGGAGGTGCTTTCATCGATCCGCGTGGTCAAGGCTTTCGCCCGTGAAGATTACGAAGTCCGGCGGCTCGAGCAGGAAAGCCTGGAGGCGGTGGACATCGCGCTACACGCTCGGACTTTAAAAGCGAAGCTGACACCCCTGGTAGGGATTGTGGTCGCCGTCGGAACCGGGCTGGTTCTGTGGTTCGGCGCACGCCTGGTGATGACCGGAGCGCTCACCGCTGGTTCACTCGTGGTCTTCATTCTTTATCTCGGCAAGATGTACAAGCCGATGCAGGAAATTTCGAAGATGACGGACACGTACTCGAAAGCTGCGGTCGGCTATGAGCGCTTGCGGGAAATCCTGGACACCCACCTCGACGTGAAAGATCTTCCGAAGGCAAAGCGTGCGCCTAAGTTCAAGGGCGAAATTGAATTCGATAACGTCTCGTTTTCTTACACTCCTGACTCGCAGACGTTGAAAGATGTCAGCTTTAAAATCGATGCCGGACATCTGTCGGCGCTGGTTGGCCCGACCGGCGCAGGAAAGACAAGCATAATCAGTCTCCTGGCGCGCTTTTACAATCCGGACCACGGGACAATCAAAATCGATGGAACCGATATCAGGCAGTTCAAGCAGAAATCATTGCGTCAACAAATGAGTTTCGTTTTGCAGGACACGGTCCTGTTTCATGCGCCGGTGTGGCAGAACATTGCGTATGGGAAGCCAAGCGCGAGGCGGGCAGAGATTATTAAAGCCGCCGAGATGGCCAACGCCGCTGAGTTTATCGATAAATTACCCGAAGGCTATGACACAATCCTCGGAGAGCGTGGCATGACACTCTCGGGCGGACAGCGGCAGAGGATCGCTATTGCGCGCGCTGTAATTCGCAATACACCCATCCTTCTTCTCGATGAGCCTACTAGCGGACTCGACTCCGGCTCCGAAAAGCTGGTTTTCGAAGCGCTGGATCGGCTTATGGAGGGTCGGACCGTTGTGGTGATTGCCCATCGCCTTTCGACCATTCAGCGGGCCAATGTGATTTTTGTGGTGGACGAGGGTGAGATCGCCGAGCGTGGCAACCACGAAGAGCTCATGAAATTAAATGGCATTTATGCCGAACTGCATAACTTGCAGTTCAAGCAGGAAGATATATACAGCGCTTCATAAGCTATTCAATTCCTGGATTCTCGATGTCACCGCGCGGGTGTAGGCCTCGATCTCGTCAGGCGAGTATCCGGCAGCACGAAAGATATCGCGGATTTGATCTGGCGAAAGCTCGGCCAGGCGAGCGCCGATCCACTTCGCGTCATTTCGAGGAATGTGCCTGCCAATCCACTCCATTCGGATCTGGTGAAAAAAGAAGCCCCATTCAAATTCGAACAGGCTAAGCAGCGGCGGACGTTGAGGAAAATTCAGATCAACATAATTCCCATGAACGTGGGCGATAAGCTTCGTTTGTCGGAAGGCTTCGAGATTCCCCTTGGAGACCCGGTCAGATTGCTTCTTACCCGCAGTGCCGAAAGCTGTCCCGACGTCGCTCACCTCGTAGACCTTGGGGCCAGGCTGCTTTTCGTCTTGAAAGATTCCGTTGTTGTCATCTTTCAGGTCCCAGTTAGCGATCAGGCCCATCATCACTCGAAGACCATTAAAATCGCGGGTTCCATAGAAAGGATTATGGCGCCAGTTCCAATCACCAATTCTCTTCCCTTCATGTCGCTGGAGCCGGACATCAGGAACTGAGCCTGCGTGACCGGCAAGGTTCTGCCCGCGTTCTAAGTTCGCCGGCATATTCGTGACGTGGAGCTGAGGGAAAAAATAATTTTCGTTGGCGCCGTATCCAACCGCCCACAAAAGCCTGGAGGCAGCGGTTTCGGGCTTTGCTTCCAGCCCAAGCTTCGCCTTCCACTTCTTGCCATCAGCGTCGCGAACGTCAAACTTCGGGCTGCTACCATGTGTGTCTTCTTCGAGGAAAGCCACCGGCGGCTGCGGCTGGTGCTTTTCCCCGCCCGGGCCCCAGAACAGGTTGAGTAAATGCACATCGCCGGGGTCGGTCCAGATGACTGCTTCCGCGCGAGGTTGACTCGGCTGATCAGTCTGTGCGGCGGCGAATGTAGCGAGGCCGAAAACTGCCAAAATTGCTGCATTTCGAACCGCCAGCAAGTGACTATTGCGAACCATAAATTTTCCGCCGAGGCTCTGATGAGTGCGATTACATCCCGAGTTGCAGGTTTTATAAGTTTCTGTTTCTGACTCAAGGGGTGAGCTCTCCGGAATAGGCGCGTAGCAGCTTTGGAGCATCAAAGCTGCTGGTGAAACTACTTATCCAACCCGGTGACGGCGTGCAGCGCCTGGTCAAAGGTATAAAGAAGGCCAAAGAACGCGTTGAAATTATGATCTTCCGCTTTGATCGTACCGAGATCGAGCGGGCTCTCATCGACGCTGCGGAGCGCGGAGTGTTCGTGCATGCGCTGATCGCGTTTACCAACCGCGGCGGCGAACAGAACTTGCGAAAGCTGGAAAAACGCTTCCTGGCAAATGGAATCACAGTGGCGCGTACCGCCGGCGACCTGGTGCGATATCACGGCAAGATGATGATCATCGACCGCAAGGAGCTTTACGTAAATGCGTTCAACTTCACTTACCTCGACATTGACCGCAGCCGCGCGTTTGGATTGATCACGCGCAATCCCAAACTGGTTAGTGAGGCGGTCAAGCTTTTTGAAGCCGATATCAAACGACAGGGGTACGCCGCGGGAAACTCCAAGTTCCTGGTAAGCCCAGTGAATGCCCGAAAAGAGTTGACCAAGTTCATTCAGGGCGCGAAAAAAGAGCTACTTATATACGACCCTAAGATCAGCGATCGCGCGATGTTGCGAATTCTTGAAGACAAGAAGAAATCAGGAGTGGAGGTTCGTGTAATTGGTAGTTTGACGGGAAACCGGCTCGGGGCCTGCGAACTCAAGCGCATGCGGTTACATACGAGGACAATTATTCGCGACCGTACTCAGGCTTTTGTCGGCAGCCAAAGCCTGCGGCAGGTGGAGCTGGACGCCCGGCGCGAGATCGGAATCATCCTTCGCGACGGACCTGCGATCAAGAGTCTGGCAAGAACGTTTGAGGAAGACTGGGTGGCGTCCTCAGCCGATTTAGAAGAAAAGCCCGCACCGCGACGGAATCGGAGTAAGAACGTAAGGAAAATCGCTCGACTAGTTTCGGAAAAGATTGCGCTGAATCCAGTCGCCAAAAAAGTTGTGAAGTCGATCGGCGACCATGCTGGCCGCGACCAAAAAGGATTGCGGGACACAGTTAAAGAAGTCTTAAAGGATGTTGTGGAACAGACGGCGCAGGATGCAGCGCGGGAAGCTGTGGACGCAGTAGGAAAGGCAAACTGACGTGCAAGGGGCATTGCATAGGAAAAAGACGCCCTGGCTTCTGAGCTTGACGCCATTATTGTTGGCCTCGCTTACAGGCCTCGCCCAGGTAACTCCAGTACCCGCTTCGAATGATGCGAAGTTGGTTGGGGATTTCCAACAGCGGGCAAAACAGTATCTGGATTGGCGAGACAAGACAGCAGGCAAGCTACCGGCTCCGGCGAACTCGCCCCAAAAGATTGTGGCAGCCCGGCGCGAGCTTGCAAATAAGGTGCGAATCGCAAGGGCAGGAGCGCCGCAAGGACAGATATTCATCCCCGAGATTGCAGATTATTTTCGAAGGCAGATTGCCGAAACCATGAACGGGCGTTACGGGACAGAGATTCGGTCGAGTTTGCGAAATGCCGAGCCGACAAAAATGGAATTACAGATCAATCAAGGTTATCCGGAAAAAGTGCCACTACAATCTACTCCCCCTACACTATTGCTGAATTTGCCGGAACTGCCAAAGGGGCTTGAATACCGGATCCTTGATCGCGAGCTGGTACTGCGCGACGTCAGCGCAAATATCGTGGTTGACTATATTCCAAATGCTTTTCCTGGCGCCTCGAAATGAAATTCGGAACGAAACCCCTGTCGCTGCTTGCCCTAGTCGTCTTGATCTTGGCATCGCTCGGTCAAGCTCAAACCAAAACCAAGCTGGATGTGCGGCTCCCGCTGAAAGACAAATCGGTCAGGTTTGCAGTGATCGGCGACAGCGGAACTGGCGAAAAAGATCAGTACAACATTGCCCGGCAGATGGAGATTTACCATCAGGTGGTGAACTTCAATTTCGTGATCATGCTCGGAGACAATATTTACGGGGGACACGAGCCACGCGACTTCGAGCAAAAATTTGTGGTTCCATACAAGCCCTTGCTCGATGCTGGGGTGCAGTTTTATGCCTCGCTGGGTAATCACGACGATCCCAAGCTGGAACCGCTATATAAGCCTTTCAACATGAACGGCGAGCGCTACTATACCTTCAAGAAAGATGACGTGCAGTTCTTTGCGCTGGACAGCAATTACATGGATGCCCAGCAATTGTCCTGGCTGGAAAAGAATTTGCGATCGTCGAATGCGCACTGGAAAATCTGCTATTTTCATCATCCTCTATACAACGAGGGCAAGATGCACGGCCCCGACCTCGACCTGCGCAACCAGCTGTCACCGTTGATTAAGAATTACGGCGTGAATGTGGTGTTCTCGGGTCACGAGCATTCCTATCAACGACTGAAGCCAGTGGACAACGTTTACTATTTTGTGCAAGGCGATTCCGGCAAGTTGGCGCGGCATGACTTTCATCACTCAAATGAATTAGCGGCCAGCTTCGACCGCGCGCGGACGTTCATGATCGTGGAGATCGTGGGCGATACCCTATATTTTCAGACGATCGCTGAATTCGGCGAAACCGTGGACTCGGGCGCGCTTCCCCATGCTGCCGCGACCGTCAAAGCTGCGTCCGCGGGCCGATAAGTCCTCGAATTCCACAGCTTTTGCAGTGCCGTCCTGGTCCTGACCGCCTTAAACCCACCATCTTTCCTTTTCACCGCAGCCCTTGCAAAGTAAAATCTAAGTATCAGCATGTCTCAGTTCGTTCACCTTCATCTTCACACTGACTATTCCATGCTCGACGGGGCGTGTGACGTCGAGAAGCTCTGCTATCGAGCCAAAGAGCTGGGCATGCCGGCCGTGGCCATGACCGACCACGGAAATATTTTTGGCGCGGTGCACTTTGTGAATGCCGCCAAGGCTGCGGATATTAAGCCGATCATCGGTTGCGAACTCTACGTCTGCAAAAAAGATGACCACCGAATTGCGCGCACTCCGCCCGACGGCGACACTTATAACCATCTGCTGGTGCTCGCCGAGACCGACGAAGGCTACCGCAATCTGGTCAAGATCACATCTGAAGCTTCGCTGCATGGCTTTTATTACAAGCCGCGAGTGAGTAAGCAATTTCTGGCTGAACACTCAAAGGGACTTATCGCGCTCTCCGGCTGCCTGAAGGGCGAGATTCCCGAACTGTTGGTCGAAGACAAGTACGAAGCGGCACGGGCGACGGCGGCAACTTATTCAGATATTTTCGGCAAGCAGAATTTCTTCCTGGAGATTCAAGACCAGGGCTTGGAGCTCGAACACCGCATTCACTCCAATCTTTTCAAGCTGGAAAAGGATATGGGACTGCCGCTGGTCGCCACCAATGACAGCCATTATCTTTGCGAAGATGATGCCCACGCGCAAGACGTGATGGTCTGCATTCAGACCGGCAAGAGTATTCAAGACCCGAACCGCATGAAGTTTCAGGGCAGCGACTTCTACGTCAAGAGCCACGACGAGATGTTCCAGGTTTTCAAGAGCGCACCCAGCGTGCTCTCGCGCACGCTTGAGATTGCCGAGCGCTGCAATGTGCAACTGACAAAAGTCAGCAATCCATTCCCGCACTTCGACGTACCCGAGGGATACACCCTCGACAGTTACTTCGAACATGTATCGCGTGAAGGCTTTGCGAAGCGGCTGGAGAGCATCCGCGTTCTCTCGGCAGCCGGAAAGCTGAAACATGGGATTGCAGAATACGAGCAACGGTTAGCGCGCGAAATTGCCATCATCCAACAGATGAGGTTTTCCGGATATTTCCTTATCGTGTGGGACTTTGTGCGATACGCGCGAGAACATCAAATTCCCGTCGGCCCGGGTCGCGGGTCGGCGGCGGGATCGCTGGTTTCCTATTCTCTCGGCATCACCGACCTCGATCCTCTGCAGTACGAATTATTCTTCGAGCGCTTCCTGAATCCCGAACGCGTTTCCATGCCCGACATCGACATGGACTTCTGCATGAACCGGCGCGGCCAAGTGATCGATTACGTCACGCAGAAATACGGCCGCGAAAATGTAGCGCAGATTATCACCTTCGGAACCATGGCGGCGAAGGCGGCAATCAAGGATGTAGGCCGCGCCATGGATATTCCTTACGCCGATGTGGACCGCATCGCGAAAATGGTGCCCACGACCATCAACATCAAGCTGGAAACGGCGCTGAAAGAATCTCCCGCGTTGCAGCAGGCCTACGAGAGCGATACCCAGATTCGGCAACTGATCGACACCGCCAAAAAACTGGAAGGCCTGGTGCGGAATGCCGGTATGCACGCGGCAGGGGTTGTGATTTCGCCGCGGCCACTCAATGAGCTCGTCCCTCTTTACAAGACCAAGAACGACGAAATCGTGACGGCCTTCGATATGGTCGCGATTGAGAAGATGGGCTTGCTCAAGATGGATTTCCTGGGCCTGACCACGCTAACAATTCTCGACGATGCGCTGAAGCTGATCCGGCAGACGCGTAATGAGCAGGTGGAACTGGATGGGATCCCGCTGCAAGATTCAACTACTTACGAGAAGGTTTTTCACAGTGGCCTGACCTCCGGAGTATTCCAGTTTGAATCGCACGGCATGCGCGACGTACTGCGCCGTTATAAGCCCAACACGATCGAAGACCTGACGGCGCTGAATGCACTCTACCGTCCGGGACCGATCCAGGGCGGAATGATCGATGACTTCATCGACCGCAAGCACGGGCGGAAAAAGATCGAGTACGAACTACCGGAACTTAAAGAAATACTTGAAGAAACCCTGGGTGTGATCGTTTATCAGGAACAAGTGATGCAGATCGCAAACCGGCTGGCGGGTTATTCACTTGGTGAAGCCGACCTGCTCCGTCGCGCTATGGGCAAGAAGAAAGCCGAGGAAATGGCCCAGCAGCGCGAACGGTTCATCGACGGCGCCGTAAAGCGAAGCTACCCGCCCAAGAAGATCGAAAAGATTTTCGATCTCATGGCGCAGTTCGCCGGATACGGATTCAACAAATCACATTCCGCGGCATATGCGTTGCTCGCGTATCACACCGCATATCTGAAAACCCATTATCCGGTCGAGTTCATGGCGGCGCTGCTGACTTCGGTCACAGGAAATACCGACGACGTCGTTAAATACATCAACGAGTGCCGTGAGATGGGAATTGCGGTCGAACCACCTGACATTCACGTGAGCGACGCGAATTTTACACCGCACGGGGAAGCGATCCGATTTGGACTGGCTGCGGTCAAGAACGTCGGACATAACGCGATTGAATCGATTGTGACGGCGAGGAATGAACTCGCGGGCGAGGGCGCCCGCGCCACACAGACAGGACATTTCAAATCCATTTATGAGTTTTGCGAAAAAGTCGATTTGCGGCTGCTTAACAAACGCGTACTGGAATCATTGATCAAAAGCGGCGCCATGGATTCCCTCGGACGCCGGGCGCAACTGATGGCGGTGCTCGATAAAGCGATGGACCACGCGCAGAAAGCGCAGCGCGACGCCGAATCCGGCCAGCATGGACTGTTTGGCGTGTTCGATCAGCAGGACGCTCACTTGCAGGAAGACCGATTGCCGGAGACTCCTGACTGGGATGAGCACGTACGCCTGGCCAATGAAAAAGAGATTTTGGGTTTCTTCATTACCGGACATCCACTCGATAAATACCGCGAGAAACTCGAAGACTTGCACGCGCTCTCTACCACGGATTTATGCGCCATGAAATCTTCGACCGGGAAAGATGAAACCCTGAGCACGGCAGGAATCATCACCAATCTGCGCGTTTTGAAATCGAAGAAGGGCGATTTTTATGCCCAGGCGGCGCTCGAAGATTTGTCCGGATCAATCGAGATGCTGGTCTTCCCCGACGCATATCGCAAACTACAGGATAAAGTGAAGATGGAAGTGCCAGTCTTAATCCGCGGCGGCGTGCGGATCGAGGAAGGTGCAAATCCGAAGCTCACCGTCAGCGACATACTTTCGCTGGAAGATGTCAAAGTGCCACTTCCCCGCTCATTGCGCATTCGGATCCCGCTGGAGAAGGCCTCCGAGTCCACCATAGATGAGCTGCATCTCCTTTGTTCACAGCGCAAAGGTGAGGCGCGGGTGCTGTTTGATGTGGAGCGTGAAAGCGATTTCATGGTAGTCATGGAAGCGGAAGGCTATAATGTGCTGCCAGATCGTATGTTCGTTACCCGGGTCGAGGAGCTCTGCGGACGAGGCTCGGTCAGAGTGATCAATTAGCTTTAGCTGCATTCATTTTATTTAATGAAGACCGTCGATATCACCGCAGTCCTGACCGGGGCCCAGCTCATGGTGTCCATGGTGGAGACGCGCCGCGCTGCCCGCAATGGCGACGGGATGGGCGCAGACGCTTCGCAGGAGCTGGAACAGATCGAGCGCCAACTGGGGAAACTGGAATCGCTGGACGGCCAGAGTGATGAAGTGCGTCGCGAAATCGACGACCTTCGGGAGCGCGTAACAACCCTGCGAAAAGAAGTCTCGCACCGTGAGGCTTGGATCAAAACCGAGCTGGCACGGCATCCGCAACGGCCTTATTTCCTCGACTATGTAGAAAGAATATTTACCGATTTCAGCGAGATCCATGGCGACCGCCATTATGCGGACGATCCGGCGATGGTGTGCGGCATGGCGCGCTTTCACGGCTCAGAAGTGCTGGTCCTGGGAACGCAAAAGGGCCGCGATATGAAGCAGAAAGTGCATCGCAATTTTGGGCTTCCAAATCCTGAGGGATACCGCAAGGCTCTCCGCGCAATGCAGATCGCCGAAAAGTTTTCGCGCCCGGTGTTCACTTTTGTTGACGTGACTGGCGCGAATCCCGGGCTGGGCGCCGAAGAACGCGGGCAGGCGCAGGCTATTGCCCTGAACTTGCGAGAGATGGCACGCCTCAAGGTGCCGATCATCACCATCATCACCGGCGAAGGTGGTAGCGGAGGCGCGCTGGCTATCGCGGTATCGGATCGCGTGCTGATGATGGAAAACGCGGTCTACTCGGTGATTTCGCCCGAAGGATGCGCTTCCATCATGTGGCGCGACGCCAGTAAAAAAGAGCTGGCGGCGGAGGCCTTACGCATCACCGCGCCCGATCTCATGGAACTGGGCTGCGTCGATGCCATTGTTGCGGAACCACCCGGGGGAGCGCACACCGACCCTGACAAAGCTGCCCAGCTGGTCGATGAGGCGCTTGGACGAAGTTTCTCGGAGCTCCAGAACGTGCCAGCGCAAGACCTGGTCGCATCGCGCTACAACAAATTCCGCACGATGGCTCAGTTCTTCACCGAAGAGTAGCGTAGTTCCGGCACTGCCCCGTAGTTCCCATTCAGTAATCACGCACCCAGCAAGCGGTTACTCACATCAAATCACTGCCGTATAATTTAGGAGTTCCCCCACATCTCATGGTCGGTGCGGGGCGGATAGCGTTGTTTCATGGCAGGAAGGATCCCTTAGCTGATGGCTACAACTGATGTTGGACTCCACGCGTCCGCTGGGCGGCCCGCGATGGTGCCGATCGTCAACAATATGAGCATTCAAGTCGCTACCGTGAACGGCAGCGGCTCGCAAAGCTCTAACACTGTTTTGCTCCGCACAATCTTCCAGATGGGCGTTCCGGTCTCTGGGAAAAACCTTTTTCCTTCAAACATTGCCGGCCTGCCTACCTGGTACACGATTCGCGCCAACAAGCATGGCTATGTGGCCCGCAAGAAGGAAATTGATTTCGTGATTGCGATGAATCCCGAGACAGCGCGAGACGACGTGATGTCGCTGGCTCCCGGGGCGGCGGTGCTTTATGACGAGCCGCTGAACCTAAAGTCGATGCGCAACGACCTGATCTTTTACTCGGTGCCTTACGACAAATTAGTTGCGCCGGTCTGCCCCGAGGCCAAGCTTCGCAAGCTGGTCAAGAACATGATTTATGTCGGCGTCGTGGCCAAGTTGCTCGACCTTGACATGGCGGAAGTAGATAAGTCGCTACGCAAACAATTCGCGAAAAAAGTCAAAGCTGCAAATTTAAATTTCGCAGCGGTACAAGCCGGTTTTGATTACGCAACTGCCAGTTTGACCAAGGGCGATCCCTTTCGCATTGAGCGCATGGACAAAAATCACGGCAAGATCATCATCGATGGAAATGCCGCGTCAGCTTTGGGCTGTGTATTTGCAGGCTGCACGGTACTGAGCTGGTATCCGATCACGCCTTCGTCATCGCTCGCGGAAAATATGATCGAGTACCTGAAACGCTTCCGGGTAGGCGCGGATGGTAAAGCAACATTCGCGGTAATCCAGGCCGAAGATGAGCTGGCCGCGATCGGCATGGTGCTGGGCGCCAGCTGGGCGGGAGCGCGAGCCATGACCACCACCTCTGGTCCGGGAATTTCGCTCATGTCAGAATTTGCCGGATTGGCTTATTACGCCGAGATTCCAGCCGTAGTCTGGGACATTCAGCGCGTTGGCCCTTCTACCGGCTTGCCTACGCGCACCTCGCAAGGCGACATTCTTTCAACGGCGCTGTTGTCGCACGGCGACACCAAGCACATCATGCTCTTCCCGGCGTCGCCGCATGAGTGCTTTGAAATGGCGATGGATGCGTTCAATCTGGCGGAGAAATTTCAGACGCCGGTATTCGTGATGTCTGATCTCGATCTCGGCATGAACAACTGGATGTCCGACCCGTTTCCCTATCCCGATAAGCCAATTGATCGCGGCAAAGTTTTGAGCAAAGAAGATCTCGACAAAATGGGTGGGTTCGGGCGTTATAAAGACGTGGATGGCGACGCCATTGGTTATCGCACTCTGCCGGGAACACAGCATCCGGCGGCGGCTTATTTCACAAGAGGCAGCGGCCACAATGCGCAGGGCAATTACAGCGAACGGCCGGACGACTACGAAAACAACATGGAACGGCTGCGCCGCAAATTTGAGAACGTGCGCTCGGTCGCGCCATCGCCCGTGCTTGAAACCATGCCCAAGGCGGAAATTGGGATCATCGCCTTCGGCACCACACATTGGGCTTTGACAGAATCGCGTGACCAGTTGCGCGACGAGCACAAACTCGCAACCGATTATCTGCGCCTCAGGGCGTTCCCATTCAGCCATGAAGTTGCGGACTTCATCGGCTCACACAAGCGCGTATATGTGGTGGAGCAGAACCGCGACGCGCAAATGTTCAGCCTGCTGCGCATGGACCTGGACGCCGAGCTCGTGCTAAAGCTGCGCAGCGTTGCTCGGCTTGACGGCTTGCCGATCGATGCGCGTTCAGTGACCGATGAAATTGCCGCCAAGGAGGAGAAGTAAAATGGCGACCACCCCGGCAGCTCCCAAGACGAACCGGCTCGGGCTTTCCGTGATCGATTACCGCGGCGGCAAAACCACGCTGTGCGCAGGATGCGGTCATAATGCGATTACCGAGCGCATCATCGACGCGCTCTACGAAATGGGTGTGCAGCCCGAGCGCGTGGCAAAGCTCAGCGGCATTGGCTGCTCGTCGAAAAGTCCGGCATACTTTCTTTCGCGTGCTCACAGCTTTAACTCGGTTCATGGACGTATGCCGTCGGTCGCGACCGGAGCAATCCTGGCGAACCAGGGAATGATGGCGCTGGGCGTCAGCGGCGATGGAGATACGGCGTCGATCGGCATTGGACAATTTGTCCACCTGATGCGCCGTAATCTGCCGATTATTTACATCATTGAAGACAACGGCGTTTACGGGCTCACCAAGGGACAATTTTCTGCCACCGCCGATCTGGGCTCGAAGCTGAAGACCGGCGTGGTCAATGAGCTGCCCCCGATTGATACCTGTGAGCTGGCGATTTCGCTGGGCGCTACTTTTGTCGGCCGCTCGTTCTCCGGTGACAAACGGCAATTGCACGCCATGCTGAAGGCGGCTATCGCGCACCGGGGAACCGTGCTGCTGGATGTGATTTCACCCTGCGTGACTTTTAACGATCATGAGGGCTCGACCAAATCTTACAAATACATGCTGGACCACGAAGAACCTCTGCAGGAGATCAACTTCATTCCCGCGTTCGAAAATATTTCGGTCGAATACGACCCGGGAACGACGCTCGAAGTATCTATGCATGACGGGTCAAAGCTGCGATTGAGGAAGCTCGAGGAAGATTACGATCCGACCAATAAAATCCGGGCCATCACTCGCCTGAATGAGGCCAAGGAGAGTGGCGAGATGCTGACCGGGGTCCTTTACGTGAATCCCGAGGCGCCCACCTTCCTGGACTTGCTGAACATCACCGACGAGCCTTTAGCGACGCTGCCCGCATCAGTGGTTCGCCCTGGGCCCGAGGTGCTGGAGCAGGTGATGGAAGAGATGCGGTAGCAGACGCGGCTGAAGCTGAGAGTTTTGATACCCTGTTCTGTGTTCCAGCATTGCCGGATCCCTCAGCTTGCGAAAACTCCTTCTCATAATTTTTGCGCTCCCGCTGCTCGCGGGTCTGGGCTGGTGGTACTTTCACCAGCGCGAACTTACGAATCTGAATCCTGGGTATCGCGAATACGCTTACATCACTAACGGCAAAAGCAACACGGTTTCGATCATCGACCTGCGCACCTTTCGTTTAGAACGGACGTTGCATGTGGGCATCGGGCCGACCGGGATTGCGGCCAATCCGAAAACAAATGAAGTTTACGTGGTGAACAGCGGCTCAGCGAATGTAAGCGTGATCGATGCCGAGCGCAACGCCCTGGCTGGAACGATCGGGGTACAGAACCTTCCTTATTTCATCGACGTCTCCCCCGATGGCCGCCGGGGTTACGTTGCGAACTCAGGCTCGAACAGCGTTTCGGTCATTGATCTGACGCAGCGCCGCGTCCTTGGGAATATTCACGTAGGGACCGCTCCCGGATTAGCGCGCGTTTCGCCGGACGGGGCGATTGTCGTGGTCACCAATCGCGGCAGCGATTCGGCATCATTTATCGACACCCGCAAACTTTCTGTTCGCGGAACTATCGCGCTTTGTCATCAGCCGACTGATATTGCCATCTTACCTGACAGCAGCAAGGCGTTTGTTGCGTGTTCAGGGTCGGCGCAAGTGGCTTCGATTGATCTAAAAACCGATAAGCTACTGGACCTGCTCGACGTGGGCAAAACTCCGGTGAGCCTCACGCTGAAACCGGACGGCGGCGAGCTTGTAGTTTGTAACTTCGACTCTGACAACATTTCGATTATCGAAACCACCACCGACGAAGTCAGCGGCAGTTACCTGATTGGCCGGCATCCATCGCGGGGAGTGGTTTCAGCGGATAATTCGCGTTTGTACGTGAGCAACTTCGGATCGGATGCGGTTGCAGTCTACGACATCGACATGGGAAAAGTTATCGCATCCCTTAGTGTTGGCAGCGCGCCGGATGGGCTGGCGCTCTCGCAGGGCCAGAATTATCTGCTGGTGCTGGATACGCAATCAGGCGACGCGACGGTGATTCAGAAGCGCAAACCACGAACGCTGGAGCCCGGGGAATATGGGCTGCTTACCATGATTCCTGCGGGCGCGCAGCCGAATAATATCGTGGTGAAAGCTTTTATGTTGAACAGGACGCAACCGTGAGAAAAGCAGAGGACTAGGAGTTCGCGCCGCAGCACTTCTTATATTTCTTTCCAGAGCCGCACGGGCACAAATCGTTGCGGCCGATTTTGGCGCTGGCGCGGACGACTCTCTGTACCGGCTGGCGATCACCGGCTCCGGCCATGCGCGCCTGTTCCAGCTCGCGACGCTTGCGGCGCTGGAAGGCTTCTTCAAGATCATCCACAGATGTGGTGACCCCGCGCGGCGGACGATGGCCGTTACCATCCGTACCTCCGCCAGACCGAATTGCCGCAACACCGGCAGGGCCACCCTGGTCTTGATCTTGCGGGCCGCCCCCGCCTGAACCGACTCCGCCGACCTCACCCGCGTCGCCGCGCGTGATGATCTGCATCAGGTACAGATAGCGGCTGGTGTCTTCCTGGAAGCGCTGCATCATGGCTTCGAACATGTCGAAAGACTCGCGCTTGTATTCGACCAGCGGATCTTTCTGACCGTACCCACGAAGGCCGATGCCTTCCTTCAGGTGGTCCATGTTGAGCAGGTGCTCTTTCCACAACTGGTCAAGCACGCTCAACATGATCATGCGCTCGTGGTAGCGCATGGCATCCGGGCCAATCAGCTTTTCTTTGGCTTCGTAACGCTCTTTCAGCTTTTCGAAGATCGCGTCGCCCAGCTCCTGGCGACTCAGGGTTTCGGGCTTGATGTCTTCGGCAAGAATATCAACGCCGAAGCGGGTGAAGATCGCGTCTTTCAGGCCCTTGATGTCCCAATCGGCGGGATGCACTTTCACGGCCGCATGCTGGTCGAGCAAGTCACTTAGAATTCCGGCGACATAGTCTTCGAGAATCAGATCTTTTTGGTCGACGCCTTCGAGCAGCTGGCGGCGCAGGCCATAGACAGCCTCACGCTGCTTGTTCATTACGTCGTCGTACTCGAGCAGGTGTTTCCGGGATTCGAAGTGCTGCGCCTCAACCGCTTCCTGGGCTTTCTCGATCCGGCGACTGATCAGCTTCGACTCAATGGGCACGCCTTCTTCCATGCCCAGGCGCTCCAGCAGCTTGGAGACCCATTCCTTAGCGAAGATCCGCATCAGGTCATCTTCGAGCGAAAGATAAAAACGTGAAGCGCCGGGATCGCCCTGGCGGCCGGCGCGTCCGCGCAGCTGGTTATCAATGCGACGGGATTCGTGGCGCTCGGTGCCGAGAATAAATAAGCCGCCAAGATTGATAACCTCGTCGTGTTCTTTATCGGTTTGCTGTTTGTAACGAGTCAGGGCTTCGTTCCATAGCTCGGTGGCGACTACGTATTCGCTACCGGAGTAATACCAGACGGTGCTCGTGGTGTCATCGACGCCAACCTGTATCTGCCCCTGGGCGGCACGCAAGGGTTGCGCAATTTTCTTCTGCACGCATTCTTGCTTGGCTTTGAATTCGGCATTGCCGCCCAGCAAAATGTCGGTACCGCGGCCGGCCATGTTCGTGGCAATCGTTACCATGCCTTTGCGGCCTGCCTGGGCAACGATCTCGGCTTCCTTCTCGTGAAACTTGGCGTTGAGCACGACGTGCTTAATGCCTTTCTTCTTCAGAAGATCAGACAGGCGCTCGGATTTTTCGATGGAAGTTGTGCCCACCAGCACCGGCTGACCGGCGTCGTTCAGCTTTTGAATTTCATCTGCTGAAGCAAAATATTTTTCTTTTTCCGTCCTATAAACCAGGTCAGCATTTTCAACTCGCCGCAGCGGCTGATTGGTGGGAATGACCAGAACGTCGAGGTTATAGATCTTGCCAAATTCCGTCGCCTCGGTTTCCGCGGTACCGGTCATGCCGGCCAGCTTCTTATACATGCGGAAATAATTCTGGAAGGTGATGGTCGCAAGGGTCTGGTTCTCGCGCTCGATCTTCACCCCTTCTTTAGCTTCAACTGCCTGGTGTAGACCGTCGGACCAGCGTCGGCCCGGCATCAGACGTCCGGTGAATTCGTCAACGATGATGACCTCACCGTCTTTTACCACGTACTCGACATCGCGGTGATAAAGGGAATGTGCCTTAATCGCGGTCTCGACGTGATGCTTCAGGTCCCAGTTTTCAGGATCGGCAATATTGCTGATTCCCAGGAGCTGCTCGACTTTTTCCCATCCGATATCGGTAATGACAGCGTTGCGATGTTTTTCATCAACCACAAAGTCGCCGGTCATTTCGTCTGGTTCGCCCGGGGCGCCAGGAATTGATTCGCCCTTCTCTAAGTTGGGAATAATCCGGTTCACGCGCGCGTACTTGTCAGTTGATTCTTCGCTAGCGCCTGAAATAATGAGCGGGGTACGGGCTTCGTCGATCAGGATTGAGTCAACTTCGTCGACGATGGCGAAATTATGCGGGCGCTGCACGCAATCCTTCAGGTCGAACTTCATGTTGTCGCGCAGGTAATCGAATCCGAATTCGTTGTTGGTGCCGTAGGTCACGTCGGCAGCGTAGGCTTCGCGCCGTTCCTGATCATCGAGATCATGCACGATCACACCAACGGTAAGGCCGAGGAAGCGATACAGCTGGCCCATCCATTCCGAATCGCGTTTGGCCAGATAATCGTTCACGGTAACCACATGAACCCCGCGACCGCTGAGCGCATTCAGGTAAACCGGCAGGGTCGCAACCAGCGTTTTGCCTTCGCCGGTCTTCATCTCTGAAATCGTGCCGCGATGGAGCACCATGCCGCCGATCAGTTGCACGTCGAAGTGACGCATGTTGAGCACCCGGCGCCCGGCTTCGCGCACAACGGCAAAAGCTTCTTCCAGGATTTCATCGAGCACTTCATTGGTGGCGTCGAGCCGTTCTTTTTCGAGTTGCTTCAGGCGTTCGGTATCTGCGTCAGGTTCGTCGGCAATGCGGCTCAGGCGGTCCTGGATACGTTTGCGGAACTCGTCGGTTTTGGTACGCAGCTGATCATCCGAGAGCTTCTTTATCTCGGGCTCAAGCGCGTTGATCGCGGCCACGCGCGGGCGCAGGCGCTTGATTTCGCGATCATTCCTGGTTCCGAAAACCTTGCCTAAAGTCGCATTGATCAAAATCTAAGTCCTTCAACGGGCACACGCCCGGCTATTAAAAGCCTAGCACATTAGATGCCCGGTACTGAGCTTCGACGCATGCCGGCTGGGCCTGGGCCTACTCCCCAAACATAGGCACCTGGCGCAGATCCGTAGGACCGTGGCGCGGCCGGCGAGTGGCGCCAATCACAGCTAAAACCGTCAGCGATTCCAGCGCTCCGCGAGGAACGAAAAGCCGCTGCACGTTCGAGCGCAGATCAGGAGGATTGATCAGGAAGCCCTCAGCCGTGGTTAGGCTAAGATCATTCGGCATTAATCCTTCTAAAATTTCTCCGTCTTTGAATTTTATGCGCACCCACAGGCCTTCCGAGCGCGGCCGAGTCGTGAAAGTCTTTCGGGAGAGCGCATCGGAATCTCCGAACTCTCGAACGAAAAAGACGCACTTAATATCGTCCAGTTCGATCGCGACCACATTGCCAGAAGTGTTCAGGATCTCCAGTTTTCCCTCGCGGACAAAATTGGCTGGGGCAACATGTCCATTAATGGTGTCGCGGTCGATCTTGCGGACGATGACCTTTTTGTGAGTTGAGGGCATGAAATTATTGAGTCATTGAATCATCGCGTCATTGAACAACGACCGCTGCACCATCCTCGGCCAACGAGTGTCCCGTAACAAGCTAACGATGGTTTGCGAGGATCAAGTGACTCAATGACGCATTGATTCAATTCCCTCCATACTCTCATTTCCGGCAGAAAAAGATTGGGTATCCAGCTACATAGTAGCCAAAACAATAACGTTGTGTTATTTTTTGTAGTTCATGCAGCCCCTCGAAATTGGATTATCTTATTCATGCGTAAGCACTTATTAAGATATCCACAGGCTTCCACAAGCAAGGCTGTGGAATTCAGCGGGTTCGCGGAATCAAGGCTTGGAGCGAGCGATTTGGTTCAAGTAGGGCAGCGCAAGACCAGGAATGGCTGACTACATCTACACAATGGAACTTCGGTTGACGCCGAACCAGCAAAAGGGCGTCATTCAAGTTCAGGATGTTGCGCGCAATGCCGGGATGAACGTTTATCTGACGGGCGGCGCGGTGCGCGACATCATCAGCGGCTTTCCTATCCGTGATCTGGACTTCACCGTCCAGGGAAATCCTCTCAAACTGCAGAAGGAATTCGAGCGTTCCGGGGCCGTCATTGGAGGGGCAGACGACGACCTGAAAATCCTATATTTGACTCTGCCGGGGGGAGTACGGGCAGAGATCAGTCCCGCCCGAACCGAAAAATATGAAAAGACCGGCAAGCCCCCAGTCATTGCTCCAGCCACAATCATTGAGGACCTGCGCCGCCGTGATTTCACCGTAAACGCGATGGCGCTGTCGTTGAACCCGGGCTCGCGGGGGCTTCTGCTCGATCCCTTCAATGGCGCCGCCGACATTGAGGCCAAGCTGGTACGGGTGCTTCACAATTACGCATTCGTGGAGGATCCTTCGCGTCTGATCCGAGCATCACGGTTCTCGGCGCGCTTCCAATGGCCGATGGAAGAACGTACCCAGGCGCGCTATGAATCGGCAAAGGAAAATAATTACATCGAGTACATCACTAACCGCGCGATCGGGTACGAGATTGAGCAACTGGCCTATGAAGATGATCCGCTGAATGTAGTTCGAGTGCTGGAAAAAGAGGGCTGGCTCAAGGTGTTGAGCGCGCACTGGACTACTGCCAAAGTCGATACCAATGGCCTTTCGGAGCTGGTCAGTACACGGCAGCAGATGAGTGAGTTGGGGTACACGCCCGATCCGGCGGCCGCGGTGCTGCATTTCCTGACTGCGAAGCTCAGCGACAAAGAAGTTTCTGACATCCGCAAACTTATTCCCCGCAAGGATCTAGTCGAGGCCTGGCGCGATATCGAGGACCATGCGAAGGAACTGGCGAAACGGCTCAGCGGGAAGGAAGCCTCAACCCCGTCAAGAACGTGGAAACTGCTCTCCAATGCCCGGCCGGAAATGGTGTTATTCCTGGCAATCACCGCGCGGCAGCAGGCGGTTGAGCAGAAGATCAAGAATTTCTTTACCAAGTGGCGCGAAGTGCAGCAAAAGATTCCGTTGCCGGAGATGACGGAGCTGCTGATTACGCCGCAGCTGCCGGAGTATCCGAAGATCGCGGAAGAAGTTTTCCTGTTGCTGCTCGACGGCAAACTGCGCACACGGACTGAGCGGATGAATTTCCTGAAGCCGTTGGCCCCGCCCCCGCCACCTCCGCCACCTCCGCCGCGGCGTGGCCGGGCAGCGAAGGCCGCCGCTCAGGCCCCATCTGCTGCTGTTCAACCTGCTGCAGGGAAAAAAGGCAAAGGCCAACCAGCACCGGCTTTAGTGGCTACGAAAACTCAGGAAAAAGCCACCGCGCCAGGGAAGGCTGTAGCTAAAGCGAAAGTCGAGAAGGAACCGGCCAAGCCTGCTGCTCCGACAAAGCCCAAGCCCTCGCCGAAAAAAGCGGCGCCGAAGAAGGCTGCTTCGAAACCCAAGCCCAAATCAAAGAAACATTAGCCTTCATCCAAAGTCTGCTAGGTCACACACCGTCCAGCCCAAAGCTTGGATTGCGATAGGTGCCGCCGATTTTCACCGGCACTACCTTATCGTGGCGGCCTTTCTTGAACAAAGGCTCAAGCGCTTTCGCGAAAGCCGCCTTGATTCCCGACGTGGTATTGCCCAAGCTGGCCTGGGTAGTGAGCTTGCCATGCATGTCAACTCGTTCGTTGGTTAAGTCGAAATCCCCTTGGAACCAGGCGGTGGCCGCGCCATCGCGGGCGGACAACTTGGAAAACCGCGCGATTCCATTCAGCAATCGGACGCTTCCGCTCAAATCGGTCGCCATATTGTCGTCCGGTTGCTTTTGGTCGTGGCGCTCGGAAATTTTGCTCAGACGAGACTCAGTCTGAGGATTGGTGAATCGGGCATCCTGAATCCGAAAATCGCTGCGCACCTCGATTTTCTTTAGAAATCGTTCCTGACCTGATGGAATCACCACATGCAACTGGAAAGCGACATCTCCGACCAGCGGCGACTTAGAGCTTCTGATGAACGGATAAAACGTGTCTTCAATCCGTCCCCGACCGCAATTCAGTTCAATTACAGCTGCGTGTTTTCCGTCCACCTGCCGAGCGATGCTACCATGAGCGTCGATCTGGTCGCGTCCGAAATTAGCCTTGACGCTGTGCAAGATCGTCTCACCATTGATCGCGTTTACCGCAGCCTTGAATCGGGTTTGCAGAGGAAGTTTGTGTTGGGTGTACGCCACCGTGAAGTCAGGCGTCGTCGTTGAGCCTTCCACTTCCATCTGCTTGAAAGTTCCCTGAAAGTTTCCGTCAGAAGAGAGCGATCCGCCAATAGAGCCGAACACACCGAGATCAGCATTCGACAGCATGTATGTGCCTGAGACGGGCGTACCGCCTAAATCCGACGAGTTCCATGGACCGAACTGTCCGGAAGTCTGTATCAGTCCTGCCGGCATTGGATTGTCGAAGATTGCGGCGTATTTAATGGCGCCGGTACCACCAAGGTTTTTCACCTGGAATTTGTGAAAGACGAACTTCAGGGGCCGCGCTTTTCGCTGAACATCGAGAACCGCATCGTCGGCGACCAACGTGTCGATAATGGTTTGTTTGGAGGAAGATCTCTCCCCCGAAAAGTCTGAGCGCCCAAGCTTTACGTGCATACCTTCTGCGTGCAGCAAGCTGATATGGTGCTCAAATAATCCCACCATATCGCTGGTAATGGTGAGGCGGCGAATTGAAATCAAAGGCGGCCCAGAGTTGCCGCGTTCGAAAACAACGTTTTCCATGATGCAGCCGGGCGGAAAATATTTTTCTCGAAAGCTTCCGAACTTAACATTCGCCGCGGTACTCTCGCCGAGTCTGGCTCGCACCGACGATTCGGTAAAGGGCCAGAAATGGTGTAGCAGCACGACGCCCGCAAGCGCGGCACACAGGAGTACGACCACAGCGATAGCGGCAATTCGCTTGATGGGCATCCGCGATTGGGTTGGCGCAGTCACAATGACATTCTCACTTTGGCTTGCGGCCCACAGCGTAATTGGGCGAGTTTAATCTGGCTCAGCTTTGATTCCGCGATGGCTGGTGCGTTTGCCCAGCACGCTGGAAGAACTCCGGTCGACAAATCTTTCCTGCTCTCAAGGTGTGAAGCACCTCTCACGGACGAAGCACATCTAAGTCAACCATATGATCACCACCATTAATATCAACACCGCGACCGTCAAAGAGTTGACTCAACTTCCCGGAATTGCCAAAAATCTTGCGTACCGCATTGTGAATCAGCGGAAGCGCCACGGTTACTACACTCATTGGGAAGAACTGCTCGAAGTGAAAGAGTTCCCTGCTGGCGCTCTCGACCAAATTAAACAGAGAGCAAATATCTCTCCGCCGGCGGGTATTCTCAAAGAAGAGTTCGGTCCCCGGCGCATCAAGACTGCGCACATAGAAAGGGAAACCAAGAAAACGAAGGGCTATACCAAAGCCATACGTACGACCCGAAGTTCCGACCGTTTGAAGCCCAGTGCTTAATAGCCTGGCACTTAATATTCGAACGCCAATTCGCTTCCCCCCTCTAGCGAAGCGACGCAGAGATATTTGCGTTCTCCGCGATCTCTCCGGGGGTTCTCAGCGTTCTCTGCGGTTAAAGGCTTTTGATTTTCTTGATTACACGAGTCGAGCCGCTGCTTTCAAAAAGCCTTTAACCGCAGAAAACGCTGAGACCGACCCCAGACTGCAAAGAAGACCAAAACCTTCGACCACAGAGAACACGAAGCTCTCGGCGCTTACCAGATCTTGAGGAAAGGCCGTCCAGAGCCGATATAATGGCGGCAATAGCCCGATCTCGCTCTTGGGCGACGCAAATGGCAAATATTTGGCTGCGGGTGGCTTTGGGACTCTACGGCCTGGGACTGCTTTACGTCCTGGTCGCACTGACTCGCACCCGTGAGGTCCTGAACCGTATTGCGCTGCACGCCGCTTATCTCGGCATGATCTTCCATTTTGTTGCCATCGTTGAGACTGTGCATCAGTCCGGCGAGCTGAGCCTGGCTTCGCTCTCGCTGGCGGCTTCCGTGCTCGGCTTTCTCATTATGGTGGTTTTTCTGTTGGTGTACTTGATTTACAAGACCACTTCTCCCGGCATTGTTGTTTTTCCTGTGGTTTTTCTGCTGACATTCGTGGGGCTGAGCGGAATGGAATCGTTTGTGCTCGCCTCTGCGTCGGCGCGTACAGGATGGCTGATCGCTCATATCACACTCATTTTCGCGGGATACGCTGCCCTGGTAATCAGCTTCAGCGCCAGCCTGATTTACTTGATTCAGGAGCATATGCTCAAGGCCAAGCGGTCGACGGGCTTGTTATCCCGGCTGCCGGCGTTGCAGGTCACGGATGACATCGGATTTCGCTCCCTGCTAATTGGGTTGCCATTCATGACGGCGGGTCTGGTGGCGGGGATGGTGATCGCGCAGGCGCGCTTTGGGCAGGTGAATTTTCGCGATCCTAAAATTCTGCTTTCGCTGCTGACTTGGGTGGTGTATCTCATCCTGCTTTACACGCGATGGAGCGCAGGCTGGCGCGGACGCCGTGCGGCATTTTTAGCCGCCGGTACTTTTGCACTGGCCATTGTGGCTTGGGCGGCGAATTATTTCAGCGCAGTGCATAGGCTGTCGCCATGAACTTCCAGCTGCTGGGCGTGAACCATAAGACCGCGCCGGTCGAAGTGCGGGAGCAGCTTGCTATCCCCGACAAGCAGCTTGCCGATGCATTGCGCCAGTTGATGGGAGTGACTGGAGTGCGTGAGGCGATGATCCTCAGTACCTGCAACCGGGTCGAGGTGCTGGCTCACACCGCGAATGGAAGCGCCGATCTGCGGCAGTTTCTGCGCGAACACTTCGGGCTCGAACCGTCATCGTATGAACCTCACCTGTACGAATACCGCGAAAACGATGCAGTAAGGCATGTATTTCGCGTGGCTGCAAGCCTGGATTCATTGGTGGTCGGCGAACCACAAATTCTGGGTCAGGTAAAAGAAGCCTACGCTACGGCACGCGCCGCCGGGACGGTGCAATCTTATCTGGACCTTCTGCTTACCCGAGCATTCGCCGTTGCGAAGCGAGTACGGAGTGAGACTGCTGTCGGATCGTCCTCGGTTTCAATTGCCTCTGTGGCGGTGGAATTAGCCGAAAGAATTTTCGGCTCGCTGGAGGGCAAGCAGGTTTGCCTGGTGGGCGCGGGCAAGATGTCCGAGATCGCGGCGCGACACCTAATGGCGCGAGGTGCCGGGCCAGTCTTCGTCGCGAACCGTACTTTTGAACGCGCGCAAGCTCTGGCACAGCGATTCGGAGGCAGCGCCATTCGCTTCGACGAATTGTATGAACACTGCGAGCAGGCGGATATTGTCATTACATCTACCGGTGCACCGGTTGCGATTTTTAAGCGAGAACATGGCGAAAGATTCTTGAGCCGCCGAAAAAACCGTCCCATGTTTTTCATCGACATTGCGGTGCCGCGGGATGTCGATCCGGAGATGAATAAACTGGACGGCATTTTCATTTATGACATCGACGATCTGCAGGAAGCGGCCGCCTCACACGCCGCCGAACGGAGCAAAGAAGCGGAGCGCGCCGAAAATATTATCGAAGACGAGGTTGGGCGTTTCCACGCCCGGGTGCAATCGTTGCATGTTGTGCCGACCATCGTCTCGCTTCAGGATTATGTCGAGACCATCCGGCAAGCGGAACTCGACCGGGTTCGCGGGCGACTCGGGCATCTTTCAGCCGAACAGGAGCAGGCGCTGGAGACGCTGACTCGAGGTATCGTGAACAAGATTCTGCATACGCCAATTACGCGGCTGAAATCAGCCGCAGCTGGCCCCGAAGTCACTACACTGACCGAAGCATTCAAGAAAATTTTCAACCTGCAGGATAAAGATAAAGCGGCCGAGGAAAAACCGTCCGCCAAAGCCGAAGCGGGCTCCGGATCAAGGAGCCGATAATTGCGCCTGCGAATCGGGTCGCGCGGCTCGCAACTGGCTCTCTGGCAGGCAACTCACATTGCCGCAAAGTTGCGCGAACGGGGCAGCGAAGTTGACATTCAAGTCATTCATACTACTGGCGACAAAATTCTCGATGTGGCGCTTTCAAAAGTCGGCGCCAAGGGCATGTTCACCAAGGAAATTGAAGACGCGCTGGCCTCAGAGCATATCGATCTGGCAGTGCATAGTCTGAAAGATCTGCCAACTGAGTTGGCGGAGAAATTTGAAATTGCAGCGATTCCGGCGCGAGAAGATCCTCGCGATGCGCTGTGCTCGGCGAAGCACTCCACAATTGAAGATTTACCGCACAACGCAAAAGTGGGCACCAGCAGTCTGCGGCGCGAAGCGCAACTCCGGGCGATACGGCCAGATCTGTTAATTCATCCTCTGCGAGGAAATGTGGACACCCGTTTGCGCAAGCTCGAAGCCGGAGACTACGATGCCATTATCCTTGCGCTTTCTGGATTGAGGCGACTGGGCAGAACGGAACTGGTCCGGCAGATAATGCCGATTGAAATCATGTGTCCAGCAGCAGGACAGGGGGCGCTGGCGATAGAAATTCGCGCCGGCGATGACGATGTGCGCAGCGCGCTGTCATTTTTAGACGATAAGGCCGCGCGATCTGAAACCGAATGCGAGCGTACGCTGCTGAAGACGCTCGGCGGAGGCTGCCAGGTACCGGTTGGAGCGAGCGCAAAGTTCAGCGGCGGCACTTTGCATTTGGAAGCAGTCGTCGCCAGTCCGGATGGGAAAACGATCCTGCGGGAAGCTGGCGAGGGTAAGGATGCGATCTCCCTCGGTGAGTGGGTCGGCGGGCGTCTGCTGCAGCAAGGCGGAGGAACTATTCTTGAGCAGGTTTATGCTCATGCTGCGCCATTACCTGAACAGCCGTAGGTTTGCGAATTGAATCTCGCTTAGCAGAAAAGACCAATGTACATTCCCGAATTCAATCGGATCGAAGATCAGGCGACGACATTGGTGTTTATGCGCGCTAATCCGTTCGCCATTCTGGTTTCGAATCATGAAAACGCTCCGTTCGCAACCCATCTTCCGGTACTTGTTGCTGACAGCGGCGAGCAGTTGGTCATACGCGCGCATGTGGCAAAAGCCAATCCGCATTGGAAAATGATCGAGCATCAGGAATCGCTCCTGATCTTTCACGGGCCGCATGCATATATCTCGCCGGCGCTGTACGAAATCCGTGAAAGCGTTCCGACATGGAATTATGCGACTGTGCACGCTTACGGACGTGGAAAAATCCTGCCTGCCGACACCGACAAACACGAAGTGCTGGCTGAATTGATCTCTCAGTTTGATTCCTCGTACCTGCAGCAGTGGAAGTCTTTCGATGAGCAATATCGTAGCCGCATGTTGAATCACATCGTGGCCTTCGAGATCGCGGTTACGCGTATCGAGTCGAAATTCAAACTGAGCCAGAATCGGACCAGGGTTGAACAGGAGAATGTTATTCAAGCGCTCGGGGCAAGTTCTGATCCAGCGGTGTCTGGCGTTGCTGACTTAATGCGCAAGCGCGGCTTGGGCGCGAAATGAAAGATCCAGCGAAGAAAAGCAAGCCTCTGGCGGGGGTTCGCGTGCTGGTGGGACGAGCTCGCCAACAGGCCAGTGCGCTGTCTGCTGAACTGCAAGGCTTGGGCGCGGACGTCATCGAGATTCCATTCATCGAGATTCGACCGCCGCGTTCTTACCAGCGGCTCGATACTGCGCTGAAGAAAATCTCCGAATATGATTGGCTGATTCTGACCAGCGTAAATGGGGTTGAGGCGCTCGGGGCGCGAACGAAGGAATTAGGCATTCAGATTGAGGAATTGTCGCATCTGAAGGTTGCGACTATCGGCCCTTCGACCCGCAGCGCGGCCGAAAAGATGAGGTTGAAAGTCGCAGTAACTCCTGCCAAGTATGTGGCCGAATCGGTGGTTGATAGTTTGCGAGAGAAGGTTCAAGGACAGCGGGTCCTGTTAGTGCGTGCGGCCGTGGCGCGCGATGTGATTCCTCGGGAATTGCGCGAAATGGGAGCGACAGTGGAAGTAGTTGAAGCATACGAAACCGTCGTGCCAACGGCTTCTAAGAAGAAACTGCAGTCCGTGATGAAGGATCCGGCACAAAGACCGCAGGTTATAACTTTCACTAGTTCTTCAACTGTTAGGAATTTTGTCGCACTGCTAGGCGGGCGAAGGCGCCCGCCCCACACAAACCCGTCCCACACAAATCCTTCCCACACGAACAACAATCTGTTGGACGGAGTTCGATTGGCTTCGATTGGGCCGATCACTTCGGCGACGCTGCGCGAATTTGGATTGCCGGCGCACGTGGAAGCTGAGGAGTACACGATTGCAGGTTTGACGCGTGCGATTGTTGCAGACCAGGAGCAGTTTTCTCGGCGCTGAACATTCGACAAGAATTATGAAGATTCAATCGGTGCCGCCGCTCACTCCAGTTTGCATCCGCAATCGGCCGGCGGCACGTGGGCTTTGAGAAAATCTGTGACCCGTCGATAGGCATCGATCTGATTTTCTACTTTTGCGAAGCCGTGACCTTCATTCTCGTAGATCTTGTAATCCGCCACGCCTCCATGTTTTTTCACCGCATCGACCACTTGAATTGTTTCTTCCTTCTGACAGCGCGGGTCATGGCCTCCAGCCAATAAAAGCAGTGGCGCCTTGATTTGATCAACAAAGAAGAACGGCGAGCGTTCGCGGAAAAAGTCAGGGTTCTTTTTCGGATCGCCCATGGTCGCGAGGTCCGACTGCTGCAACACCGGATCTTCGTTCTCAATTTCGGTGAACCAATTTACAAATGGCACGATCGGCACGCCTGCAGCCCACGTGTCGGGTGCTTTGGTCACGGCCATCATGGTCATGTAGCCGCCGTAGCTGCCGCCCATGGCGACAATCTTTTTAGGATCGGGATAGCCCGTCTGCTTGAGGAAGTTGGCGGCGGCAAGCACATCCTGCAAATCGCCACCGCCCATGTCGAAGAGATTCGCGTCTTCAAACGCCTTACCGTACCCCGTGGATCCGCGATAGTTGGGCGCGATGACCATGTATCCCTGATTCACGATGTGCTGAATGAAGCGGTTGAATGAATCCACACTTTGCGACTTCGGGCCGCCGTGGATATAAACAACCGCCGCGTTCTGCCCATTGCGCTGCATGTTGCGGGTTACGTATACCCAGGCGGAGATCGTCCACTTGCCGTCGCGGCTGGGATAGTGAACCAGAACCGGCTCAACCATGTGATCCGCAGGGACGCCTGCCATCAGCGAATGTGTTACCTGGGTCGACTTTCCAGTAGCGATGTCGTAAGTCCAGGCATCGCCTGGGGCGTTGGCGCCATTATGGTTATAGAGCAGTTTTTTGCCGCCGCGCGAGAAGGCAGATTCTGCGCCGCCGAATGAGTTCACACCCTTACGAAGCGGCAATTCCGTAGTTGTGCCGGAAGCCAGGTTGTAGAAATAGAGATCGGCGTGACCGTCGACGTTAGCGCGGAAAGTAACGGATTCGCCATCGGGAGAAAAATTTCCGCCATGTATCTCCCACTTTTCTTCGGTCAGCCACTTAATTTTTTTTGTACCGATATCGAGGAGAGCAGCGTTTTCGAAGTCGTTCGCGGCGTTGCTGGTGATCAGCAGGGTCTTGCCGTCGGACGAAAAATCATTCGCAACGTAAAGCTTCTCGCCTTGATGCGGCGTCCCCAAAACGCTTTTGGCCGTCTTCACGTCAGCCATAAAAATATTTGAATCAGTTCCCTTCGCGTCTTCCTGCGTGTAAGCAATAAGCTTCCCATCTTTGGACCAGATGGGATTGGTATTCAGCTTGTCGGCTGGAGTGTTCGAGGTGATGTGCTTCACGTCGCGCAGGAGCGTGTCGAACACATCGATTTCAAAAACTGACGAAGTTTTCGGTTTGACGATGTATGCCAGATAACGGCCATCCGGCGACCAGACCGGACTCTCTTCTGAGATTTCGCGGGTCTTGGTGACATTCACTATCTGTCCGGTTGTTGGCGAAACTAGAAAAATATCCCACTGCTCATCGCCCTCATAGTCGGACTGATAGGCGATCCACTTGCCATTCGGCGACCACTCAGGGTGCGACTGGCGCTGATCGCTGACGGTAAGCTGTGTAGGCCATCCGCCGTCGGCAGGAACCAGCCACAAATTATTTCGTCCAGTGATGTTTGAAACGAAGACGATGGTCTTGCCATCGGGCGACCAGGCTGTGCCGCCGATCTGTCGAGTCATGTACAACCGCTCGAGTGAAAGGCCTTCTTCGCCCTGCTCCACATTAGCGTCAGGCTTCGCGGTGATCTGTTTGGGATCGGTAATCGCCTGGGGCGGATTGATAGTTTGCGATGCTGCGAGCGTGCTCATTAATAAGACGATAACAAATCGCAGCATGTGTCTCATCGCGCCAATTTTGATGAAATCCAGGCGGGGAACCTCATCGCAGCAAAATTGCCGAGGGCTGACCCTGCACGGCGTATGTGCCGGTAGTGGGAGCGATAAGTTTTCCGGTGACCGCGACCTGAAAAGTAGACAAGTTGGAGGAGCCGTTGTTGGTTAAAACCACCCAGTTGAAGGTGTTGGCGTTATTCGCGACATTGAATGTGATGCCGCCCGAGAAAACCGACACTCCGCCCGAACCAGTTGCCAGGGGTGTAAGAACGCCGGTCGCCGGGCTGTATTGATATTCCGAAACCTGACTTGACCCGCGGTCCACTGCGTAAACATAGTCCGATGTGCGATTAATCAGGATCGTGGCCGGGCCAACTCCGGCGCCGACTGTTGGGTTCGACGGGATTGCCGCCAGAGTACCGTCAGGCGCAACGCATGATGCAGAGACCTGAATGCAAGCGGAGAAAATGCTTAAGGTATTCGAACCGGAGTTAGCAACGAAGAGATTATTGTCATCGCTGACGGTACAAACAGCCGTCGTGGTATTTGCCGCCACGCCGGCGCACCGCGAAAAAGCGAGGCCAGCAGGGTTGGTCCCAGCAGTATAGGTCCCGATCAGCGTCAAATTTCCTGAAGCGTCATAACCATAGCTCTGCACGTTGTTGCTGAACTGGTTGGCTACGTAGAGGTAATTGCCCGACGGTGAAACCGCAAGGCTGCTAGGGCCGGAGCCGCTGATGTCAGTCGGCAGTTCGGTGGGAAATGTGCCTGCCAAAGAAAGGCTCGTACCCGAAATCGCGAAGACTGAAATGGTTCCCGAGGTAAGATCGGTGGCCGTGCCCTGATTCGCCACAAACAAAAACTTTCCGGCCGGATCCGTTGCTAGCGCGACCGGCATGGAACCGGCATTTACCGATGAACCAGCTACCGCCAGAGTGCCATCCCCATTGACGGTATATGCGGTGACTGTTCCCCCAGCATTTACGATGAACATTGACCCGCCGTTCGGGGCGATAAGCATAGCCTCGGGCTGTACGCCGGTAGCAACAGGGGTGCCGTTGGTTCCGGTCGGGGTGATCTCCCCGTTGGTTTGACTTATGGTGTACGAACGCACCATTTGATCGCCCTGGGTGGCGACCCACATAAAGCTGGTGGTAGTGGAGATAGCATTGGATCCGCTGCAGCTATTGAACCCGAACACTGGCGCAATCGCCAACACAGCCAGTACCCAACGAGACTTCATGCCCATGCTTGTTCCTCGGAAGAAGGTTCCAAACCGCGAAGGTCAGGTTTGCTATTTTTCAACATCGCAAAGCTTCAAGCTCCCATCGCCGGTCTGCAGTCATGCGGAGCCAGGCTTTTGCCCAACCACGAGGCGCGAAACAGTTGAAGCTTCGAAACTTGAGTACTCAATTGTGTATCAGGAATGGGGAGAAAAGAGCAAACCCGCGGGGCTATAAAACTTTGCTGGCAACGACCGGAGCCCGCTGGTCCTGCAGCCCTTGTCCAGACCGCAAAGGAATACGCATCTCAACCAAAAGCCCACCCTCAGGCAGATTGGATGCGCGCACCGACCCTCCGTGCAGCCTGATGGCTTGATCGGTAATTGCTAAGCCCAGTCCAACTCCCCCGGTCGATCGTTCGCGAGCATCGTCGATGCGGTAGAAGGGCTCAAATATCTTCTCCAGTTCATCCTCGGAAACCCCGGGACCGGAATCGCTGACCTGGATATAAGCCGCGTCAAAATTTCCTGACTTTCTTTTTTCCGCCCGAATTGCAACCGCGGTGTCAGGTCGAGTGTAACGGGTGGCGTTCCGGACTACGTTCTCGATCGCGCTGCGCAAAAGTGCAGGATCGCCGCTGGCGGGAAGCTCATCCAGAATTTCGCACTCCACTTGGATATTCCGCGACTGTGCCTCGAACGCCGCGTCGCGAGCGACCTCCTGAACCAGATCCTCCAACTGCACAGGTTGCTTTCGCAGGCTGCCGGCGCCACTCTCGAGACGGGCGATAGTCGTCAGGCTTCCGATTAACTCATTCATGCGGCTTGATTCAAGGCTGATGCGGTCCAAAACGCTTTGACCTTCGGGCCCAGTACGCTGGCGGGCCAGTTCGAGGGCAACGCTCAGCCGCGCCAGCGGCGAGCGAAGCTCGTGCGAAATATCCTTCAGCAGGCGCGATTGCGCATTGACCAGTTTTTCAATCTGCTCGGCCATCAGGTCAAAGTCACGCATGAGCTGCGAAATCTCATCGCCGATCTGCGAGGGATTGCTCCCCACCCGGGCAGAGAGGTCCCCGGAAGCAAGCCTCTGCGTAGCCTTGCGCAGGCGAATGACGGGAGACGAAAGGAACTGCGCCAGAAAATAGCACACCAGGCCAGAAGTCAATACTGCGATCACTATCCCAATGCCTGGAATTCCGTTGGGGCCGAACAACGCTGATTGCCCTGGCGGTAACTCCGTCACGAGGGTGTATTGGTGACCATCGGGGCCAGTCGTCGAATTCCTTAGCATTTGAAAGTGCGGGTTTAAGCGGCCGAGAAAGGTGTCCGTAGTATGCCGTTGCCCGTTTTCTACTTCTACGAACCAGGGTGGGATCGAATGTCCAATGAGACTCTCGTGATCGCGGAATAATGCTGCGCGAATGTGCTGATTTTCATGAAGGCGGTGGAGATATTCACGCAGGCGATCGGCTCCTCCTGCCTGGTAGGCGATAATGGCTTCGCTCAGGAATTTGGGCTGCTCGGCCTCAATCGCGGAAATCTGCCGGGTCGGCCGCATGGCCACAGTAGCCAGAATGGCCACGACAACGAACAGCGCCTGCGCCACCCAGAAGGAGAGAAAAATTTTGAGGAAAAGGCTTTTCATCGGCTCGCGTTCTTCGATTTCGATCTTGTCAAAGCAAAAATATATCCCGTGCCGCGCACCGTCTTGATATGGTCGCCGGTGTCTGAATCTCCAAGCTTCTTGCGGACTTTACTGACATGCATGTCAATGCTGCGATCAAACGGGGAAAATTTCCGCCCCAACACTTCATCAACCAGGGCCTCGCGGGTAACTACTCGGCCCGCTTCGCGCAGCAGCACTTGCAGCAACGCAAACTCGACGGAAGTGAATTCAACTGGCTTTCCGCGATGCAGCACTGAACGGGTCGCGGGATCGAGTTCGACATCACCGACGCGAATGACTTCGGGAACGTCCTGTTCCCTGCCCTTGCGCGAGCGGCGCAAGATCGCGCGAATCCGCGCTACCAGTTCTCTTGGATTAAAAGGCTTGGGAAGATAATCGTCCGCGCCGATTTCAAGTCCCACGATGCGATCGACATCTTCGCCACGTGCGGTCAGCAGTAGAACCGGAATGCGCGAACCATCCCGGATGCGGCGCAAAACGTCAAAACCGTTCAGCCCCGGCAACATTACATCGAGCACAATCAAGAGGTGATCGCCGGAGACAGCCCGCGCGAGACCGGTTTTGCCATCGTGCACGGCTTCCACCTGAAAGCCTTCGGGACGAAGATACTCGCTGACCAGCGAACAAAGCTCGACGTCGTCGTCAATTACAAGAATGCGCTCCACGTTATTCATTTTAGTAGGCCGACTTAGAATATCTGGTAAAGATTCGTCAAAGTCAGCAAGTATACGGTTTACAAACATTTACTCCGTTTGACTCACTTTTTACGGCCAAACCTGTACGATCCGTGTTTCTATTCTACGTAGGGGACAAAGTTCGGGAAGCAAGTTTCTGAACATCAGGAGGAATACGTGAAAAATATGAAATCAAAACTAAGTGCAATGACGGCGGTACTGACGCTTTGCGCCGGCATGGCATTCGCACAAGGCGGGGCTGGGTCGCCAATGCATCATCCACGCGGGAATTTTATGGGAGGAGGGATGGAGCTACCACTCCACCAGCTCAACCTTACGGATGACCAGAAAGCTCAGGTCAAACAGATTTTCCTGGCCGAGAAAACTAACATGAAGCCGCTGATGCAGCAGGAGCATGCTGCACACATGCAGATCGTCCAGCTGATTACCAGCGGAACATTCGAGCAGGCCAAGGTGGCGGCGATTGCGGCCCAGGAATCGCAGACTCACATGCAGCTTGAAATTGAGCATGCCAAAATGGCATCGCAGATTTATCAACTGCTGAGCTCCGACCAAAAGGCCAAGGTTGCGGACATCATCGCCCAACACCAGCAGCGCATGCAGGAGCGCATGCAGAACAAAGGGCAGACGGCGCCGGAACAGCAATAAGTTCTGTCCGGCCGCGGTAAGTACTGAGAACTGCATCGAGGGCGGATTTCCGCGTCTGCGTGGGGTCCGCCTTCTCATTCAACCGGACGTGCAGCCCTCGAACCGGGGATTGCATGCGCCGCGACGGGAGAGTACATTGGCAACCACATCAACTCCATCTGATCTGGTCAGTATGATCGCGCACGAAGTCGTCTCCGGAATTGACGAGGCGGTTGGTTATTGGCTAGGTCGCATTGAACAGGAAATTTGCGGGCGGAACCTGACCGCAGAGCAGCAGCTCCGCGGCATCGAGCGTGTGATCCGGGAATACAAAGAGATAACCGGCCAGTTGCCGTTTCGTTGCGCCGAGGCGTAATTCCAAGCGCATAATGCTTGCGGGTCAGCCCGCGTCGTAGATTTTCTTTGAGAGTTCCGGAGCAATTCATGAACTTTGACAGTGCAATATCTTTCCTGAGCCATTCGAACTGGGGATTCCTGGCATTGTGGCTGGTGCTGCTGGCAGTGGCTTTCACCGCCTGCTTTCCTGAGCCCTCTGCGCCTTCTGCGTCACAGAGTGGGCGGTCCCAAAGGCCCAGACACTAACACCCGCCTGCCTGAAAGCGCGACCCGAAGTATCCTGTACTGCTAAAATCTCACATAGCAGCCCATGTTTCCGAAAAGACTTCGTCCCCTTGTTCCCTACTTAAAGAAATACCATCGGAGTTACCTCTGGGGCGGGGTTTGCGTTTTAGTCATGAATGCGGCATGGGTACTGGTGCCGCCGATCATCGGCCGCGCGATCGACGACATGCGCCACGCCGGAGTCTCGCTGCATAGAATCGGCGTGCTCGCGCTTTTGCTCCTGCTAGTGTCCGGCACCAAGGCGATTTTCCAATTCCTCATCCGTTGGGTTTTGATCGGAGTCTCCCGGGAAATCGAATTCGACCTTCGTAATGATCTCTTCCAACATCTGGAGGGACTCTCGCACAGCTTTTACCAGCGCACCCGCACCGGCGACATCATGGCCAAGGCCACGAATGATCTCAATGCGGTGCGAATGCTGCTTGGCCCCGGCTTCATGTACACCGCCAACACTATTGTGTTTACGGCTTTTGCGCTGGTGTTCATGCTGCACATCAGCCACCGTTTGACGTTTTACGCGTTTCTGCCACTGCCGGTAGTCAGCGTCATCATTCAATATTTCGGACGCCGGATTCACGAACGCTTCGAGCGCATTCAGGCGATGTTTTCGGAAATATCCGCGCGGGCGCAGGAAAATTTTTCTGGCGTAAGAATCATTCGGGCTTATGCGCAGGAAGAAGCCGAGATCGCGAGTTTTGAGACGGCGAACCGCGAGTACATTGCGCGAAGCCTCACGCTGGTGCGGCTCATGGGTATGTTATGGCCGACACTCGAAACCATGCTGGGCCTGGCCATTGTACTGGTGCTGTGGTTGGGGGGGCGCGAGGTTTTGCTGGGCCGCATGACCGTCGGCCAATTTACCGCATTCAATACTTTCATGGTGCAGCTTACCTGGCCGGTAATTGCGCTGGGCTGGGTGATCAATATCTTCCAGCGCGGAACGGCGTCGCTAGGTCGAATCAGCCAGTTGATGGACGAAAAGCCGGAGATCGTCGATGCTCCGAACGTCCTGGCGGCAAGTCATGATGACGAGATCAAGGGCGAGATTGAATTTCGCAACCTGCAGTTCTCGTACGATGGCACGCCGATTTTGCACGACATCAATTTGCGAATTCCAGCCGGAAGCAGTCTTGCAATTGTAGGACCGACCGGTTCCGGCAAAACCACGCTGGTCAGCCTGATTCCCCGAATTTACGATGTCCAGCCGGGCATGGTCCTTATCGACGGCAAACCGGTGCGGGAATATCCGCTCGCTTTTTTGCGGCGGAATATTGGATTCGTGCCGCAGGAAACTTTTCTGTTTGGCGAAACCATCCGCGAGAACATTGCCTTCGGAGTTCCGGATGCCAGTGATCAAGACGTGCGCTGGGCGGCGGAAGCGGCCAATATTGCCACTGAGATCGAGGATTTCCCCGAGCAATACAAAACAATTGTCGGGGAACGCGGGATCACGCTTTCCGGAGGTCAGAAGCAGCGCACCGCGATCGCACGCGCGCTGATTCGCAATCCGCGAATTCTGGTGCTGGATGATGCCCTCTCGAGCGTAGATACTCAGACTGAAGACAAAATCCTGAATCACCTGCGCGAAGTGATGCAGGGTAGAACGACTATTTTTATTTCTCACCGCGTCTCAACGGTGCGGAATGCCGACCGCATTGCCGTCCTCCACAGTGGCCGCATTGTGGAGCTTGGCACCCACGAGGAACTGATCGCCAGAAACGGCTACTACAGCGATCTCTACAACAAGCAGTTGCTTGAGGAAGAGCTGGCCGAAGTTTCATAGTCACCTGTATTTTTGATTCACAGGTGACAAAAATCAGTTGGTCTATCCGATAAGATTCTTGAAATGAAACGGCGCCCCACGCTGGAGCTGTTGGATTCTGACTCCGGCACACCGGAAGAGATCGCGCGGTCGTTGCTTGACCTGAGGTCATTCAACCGGTACCTGGGTGGCGTTTCTACGACCCGCGACCTAATCCGCGTAGTGGCTCGCAAAACTGGGAAGACTAATTTATCTTTGCTCGAATTGGCTGCCGGCACGGGATTCGTGCCGCTCCAGTCCGCGAGAGACCTGAGGGACGAAAGCATCAAGTTGGATGTCACCCTTTTGGATCGTGCCACCACCCATCTGCCCCAAAATGGATCGGCCACAAAGATCGCAGGCGATGCCCTGAGAGCACCTTTCGCAGATTCATCATTTGACCTGGTCTCCTGCTCGTTGTTCGTTCACCATCTCTCACCCGAAGTGGTAATGCAGTTCGCTCGCGAAGCTTTGCGGATTTGCAGGGTGGCGGTCCTCGTCAACGATCTAGTGCGCCACCCGCTGCATCTCGCGCTTGCCTATGCCGGGGCACCACTTTATCGCAGCCGAATTACCCGCAATGATGCACCCGCTTCTGTAAGACAGTCATACACAGTTGAAGAGATGAGCGCGCTTTTTCGCAGCGTTGAGGTGCAGGTAGAGACCCGAAAACATTTTCTATTTCGAATGGGAGTTATCGCCTGGAAGTCAGCATCAGAGACTAGGTATGACTTTTGATTTGGCGATTGTAGGCGGAGGGCCGGCGGGATGCTCGGTGGCCATTATGGCGGCACGCCGCGGCGCGCGGGTGCTGTTGCTGGAGCGCACGCGCTTCCCCCGGCACAAAGTTTGCGGTGAATTCGTTTCAGGTGAATCGCTGGGACTGCTGGAAAATCTCCTGGGAGCCGGTTTCCAAAATTTACTGTTCGACGCGCCCCGCATTTCCGACAGCCGGATATTCCTCGACGGATCCGTTTTGCGCGCTGGCGTCAAACCGTCGGCCGCGAGCATTGCAAGGTTTGATCTCGATTTCGCGCTATGGCAAACCTGCCTTTCCTCAGGAGTGACGGCTAGGGCACAGACCGGTGTACGTTCAGTCGAGGGGCACGGGCCATTTCGAATAAAAACTGAGGACGAAGTTTTCACAGCTGCTGCCCTGATCAATGCCAGCGGCCGCTGGTCAAGCTTTACGAGTCCGCAGGTACGCTCGCGGAATGTAAAGCCCACATGGATCGGAATCAAAGCTCATTTTTATGAACACAACGCTGCAACATCAACAGATCTCTATTTCTTTGAAGGCGGATACTGTGGCGTGCAACCCGTGCATCCTGCAAGCAACGGTCCTGGAATGCGAATAAATGCCTGCGCAATGGTCCGGGCCGACCTGGCAAATACGCTGCCTGAAATTCTGGGGATGCATCCCGACTTAAGCGAACGAAGCCGCATGTGGGAACCGGCTATGGAACCGGTGACTACCTCCCCGCTGGTGTTCCATAAACCTGAGCCACTGCAGAACGCTATGCTTCAGGTGGGCGATGCCGCGGCCTTTGTTGATCCCTTTGTCGGTGATGGTATCTCGTTGGCGCTGCGCAGCGGAGCGCTTGCGGCCGAGTGTCTGAAACCCTTTTTTAAGCGGAAATGCTCACTGCCGGAAGTGGCGACAGCTTACAGTCATGCATATCAGGAACGATTGGGACGCGTATTCAAGGTCTCGTCCATGTTGCGGGGATGGCTGCGCTGGCCACGGGCTGCACGGAAGCCGATGCTGTCGCTGATTTCGAGTTCGCCCTTCATCAGCCGACAAATCGTGAGACTTACGCGCTAACGGACCACCAGGACTTCCCGCACATTGTCTCGCGAAAGAAAAAACTTGATGGACGCAAAGTCGCGGAAAAGATTTTCGATGTGCCGGTTATTGAACACCCGCTGCAGGGCAAAATTCGATTGTTCGGCCCGCCCCTTTCGAGACGCCGATTTCGCATTTAAAGCATGCATTTCGAGCATGTCGTTGCCGGTGATGTGGTACCGGTAATAGGGCGCGTCGGGTCCGGCTTCACGGGTATGGAAAAAAGCCACCAGCATTGCCCCCGGCTTCATGACCGACCATAACCGGTCGATGACTGGCTTTACCAGGCTCTCGTCCATGTAATCGGCAAGGTTCCAGCAGAAGACAAGATCAAAATGAGTGTTTGGGTAAGCCAGGTTTTCATCGAGGAACTTCTTGCCATCGAGAGCGGGTAAGCCCTGCTCGTTGCTGATGGCCAGCCCTGGGTCAGTCGAAGCTTCCAGTAGATCCTGGCTGTAGATGCGGTGCCCGCGCTCGGTAAAAAATCGGATGTTGCTGGCTGAGGTAGCGCCAATATCCAGAATGCACAGCGGATCTTCGGTCTTGAGAACTCGCGAAATCTCGCCCATGGCGCTGGATTTCCGCGAGAGTCGCTCCTGCGTCTTCGATTCCGGCGCCGCCGCCGGAGTGCTGCGAAAAAGTTTCATCATTGCAGAATAGGTTGCGCAAACGCTCGCGGAAGTCGTGTCTGCACTTCATTACGTCGCTTGATGGTCAATCTTACCGGGGCACGCGCTCCAGGAGTCAGGTTATTTGCCTGGCTCAGTAGCCGAAGGCGTCGGACGGGAGGGAGCCGCTGAAGCTGCCGCCGCCACAGCACCTGAAACGGATTGGGGTTTGCTTTCACCCAGAATCTCCAGCTTGCCGGTAAAATAAGCGCCTTCTTCGATTGCGATGCGCCGGGTCCGCACGTCTCCCTTTACAACCGCGCTTTTTCGCATATCGGTACGTTCACCGGCCACAATATTGCCCTCGAGTGAGCCGCTCACCGTTACATTCTTGGCCGTAATATCGGCGCGAATGCGGCCGTTTGGACCTATAGTTAAACTGTTGCCGCTCAGTTGGATACTACCCTCCACCTGACCGTCGACAAAGATATCCTCACTGCCGGAGAGCTCCCCACGGATGACCACCGATTTCCCTATATTGGCGAAATTCTCGAAACCAGCCATTCAGAACCCCTTTCGCGGTCGCAATCAGTTGAAAAGGATTGTAAACCATTCGACCTGACAGGGTAAGAATGGATTCGAAAGGTTACTATTCTCACCACAAATAGACGTTCCACTGTATAAATGTGCAGTGGCGCTGGATACAACATCCAAGCTACCATTCCCTTCTAAATAACTGGTGAGTCTATGCGCGTAAAGCCGTCATATATTGCTTACGTACTAACCTTCACCTTTTCTGCGCTTTCCGGGACTTCAGTTCTGGCAGAAGCAAACCCAAGTATTGCGCCGGTCGAAATTGTTCGCCGCGCCGTGCGTAACGAAGTAACGTCCAACCAGACCTCGGGCGCGCATTTCAGCTTTAAAGACGAAAAACGCACACCTCAGCTTTCGCAAACCAAACTGATGGTTGAAACCAATGAGGCTACAGCAGGGATGCTGATAATGCAGGATGGCCACCCGCTGAACCCGCAGCAACGGCATGACGAAGACGCGAGGCTGGCAAATTTCACGCAGAGTCCACAAGACCTGCGCAAGAAAAAAAAGCAAGAGACAGAAGATACAGATCATACCGAGCGGATACTAAAGGCATTGCCGGACGCATTTCTGTACACGCATGATGGAACTGTACCTGGGCGCCAGGGACTGGGAGCCCCAGGAGATGAGCTGGTTCGACTGAACTTTCGGCCGAATCCAGACTACAATCCCCCCACACACGTCGAGCAGGTGCTGACCGGAATGAGCGGCCATCTTCTGATCGATACCACTGAGAATCGCATTGCCGAAATCGACGGCACTCTCTCAAAGGAAGTCGAGTTTGGCTGGGGAATACTTGGCCATCTCGATCCCGGGGGAAGATTCCTGGTTCAGCAGGCTAACGTGGGTGAACACACCTGGGAAGTCACCCACATGCAGTTGTCATTCACCGGCAAAGTTTTGTTCTTTAAAAAAATCAGTATCCACTCGAACGATATCTTTTCCGACTTTCATCCCGTTCCCCGCAATCTGACTTTTGCGCAAGGAGTGGACCTTCTGAAAAAGGAAGCGGCAGAGAATCCGTCGGGCACGAGGGCCATTGAGGCGGAACGAAAAGCCAACCAAACGGCAGCGAATCACCGGCCCGACTGAGAATAAACTTCTGGATTGCCCGAGTTTCCTAGGCCTGATTACGAATAACTTCCTTGCGAACCGTCAATTTCTCAATCACCCCCATTTTCGGAACGTAGCCGGTCCCGGCTGAATCCGTAACCGGAATTATTCCGCGAGCTGTGACTTCGATCTCAGGTTCCACGATGTCCTCATGCCAATAGCGCTTCGCCGCCGATACGTCGCCAGGAAGGCGGAAATTCGGCAAGGTTGAAAGCGCGATATTATGCGCCCGCCCAATGCCGGTTTCGAGCATTCCCCCACACCACACGGGAATTTTGTTGCGCTCGCAAACATCGTGCACGGCTATAGCTTCGCTGAAACCGCCGACCCGGCCGACTTTAATGTTGATGATTCGGCAAGCTTTTAAATCGATCGCGGTCTCGGCATCGCGCGCGTGATGGATGGATTCGTCAAGGCAAAGGGCGGTTTTCAACTCCCGCTGAAGTTTGGCGTGGTGGAAAATGTCGTCGTGCCATAAGGGCTGCTCGATCATCAGCAGGCCGAACTGCTCGAACTCTTTCAGGTGGGCCAGGTCCGAAGGACGATACGCGGAATTCGCATCGCAGCTAAGCAGAATTTTCGGCCAGCGGCTACGAATCTTGGCAAGGACTTCAACATCCCAGCCGGGTTTTACTTTTACTTTGATTCGTTGATAGCCTGCCGTCAGCTCGGTTTCGATCTTTTCCAGCAGCTGTTCATGCGAGTCCTGAATTCCGATCGAGACGCCGCAATCGATCTCCTTGCGAGTACCTCCCAGCAGCTTCCACAAGGGTTGATTGTTGACTTTGGCCTCGGCATCCCATAAAGAATTCTCGAGCGCTGCCTTGGCCATACGCTGACCGCGCACGCGCGCCATCAGAGCGGCACAGTCTTTAGCCTGCGCAATGTTTTGCCCGAGCAGCGAGGGCGCGAGAAATTCGCGGATCGTGGCCCACGCGGTCTCAACCCATTCGTCGCTGAAAAATGGGCCTTCGCCGGCTACACATTCGCCCCAGCCCTCGACGCCTTCGCAATCCGCGGTAACTAAAAGCACGCGTCGCTCTTCAATCCGACCAAAGCTGGTTTCAAAAAAATGCCTGAGCGGCATTCGCAGTTCACGCAGTGTGATGGTGTCAATCTTCATTTCTGATCGGAACTACGCTCCTGTTGTTTGGCCTGCTGCCACAATGACTCTAACTCATCCATAGTTGCCTGCTGAGGCGAACGGCCGGAGGCGCTCAGCTGAGCTTCCATCCATTGAAAGCGGCGTTTGAATTTGCGATTGGCTTTCTTCAGCGCAGACTCCGAATCGAGCAAAAGGTAACGCGCGATATTTACCAGCACGAAAAACAAATCTCCCACTTCATCCTCAAGCCGATGGCGAAGCGCTTCCGGAACCTGCGGTCTGCCCGATCCGGCCACGCCTCGAGCGGCAGGCGTCAACGGTCCCGAATGATTCTGCAGTTCGGCCTTCAACTCGGTTGTTTCTTCCTCCAACTTTTCGAACAGACCAGAGATTTCCGGCCAGTCAAAGCCCACGCCGGCGGCGCGCGAACTCAGCTTGTGGGCTTCGAGCAAAGCCGGCATTGCAGAGGAAACTGAGGCTAGCGTGGACTCGAATTTCTGCGATGAGGCGTCTGCCGCGCCGGCCTTGAGTTTCTTCTTCTCCCTTTCTTTTGCTTTCAGCGCTTCCCAATTGCGCAAGACTTCGGCAGATGTGTCGGCGCTGATATCCCCGAACACGTGGGGATGACGATCGACCAACTTGTTGGACAGCCGGTCGAGAACATCATCGATCGAGAAGCGCTGGTCCTCGGCAGCCATCTCTGAATAGAAGAGCACTTGCAGAAGCAGGTCACCCAGTTCACCAGGAAGTTCTTCCCAGTCGCGGTTGTCAATGGCTTCAAGTACCTCGTAGGTCTCTTCGAGCGTATAAGGCTTGATGGAATCGAAGGTCTGCTCGCGGTCCCACGGACACCCACCAGGTCCGCGCAATCTAGCCATGATCGAAACCGCACGCTCGAATCGTTCGCCTGTGGTGGGCATGATGCTAGCGTATCAATTTCTGGGATGTAATGTGGGTGGGTGTTCCTTCGTGTCCTTCATGGTTAAGGGTTTTTAAAAGCGGAAACCACGAAGGACACGAAGGTTCACGAAGGAATGCGAAATTCAAGCCAGACTTCTATGATCCGCGCTTGAAAAATACAGCCGCTAATGGAGGTATAGTCAGCGCCAGCGAGTACGGCCGCCCATGCGTCGGTATCTCTTCGGCGTCCTTGCCGCCGAGATTGCCAATTCCGCTGCCCGCGTATTCCGACGCGTCACTATTGAGCAGCTCTTTCCAGAATCCACCATAGGGTACGCCGATGCGATAGTTCTCTCTCGGAACCGGGGTGAAGTTACACACCGCAAGAATGGTGTCCTCCGGCTTTTTCCCTTTTCTCAACATGGAGATCACGCTGGCACCGGTGTCGCTGCAATCGACCCACTCAAAGCCGTCTGGATCGCTATCCTGTTCGTGAAGCGCCGCTTCGTTACGATAAGCCCGGTTCAGCTGTTCCACCCACTTCTGCACGCCCGAATGCACTGGAAATTGCAGAACATGCCATTCCAGGCTCATGTCGTGTCCCCACTCGCGCACCTGCCCAAATTCGTCGCCCATGAATAGCAATTTCTTTCCGGGCTGCGCAAACATGTAGCCGTAGAGCAGACGGAGATTGGCGAATCTCTGCCACTCGTCTCCGGGCATCTTCCCGACAATGGAGCCCTTGCCATGCACCACTTCATCGTGCGAAAGCGGCAACACGAAATTCTCGGTGAATCCGTAAATCATGCGGAAGGTCAGAATTCCTATGTGAAAGCCGCGATGAATGGGATCGAAAGCAAAATACTTCAGCGTATCGTGCATCCAGCCCATATCCCACTTCATACCGAAACCGAGGCCACCCAAATAAACCGGTTTAGAAACCATGGGCCAAGCAGTCGATTCCTCCGCGTAGGTTTGAATGCCCGGATACTCTTTGTAGGCTTCCAGATTCATCTGTCGCAGGAATTCAATCGCGTCCAGATTCTCTCGACCGCCGTATTTGTTGGGGATCCATTCGCCTTCGCGACGTGAGTAGTCGAGGTAAAGCATGGAGGCGACCGCGTCCACCCGTAGACCGTCGACGTGATATTTGTCCAGCCAGAACATGGCGCTGGACATAAGAAAACTGCGCACTTCATTGCGCCCGTAGTTGTAGATGTATGTGTTCCAATCGGGATGGAAGCCGCTGCGCCAATCGGCATGCTCGAACAAATGAGTTCCGTCAAAGTACGCCAGCCCGTGCGCGTCCGAGGGAAAGTGCGATGGCACCCAATCGAGAATCACACCAATCCCCTGCTGGTGCAGGTAATCCACGAAAAACATGAAATCCTGCGGAGTGCCATAGCGAGAAGTGGGAGCAAAATATCCTGTCGTCTGATATCCCCAAGAGGCATAAAACGGATGCTCCATGATGGGGAGCAATTCCACGTGAGTGAAGTTCATACGCAGCATGTAGTCAGCAAGTTTGGGAGCAATTTCGCGATAGCTAAGCGAACGGTCGCCCTCTTCGGGCATGCGCATCCAGGAGCCCAGGTGAACTTCATATATGGAAATTGGAGACTGCAAAGTCTGGTGACTGGCACGTGAATTCATCCACTCCCGGTCGGACCAGTTGTAATCCAAATCCCAAACCACTGATGCAGTACGCGGAGGCTGTTCGTGATAAGTTCCGAAGGGATCAGCTTTTTCGGTGACGAAATCATGGTTATGCGAAATGATGTGAAACTTGTAGATTTCTCCTTTGTCGATTCCGGGAATAAATCCCTCCCAAATTCCGGAGGCGCCACGCGACTCGAGCGGATGAGAATCATTGTTCCAATGGTTGAAGTTTCCGATGACCGAAACTTTTCGAGCATTCGGCGCCCACACGCTGAACGAAGTTCCGCGTTCGCCGTTGAATGAAGCCAGGTGGGCACCCAGCTGGTTGTAAGCCCGGTAATTTCGGCCTTCGTTAAAAAGGTAAAGATCGTCAGGAGAAAAAAGACTGACGTCGTAACGCACGGGCGCGGAAAGCGTGTTTTTTGTGGTCATAAATTCTGCGCTGACTTGCGAATGTTCTCACATGCTAGACTGCTATTCATTCTAATTAGGAATCGCGCCGTCGATGCCTGTTCTTCGGGTCGTTGTTCTCTGGCACCAGCATCAGCCTTACTATAAAGATTTGGTCACGGGCGAATACCGTCTGCCGTGGGTGCGCCTGCACGCCCTGAAAGACTACTACGGGATGGTGAAACTGCTGGAGGAGTTTCCCGGGGTCCACCAAACTTTTAATTTAGTGCCTTCGCTGCTGTCGCAGATTCAGGATTATTCCGCCGGGAGCGCGCAGGACCCTTTTCTTCGCGCAGCGGCACGGCCTGCGGACGACCTCAACTCCAGCGAACGCCGTTTTGCGCTGCAATATCTCTTCCAAGCAAATCCGGACCACCTGATCGGGCGCTATCCTCGATATGCCGAACTGTGGAACCGTTTTCAAGGCTCCGGGTCGTCGCCCGAGCAGGCTGAAAAATACTTTCAGCCACAAGATTTCACCGATCTGCAGGTGCTTTCGCAGATCGCATGGTTTGACGAATATTTTCTGGCGGGGCCGGAGATTGCGGAGCTGGTGCGCAAGGGCCGGGGATTTTCGCTTGACGATCAGAAATTTGTAATGGATCGGCAGCGTGAGCTGATCAGAAAAGTTGTTCCGGCACATGCTGAAGCGGCGAAAAAAGGCGGCGTTGAAATTTCGACATCGCCTTTTTATCACCCGATTTTGCCGCTGGTCTGCGACACCAATGCGGGAGCCGATTCTACGCCGGGGTTGCCGCTTCCGCAGAACCGTTTCCGCCATCCTGAGGACGCCCGCGAACAACTGTTGCGCGGCCTGGATCTTCACGAAAAGTTATTTGGCATTCGACCGAGGGGAGTATGGCCTTCGGAGGGAAGCGTCTCCGAAGAAGCAATAAAGATTGCGGCGGAGCTGGGGGTGATCTGGATGGCCAGCGATGAAGGCGTTCTCTCGCGCACCACCGGAATGTCTTTCATTCGTGACGGGCATGGGCGACTGCCCGATGTTTCGGCAGAAAAGCTTTATAACGTACATCGTTACGAGCAGGGCGCGACCGGGATGCACCTGATCTTTCGCGATCATGCCATTTCGGATTTAATCGGATTTGTCTACTCCGGGATGCCCCCGCAGGACGCCGCCTACCACCTGATGCGAAATATAAAGGAATCCGCTCAGCCGGTGCTAAACAGCGGGCGGGACGCGATGGTCGCAATTATTCTGGATGGCGAAAATGCCTGGGAATATTATCCGCAGTCGGGTCGAGAGTTCCTGCGGCGTTTTTATGACGCGCTGCAAAAAGACAGCTCCATTGAAGCGGTCACCGTGTCTGAGGCGATTGAGCGTCAGACCAATCCGAATATGCTGCACTCGCTGGTCCCAGGTTCATGGATCAATGCCAACTTTAATGTCTGGATTGGCGCGCCCGAAGATAACAAGTCATGGGACTACCTTCATCACGCGCGCAATTTCTACAGCCAGGCTTCGCAATCGGTCTCCGAAGAGCAACGCAAGTTGGCGCTTGAGGAGCTGTTCATAGCGGAGGGGAGCGACTGGAACTGGTGGTACGGGCCGGAGCATCATTCTGCTAACGATCGCGAGTTTGACGAACTCTATCGCAAGCATCTCTCGAATGTTTATCAGGCTTTAGGGGCCACTCCGCCGGACCATCTGGCTCAGCCGATCATGGGCGGTCTGGTTACGCCTTCGTTCTTGCCGCAAACCCATTACATTCATCCCCACATCACCGGCGAGATGACCCGCTATTTCGAGTGGATGGGTGCGGCGCACTACACTGCCGACCGGCGCTCCGGTTCCATGCACGGCAAGGTTTTCCTGCTGGATTCGGTTTATGCGGGAATCGATCAAAACCATGTGTATGGTCGTGTAGATTTCACCGGGGAGGTACCGGCGGGAGATTGCGAAATTGTGATCAATCTTGAGTCGTGGGCGGAGCGATCGAATCGTCCGCGGCGAGGTCTGCGCCTCAACGTGCAGCTCAAAGAGGCAAGAATTTTGGGCTGGACAATTTCTGACAACGGGGACCATCTGTCGGGCGAAGGCGCTGATGTCGCCCTGGTCCGCAACTTCGAGTTCAAGCTTCCTTTGTCGCTGCTTTATGCAACACCACCCGAGTCGACATCAGACGAATCGAGCCCGGCGGCGACCAAAATCCGTTTGCGCGTCAGTGTATGGCAGAATCGCCTGCCTATAGATGCGCTGCCGCTGGAGGGCTGGATCGAGCTGCAGTTGTTGCCAGAAGAAGAACTGATGTCGTCGCTCCACTAATGTTCGTTTAATCTTCATCGCGACCATCTAGCGAACTTTTCGCAGTGCATCCCGCACCTCTTCAACCGGCGCGAAATCGGTCTGATTATCTCCGCGGCGGATGTATTGAATTATCCCGTTGCGATCGACGATGAGAGTTGCAGGGTGCGCAATACGGAACGCGTCGTGGCTCAGCGCATGATAAACGCCGTAAGCTTTCGTGACCGTTCGATCCTCATCGAGCAGAAAAGGAAATGAGATCGGATGTGCGCTGAAATACTTCGACGGTTTCCAGACGCCATTGCGCTTTTCGGCCGCAATGTAGACGAGGTTTTCTACTTCTTGCTTGAGCGGCTCAAACTGAGCCAGGCGCTTGCGGCTGTTGGGTCACCAGGTGCCCCGGGTGAATTCGATCACTAACGCGCCGCGCGAAATCAATTCGCGGAGCGAGAACTGCCCTTCGCGATTGGCGGCCGCAAGCGTGAACTCCGGCGCGACGGAACCTATCGTTAAATTATCAGTGCGGTTTTTCATACTGTTCCAGGCGGTACACCAGAGTCAGCGCACGAATTCATTTATAATCGCAACTTTCCCATTCCACCATGGCGAAATCTTACACAGGTGTGGGCTACCTGACGGGGAGGCGTCTCACTTTTTCCTCCGGCAACCCAGGCAGAATAGTCATAGATGATGACTCAAATTCTTCTGAGAAGGAACGGCATAAATCGATGAGCAATATTGCAGAAATTCGCGGACGGCAGGTGCTTGATTCTCGGGGCAATCCTACGGTTGAGGCCGAAGTCTGGCTGGATGACGGATCGATCGGGCGCGCGATTGTGCCCAGCGGTGCGTCGACCGGCGAGCACGAAGCGGTCGAACTCCGCGACAATGACAAGCAAAATTACTTGGGCAAGGGTGTGCTGAAGGCTGTCGAAAATGTGAATGGCGAAATCGCCGACACTTTAGGCAATTTCGACGCCGCGGACCAGCGCACACTCGATCAAAAGATGATCGAACTCGATGGAACCGAGAATAAAGGCCGCCTGGGCGCGAATGCGGTTTTGTCCGTGTCGATGGCCGCGGCGCGGGCCGCAGCCAATAGTTTTGAGCTGCCCCTTTATCGCTATCTCGGCGGGGCCGGCGCAAACACTTTGCCAACGCCAATGATGAATATTCTCAACGGCGGCGCGCATGCCGATAGCAGCGTGGACTTCCAGGAATTTATGGCCATGCCGGTCGGCGCGGAATCTTTTTCCGAGGCTCTGCGCTGGGGCGTCGAAGTTTTCCACACGCTCAAGGGAGTTCTGAAGAAACGCGGGTACAACACTTCCGTCGGCGACGAAGGCGGCTTCGCGCCATCCTTGAAGTCGAACACCGAAGCGATTGAGGTGATTCTCGAAGCCATCACTCAAGCCGGATACAAGCCCGGGGAAGAAATCGCCATCGCGCTCGATCCAGCCTCCAGCGAATTTTTCCAAGACGGCAAATACGTTTTCAAAAAATCTGACAAGTCGACAAAGTCTTCCGACGACATGGTCCGTTTCTATTCAAAGTGGGTCAATGACTATCCCATCGTCTCGCTCGAAGATGGCCTCGCCGAAAATGATTGGGATGGCTGGGCGAATTTGACTAAAGAACTTGGCGACAAAATTCAGCTGGTCGGCGATGACATTTTTGTGACCAACATAGAGTTTCTGCAGGAAGGAATCGACAAGCACGTCGCAAATTCCATCCTGATCAAAGTCAATCAGATCGGCACGGTCAGCGAAACTCTGGATGCCATCGATCTCGCCCGCCGCAACGGATATACCTCCGTCATCTCCCACCGCTCCGG
>DATATW010000042.1:0-8459 GCA_036268595.1 Terriglobales bacterium
CGGGATGGCCAGTTGCAACTGGTCCGTCCTGCGCCCTATCCGCATGCGCTGGCATTCTCCGGCATCCACGTCATTTCGCCCCAGTTTCTCGAAATGATGATTGAAGACGGTGCGTTCTCGATTATCGACAGTTATCTTCGCCTCGCAGGACAAGGAGAAAAAATCCTGGCCTTCCGCGCCGACCAGTACTACTGGTGTGATTTGGGCAGACCTGAGCACATCACTCAGGCCGCCGAAGACATCGCCCATAATCGCGGGTTGCTTTCAGACTAAGCAAAGGCAAAAGCGGCGGGGAAGAGGGCATGATAGCGGTCGCTTGATTTCGGTTCGTGGGCCTCTGCCGCTTATTTGTTTTCAAGCCTTTTCGTTCAAATATTTTGCCATGCACCTAATACATGGCACATATCCCTCGCGCATGGCTTCGTGCGCCGTCACTGATCGCAAATGGGTTTTGTCGAGAATGTAAGGGCAACCCGCAACGTGAAACGTCTTGCCATCGGGATAAACCAGGACCATCATGTCTGGAGGTACGCCGCTGCCGGGTTGGGCGTGCTCCGTCCGCAAAGTGCGTCCCGTGCCCGACGATCTCGCTGCCTCGAAGCTGCCCACGACTAGCACCGCTGCTGCTGCCGCCACCATCCACCCGAAGAAGGTTCTCCGGCTGGGATGCGCATTTTCATCCAAACGGCGCTGCAACCGGTAACTGAACCCTAGTGGCATCTCCACCATGCGCTCGTCCCCGTACAGCGCCACCACATTGCGCGTTCCTGCCAGGACGGTGCTGCAGCGCTGGCACCCGCCGATGTGTTCGTCCATGGCAGCGCGCAGGCCGGGGTCGACTTCGCCCTCAAGGTAATTGGAAATCTCGCGCCATACTTGTTCGCAATTCACTACCATGGTTTTGTCCCCTTCCCGAAGGACATCCTGCTGAACCACGGGCCACTCAGCCCCGGCGCCAGCAGGTCGCGCAGCATGAGCCGTGCCCGCAATAAACGTGTCTTCACCGATGCAGTCGAAATCTTCAGTGCCCCTGCGGTCTCTTCGATACTCAAATGCTGCATGTCGCGCAATATAAACACGTCTCTATAGATCTCGCCCAGCGACGCCAGCGCCTCAGCAAGTTTCTCGCGAATCTCTTTGCGCTCCAGCGTCTCCGACGGAATCTCGCGCCAGTCGGCGAAATCACGGGGTACGTAATTTCCCGTCTCATCCGGACGGTCCGCGATCGGCTCCATCACGTCGGCATGATTTTTTCGTCTGCGCATGCGCGCCTCGTTCACCGCAATCTGGATCAGCCAGGTGCTGAACCGCGCTTCCTCGCGAAACTGCTTGATGTGCCGGAAGGCCTTCAGAATCGCCTCTTGCGCGGCATCCTCGGCATCGGCAGCGTTTCTCAGGATCGCAAATGCCGCCGAATAAACCCGCCGCTCGTACGGTTGCACCAGCTCGTAGAACAGATCAGCGTCGCCGTCCCGGACCCGCCGCACCAGCTCCACTTCGTTCAGTTGTCCCGCTGGATGTCCCAGCGAAGTTGCAGATTCCGACATCATTCCTCATCGTGAAAAACTGAACTCGCAGCGCCAGCTATTCGGATCTGTACTCCGGATCTTTTTTCCATCCCGTAAACATCGAAACAAAATTACTCCATCCGTGAAGGACGACCATTACAAGGTGTCCAAACACAAACGCGATCAGCGCCCACATGATGATGAAATGCCATATCCGCGCGTAGTGAAATCCGCCCATCATCCAGGCCAGCCAGGAGAATTGCACCGGCTTCCAGATGGCAAGGCCGGTCAGCACCGACAAAACGCCCAGTGCGATCGCCGAGGTGTAGGCGTGTTTCTGCAGCGGGTTATACGCTTCTTTCGCCGGCGGCTTCGGCCCAAACAAAAAATAATGCCTAATCATCGGCCACACGCCGGGAATGTCCCGCGGCACAAACAAAATGTGCTTGTAGTTCCCGCTGAAAAGTTGATAGCCCACGTACACCAGTCCGCTCCCGATATAAATCCACATGAACGTCAGGTGCCATTGCAGCGCGCCGCCCAGCCATCCGCCGATGGCCAGCGATGAGGGCCAGTGGATCAAATCCTTCTGCGGGATTTTCGCCCCGAAACTGGGAAATGCACGAAAGATCTGCAGCCCGCTGCCGACCAGCACGAATAGCGAAATCGCATTCACCCAGTGGCAGAGCCGCACGATAAACGGATGCTCATAAACTGCCTCCGTTACTTCGCCGGACTTTGAGTTTTCAACTTCAACCACGTGGCTTGGCATTCCGTCTCCAATTACAAACCGTAAAAGTGCGAATAGCCCTGGCCTTCCCAGTAGCCAACTTTTTCAAGCACGTTGGTCACTTTCATGCTGGTCAGATATTTCGCCTGCTTGTATCCAATCTTGGTTGGAATCTGTAAACGCAATGGCGCGCCATGCTCGCGGGTGAGCGGCTTGCCATACATTTCGTAGCAAAGCAGGGTCTGCGGATGCAGCGCTGTCGCCATATCCAGCGACTCGTAATAATCGTCGGCGCATTCGACGCTGACGAATCGCGCAGTGGTGTCTGCGCCGATTGCCTTCAGAAAGTCCGACAGTCGAGTTCCCCCGAAGTTGCCGATCACGTCCCAGCCTTCGACGCACACATGCCGGGTGTTCTGGGTTTGCTTGGGCAAGGCCTGAACCTGCGCCAGCGTGTAGGCTCCAGGCTTTTGCACCATTCCGGCTACCGCCAGGTTCCAACTGGGTAGATCGATTTCCGGATCGTCAACGTCGTAGTCGTTAATCGGAAACCTGTCGAAGGGAGCGACCTCGGAGTCGGAAAATGTAGGCGCCAGATGCTGACGGCGAAAGAGAACGCCGGACGCCCAATCGCTGAAGCCTAAGCCTGCCTTCAGCAACGGCGCTTGCAGCGGCGGAATAGCGAATGCGCCAATCGCCACCACCGGCGTGAGCTTCAGCAGTTCGCGCCGGTTCAAACTTCTAAATTTCTTTTGATTGATATGTTCTGCCACGATTCAGCTCTGCCAAAGAATCACAATCCTATCTCAGATGAGATTCGGGGAGCGGGCAAAAGTTACGCCTGGCAGCTACCGTGTAGGTCGGACACTGTGGTCCGGCCAGCGGGGAATCCGGCCATTTGTGGCTGCATAAACTAGCAGCCGCAAGAAGGGATCAGTTCGATGGCGGAGAGAAAATGGTGGGCCCGGAGAGATTCGAACTCCCGACCTAACGGTTCGTAGCCGTTCGCTCTATCCAACTGAGCTACGGGCCCACGGATGAATTTTACTATCTCGCTCCTTAAAAGCGAAGCTGCGCATGTTTCCCAGGTTTTTCCTTTCCACGCGCAGCTCCAATTCATTCTTACTGCTGCGGCACGGGCTGCAACCCAGCGCCGGTTGAAGCAAAATCCGTCACCGGCCAGCGCCGTGCCTGCGCGATAGCGACGAAGTGCAGAATCAGAAACACTGGTACTGCGAACGTCGGAATGTAACTCATGGGAAGGACGGTCATGGCTGCAGTAGAAATTCCGTGCGGGTTGATGATCCCAGACAGCGCGCCCAACGCAAGGGCGTTCACCAGGTCGGCGACTCCGAGCAACTGCCAGAAGATGAATTCCTTGCGATGCGCGGGATTTGCGAGCCAGCGCGCGGCGAAGGGTGCGGTCGCACCGATGAGAATGTCTCCCCATCCCGCAGACAAGGCGAAGTACGCGGGCAGAATCTTATAGGTGGCTAGAGCAAGGAAAACAATTCCGGCGATGCGTACACTGTGCACCAGCGTGATGGCACGCGGGCTGAGCGAAAGAATAAACTGCCGGAATCCGGGTGAGGAGGCGAACCAAACCAGAAACACTATGATGGGCGTGAGCACGGCGAGGCCGAATGCTGCCGGCGGCTTATTCGGCGCGTTCACGAAAAGGTGCAGTGCGGAAGCGGACAGGGTAAAGACAAACCAGGCTGCTAAGAGCCCGGCGCTTACTTTGGCGTATTTCGACATGGCGATTCTCCTTATTCTGTGACCGCTGCGGTCACTTCGGTAGTCACGTTGAAAAGTTCATTCCAGCGCTTGTTGCCGAATTGCCCACGCAACTCCTGCTGTACTTTTTCCCAGTGAGGAAGAGCGCGCTTATATTCCGCCCTGCCGGCCGTGCTCAGCGAGAGCAGCCGTTCCCGCCGGTCGTTTCCCGGTCGAGTGTCGATCCAGCCTTGTCGCTCCATAATCGCGAGAGTGCGTGTGAGGGTGGTGCTGTCGATGGCCAGAATCTTCCCGAGTGTGCCTTGCGAAACTTCTCCCGTTCGAAACAAGGCTTGCAACAGCGTGAATTGCGTCCCTCTCAGGCCGAGGGGCCGGAGAGCCGTCTCGTAGTGCTGGGTCAACACCCGTGCGGCCCGTCGGAAACTGGCGGACAGGCAGGGAAGAGGAATAGTAGCGGTCTTACTCATGCCTCAATAGATGCATATACATCTATCGCGATTCAGGAAAATCGTCTCTTCGTGGTGGGATTTGAAGGATTGAACATCGACCGGATAGAAATTTGCTGTTGGAGGTTGTTTTCTCCCACCCTTCCGGACATCACGCGAAAGGGATGGGGCACCCGCCAGTATCATTGCGGGCCGAAACTGAACTTTACCGGCTCCGCCGTCTCTTTGGGGCCGGGCTGGTACTTCCATTGTTTCACAGCGCGGACCAGTGCTTCTGCGAGCAGCGGATGGCCTCCGACGACCCTTACTTCTCTCACCGTCCCATCCGCGTTCACTAGCGCTTCCACCTGCACGATTCCAATCAGGTTCATGCGCCCCGCGATTTCGGGGTACTCAGGTACGACGCTGCGCTCCAGACGCCGCGTCCCTTCCTGCCGCATCCCTTCAGCCGGCGAATTTAATAACGCGGTGCGGGAGGGCTCGAAACCCGCTTTGGCCAGAGCCAGAATTTTCGCGCTGAAATGTATCTCCGAACGATCCAGCGCGTCGGCATTCACTTCAAATTGGACGCTTCCATGGTCGCGCACAAGATTGATCATTCCGCCTTGCCGCAAAAAGGACTCGTCCTCACCCATAAAAAGCACTCCTCGCTGCTCAATGCCGTCTATCGGGGCATGGGTACGTTTTCTTTCGGGCGCGCGAAAGAAGACAATGTGGCACGACTTTATCTCCTCTGCAGAGCCTACAGATTTAACCTTCAGCGGATGAGTTCCGACAAATTTTCCGGCGGCCAGGGCCCGCAAGACGCCGAGAAAATCCTCATCCCCGCCGCTGACTCCAATCACCAGCGGAGACGAGCCATCCGGCAAGGCCGTCTGGGGCCATTGCGCCAGTTTGGCGAAATTAAGCAGATATGCCGCCTTGACCTGGTCTTCCGTAGCATTGGACTGCTGCCCGTGCACCATAGGATGAAGCGCCAGAAGACTGATGGCGAGCACGGCGAGCCCTATCCCCGGCGCCCGCCCGGGTGACCGTCGCAAGGGCGACTCTCCGTCTTTGCCCGGAAGGTGCATCCTGTCCTTCAAAACCTGGAGGTCAATTTGATCCGGAAATTTCGGCCGTCTTGTTGAATGGCATTTTCCGTATCTTCCGGCCGGCCCGCGTCGAAATATTTCTTGTTGAAGACGTTGTAAATGCTGGCGGAAAGGTCGGCGTGCTTTCCCACAGTGTGTCCCAACAAGGTGAAATTGAAAACCGAGAAGCCACTGATGTTGTTTCCGGCCAGGGTCTGGGCCGAGCTTGTGTATTGCGCGTCCACACTGGCGAACAGCCGCTGCCGTAGCAGGGGAACGCTCAGGTTCAACTTGCCCAGGTGCTGAGGAGAGTTGCTGAGAATCTGATGGGTGACGTTATTCTCCGCGTCCACGTAACTGTAACTTGCGCCGCCTTTGATGGCGTCGGCCAGATGGCAGTCGAGTTCGACTTCTACGCCGTCGGCATCCGCAGTGCCGGAGTTTTCATACACCTCCTGGCCAACTTGATTGGTCTCGACCGTGATCAGATCTCGTAGTTCATTGCGGAAAACACTGCCCGATAGCGTGAAATGTGGCCCAATCGCCTGCTCCACCACACCTTCGAAACTTCGGATCGTCTCCGGCCTGAGCTGCAGGTTGTCGGCAAATACGGACCCGAAGTCAGGCGTGACCTCGAACGGCTCGGGGGCGCGGAAGGCGGTTCCATAAAGCAGCTTCAGCGTAGTCGGGTGAAAGACATGGTAGATCAGCCCCAGGCGCGGATTGGTGGTTCCGCCAAATTCGGAATAGTGGTCGTAGCGCAGGCCAGCGCTTAAGGTCAGGTTGTGAATGATGGCAAACTCATCCTGGCCGTACAGCGCCCAAATCACTGAGCTGGCCGGGTCGGTGCCAAAGCTGTTGCTGATGGCAGTGTAGTCCCCCTGATCCTGCTGCGTATTGTCTGTGATTTCCGTGCCGAGAGTGATTTTGTGTTTGTCCAGTAAAATTCCGCTCAATTTCACTTCGCTGTCCCACCAGTTCCCGCGGAACGAGTATGTATCCACCGTAGTCGAAGCGTCGGGCAGTCCTGTTGAATAGCCCACCGGTGCCTGCAGGCGGGCCTGATCGTAGGAAGCTCGAGCCGTAAAGTCCCATTTCTCGCTGACCGAGTGCTTATAACTTAAATCGAGGTATTGATGATAGTCGTAGTTTTGAGTGGCGGGATCGTTGAACAAGCCCCCGAAGTACCCCGTTGGGACTCCCTTATCGCGCGCCCGGAATAACCCTTGCAGTGTAAATCCATGAAAGCTAATCGTGGCCAGGACCTGCTGAAAACTTTCGTAGTCCGTATTCTTTGTAATCCCGTTGTTGGTAGCCGGACTGTTGAACTGAGGAATGAACAGAGTTTCTCCCTGGCTGTTGTAGAAAGTGCCAGACAACAGCATGTCGATTCCCCGGTACTGGCCTCCATAACTGGCGCGTTCCTGGTAAGTGCCAAAGCTCGCAGGCGCAAACGAGACTTCGGCGCCCTTCAGTTGCCGGGCTTTGCGCGTAACGACATTGATCACCGCAAAGAAGGCATCGGCGCCATAGAGCGACGAACTGGGTCCGCGAATGATTTCTACCCGCTCAATCAGATCCACATCCACCAGGAACTCCGTACCCAGATAGGGCTGGCCGAAAACGTTGTCGTTGATGCGGTGGCCGTCGATCAACACCAGAATGCGGTTGTTCGAGTCTCCCAAGCGTCCGAAACCGCGCACGCCGACGAAGCTATAATCACGGTCATAAGTGATGTAAAAGCCGCGGACGCTCTCCAAAATGTCGGCCAGCGTGCGGTAGCCATATTTCTGGATCTCGTCTGCGGTGATTACTGTGACTGACGAGGGCGCGTCGCTGGCGTTCTGCATGTGTTTCGATGCACTGTAAACCTGGATCTGGCCCAGTTCTTCAAGGCTGGCTTGCCCAAGATCCGCGGGTACGTCCTTTCTCTCCTCTTGAGCGCGCGCTGGTGCCGCGAATAAAAGAAACGCACATACACATAAGAGAGAAATAATTGAACATAATCTGGCGGTGATGCGTCGGTTCGCCGGAGTCGCGATGCGTCGAGGCAAAGAGTGTCGAAGCACAGAGCGCCAAAGCAAAGCCTGGCGAGGCAAAGGCGTGACCAAAGTCGTTGCGGCAACACTCATGAAGCCCTCCCGAGACCGTCCGTATGCAAGCCGCGGCCTTTAGCCTGCTCGCACGTCCTAACGGTTACTTCGGCAAGACCGTCATTGCTCTCTAGTAGGTTTGAGCAGTTACCTTTGTGTCAAGGCAGGTGGACACGTCACCGCCGGTAGGACGACCTGAGAGAATTGAAGACAACTAGCGGCAACAGCCCGACATTCGCCGCCCGCCAATTTACACATTGACTTGCACAATTTCATGCCCGTCACAATGTTCTTTATTAGTAATGCGAAAATGCCAGGCGCAGTGGATTGAAGTCCCCGGCGCGAAACCGGCGTACGGGTTCAATTCCGGTTTCGGGACGCCATTTCTTTTCGTTCTTCCATTGTTGAAGGTTCGCAATTCGAGATCAAGCGGCACGAATCGCGGGTAGTGGGTGCGTATCTTTGACCCACTACCGGGCGATCGCTGCGACGCAATTCATGCCTGCGTCGCAGGCTTCGCGCTGAAGATGCCGTTGAAGCTTTCGCGGTACTGAAGAAAGACCACTATCCACAGTACAGATGCCACTAGACCCGGAGCAATGCTCGCCGGCGCAAACGTCAGGTGAAACGCAAGAATGTTGTAGAGCACCGCAGCCAGCAGCGTCAGTGCCAGGGGCACGAAACGGCCGGCGAGCAGCAGCAGTCCGCCAAGGACCTGCACGGCGAAAAAGAACGCGGCAAAGTGCGATGCGCTGACGGCAACAAAGAACTGCATTGCCAGTGGATTCGCCGGAGGCGGCTGGTGGATGAAATTGAGAAATCCATTCAGCCCAAACACCGTAAAGATCAGTCCCAGCAGGTAGCGAGCAACA
>DATATW010000043.1:0-11096 GCA_036268595.1 Terriglobales bacterium
CGGACTCGTCCGCTTCGTTCGCCGCGCATCGGGAGGCACGCCCCGCAGCGCAGCCGGCGGCGGAGATTCATCCTCCGCTGCTTCCGTGCAAACTGCAACGCGAACTCCCGGCGCGCATGTCCGTGTCACATTCGACCAACCGGACCATCCCATCGCCTACGGATACCCCACACACACCTGGGTCTTCCGGCAGAACTTTCCCGTCTATAACACGCCGCGCCGTTGGCTGCGCATGGCCTATTGCACAACATGTCTTGACGGCCCGGAAGACCGCAGCGGCATCGTGATGGAATGGGGTGACCCCGAGGGCAAGCCATTCGTGGTTAGCGGTCAGGCCTGGGGAGAAGGAAATCTGGTCGGCCATCCCGCGATCCTCGACATGGCCGTCGGCAAGGGGCACGTCGTCAGTTTCAACTTCAATCCCATGCACCGCGATATGAACCGCGGCGATCAGCGCATGCTATGGAACGCGATCATCAATTGGCAGACGATTGTAGAGGCGCATCCAAAGGCAGTACCGAAAACCCAAGCGGCGCCTGAACCGGATTAGATCCTTGTCTTTCCCCACTCAAGCCAACATCGGGCTTGAGTGGGCCACCTTAAATTTCTCGGATAATGGATAAATCAGAAGTTGTATCCGACGATCAGGCGCAGTTTGGGTGCCGGGCCTGACCAGAGGCTGGTCTTCAATTCCACGAACGTTCCTTTGCGCGATTGCACTCCCGCTAGAACGTTGAAGCCGGTTTCGTAATCGAAATTCCCGAACGAGATATTCCTCCCGCCATTGAAGCTCTGGTGGATGAAAATCATCGCTGGACCTGCGCCGACGTATGGCGTCCAATCTCCCTTGCGGTAATTCGCGGAGAAGCGGTAGATCGGCTCAAAATTCAACGCAATCAGGTCCGTCACTTCGCCGAAATCGAATTCGGCGCTGGGCCGAAATAAGACCCGCGGGTGAAAAATCGGCCCCATCTGTGTGTGAACGCCGAACATAAAGAGTTCGGGATCGAAGGCTGCGCCTGCGCGCACGCCCAACCTCCAACGTTTACTTTCGCGCTTGATGTCGGATTCAATGTCGCGAACCTTCTCGGGCACCGGGGCTGCTTGCGCGCCCTTGTCCCGGGTCGCCGTGCCCCCCGAAGCGCTCACCACGGTGACACTGGTAGCGACGCGAGTGCCGTTTTCATCCGCAGAACCAGCCGTCACGCGGACGCGAGACCCGGCGGTGAGCGACACGGGACGGGTTGATGCCTGTTCATAAGTGAACAGGTGAAACTGGTTGTCGTCCGTGCGCAGAACGAGCGTGCTGCGGCTCCTCGACACGACAGTTCCTTCGAACGTATCGTTCGAATTCGTCTGCGCGTTCGAATCGGCCTGCGAGTTCGAGTTATCTTGCGAGTTGTCTTTCGAAACGGTTGCTTCCTGCTGCGATGAAGACGAAGCCGGGTCCTGTGCCCAGGCCGGGAATACAGCGAAAGTGGAGAAAAACAGGGCGAAAGACACGAGTGCGAAGAAACGGGTGCGCATGGACCACTCCTTACGACTGCTGGCCCGCGTGCAGGGATAATCCTGGCGAACTGCAGATTTTGTTCAGCTTATGGGGACACGAAATTTGCCTCCATACAGTGTTACTTTCATTTTTCGCGGGCGTCTGATGTAGGCGCCCCGAAAATATCTCGCGCGGAATCTGATGAAGGCAAAACGTGAGATTATTTTCTTCAAACGAAAATCGAGCTAACGCGTATTTCAACCAACAGAAGAGCACCATTAATCTTCCAGATGGAACCATCACGACTACCTCCGTCACCTTGCTTCCCTGCCATCCCGCCTCATATACTCTGAACGTTTGCCCGCCTATGACCGGAAATCGCCCGGCAACGGACAGCACTAACCAGCCATTATTCCGGAGAATATTTTCATGACGACGATGATTACGGATCCGCACGTGGATAAGGAAAGCAATCCGTGGGAATCGCAGCGCGCCCGCTTCGACCTGGCCGCTCAGAAACTCAACCTGGAAGACGGCGTATGGCGCGTGCTGCGCTATCCCAACCGCGAAATCACGGTCTACATCCCCGTCATGATGGACGATGGCCACCTTGAAGTGTTCACCGGATTTCGCGTGCAGCATTCCATCGCGCGTGGGCCGGGTAAGGGCGGCATTCGCTATGCCCCCGACGTCACGCTCGATGAAGTGCGCGCGCTCGCCAGCTGGATGACGTGGAAATGCGCCGTAGTCAACATCCCCTTCGGCGGCGCCAAGGGCGGCGTCATCTGCGATCCCCACAAAATGTCGATGGGCGAACTCGAGCGCATGACCCGCCGCTACACCGCCGAACTGATCGAATTCATCGGTCCCGAAAAAGACGTTCCCGCGCCCGACGTCAACACCAACGAACAAACCATGGCCTGGATTATGGATACCTACTCCATGCACATGCGCCAAACTGTCACCGCAGTCGTGACCGGCAAGCCGATCAATATCGGCGGCTCGCGCGGACGCCGCGAAGCCACGGGCCGCGGCGTGATGGTCGTATGCGACCAGGCGTGTCAAAAACTGGGCATCGCACGTGACAGCGCCCGGGTGATCGTGCAGGGCTTCGGCAATGTCGGCTCCAATGCCGCCTTCCTGATGCATGAGGCCGGCTACAAAATTATCGGGATCGCCGAGGTTGGCGGTGGGCTGCACAACAAGAACGGCATTGATCTCAAAGCATTGGTGGAGTTCCGGCAGAAGAACGGCACGGTACACGGCTTCCCCGGTGCGGAGAAGACCGACGCCGCCGAGTTGCTGACCACCGAGTGCGAAATTCTGATTCCCGCCGCAACCGAAAACGTCATCACCAGCCGCAACGTGAACCGGGTGAAATGCCGCATCCTTGCCGAAGGCGCGAATGGCCCGACGACATCCGCCGCGGACGATATCCTCAGCGAGAAGGGTGTGTTCGTGATTCCTGACATCTTAGCCAACGCCGGCGGCGTAACCACTTCGTACTTCGAATGGGTGCAGGACCGCCAGGGATATTTCTGGAAGGAATCTGTAGTGAACGAACAGCTCGAAACAATTATGAAGTCATCGTTCGATGATGTCGTTCGCTATGCCGAGAACCACCGCGTGAACAACCGCATCGCGGCGTACATGCTGGCGATCGACCGCGTGGCTTACACGATCCGCCAGCGCGGCATATACGCGTGACGGCAGGAATTCGCGCAATATCTGCCAGCGATGAAACCAGCGATAAGAAAAGATGCGATGTTCCGCGGTAGTCGTCTTAAGGGGAAGATTAATGAGATCAATTGAAAGAAGGTTAATAGCGCAGATTGCCGTATTGGTTCTCGCGCTCTCCCTGGTTGGCAGTCTGGCTGCGGCGCAAGCAAAGCCCGCAGGCTCGGCGGCGACTGCTGCAGCCGCACAAACATCAACCGACAAACTGGACATCAACACCGCGACAAAAGACCAACTCAAGGCACTGCCTGGTATCGGCGACGGCTACTCGCAGAAAATTATTGATGGCCGCCCCTATCGTGCAAAGAATCAGCTGGTGCAGAAGAAGATCGTTCCCCAGGCCACCTACGACAAAATCAAAGACATGATCATCGCGAAGCAGTCGAAGACCGACAAAGCTGCACCTCCAACCACAAAATAATTGGACGAAATGCACAAGCCAGGGCGTACTTGCCCGGTTTTTCAATCTTCTCCGTCATCTGGTCCTTCCGTGCGCATGGATCCATATGTTCGGAGTACCGTCGCATTGCGTTCCTCGACCCCGTGGCGCATAATCGAGCTTGGTTGCCGGCTGGTCACCGGAACCTCCACGTAGTGAACCTGCCGAACTCCATCACGCTTTCCCGTATTCTCAGCATTCCCTTGCTGATGTGGATTTTGTTGAGTCCGCGCTTCAGCGGGGCCGGGGGCGAAAGAGAATTGCTGGCATCGTTCATCTTCATCGCCGCCGCCATGACCGATGGCATTGACGGCTATCTCGCGCGCAAGCGCAACGAGATCACGACGATCGGCATTCTGCTCGATCCTCTTGCCGATAAGCTTTTGATCGCCGCCGCATTCGTAACGCTGGTGCAGTTGAACCCCAGCCTTGTTCCTGCGTGGATTGCGGTGATTGTGATTGGCCGGGAATTTCTGGTGAGCGGGCTGCGTTCGATTGCAGCGTCTGAAGGCTTCACCATAGAGGCCAGCGAACTCGGCAAGCTGAAGATGGTGGTGCAGATCGTTGCGGTTGTGGCTGTAATCCTCGATCATCAGTGGAAAGTGTGGCCGGTTTATAGCCACTACATTTTGCCGATCCACTGGATTGCGTATCTGGCGATCTGGTTCACGGTTGTAGTCTCGCTGGTTTCGGCGGTGGATTACTTTGCCGCCTTCTGGTCGAAGATTGATCGCCGCGTAGTCAAGCGCCGGCGCCGGGCGTTCATCCTGAGCCGGCGCAGAAAACCAGTTTCCCAACGGACCGACCGCGATGTTCCTGCCTCAACCTAGCCCAACCGGCTTGGAATCTCATAGCGCTCCTCCCGGCGAATTCTCTCCAGATGAGCGTTCTCTGCTGCTACGCCTGGCCCACGAATCGATTCTCGCCGCACTCGAACAGCGCAAGGTTTCTCTCGATCCACCAAGCCCGCACCTTGCCGAGCCGCGTGGCGTATTCACGTCGCTTTATCTGTATGGCCAGTTGCGAGGATGTGTGGGCTACGTTCTTCCCAAGAATTCCGTCTACTGCATGGTCGCAGAAACCGCGTGCGCCGCGGCCTTTGAAGACATGCGCTTTCGTCCGGTAACGCTCGAAGAAGGGCAAAATCTGGAAATCGAACTGAGCATCTTGTCGCGGCCCAGGCCGATCGCCGCCGAAGCCATCGAAATCGGACGCCACGGTTTGCTCATCAGCATGCACGGCTATCGCGGGCTGCTATTGCCGCAAGTTCCAGTCGAGCATAATTGGGACCGCGAGACGTTCCTGCAGCAGACTTGCCGCAAAGCCGGCGTGCCATTAGACGCATGGCAGAAAGGCGCAAAGCTCGAGGCATTTACCGCAGAGGTGTTCGGAGAGAAGGCTGCGAAGGGCTAAGAAATTCTGCTTTCCGGAACTTGGAATATATCGAGGGAACCATCCGAGCGTAGTGGCCGCAGTCGCGATCGGTCGTAAAGATTTCCCAATCACGCCGAAGGGAAGTCGCACATATCAAGACATCTACTGGCGAGCCGGTGATTCCGGATTGACGACATTTATTGTGAAGTTGTGCCGCGTCTTCGGAGTCGCCGGAATCAAGCTTAGTAGTCGCCGGAATCAAGCTTAACGTTTTCGAAGTCACGCAAATGGTCACGGATGCGCTGGAATTGCGACTCTTCCCGAATTCCGGAAAGTACTTCTTGCCGAGTAGCGCCAAGTATCTGCACCTGATTGCGGCTGATCAATTCGTAAAGATTTCGAGTGATTTGCCGTTCCTGGGGCGAGAGCTCGATGGCACGCCGACGTAAGGAGAGGGACCAAATCGGTGTATCGACGAGAAACCACCTATGTGCGCTTTCTTCGTCGTTCGGCCTTGTAATCGTATTCCGGGTCCAATCGACCGCACCAAAATCGGCAAGAATTCGATGTTGCCGCCTGTGCTGAATATATTCCTGCAGCGCGGTAGTGACCGCCTCTTTCTTGGTCTTGTGGCCACCAGTCTTACGCGCTTCCTCGATGAGTTTGTCGTCGATCGCCAAATTCGTAGCCATGTGTAGATCGTTACACATCGAGATGTGTGAAGCCAGGAACCAAATAAAAAGGGGACGGTTTCCCGTCCCCTGTGGGAGCAATAGCAACGAAGCAAGACTAGTTTGCGGTATCCAACTCGACGCCGTCTCCCGCATGGACATCTTCCATCGAGAAGACGATCATGCCGGTCGCGGTCGTGTTAGTCACGCCGATGATTACGATTTCTCCAACAGCACGGCGCGGCAGATCGCGCACATGAATCACCGGGCCATTGCTCTTGGTGAACATGTCTGGGTCAACCGAGGGTATCTTTTTCTGCGTGTCTTCGGCAATCGCAGCTTTGAATGAGAGCGAATCCACGGGGTCATGCAGGTCGGTTTCGTACGACCGTACAGCGCGGAAGTAGTCGCCAATCTTCACGCCCTGGTTTGATCCAAGGTTGATGTAAACCTTGTGGCCGGTTCCAAGTTGCGAATCGAAATCCTTGCCCATCACAATGCGTCCGGAGACCTTGCTGCTCGAAGGCAGGAAGCGGTCGAAGCGGACCGGGCTGTGGAAGTTCACCAGTTGCTTTTCGGCGAATGGAATCGTCGTATCGCCGGGGTTGATGCCGTCGCAGGCATATTCGATCTGCGCGATGGCGATCTTGCTGCGGGTATCGACCACCTTTACGCGGCCGACCTCCTCATAGGGCTGGCCGGTTTCCTTCAACAGCTTCTGCTGCCCGGGAAACATTTCATATTCGTTGACATCGCGTAGTGCGCGAAGTACTTCGTACTCTGCCCCGGCCGTATAGCCTCCGCCCTGGAGGTACACGATGTCGCCGCGCGTGAATTTAGTCGTTGAGGGCGTCTGCAGTCCGCCAGCCACAAAGTTGGCATCGGGCAGGATCTGTTTGCTGATGAACCCGGCACAATACACGTCGGAATACGTGGGTGTCTGCACGCGCTCGATCGGGAAGCTGGCCGAAGTTGGGCTGGTTCCCTGCGGAGCGGCGGCATCCGGCGGATTCTGGGCCCACGCCGCTGCCGTGAGCAACAACATTAACAGTCCTGTTTTCTTCATGTTACCTCCGAGCGGGGCCATATTGGCGTCCCTCTCCCTAATCAAATGCCAGAAAAGAAAGGCTCAACCGGAAAGTAACAACAGGGCGGGGGTGGGTCAAGGTTACGAGGGTGTTGCGAACCCCGGGATGCGAAAGCGCGGAGTGACAAAGTTTTTCGCAGGAATTGTTAATCCTCTGTTGCATAAATAATTAAGCCCCTGTAATAATTCGCCGTTCATTTATAAGGCCTTGGGTTGGGCCTGCGACCATTCAATGAATGCCGCCCCCTCTTTTCCGCCGCGTCTGTTGCCTTTGCGATTGCCACGGGTCTGCGCGGCCATCACCGGCAATGATGCCAATGAAATGGCGGAAAAAGCGGAGTCGCTGGTGCGCGATAACCCATTTCTGGAGTTCAGGTTAGACTATCTTTCCAAGCCCGGCCTCGCACTTCCCAGAATCAAGCGCTTCATTGAAACCCATCCCGGAATTATGGTGATCGCGACTTGCCGGCGGGTCGCGAATGGCGGCAAGTTCCGCGGTACGATCGCCTCTCAGCTCGACATTCTGTCGAGAGCTGCCGCCATAGGGTGCCAACTGCTGGACATCGAACTTCAGACGGCCAGTAAGTGCAAGCCCGCGCAATTGCAGAAGCTGCGTTCTAAAGCTGCCCTGATCCTTTCCTTTCACGACTTTCGTTCGACCAAGAAACTAGACGAAACTCTGGAGAGGATGACGGCGTATCCAGCGGATTTCTACAAAGTTGTCACCACGGCGACGACGCTCTCCGACAACGTCACGATGATCAAGTTTCTGGCGCGCGAAGGCGACCGGCATTCGCTCGTCAGCATGTGCATGGGGGAGCAGGGGATCATCAGCCGCGTGCTGGGGGTTCGGGCGGGCAGCGTTTTCACTTTCGCCTCGGCAAGTGCTGGAGAAGAAACTGCGCCGGGACAGGTCACGGCACAAGAATTACGCAGCGTTTACCGTATCGAGCAGGTAGACGTCGCTACGCGCGTTTATGGCGTCGTGGGTGATCCGATCGCGCACTCGCTGTCGCCAGCCATCATGAATGCTGCCTTTCGTCGCGAAAATGTTAACGCCGTCTATTTGGCGCTGCACGCGAAAACTTTGAAGGACCTTTTGAGCTGTGTGAAGGAGATCCCGATTCACGGCATCAGCGTGACTATGCCGTATAAGGAAGCCATCCTGGCCCATCTGGATAACTCGGATTCGCATACCACGAAGGTCGGCGCCTGCAATACCGTTGTACGCGCCCAGGATGGCAAACTATACGGCTTCAACACAGATACGGCAGGGATTGTTCGTCCACTGGAACGCCGTCTGAACACGATTGAAGGAGCGCGAATCCTGGTGCTTGGCGCCGGCGGCGCAGCCCGCGCGGCGGTTTTTGGATTGAAGGAGCGCGGGGCAGAGGTTTATATCCTGAACCGCAGCCTGGGTCCCGCCAAGAAACTGGCCCACCAGGCCCGTGCCCGGATCATGAAACGGCCTGATCTGAAAAAGCTGGCCTTCGACGTAATCATCAATGCGACCCCGGTTGGCATGGGCAATTCGCGCGAAACTCCGCTTCAGGATAAAGAGATCAATGCCCGCTATGTCTTTGATATGATTTATGATCCGGCTGAAACCAAACTGATGAAATTAGCCAGGGAGCGGGGAGCCCAAGTCATACCCGGGATCGAAATGTTCGTCCATCAGGCGGCCCGGCAGTTCGAAATCTGGACAGGAAAGCCCGCTCCGTTCGACGAGATGCTCCGCGTGGTTCTTTTGGCTCAGCAGGAGCGCGCAAACCACTCAGCCTCTGGAAAATAGCGCCGGGAGATGCCCATCGCCAAGAAAAAGTTGCATTTTTCATAGTGCCCAAAGTAATATGCAATACAGGAAGCGGACTGTAAACGCTTCCGGTTCCAAAAAGACCCGAAACTGCCCGGTTCCCTTACTTCCAACTCGCAACACCAGCTTTGGCGAAATAACTCGACGTGAGAGGCGTGCTTGTGCGCCTCCATCCCGGTTCGGAGAGTTCAACATGGCGTGGTACGCGTACTGCATCACCGAGCATCAAACCCTCCCCAATGGAACCCGCACCCGGCGCCCTTTCCTGCTGGAAGGCGTGCAAGGCGTAAATGGGGCTGCGGTTCTCAGTTATCCCAGTGGTGAATTCGCGGTAATTGTCAGCGAATACGACCACGCAGCCGGCGACCTAGACCAAAAAGCGGCGATCGATCACGCTAGAGTGGTCAGCAATTGCTTCCGGAATTGCACAGTCCTTCCCTTCAAATTTGGAACGATTTTCGACACTGATGACGCCCTCCGCCAGGCCGTGCGGGTCAACCGGCGCGCGTTTGGACAGAGCGTCGAGAAGCTGCGTGGCAAGTCCGAAATGCACATCAAGCTGGTTGTGCGTGACGGATCGCTGCGCGAAGCTATGATCGACGTTGAATTGCCCGACACCGTCGGCGGCGACTATCTCTCCAAGCTGAAGGTCAAGGCATCGCGCGAGCGCGAGCGCCAGACCAAGGCGCGGGCCCTGTCGGTCCAGGTCCACAAGTTGTTCAATCCCCTCGAAGAAGAAGTGAGCTGCAAAAAGGTCGCGCCGGAGGGTATGCTGATCGACATTGCCCACCTGATCGACTCCAAGAGCGTAGAGAAATACCAGAACCGCTACTCCACCGCCGCCAAGCAGCTAAAGAACTGCCAGGTGTCGGTCAGCGGGCCCTGGCCTCCATATCACTTCCTGCCGGGCAAGCTTCGCACCGTAGCCGGCAACAGCTAGACAAGAAGCTTCAGGTTACCAACCCAGCCCACGGCGTGAAACCCGCTGTGGGCTTGGCTTTTGGGCGATCTGGTAGCGCCCTGCATGGAATATGCATTGTTCTGCACTCGGAACCTTACCTGCCAGCCAAAGATGCCTGCGAAGGAACGCGTTAGCCGTTCTCAAGCCCTGTACATTCATCTACTTACAGTTTTCCATCGGACCGGTTTCGCGGCGTCTGGATTTGGTGGGGCAAGTGCTTCTATTGGAAGCAACCATAGAGGCCACCCACTTAGCATGACCTTCACTCTCATCGAATCTCCGCGTCATTTCCCGAAGTGCCGCTCCAGCTGTCGGAACGGTATCTTGCATCGCCTTTCCTGAATCGCCCACCATTCGCCTCTTGAAACGTGGCCCCAGCAATGGGGCCATTTTTGTTGCTGCCAAAAGTTATGACCACGAAGGTACGAAGATTCACAGAGGAAACCTTGCCGCAAAATCCTTCGTGTTACTTTGTGTCCTTTGTGGTTGAAGGTTTTGTTTGCCTGCGCCTGTCAGATACACTGACGGCCTCATGCCAACGCGACGGGTAGAGTTTGTTCTTGTTTTGTTCCTGCTCTGTGTTCAATCTGCAATTTCCCAAACCCCGAAAGTGAATCCTGCTTCGGCCCCATTTACGGCCATCCCGCAGATGACACAGGCGCAGCAAGAGAACTTCCCTCCGCAACTGCTGGACGAACTTGTAGCCATCAAAGCTGCGGCACTCGCCGACGACTACGCGTATCGACAAGTCGCTCATCTGACCGAGAACATCGGTCCCCGGCCAAGCGGATCAATCCAAGCGAAGGCCGCCGTGGACTATGTTGCCGCGGAGCTTCGGCAGCTGGGACTCGATGTCCAGCTGGAAGAAGTGAAAGTTCCCCATTGGGTGCGAGGCGCGGAAACAGCGGAGTTGGTGGAGTACTCCGGACAAGTGCCTGGCGCAACGCAGAAAATCGTTCTTACCGCGCTCGGCGGAAGCACGGCAACGGCGGCTGAAGGCATCACCGCCGATGTAGTCGTCGTCAACAACTTCGGCGAACTCAGGAAACTCGGCCATGATCAGGTCGCGGACAAAATCGTTTTGTTCAACGAGATCTTCGACAAGCAAAAAGCTGCCGCGGGGTTGTCGTTCGTTTCTTACGAAGAAGCCGTCCGCTACCGAGCCGCCGGACCGAAAGCCGCAGCTGAATTAGGGGCCGCAGCCGCGCTCGTGCGGACGGTCGGCAATGCCGACTATCGTCTGCCTCATACCGGCTTTAGCGTGCCGGCCAACATTCCCGCCGGAGCGGTCACATCCGAGGATGCCGAGTTGATCGCACACCTGTCCGCTCAAGGCAAGGTGCGCATGCACTTGACGCTCACTCCGCAGAAACTTCCGGATGCGATCGGTTACAACGTCATTGCCGACTTGAAGGGCAATGAGCACCCTGAACAGATCGTCGTCGTATCCGGACATCTGGATTCATGGGACCTGGGAACTGGAGCGATCGACGATGCTGCCGGAGTTGTGGTCGCAATGGAAACG
>DATATW010000044.1:0-10069 GCA_036268595.1 Terriglobales bacterium
ATGCTCTCGCCACACTGAGAGTGATAAATCGCGCCGCCGGTGAGGTATCCGCCAATGGCGACGCGAATCACGCATGGCGCGGAAAAATCTCCGTTCGAGCGCCAGCGCATGACCGGAAGCTCGTTGCGCAGTTGCATCATCGCCGGCCAGATGTAATCGAAGAACTGGATTTCAGCCACCGGCTTGAGTCCGCGCACTGCCATTCCTACTGCGCGCCCGGCAATGCTGGCCTCGGCGATCGGTGAATTGAAAACGCGATCGGAGCCGAAGTCGCACTGCAATCCCGAGGTCAACTTGAATACCCCGCCCTTGCCCTTCACCATTTTCTGGCGCAAATATTCTTCACGGCTGCAATCGGCCACATCCTCCCCAAAAATCACGACGCGTTCATCGCGCTTCATTTCATCACGCAGCGTCGCATTGATGAGATCGGCCATGGTCTTCGGCGCAACTTTCTTATCTTGCGCAGCCTGCGCCGTATTGGAATTGCTATTGGGGGTACGGGCGTCCCCGCCCGTACTTACCTGCGTATCAAACACCGAAGATGTTGGATCAATATCAGGCGAATACAAAAATTGCTTAATGGTCTCCGGCTGCGGCAAAGCCGCGGCCAGCACGCGATCCACAGCGGCCTGCAGCCCGTCGTCCACTTCTTTTTCGAGCTTGTTGATTCCCTTCTCGTCGAGAATGCCGTCGCGAATCAGGAACAACTGCATTCGCGAAATAGGATCGCGGGCGGCATCGCGCTCGCGTTCAATGTCCGGCCGATAAAGCTTTTCGTCATCCGAAAGCGAATGGGAATATGGGCGAATCACATGCGCATGAATAAACGACGGCCCCACCCCAGCGCGGCAATGCGCCACTGCCCGGGACATGGCGCCAAAGCTGACCACCGGATCGGTGCCATCTATTTCTTCAAAATGAAAATTCGGAAAGCCCGAAACCAGACGCGAGATGTTTCCTCCTGCAGTCTGCACTTCGACCGGCACCGAAATCGCGTAACCGTTATCTTCGACCAGGAATACGATCGGGAGCCGCAGGTTAGAAGCGGCGTTCATCGACTCCCAGAATTCGCCTTCGCTGGTGGTGCCGTCGCCGAGCGAAACGTAGGTGACTTCATCGCCGTGGAACTGAACATCCTTGAATTCGCGGTAGTCACCGGTCGCCTTCTGCCCGGCATTGGGATGCATCATGAAATAGCGGCTGGCCTCAGCGCATCCGACGGCGTGAAGAATTTGCGTGCCGGTGCATGACGACTGCGTGACCACATTCAGCCGCTTGTATCCCCAATGCGATGGCATCTGCCGGCCGCCGGAGCTGGGATCATCGGCCGCGCCGACCGCCTGTAGCAGCATGTCATCGGGTGTGGTTCCAAGTGCCAGGCAGAGCGCGCGATCGCGATAGTACGGGAAAAACCAGTCATAGCCCGGCTTCATAGCGAAGCCGGCGGCTGCGGTCACCGCCTCATGCCCAGCGCCGGAGATCTGGAAGAAAATTTTCTGCTGGCGCTTTAGCATGATCTCGCGATCGTCGAGGCGACGCGAGGTGTACATCACGCGATACAAATCGATGAGTTGCTGCCGCGACAAGCCTTCGTAGGTCTTGCCTGCCTTGTTGGCCTCAGCAACCGCGCCGGATTTTCCGTGGCCCCGGGAAGGCATGGTCAGCATTGGCGCGTGCAGTGGAGCGCCAAAATTATTGTAAATCATGGCCGTCGTGCGTCGCGGGTCATGTGTCGTGCGCATTCGGCAACCCTTCCAGAGTTAAAGCTAAGAGCTAAAGGCTGACGCCTGATGGCTGAGAGCTTGGTTTATTCTTTCTTCATGCTCCGTTTCAACCGCCCGTTTGATCTTCGCTCGATGAAGCTGGTGATCTTCGATCTGGATGGGACGCTGATCGACTCGCGACTCGACCTCATTCATTCGGTCAACGCCATGCTGCGCCACTTGGATCGCCCGGAGCTGCCGGGAGATGTGGTCGCGTCCTACGTCGGCGACGGCGCGCCGATGCTGGTGCGCCGGGCGCTCGGCGATCCTGAGGACGAGAAATTCTTTAAAGCAGGCCTGGAATATTTTCTCGGTTACTATCGCGAACACAAATTGGATTACACACACGTTTATCCCGGAATTCCGGAAGCGCTAGAGCAAATCCGGTCGAACGGCCTTACTCGAAAAATGGCAATCTTGTCGAATAAGCCAGTCAATCCTTCACGGGCCATTGTCGAAGCATTGGGCCTGGCGAATTTTTTCGTGAACATTTACGGTGGCAATAGTTTCGAAACCAAAAAACCGGATCCATTGGGAGTGAGCACCCTCCTGAAAGAAACCGCGACATCTCCTAGTAACGCCATGATCGTCGGCGATTCATCGATCGATATCCTTACGGGCCGGAATGCCGGCATAGCGACCTGCGGGGTCACCTATGGTTTCGCCCCACATACCTTATGCGAGGTCCCGCCTGATGTCGTAGTTGAAAGCCCTGGGGAATTAAGAGAGCTGTTCACATAAAGTTCTGTTTCAGCTTTCAATGGGTTCATTGTCTCCATTAAGTCTTTCTCTGTGTCTTCCCCCGTGCTCCACAGTGCACTCTGTGGTAAATGCTCTTTCGCTGGCGATTCCGTTAAACTCGCCGGAGATGAATAATTCTGACGCGAGTTTCACTCCAGCCGAACTCCGCAAACTGCGCAATCTGAAAGATCCGCATGGAATCCAGAAATATCTAAATGCCCAGCCTTATCATCTAGCCGACACTGCCTGGTCACCGCGGCATGTTCTTCGCGAAAACACTTCTCATTGTTTTGAGGCAGCTTTATTCGCTGCCGCCGCGTTGGGGGTGAACGGATACCCGCCGCTCATCATTGATCTCGAGGCCGAGCACGACAGCGACCATGTGATTGCGGTTTACAAACAGCGCGGGCACTGGGGATCAATTGCGAATTCGAATTACACCGGCTGCCGATATCGCGAGCCGGTGTATCGCACGCTGCGCGAACTGGTGATGAGCTATTTTGACGTGTATTTCAATCAGCGCGGCGAGCGCACCCTGCGCACATTTTCGAATCCCGTAAACCTCGCGCGCTTCGACCGTCTGAATTGGATGACTACCGACCAGCCGCTGTGGTTCATTGCCGAATATCTGTTCACCATTCGCCACTTCCGGCTGCTGCAGCCGGCGATGGCGAAACGTCTGCATCGCCTCGACGACCGCTCATTCCGCGCCGGATGCCTGGGCAGAGCCGAGAAATAATCTTCGATCATCAGCTCGCCCTAGAAAATAATCTTCGCCGCCAATTGAACTCCGCGCGGGCCTCCGCCTCCAAGGAACGGATTGCCAATGCCCACATCGCCGGTGGCGGTCAGAGAATAGAAGCCGGTTTGGCGGCCGGTTGCCGCATCCGGCGCGCCGACGTCACCGATAAAGTTCGGCAGCAACGGGCTGGAGAAATTCGGATGATTGAACAAGTTGAAGAAGTCCGCGCGGAGTTGAAGTGTAACCCGCTCGCTTAGATTGGTGTCTTTGAATACGGAGTAATTGAATTCCTTGAAGCTTGGGCCTCTCAGGGAGTTACGCCGCTCGCTTCCGAAATGCCGCGTTCCCGCTACGCAGTTACTCTCGTCGGTGGCGCCCGGATCAAGGCTCGGGTCCCAGGTGCACGGCGCCGCAAAGGATGACAAATCCAGGTACTGCGCCGGATTGCTGGAATATTGGATCGGCCCAATTACGTCGGGGCGATCGAATCCCTCGCCAGCTCCGGAGTAATCTCCCTCAAACTCATAATTCAGGTGCCAGGGCTGGCCATCTTGCAGATTAACTACTCCGTCGAATCCCCAGCCGCTTTTGAGCTTGGCCCATTGGCCGCCCCACTTGGGAAATTGGTAGGTGAAGTTCCAGGTGAACCGCCGGCGGATGTCGAAGCTGGAATTCCCCCAGTCCCCAGCGGGGTTTGTGCTATTAGTGGGCTGAGCCTGATTCGGTTCAAAGTCTTCCAGGTCGCTGGCATCGTCAATGGAATGCGACCAAACCAGGTTCGCCTGTGAAGACAACCCGTGCCACCCGCTGGTGCGCAAGCTGGCCTGCAATGAATGATAGATCGAGTTAGCCGATGACTTCTCCTGATTGATATAGAAGAAATTCGGATAGTTGCGCGGCACTCCATACGAAGTTACACCGTTCGCCAAATCGGCTGCGGTGATCTGTGCCTGGCTGGGCTGATTGATGTCGAGGAACTGGAACAGCTTTGTTCCCTTAGATCCGACGTAAGCGATTTGCGCCACCACTTTGCTGCCCAGCTGCTGCTGTATGTTCAAGTTGAAATTTTGAATGTAAGGTGTGCGCATCTTCGGATCGATAGAGAAGAAGTCGCCCTCGGCTCCGTACCCCGAATAAACCGGTTGGCCTGGGAGCAACTGCGCAGTTGCGCTGCCCGTTGCCAATGCCTGCGGGCCCAGCCCGGGATACGCCGGCCCGGGGCAGAAAACGCAATTCCACGGCAAGTGCCCGAGAAACATGTCTGCCGAAAACGCGTCGTAGAAAAGTCCCCAACCGCCTCGAATAACGGTTTGGCCTTTGCCCGTCAAGTCGTAAGCGAAAGCCAACCGCGGTGCGAAGTTGTTGAAGTCCTTGTTGTAGAGCTGCCCGGTCGGGACATTGTTACCGCCGTTAGCGGGATCAAAGGTCCAGAACAGACCGTCCTTCTCTCCGGTTACTCCGAAGTAATCCCACCTTAAGCCGTAATTGAGGGTAAGTCGTGAACTCCACCTGAAACTATCCTGCACATAAAAGCCGTGACTGTTTTGAAATGTATGCCGCCGGGAATTTCCCGCCACCTGCGCGCCGCCATCCGGCAACCCTTCCAGAAACGCTTCTAAGGGGCTGAGTGTCACGCTTGCATTCGCCGGATCGGTGATGGCTCCAAAATCCAGGGAGCCGCGAAAATTATGATCGATAACTTGCATGATGGTGGTGCGGCGGAACTCATAACCAAATTTCAAATCGTGCTTTCCCGATTTCCACGAATAGTTATCGACAAAGTGCCAATTGGCATCCACGCGGTTGCGGGGAATCGACGAGGTCGCGCCGATGGGCGAAAAGCTTCCTACCGAAATAATCGGAAGGCCGCCGTCGTAAGCGCTTACGCCGGTATCCAATCCGATCGAATTGGGATTAAAACTTTGGTCCTGCGGAAAAAATCCTTCCGCAAAACGGTTCCATCCCAGGCGCGCCTCATTCAACTGGCTGGCATTCACCACCTTCACCCAGGAGAGTGAGATCAGTTGCACGCGCGTGGGGGTAACCGTATTGAATCCGGGCAACAACCCACCGCCTAATTGTGCGAACGGGAAACTCTGATTGCTGTCGCCGAAGTAATAGCGGCCGGTCAGCATGTTGTTGGCATTGAAATTGTGATCGATCTTGGCGATAAGGCTGTCAACGCGGTTAAAAAAGTGGGTTGATGTCGCAAGATTGTCGGCTGCGGCAGTCGCACTTGCGCCGTTGCAGGTTCCGTCTAGGTTAGCGCTCGCGCCAGCGACGTTTGGCGTCGGCCACGGATTGCGTGCCAACAAACTGGTGATCACTGGGCTGACCGCCTCGCCGCGGCCCGCGATCAAAGACTCCGCTTGTGTGAGAGCCGTCGCATCAGGGACGCACGCCGGACCCGACTGGGCCCCGTTTTCACGCTGACCCTCGTAGTCCACATAAAAAAACGTCTTGTCCTTCACGATGGGACCGCCGAGGGATCCGCCATACTGATTGTTGTTGAACGGGTTCTTGGGGTCTGAAGCTGGATTAAAGTAATTTCTCGCACCCATCTTGCCGCTACGGAAAAATTCGATTGCCGATCCGTGCAGCGTATTGGTGCCACTCTTAGTCACGATATTGATAATGGCGCCGCTATTTCGCCCATATTCTGCTTCGTAGTTTGAGAGCACGCGAAGTTCTGCCACCGCATCGATCGGCAGAATGGTTGCAGGGTCACCAAAAACTCCGGCTTCGTTTATCGCGGGATCGTTGCGGTAGCCGTCGTTCATGTCGGTGCCGTCCAGCAGAAAATTATTGGAGCGGCCCCGCGAACCGTTCATGGAGAAAGTCCCATACGAACCGGGCGAGTCCGAAATCTGGTCCGGAGAACCCGCGACGCCGGGATTCAGATAAATCAGCTTCTGGTAGTCCCGGCCGTTTACCGGAAGCGTTTCAATCGCGGTTGCAGTCAGCGTTCCGCCAAGTTCCGCTGATGTTGTCTCCACCTGCGGCAAGGTTTCCGCGGATACAGTAACCGTTTCCGATGCCGTTCCCGCCTTGAGTGCGACGTCCACTCGCTTCTCCGAAGCTACATCCACCTTCAAACCTCTGGTGACAGAAGTCTGAAATCCGCTTTGCGTAATCGTGACGTTGTAAGTTCCAATCGGCAACTCAGGCACGGCATAAGTGCCGTCGGTGCTGGTCTGCGTAGTCCGTTCGAGACCGGTATCCAGGTTGCGTACGCTGACGGTGGCGCCGGAAATCACCGCACCCTGCGGATCGGTGACCGTCCCCAGGATCGTGCCGCGAAACGTTTGTGCAAGCAACGAAGCAGAAGCGAGCAGCAGCAAGAATACAAGTCCCGAGCGAAGCCTCATGAAGCCCCCTTAGCGATGACAAATGACGGATGGGAAGGGATTGTAGATCAAGCGAGCGAAACTCTTCCAGCAACAAAATTCAAGTTTTTGGAATATCGTTTAGGCGGAAAGGAGACGAGTGGCAGAAGCAAAAAGCAAGCCGCCAGGGTTTCCTGATGTCCGATGGCTGACGGCTAACAGCTAAAAGTTGAATGCCAGCCCGCCGCGTACGGCGCGCGCCGACTGGACAAGGTAGACGGTCCGCCCATCCTGACCGAAGACCGGAACATATCCCTGGGCGAGAAGGTTGCGTATTTCGACGACTATATCCATATGGCCGGCCAGCGACTTTGTGCAGGGAAGCGGTTGCCGGAAGAAGACATCGAGGAAGGGATCGGTTTGCCCCGCGGAGGCATTGAACATATCTACCGGCGTCAACGAACGGCCGCTCTCGAAACCGTAAGAGGCGATCCAGCGGGTTTTGGTGTGCGGAGTGGTCCCGCTCAGCTTGCCCGATATTGCGTGCCGGTTGCGGATTACACTTTGCTGGCTGATGTTTTCCAGCACAGCGTTTTCGCCATTCAGATCAAGCGCGCCGCCATAACTGTAGTCCGCGGTCGCGGTTATATCGGAGGTAAGCTTTCGTTCCAGAACCAGCCTGAGCCCGTGTGTATCGAGATTGCGACCACGATAAGTAAATGTTCCTGAATAAATATCCGGTAATACATCGCCGCTGCTGGAGGCAAACTCTCCCACTCCCGTCAGCGCAGGATCGACGAGCCGGTCATTGTAGAACGCGACCTGCATGTTGGTCTTGCCTTCACGGTGCGATAGCGCGAGTTCCTGGTGGTGAGCTCTTTCGAGAGCCGCCGAATATCCCGTCATGCTGACGCGCGGGTCAGACTCGCTCAAATCGGCGGGAGCAGTATCAAAGCCCTTTTCCTCGCGGCTGTCGGGACGCGAAGTCGAGTAACGATACTCGAGCACGGTGTTCGGGGAGAGGTGCGCCGCCACCGTTCCAAACGGACGGAAGGCAGTCACCCGACCCATAAATTGGATAGTCTGCAGTTCGCTGCCGAATTTGAGCTCCAGCACATCGCTCAGCGCGATGTCATCCGATGTGGTCATCGCCAAGGCTTCAAGCTGCGCATTGCGAATTCCCAAATCTGGAGATGACAGCCGGCGCATGGTTAAGGCAATTTCCGGGGTCGACCCATTCGCCATGTGCCGTTTGTAAGAGCTGCGCAAAACCGCGTTAGGGATTGCCGATCCATATCCCACATCGCCATTGACGGTCAAAGTGCCCGAGGCAAACAGCGACTTCTCAACCGAGAAGCCAGTGCTCATGTCGGAGATCGAGCCAAAACCCTCCGAAGAGGCGCCAGCCAGAAAAGAAAGCGTGCCCTTGAAATCATTCGATGTCGATTTATCCGCCACCATGACCGGAGAACCATCAGGCATAATGCGCAGCACCGGACGGCTGGCGGTCGAGCGCAACACCCAATCCCAGTCATCATCTCCGGACGCCCCTTGGCGCGGGGTGAACTGCAAAGCGTCAAAAACCGTGGACACCGTCAGGTTCAACAGAACGCTGGCGCCGGCCTTGAGGCTGATTTTTTCGCGGAGGGTAGGAAGGAATGCAGGAGCAGAAACCTTAACGCTGTAAATTCCGGGCACCAGGCCGGATGCGCGGAAAGAACCTTTATCATCCGTTATTACATTTAAAACCTGGGCAGCAGACCCGATGACCCGAACCACCGCACCGATTTGCGGCGCACCAGATGAATTATGGACGTAGCCGGCGATGGATGCGGACTTATCGGCACACCACGAGGGAAGCGCAAGGCTGAACGCAACCACGAGATAGCCGAGACTACGTTTCATGAGTTCTCAGAAATCGTTATTCGATGGCAAACGTCGCCGAAGGCCCCAACGTCTGTTTTGAGATATTGTCACTGACCTTGATCTGAATACGGTACACACCCGGATCCAGATTGGCTGCCTGCACGGTCTTTTCCAAGGTGACCTGATCGCCAATGTTGCCCATTTTGTCCGACGAGTCGACCGCGTGCACGACCTGCTTATTCGTAGTCGCGTTTACGATGTCATACTCGAATGTTGCCGACGGCTTGTGCGTCTTTTCGTCAAGGCTGAGATTATAGACCTGCATCCAGAAATTTACCTTCTGGTCGCGCTTGAATTCCATCGGCTTGCCATCCGAAGGCGCCACTCGCGGGCGGACCTTGGTTGTGCCGATCACGAACATGCCGGTGCCGACGCTCTTGGAAGGCACTGGCTCGACATCATCGGCCACGATCAATGATGAGCTTGCCAGCTTGTCGTCCGAAAACTCCGGTACGATGATGCTGCGACTCCAGGTGCCCATGCGGTCGCCATTCACGTCTTTTACTACCAGATCGAGGCGGTAGCGTCCCGGCTTCAGCGGGACCGCTTTCCAATAGATTTTCGAATTTTCTACTTCCCGTGGCAATAACTCCGCAGGGACGTCTGCTATGACCGTGTCTTCAAAGGTTTGCGCAACCTTCCCTGACAAGGTGGTAAGCCGCCCGAAAATATTTACCACTCCATGCTGCACGCCGTCTTTATTAGTAAAGGTGATATCGCGGTTCTTGAGCTGGACTGTCACCGGAACTAGGACGGTATCGCTGGTGATTCTCACAAAATCAGTGCGTACATCAAAAGGCATAGTGTTGTAGCTGATCTTGTGCTGGACAATTTCTTCCAGGTCCTTAAACTTCACCGCCGGAGCCTGGTTCAACTTCGCGTATTGCTCCAGGCGATCGAACTCCTTAGTCTGCGCATCCTCGGACATCGGCCCCGCGCCCAGTTGCTCCAGTCCACTTCCGTTAAACCTATCTGCCTTCGTCGACATGCCCATTTGCTCATATAGCGTCAGGCCTGCATTAGGAACATTCTTCAATGCATCCTTTTCGCTACGGTCTAAGGTCATGTGGTAGTCACCGCACATGCAGGTATCGACAAATTCAATGATGACTTCCTGGCCGATGCCTTCTATATAGCGGTAGCGCCAGTCTTCAAATGGAAACGTCGAAGTTTCGCCACCGCCTTCTTCCATTGGCCGCTCGTAAGTTCCACCGGAAGGATGCGAATCGATCTCGTCCGGAGGACCGTAAACGATATAAATCCGACCCCGATCGGTCATCCAGCCCGGTTTGCCAGCAGGAAAGTGTTCGTTGGCATACTCGATGCGGCGATAGTGCTCGTCTTTAAATTCATTGTCTTCGCTATCCGGATTAGGATTGCGGCGCTGCCAGAAAGCCTCAATGAACTGGTCGCGCTCTTCGTTGTTAGAGAGCTGCATGAAGGCTTTGCGCTCATTGTCGGTAATGATCCAGCGCACGTCTTCGTCCAGCCATTTACGGTACTCTCCGGTCAGCTCACGCCTGAGCGACCTGGCATTCTGTTTCTTGCGCTTTTCATCGATCGGACGT
>DATATW010000045.1:0-4007 GCA_036268595.1 Terriglobales bacterium
TCTTCGGTGCCGAAAATAATAGCGCACGATCAAGCTGAGAATGAACCACGCCGCGCCGACCGTGCCTTTCAGCGTGCCGCTGATCTTCGATTTCCCGATTCGCGGGTAGTAGCTCACCGGAACTTCAACCACGCGGTATCCAGCCAGTGTGCCTTTTAGGATCATCTCCACCGCCCAGCCATAAGTCATCTCTTCGAGCGCGAGCGCGCGTAGTACCTCAGCACGGCCAGCTCGAAATGGACCGAGATCGCTGATATCTAAGCCATAGAGAAGTCTGATGAGGCTGGCGGCGAGGCGATTCCCAAATACCTGATGCCAAGGCAAGCCTCCGGCAGAATTCTTGTCGTGCAGACGCGAGCCCAGCGTGATGTCCGCCTGTCCTTCGATGATCGGCGCTAAGAGAATGTGCAGTTCAGAGGGGCGATCACTATAGTCGCCATCGAGAAACACAACGATATCTGGAGAATTCGCAGCGGCCATTCCTGTAAGGAACGCGCGCCCATATCCGCGGTGCGGTTCCTGAATGACGCGCGCTCCCATTCCTGCGGCGATCTCAGGCGTTCCGTCATTCGAGTTGCTATCGACAACGATGACCTCCGTCGTGAGATCGGACGGAAGATCCGCTAAGACGCGCTCAATCGCCTGCGCTTCATTGTGTGTGGGGATGATGACAGAGACTCGCACGTTGGCTCAACTCAATCAAATCGGCTCGATCAATCCGGCCGAATCACCACCACGGAGAAAACGGCCACCGTTGTGCGAGCCACGCGTCAACGCCCCATCGCCGGCCGGCGCGTCCGATTGCGAGTCCGAGGCATGCGAGCACTGAAACCAGCAGTTCCCATATCCACGAGGTCCCCAACTCTGAAATCCAAAGACTGCCAAGAAACAGAAAAGCCACAGTTGCGGCGGGTCGGGTAAGCAAACCGATAATAAGCAGTACACCAAGACAAATCTCGGTCAGACCTTGCATGGGAGCCGCGATGGCGGCATGGCTTGCCGCCAGGCCCATTACCGCCTTCCAGACAGCCGGTGCATGATCGTGCTGTATGTAGTAGTTGATCAGACCTGCATAACCCTCCGGTCTGTAGAGGCCTTTGCCCAGATTCTCGAAAAAAACCGATACAAACATTGCGCCAATCGTCACACGAACAACTGACAGCCCGTTTGCGGCACTGAGCATGCTGGCCGGTCCGGTGATCTCGGTTTTTGTCGGGTTTGTCATCTTCGCGAACCCTTCCAATGAATTCGGCCCGTGACTGAGGAGTGCCAATCTTAAACCCTTTCTCTCCCTCCGTGCCAGGGTGATTGCGACCGCATCTGGGTTGCTTGGCGTTTAGATCACATCAATCGTCAATACTACTAAGAACCCCACCGATGCTTCCCGTCATGAGCAAATCGGTCGGAACCCATACCAAGGGCGAGCTGCTGGACCGTGGCCAGAGGCCAATAAGCTATCCACACGGCGACAATGATCGCCGTTCTCGTGGGCAACGGATGCTAAGATGGCATTCGATCCCCAGCATTTACAGGGCGTGGGACATCCGGTATGGCGAGGTCGGTAATCTTCTTCTCGTTCATGTTAGTGCTCAGCGTCTCATTGGCTCTACTGTATAGTTTTGGCCTTTCTCGGCTCTTCTTTGTGGTCCTGAGTGCCGCCACACTATTCATCGTTTACCTGTTGTTTCATCCGCGCAACCAATGGCTGGTAGCGAATCGGTCGCGAGTCGATGGAGCGCGTTGCGTGGCCCTGACGTTCGACGATGGCCCGGACCCGACGGATACGCCCAAATTACTCGATTTACTCCGGGAAAAAGATGTGAAAGCAACGTTCTTTGTGGTGGGAAAGCGGGCCGACCAGTATCCGGAAATCGTGCGCCGCGCCTGGGCAGAAGGGCACCTGATCGCCAACCACACTTGGTCGCACTATTCTTTATTTTGCTTTCTGATGCCCGGTCGTTTGCGGGCTGAGATCGAGCGCGGCAGTGAGAGCATTCGCCGCATTTGTGGTTTCCGGCCGCGTTTCTTCCGCTCGCCGGTGGGCCTGCGTCACCCGCTTCTTGCGCCTTATCTTGAGGATGCTGAGCTGGAGTATGTTTCCTGGAGCATTCGGACGCGTGATACTCTTACCGCCAATTCCAGCGTTCTCGCGCGTCGCATTTTGAGTAAAGCGGCAAGCGGCGATATCATCCTGCTGCACGATCATTTGCCCCGCGGAGCGGCTGCTATGCGGGAAATCCTGCCTCGCGTTATCGATGAGCTTAGGGACCGCGGATTTCAATTCGTCCTGGCTGGCCCACGCGAGGATGCTGGCGGAACACTGTAACCGGCGGCATGCGAATCTGTGCCCTAATTCCGGCATTCAACGAGGCCCCTCACATCGCGAAAGTCGTGGAGGGCGTCCGCCAGCATGTCGCAGAGGTCGTCGTGATCGATGATGGATCCGGCGACGGAACTGCGGGGATTGCCCGAACTGCCGGAGCCACTTGCTTGCAATTGCCTGAGAATCGCGGCAAGGCCTTGGCCTTGCGGGCGGGCATCGCTTTCGCGCGCGCTCACAACTTCACTTATGTAATAACGCTCGACGGCGACGGCCAGCATTTGCCGGAAGATATCCCCGTCATGCTTCGCGTCGCCGAAGAAACTGGAGCCGATCTGGTCATCGGTGCCCGCTCTTTCGATCGCGCTCTCATGCCGCGGTCCCGCTATTTTTCGAACATCGTCGGCAGCCGGTTGGCTTCGGCGCTCGTCGGCTGCGAAATCCGGGACAGCCAGAGTGGATTCCGGCTGTTCCGATTGGACAAACTCGGTGACGCGAAACTGCGGAGCCGGTACTACGAGCTCGAGATGGAAATCCTGATCAAGATGGCCCGGTCGGGCTGCACGATTGCGCATGCTCCCATCCGTATGATCTACGATGGTGGCCAGGCGCGCTCCAAGATGAAGCCGGTACGAGACACGGTGCGTGTCTGTCTCTGGTCCCTGGCATTTCGCTTTCTAGGAGCGTGACATCCGGCGATTCAGACTGTTATGTGTTCTGCGTTCTGCGTACGAGGATTCGTTGCGAGCGGCGTGACGTTGGCCAGATGACCAAACGGATGATCAAAGGGCATTAGGTGATCCGAAGATTTGAGGCTCACGCGCGGAAGTTCCGAACCTCCTTGCTCCGAGAGGGGCTCGAACCGGGCCGCGCAGCCGCTGCCGTATTCCTGGGTATTTTCATCGGCATTGTGCCGATCTATGGGTTTCAAACCCTTGCGGCAATTGGCGTGGCCTTACTCTTCAGGCTTAACAAGCCCCTGACCGTGGCTAGCACTTTCATCAACAACCCGCTGTTTCTGCCCTTGATTATTTTCTCCTCAGTGGAACTGGGCTGTTTTCTCCGCGTCGGCTCATTCCAGCCCCTCAAGCTGTCCGCCCTGATTGAAATGCGCACCCACATCAATAAGGAGCAACTTTTCATCTGGGCGATTGGCAGCGTGGCACTGGGCATATTGGTCGGCGGTGTTGGGGCTGCAATTACCGCAGTTGTGGTGCATCGTCATCGTGAGGTGTCCGCCAATTCGGCGTTGCGAGAGCGCGTCCGCTTTGTGAACGGTATGTTTGCGCAATGCGCACTGACAGCTCGCCAGTTCGTCCGCTGGAAGCTCCGACTGGATCGGATCTTTGAATTATTGGCCTCCGAAAATCTGGGATCGGGAACGGTAGTCGATTTAGGTTGCGGGTACGGCATGGCTCTTTGTCTTGCGGCTTTCGGTGATAATCGCCGCCGGCTGGTTGGTTGCGACCTGGATGCGCATCGCGTCGCTGTCGCTCGCCAGGCACTCGGCCCGCTGAACGCAAATGTGACCGTAGCCGACATCCGTCATTTCGAGCTTCCGCCAGCAGGTTTGATTTTGATTCTGGATGTCTTGCAGTATTTGTCCGCCGCGGAGCAACTGGCCCTGCTAAAACGCTGCTGTTCGGCACTTGCGCCAGACGGAATATTGGCTTTCCGGGTCCATGAT
>DATATW010000046.1:0-5781 GCA_036268595.1 Terriglobales bacterium
AAGGTTCTGCACAGTCCGGCGCGCGGCCTGAAAACAGCTGGTTGGAGAATCCACAGAACCTACCCAGGGGGAGAAAACCTTGCCCGACTCTATCCCGATTTGCTTCCGGCGTCAATCACGCCAACCCATGAATCCGAGCGAGCAACCTGTGACTTTTTTCGCATTTTGCCATCCAATAAGCGACAATCAAAAACAGTAGTTGGGAGCAGATCGAATGGAAAAGGCCACGTTTGCAGCGGGATGTTTTTGGGGAGTCGAAGCCACGTTCCGGCAGTTGCCGGGCGTTACATCAACGCGCGTTGGATACATCGGCGGGCATACGGAGAAGCCGACCTACAAGGAAGTTTGCACGGACGGCACCGGGCACGCCGAAGCCGTCGAGGTAGATTTTGACCCGGTAAAAATTGGATACAGCGATCTGCTGAAAGTTTTCTGGGAGAACCACGACCCCACACAGGTCAACCGCCAGGGGCCGGATTGGGGCACGCAATATCGCTCTGCAATTTTTTTTCATTCTCCCGAGCAGCAGAAACAAGCGATGATTTCGAAAGAAGCGCTCGAAAAGGCGCACCGTTACTCCAAGCCGATCGCGACACAAATTGTCCCGGCCATGGCATTTTATCCGGCCGAAGATTACCACCAGCAATATCTGGAAAAGCGCGGCCTGGCCAGTTGCCACATCAAGTAGTGGAAAGTGCCACCGGCTGCCGCGGGCGGAAGAAGAGCATCAGGATAAATCCACCCACGTAGTAGGGCACGCTTTGTTGTACGGTGCAGCCGAGAAACCGCTCGATCAGCCCGAACAAAGCCAGCGCCTCGCAGAGTACATAGGTCGCGATATATCCCGTCTTCCACTGGTTAAGGCTGAGAACATCGTTGGGTTCATTGGCCAGGGTTTCGGCGGCCCGAAAAACGAGGGTTCTCCGCACGACGAAAATTACGCCGATGATGGCGACTCCCATCGTAGTGAACAGATAGCTTAATGCGGGATCCAGCATGTGCGATGCGGGGCGTATAAATTCACCAACAACCGCATACAGCGGAACGCTTCCCAGCATCGCCCACTGCACTGCCCGCAGCATCTTCAGGGCTTTCGACATGAAGCGAGACTCGCGCGCGCGTGGACTTCAGGGGAGGAATACGCAAGCATTCTACGGCGGAATCCGGCTGTGGAACACAGATATATTTCAGTGCGAATGGTGGGCCAATCCGGGCCGCATTCGCACGAATATCTGAAACGATACGGGATCAGCGCCGTACGCCGCGTTCAAGACCTCAGGCTTTGAGTAAATAGTTATGTCCCCGCCCAGCCCAAGTTGCCAGGCACGGTCTTGAACAAAGTCCCGCTCGCCGCCGAAAGTATAAGCGCCGATTCGATAGGTTGGCTGGGCTATCGCCTCGGGGAACAATTCATCCTTATCAACCAGTTCCAGCCGCGAGAAGGCATAGTTACGTCGACAAAAGTTCAAAGTCGATTCCAGCAGATAGCTGTTCAAGTTGGTATTGGTCGAGATCTTATGGACCCGGCCCCAGATCCACGACGTCGCCCAGCTTCCCCTCGCAAATGGACGGTTGTATTCAATCGAGGCCGTCTGCCGCCATTGGCTTCCTGGTTCCAGCGCTTCAGGATGCTCCAGTCGGCCAATACTGTACTGCGCAGCCCAGTTGGACCCGGGAGCGACGCTGGCTCGCGTGGACCAGGAATCGAGCGGCGCAAGCTGAATGCTCCAGCGTTCCTCATCCGGTTCGCGGCCGTTAAAGGCAGATGCCTCCAGCTTGACGCGATCAATCGTGAAGCCTGTAGTCACGACGCCGAAGCTGGTGTGCGTGGAATCCTGCAGATGATGACTCAAAGGCGCGAGCGGCAGTTCCGCCGCTGAAGCGCGGTGAACGTAGGTGATGGGCCCGAGCGCGGGCTCTGCCGACGGCCCGCCGTACAGTTCCCACGAAATCTTGCCAGTCAGCGGCAGCGTGTACAGCGCCGCCAGTTCCGCGAACACGTTATGCGGGTGCTGGTGATCGACCAATGGCTCGCCATGATAAGTCTCGCCGGTTTGAAACAATTCTGGAAACCCGGGGTGCGGAGACGTCAACGATTCCGCGGAAAACATCTCGCGAAATAGAATCGTGCCGCTGCCGAGTTTGTGCTGCTCCATCAGCATGCCCCAGTTCACCGACTCGCCTTTGCCTTCGCCGCGCGGGCCTCCTTGTTGGTTGTAGTCGGCGAAGATGACGCCATGTGCCATCAGCATCCATCCGCCGCGCATCAACATCCAGTCATGACCCGAGATTGATCCCGGCTGCCACGATGTTCCCGAACTTTCGTGCGGCGAGGGAAGCGAAGACAGCCTCTCGTTCATAGGCATTTGCATCGGCATCTGCATGCCTTGCATGGAGTCGTGGGAAGCGTGCGGGGCAGAATCCTGTGCTGAAGCGCGCCAATCCGCAGTCGCGATCAGAGCGACCAGCACGATCATAGTTCGTTTTGCGAGAGGGCCGGGGTACTGGATTCCCACGCAGATAAGATTACGTCCCGGTGATTTTGATGCGAAGTTCTTCGGGCAATCGCTGGCGGATTTCCTCAGGCAAGCGGTCGTGCACGCGCCGCGCGCCTTCCTTGGCAGCATCGAGCATGGTCACTGGAGCGGGCGTGGCCACCGCTACCCCAAGCCAGATCAACGCGGAAAGTGCAAAGCCGGTCAGCGCGGCGATTTCCAGCAGGAAAGCATGGTGCGGCCCGAGATACCGAATCACTCCAAACGCCAGCAGGAAAACAGCGGCGGAAATCGAGGCCAGCGCTATCAGCGCGACATCAATAATGCGGTGGATTTTTTGACGGGTGCGGCAGTGCTCGCAGGCGGCAAAGTGATTTTCGTAGTCGCCGCGCATCTCCGGCGCCAGGCTGGAAATGTCATACCGCCAGCCCGCCAGGATCTTGCCAACAATCGGATCAATACACTGCTGACTCATCGAGGATACGAAATCAGCTCTCGGCCTGACTACAGGCGGATCGGCTCCAAAGCTTCTGTCTGGGAAGCCAGAAGCACCCGATTACAGAACAATCCGCCGCGCGTGGCCAGCGCCTTTTCTGCCTCTCTCCGGGCTATCTCCGGATGATTATTCAGTTCTGACAGATGCGCCAGCACCACAAACGTTGCACTATTATCATAATCGCTGGTAAAGAAATCCGCGAGGGCGAGATTGGAAAGATGGCCTACGCGGCTCATAACACGCTGTTTAACCGACCATGGATAGGGCCCGCCCCGGAGCATCTCCACATCATGGTTCGACTCCATCACCAGCACATCGCAGCCCCGTAAGTGATCGCGCACGCTGACCGGGAGGTACCCCAGATCGGTGGCGATGCCAACTTTGATGCCCTCAGCGCGAAACGTGAATCCGACAGGATCAGCAGCGTCGTGCGGAATCGTAAACGGTTTCACTGCGATATCGCCAACCTGGAATGTGCGGCCAGCTTCAAAACGCTCGAATTTTTCCAGGCGTGGCCGCTCACCATTCTGATCGCGCACCGCGCGGGACCACATCTGATGCGTTGCTCCGGTCATGAAAACTGGAATCCGCAGCTTCTTCGCCAGGATTGCCAGGCCGTAGATGTGGTCCGAGTGCTCGTGCGTAATGAGGATCGCTGAGAGCGAGTGCGGATCGTCGCCCAAAGATTTCATTCGCTTGAAAGTCTCGCGTCCCGAGATGCCGGCATCGACCAGGATCTTGGTCGTGGAACTGGCCACAAGCGCGCAATTGCCGCGGCTGCCCGAAGCCAGCATTGACACACTTACACCCATGCCCGCCAGCATACGCGTTCAAGCTGTGGAATCGGTAGTGACTTTTCGACAGCTCTGGAAGAACGCAAAGTCCCGACCCCGAGACCTAAGACCCGAGACCCTCTATTTAAGTCCCACGCCGTAGAAGTACGTGTACCCGGCATTCTGCTGGATCGGCAATGCCACCGAAAAACTCGAGAAGATCGCTGCATTGGCCTGAAAAGTCAAAAAGACATCCTGCTGCGAGTTCGCGGTCGTGCGGAAGGTGAACATGCCGTAGAGCGGGTCCCATAACTTATTCGTCGTGCCATCATAGAGATAAGCCGTGTCGGCGACCGCTGCCAGGGTGCCGGTGGCCATGGTGTTCCCCTGGCTGTCGCTGATCGTCGCCGAGCCGTTCGCGCTCACCGTAATCGTCGCCTTGCCTTCGACGGGCGTTCCGCTTTCAACATTGTTCGGTCCCATCTGCGCGTTGGGTTTCTCATAGAAAATTCCTGTGTAGGTACCGGCGTTCGATGGGTTGAAGACCTTTGACGCGGCTTTCGGCTGGCTCAGGATCGTGCCATTTCCAGTGTCCACCGCGAACATGCCGTTCTGGGTGCCGAACACCACCGACGGCGAGCCGTTGCTCTCGTTGATGGTGAAGAAATTTCCTGAAGCGTCTTCCACTATGTTGGAGGCGGGAAAACTTCCGCTGTTGAACATGCTCTGCTGGTTGACGGCCCCAAACGGCCAATAACCGCCGTGCGTGATATTGCCGGAGGAATCGACGCTGATCGTGCCCAGCTCAACTCCGCCGGAAGATGTCCGGAACTGAATGTAGTTAAAGCTGCGTCCGGCGAAGGTGTTGATCGAAGCTGGCGCCGTCTCAATCGCGGTGATCATGGCGTCCGTGTCGCGATTGGCTCCGGCATTGGCTGCCTCGACCACCAGGACCGTTCCGGGAACCTCATAGCCCGCGAGCAGATTTCCCTGCGGATCGAAGATCGTATAAGTGCCGTCGTCATTCACCGCGTACGGTACGGTGCCGCTCTCGCCGTTGGTGTAGTTCTTGTAGCTGATCTTCATGTTGATCGAATCAATGGAGATCGTAAGAAAATCTCCGACCGAAGCCGTGCCGCTGTAAGAGCGTACTGACTTCAGTGGTCCGGAGTTCGTCTTGGGGACGGCCGAGCCGCATCCGGCAAGCAAACCCGCCAACACCATCACCATACCTGAGAAAGACCGGTTCCTCATGAAGACCCCTCCTGAGGGAACGCTATCGGCGGTGAACCGCGATGGCTTTAGAGTCTCCTGAAAACTCGGCTTTAAGCCCGCGGCGGAAGGCGAGTGCAATCAACATAGGCTTTAGTCGCTCAGGGGCGTTCGGTCGGCCATTTTCAGGAGTTCTTTTTAGCGCGCTGGAGAGACGGAGAAGCCCGCGAGATGATTAACTCCGGTTAACCCAGATCTCGGAGCCTCCGTTATCGTCCCTGCTTGAGATTATCGATGACCCGGCGCATGACGGACCCGCCGTACGCTCCCGCGGTTCCCGGAAGAAAAACCAGAAACGATCCATAGATCTGTGCTCTGGTCGGCTTGACTGTAAGCGCGAGGTATGCGGCCAGCTCCGTAAGGGGCACGAATGCACCGACGGTCACAACCCAGCGCCACGGCGAGCGCGGGCGCAGCATGCCGAGCAGCATGCAGGAGGAGAGGGCAAGCAGAGCGGTGAGCAGGAGATCGTCAACCGCGACATCCGCGTAGCCGGTTGCGATGCCGAGAATCGCGGCGAGCGCGTATACCCAGCCATCGCTGGCAGCAGCTTCGTGATTGGAAAAATTTTTCACCACAAAGATACCGAGGCACAGAGAAATTCCAGATTGTTCTCTCCGTGTCTCCGTGTCTCTGTGGTGGAAGATTTTGTAATGGCTTTCAATACTTATAGAATCCCCGGCCGCTCTTGCGTCCCAGCCATCCGGCGTCCACCATTTTGATCAGCAACGGACACGGCCGGTAC
>DATATW010000047.1:0-34159 GCA_036268595.1 Terriglobales bacterium
CTGCCACGCGCTTCAGGCCTTCATCGAGGGCGAGCAGAGTATCCAGTGGGACCAGCCTCTGTCCGTCCATGACGGAGTGGATTCGCCTCACGATTTCCTGATGGACACGTTCGCCGACACCCGAGCCTTCCGGCCCAGCCAATAAATCAATAACCTGATCTTGACTAGAGAATGGATTGGCATTTGCAGCCTGTAGGACCGCGCCCAACGACTTGTGCGTCGCCTCGACAAGTTGGGTGGATGTGGTGAACTTCTGGAATGGCTTGATTGCCGCCTGCCACGACTGATTAATTCTGTCGCGAGGAATTTGACCTTGCCGGGCCAGTATCTGCCACAGACCAACATTCGCCTGAAATGTCCCCATCGCATTGCCGCGTAAAGCATGGTTGGCTATTTCATTCACCGATTCGGCAGCCGACACAAAACCGGTAATGGATGCATCATCCAGTTCCGGAAATTCGCAGAAAGCCAGGTACTGCTCGTTGTATTGATCGAATTTTCTTGCCAAAACGCGGAACGTTTCAGAACTCAGGGGATGACCTGGGGCCCGGCTTAGGTCCAATTCGCTGAACAAGAGGTACATTTGCACCGGTCCGCTGCTCGACTCAAAGCGAGCGAGGGGTAGCAACGTTTCGATAAGATCTTCCGGTTGCGACCAATTCTTAGCCTGTTTGGCTGACTCGCGCACGCGCTTATGTTGCGACTTCTGGGTAAGCATTTCCTTCCAGAGATCCATAGTGCCGGGGACAAACGGCTCACCATTCACATCCCACTGCATGCGAGTCAATAAAAGAAGCAATCCGGGCGCTAGACGAAAGGCTGGGCGAGCCGCGTCCGATGACACGTTCGAAGAGCGAAATGCGGCGTAATAAGTTTTTAGCCGATGATTTTCAGCAAAACGCCGCTGCCGATCAGGACTAATTCGCGCGAAAGAATCAAAATAAACCGCCAGCCAACCGTTGTCTTTGGCCAGCAATTTTGTGACGAAGTCGCCTGGCGAAAGCGGGCTGGACCCGACCAACTCTCTCCAGTCGGCTTCGGCGGCCGTTCCGCCCGGAACTTCCACTCGACCGGAGCGAATGCAGATCTGGCTGCCGTAAAAATCCAGGTCGGCAGCCAACGGCAAAAGTCTCTTCAAACCGACCGATTGCTGTAGCGTGTCGACTGTCTCTGGATCGATCCGAGAAAGCGCCCAATAAAGCCGCGCCAGGGCAGGATGGTAGAGAAGTAGTTCAGCCACATTATAGGAGCGCCGTTTGTTAGGTTTTACGGCGCTTCTCCAGTCCTCTTCTTTAAACATCAAGGGAACCGAGGAACTAGGGTATGGGTAGCTGAAGGATTGATTTCGCCGCAACGCGTCTTCCAGCGCAGGTAACGGGAATCCCGAATCAACAGTAAGAAAAGCGCGTTCAGGTTCGGATGTTACTAACGAAGCACTGCTTTGACCGCAGTCGCCGCGCAAACGATAACCGAGAGTCCGAAGCAAAGGGGCAGCATCGGCACAACCCGAAACATGCACCACCTGACTCTGCCCAGCTAAAGCAGCCAGTTCCTTTGCCTGGTTTTCATAGCGGCCCAGCAGGATCAGGAACTCCGTAGGCGTCCCTTCGCTTTTCCATCCCACGTAACCTTGCACATACACGTTTCGGGCGAGCAATGGCAAAACCTGTTCGGGCGTAACCTGCTGGCTGATGCCAGCCATTCGCTCGAAGGAGCGAAGCGGGCCAGGGATAGAAACTTCAGTCGTGGGTTGGAGGCTTCGTGCATCGCCGGGGCGGGCGACGTGGAGATCGGCTGAAATGCCACCGTGATGTGCGATTTGCGCGTTACCGGGCAGGCACAGAAGCAGGACCGCCACAAGGATGGCAGCGACACGAAGAGAAACCATAGCTGGATCTCCTATTCCATCGCTAAAGGCAAGCTGAACTGCTCTGCGGCTGTTGCCCTGCGAATCGGGTCTGTCAGGTGGCGCCCTCTAGAACGAGGACTCGAACCGGACATGCATCATACCCCCAATTCAGATCGCGAAAAGTAAAATTTTCGCAACCTAAGATGGTGGGAAGAGGGGATTAAAGTTGCTTGTGGATTACCGGTTCGATGAAATTGAGCCGAAGCCCCACCGTTGATCCGAATCCGGTCAGCACCGCTGCCAGATCGATCAGACTAATTTGTCTGGTGTTATTGGCAAATCGCGAACGCGCTTCCCGGTAGCATGGAATATTGCATTAGCAATAGCTGCGCCGGTTCCAGTGATTCCAATCTCGCCAATGCCGCGGGCTCCCAGCGAATCGAGCCTGGGATCGGGAATGTCGATGGCCGAAACATCGATTTCGCCAATGTCAGCGTTAACCGGCACGTGATAGTCGGCGAGGTTGGCGTTCATAATACGTCCGTTTCGCGGATCGACTGCGGTATCTTCCTGGAGGGCAAGGCTTATTCCCCAAACGATCCCACCGATGAATTGACTGCGCGCCAGCTTCTGATTGATCACTTTGCCGACGTCGTACACCGCGACAATGCGCCGGGTGCGGACCATGCTGACATCGGGATCAACCGCTACCTCGGCAAATATCGCGCCGAAGGAATGGCAGGAGAATTCTTTTTCATTCAGTTGTGGCTTTATTTGAGCCGTAGCCTCTACGGGTTGATTTCCGTTGCGCGCGATCGATGCGGCAAAAGCTTCGCTTTTCCCTGGCGCAGACCTGAGGAAAATCTTGCCATCCTTTATATCTGCTCCCTCCACAGCGGCGCCGTGGATCGGAGATCGCGGATCGTTGATTGCCAGCTGCAAAAGTTTGTGCCGGGCTTGCATAGCGGCTTGCTGAACTGCCGGACCAACGCTGGCTGTGCTCATCGATCCAGCGGAAATCGGGGCTTCAGGATAATCTGTGTCCCCCAGCCGGGCGTCGATCAGTTCGGGCGAGATGCCAAGCACGTCGGCCGCGATCTGGGTCATGATTGTGCACATGCCCGTCCCAATTTCCTGACTGCCCGCCGCCACCAGAACACGCCCATTCGGTTGCAGTCGGACCATTGCTCCCGATGGCAGATTCTTTCCAGGGTAAGTTTCGGTCGCCATGCCCCAACCAATCAGTTGCGCTCCATCGCGCATGGATCGCGGCTCGTGACTACGCTTCGACCACCCGAAGCTTTCGGCGGCTTGGGTATAGCATTCGCGCAGATGTTTTTCTGTAAATGGAATTTTCGTGTGCGGATCAATGTCGGTGTAATTCAGCAGCCGCAACTGCAAAGGATCCATTTTTAACTCGTAAGCCAGTTCATCCATGGCCACTTCAACCGCATACGTGCCCGTGGCCACGCCCGGCGCGCGCATATAAGTCGGCGTTCCCATATTCAGTTGCACGAGCCGGTGAATGGTTGCGACATTCGGGCACGCATACATGACACGGGTAGGAAAAGCCGAGGACTCGAGGTAATCCTCAATCATGGAAGTGTGGGCATGCACCTCATGCCGGATCGCGGTTAACTTACCATCGCGGGTCGCGCCCAGCGTCAGGTGCTGGTAGGTCTCAGGCCGCGCACCCACCGGACCAAACATCTGCGGCCGGTCAAGCACCAGTTTCACCGGGCGATTCACCTGCCTGGCGGCCATTGCCGCAAGTACCACATGCGACCAGATCTGACCTTTGCAGCCGAAGCCTCCGCCGACGAACCAGGAAACCACATGCACGTTTTCTTTCGGAATTCCAAAGCTCTTCGATAACGTCTTCTGCACCCCGGAAATGTGCTGGGTAGCATCATGGATGGTCAGATGATCACCATCCCATTGCGCCATGGTGGCATGCGGCTCCATTGGGTTGTGATGTTGAATGGGAGTCGTATAAATCTGATCGATCTTGATTTCGGCGGCGCTCAATCCACTCTCGACATCACCGAAGCTCAGATCGCCCGGAATGCCGGTATGACTGCCGGGGTAGGAGGCGGGAAATCCCGCGATGAAATCCAGCTTCGCGGCTTCCTCCTTGTATTGAATTTTCAGTAGAGACGCGGCGTATTGAGCCTGATGCAGTTCCTCTGCGACAATAACCGCAATCGGCTGGTTGTTGTAATGGACCTGCGCGTCTTGCAAAACGGCAACCCGGCTTTCCGCGCCGGGAAGCTTAGGAGCATTGTCGGGAGTCAGCACCGCAATAACTCCAGAAGCATTCTCGGCGTCATGAATGTCGATGTTCACGATTCGGGCTGAAGGCACGGTGCTCATCGCCATCACCGCATAAGCAAGTTTCGGAACTCGAAATTCGGCTGAGTATTTCGCTTCGCCTGTAACCTTCTGCTCGCCGTCAACCCGGGGAAGCGGCGCTCCAATTATGCTCATGCCAGACCTCCTGCCATGCTCAATGCTTTAGTTACCGCTCGCCTTGTCAATCCGACTTTGAAGGCATTGTGCTGGTATGGCTTTGCATCTCTGATCGCGATCTCTCCCGCGTCTTCAAAAAATGCCGCGTCTACGTAGTTTCCGGTCAACATCTTTTCCGAATCCTCACAACGCCAGGGTTTATGCGCCACCCCGCCGAGCACAATTCGAGCACTGCGAACTCGTTCGTCCTGAATGTCCATCGCGGCCGCCACTGAAACCAGCGCAAACTCGTAACTGGCGCGATCGCGAACCTTGAGATAGTGCGAATGGGACGCGTAGGGCGACTTCGGCAGATCGATCGAAAGAACCAATTCGTCTTTGCCCAAGTTGGTGTCGATCTGTGGGGTCTCGCCTGGCAAACGATGAAAATCCGCGATTGGAATAGTTCGTTCGCCCTTTGGACCGCGAACGCGAATGATTGCGTCCAGCGCCACCAGCGCGACGCACATATCGGACGGATGGGTCGCAATGCATTTGTCGCTGGCGCCGAAAATCGCGTGATAACGATTCAGTCCTTCTAATGCACCGCACCCGCTGCCGGGCGCGCGTTTGTTGCACTGCGGAGAACCCACATCCATGAAATACCAGCAACGTGTGCGCTGCAGCAGGTTTCCCCCATTGGTCGCCAGATTTCTGAGCTGCGGCGACGCGCCGGAAAGAATTGCGCGCGACAGCAGAGGATATTGTTGCCGCACCAGGGGATGGTTTGCGGTATCGCTGTTGCGAGCGAGAGCTCCGATGCGCAAACCTCCGTCGGGAAGCGGTTCGATCTTCGCCAGTGGCATCCGGTTGATGTCAACAATGCGCTCTGGCTTTTCGACCCCGTTCTTCATCAGGTCAATAAGGTTGGTGCCGCCGGCAAGAAATTTTGCGTGGCCGGAACCGGTGATGGCGGAAATCGCAGTGTCCGATCCAGAAACGCGCTGATAGTCGAATGGATTCATACCTTCTCTCCCCCATTCTCCCGGTTAGTGTCCTGGACCGCCGCAACAATCCCGGGATAAGCTCCGCAGCGGCAGATATTTCCGCTCATGCGCTCGCGAATCTCTTCCGGCGTGAGCTCAACCGGAGTCGTCGAACTCAAATCTTTTGTCACAACACTTGCGTCTCCATGTTTGTGTTCTGCAAGGAGCGCCACCGCAGAGCAAAGCTGGCCCGAGGTGCAGTATCCGCACTGAAAACCATCATGTTCGATAAATGCAGCCTGCAGTGGATGAAGCTCGTGTCCTTTGGCGAGACCTTCGACCGTAACAATCTCATCGCCGTCATGAACCACCGCGAGCGACAGGCAGCTATTAATCCTTCGGCCATTGGCAAGCACCGTACATGCGCCACATTGGCCGTGATCGCAACCTTTTTTGGTTCCGGTCAGCCCGAAGTTTTCACGCAGAAGATCAAGCAGAGTTACGCGCGGATCGAGCGAAACGCTGCGCCGCTGGCCATTCACGTTCAATGTCAAAGCGACAGCGCCGCCGGAAGTCTCAGTTGTTCCTTCCACCAGGGTTGCTCCTCGTGCTCGCAATGGTTTGGAGAGATATGCTCCACCCGTGATTACCCCAACTGTAGTCACGAACCCACGTCGAGTCAGGTTCGAACCCAATGCACTGGGACTGTACTCCTGCTGGAGGTCCGAGTTTGATTTGTTTAGAAATTTATCCTGCGGAGAATTGCGTTGATCTTGGTCTTTCATTTCGCCGCCATTTTCTCGCACAGGATCACGCCAACAACTCAGGGCTGTGCAGAGAGTTTCTTGGATGCAGTGGATGGCACTGGGGCTGGCCTTAAAATGCGGGTACTCACCCAGGCGATGATTATCGGAAGCGGCGTATGAACAAGGAGTGGCGTTCGGCGCGATAAAAACCCACCACGTAAATCACCGGCTTACCGTTCGAGGAATAGATGACCTGGCGAATGCGCATCACCGGCGCTCCCCGAGGTACCTGAAGAAATTGTGCGATCCGAAGATCGGCGGCGGTAGCGTCGACTTCTTCGTCGGCGTACGTGAGCTGCAGACCATAGTCCTGTTCGAGACGGGCGAATAAGGACCCGCGGCCGAGCGCGTCCCGCACCAGCCCGGGAAATCTTTCTGCGGGCAGGTAGCAGGTTTCAAGCGCAAAAGGTTCATCAGAGGTATGCCTTACGCGCTCGATTTTGATCATCTTGCTGGATGCGGGGATCATAAGGCGAGCCGCGATTTCATCTTCCTGCTCAATAATCTTGGCTGCGATCACCCTGGAGCCCGCGGCTAGTCCCCGGCTCGCCATTTGCTCGGTATAGCTCATCAATTTATTGAAATGAATGCGCGGAGGCGCCACAAAGGTTCCGGCTCCGCGTCGCCTCTCGACCACGCCTTCGCGCTCCAGACCGGCCAGCGCATGGCGCGCGGTCATCAGGCTGACGCGATGCAGGCGGGCCAGTTCCCGCTCGGAAGCTACTGCATCACCGGGCTTTAGGTCTCCGCCGTCGATGCGCTCGCGAATCGATTCCTGGATTTTCTGGTACGCGGGAATAACTCTTTGGCCGTTGGCCGACATTTTTGTCCTTACTTCAACCTATTAACCCAGGATACGACTCGCCTCTGCTATATAGCTAAAACGCTCGGAAAAGTAAAGCACGAACCGCGAGAGCAGCAAAATTTCTGACGATACACCTTCGCCATGAATCCCTTGGGAATAACGTTTTACTGCGCCAATCTCACCGCGCAATATCCCTCCAATGAGGGCCTTGCCTGCCTAATCGCATATATATTGGCCGAGGCGCAGGCTGCTCCCCAGGCCAAAAAGCCAGGCCGGCATAAAATATTCCGAGATTCTCAGCCAGAAGATTTCCTCAGAGCCTCACGAATTATTTGCTTGACCATGGTCATTGATCTGCTATATAGCATTGCAATACTTTGTTGTGGGCTGAAAACCAAGTTCTTCCCGGAGGTTCTGAGATGAGCGCACGTAGATTGCTCTCGCTGGCCGTTATTTCTGTTGTATCCATCGCATTCGTTGTTTCAACCCAGGTCGCGCGCGCACAGGAAGTCACCGCAACCATTGTGGGCACGATCACTGACCCCAGCGGTGCGCCCATTAGAGGCGCGTCGGTGACCGCCACTGATGCCAACCGCGGCACCCTGTGGACAGCAAAGACGAATGACAGCGGAAGTTATTCGCTACAACGGCTTCCTATCGGAAGTTATTCGGTCAAAGTGACAGCCACGGGATTTGATACGGCCATCCGCCCACCATTTGTTTTGCAGATCAACCAGACCGCTCGCGTGGATGTCACGATGAAAGTCGGTCAGGTAAGTGAGAGCGTCGAAGTTACCAGCGAAGCGCCGGTGTTGCAAACCGAGAACGCCCAGGTTGGGACAGTTATTGACTCTGCGACTACGGACAATTTGCCGCTCGAAACACGCAATTACGTGCAGTTGACATTGCTCTCTCCGGGTGCTATTTCCGTCGATCCATCCAGCATGAACCAGGGCTCAAATACTGCAGAAGAAGGTGGCCGCCCCTACATTAACGGCAACCGTGAACAGTCCAACAACTTCCTGCTGGATGGTGTCGATAACAATCAGGCCTCCGACAATCTCTTGGGCTATACCCCTTCGCCGGACGCAATTGGTGAGTTCAACGTTATCGATCAGAACGCCTCCGCAGAATTCGGGAACTATAACGGCGGAATCGTCAATGCGACCATAAAGTCGGGGACCAATTCATTCCACGGGGACGCTTTCGAATTCTTCCGCAATGACATTTTCAATGCGAACAAGTGGGAGAACGGCCTTGGTGCGGGAACGGCTACGGGTGTCCTGCCAACTCCCAAATTGCGCTGGAATATGTTTGGTGCAACGCTGGGCGGCCCTGTAATCAAGAACAAGGTATTCTTTTTTGGCGATTACCAGGGAGGACGTTTAGATCATCCGTCGTCGGCAAGTCCAATTACCGTGTTGACCGGTGCCGAAACCGGGGGCGACTTCTCCGCAATTTGTCAGACCGGCTTCAGCGGCGGTATCTGCAATGACCGAGACAGCAATGGAAAAGTTGTTGACCAGCTCTACAATCCGTGCGCAGCCGGCACTGGAGGAACATCGGGAACTCCGTGCAACATCCTGACCCCGTCCGCCAGGCCCGCCTTTAGCGGCAACATAATTCCTACCGGCATGCTGGATCCGGCGTTTACGAAATTGGTCACCAACCCTCTGTATCCAAGATCGATCACAACTCTGTCCACCGGTTTCGGCCAAGCCATCAATTCAACGGCCCAGCAATATAACTCTGATCAAGGCGATATCAAGGTAGACGTCAAGCCGTCGGACAAAGACAGTCTGTTCGTAAGGTTCTCCAAGGGAGACCAATACGACCCGTCCAGTAACGCAGTCCCACTATTCGCGAACACAATAAACGAAGCCTATTTGCTTAACGGTGCGGTGAACTGGACGCACTCGTTCTCTTCTAATTTGCTGAACGAAGTTCGATTTGGCAAAAACAATGTGAGATTGACTACTGGGTTGGCGACATTCAACAGCGCAGTGGGGCAATTAGGCAACACCATCGGGATCCAGGACGGGAACCCTGGTAGCCTGGTCGGATTGCCCAGCCTCTCGTTCGGAGGCGGCTCGGGCACCAATCCTAATGCAGGAACGTTAAATACTATCGGTAGTGATGAGGTGGTGCAAAGATTCAACACTACCGTAACGCAGTTCGATGATGTGCTCATCTACACCCGAGGCAAGCACACCCTTAAGGCTGGGTTCCAGGTGAACCGCTACAACCTTAACGTCTTCTACAGTGGCAATGGGGGCGAACTGGGTCTTCAAATTTTCGGACTGGGCCAGGGTGGCAATTACTCGGGCAATGGAACGGGCGGGGATCCAACGGCTGACTGGGCTCTTGGGCTACCGCAGGACGTAGCGCGAGGAACCAGCAGTGGTGGCTGGCATCAACGTGATTGGCTCTACGCTGGCTTCGTGCAGGACGATTGGCGAGCCACTGATAGTCTCACTTTAAACCTTGGGCTTCGCTACGAAACCCGTACACCCTGGACTGAAACGAACGGTCGGCAGGACAGTGTGAACATCTTCACCGGCGCAATCGAGTTTTCGGGAAATACGCCGGTTCCGGCAGGCGTTGTGGGCTCGAATGGATTCAGCAATGCCCTATACAAAGCGGATTACGGGCTACTCGACTTCCAGCCACGTCTCGGATTTGCGTGGAGCCCGAAGTCCCTGGGCGGGAAAACCGTGGTTCGCGGAGCTTTCGACGTGTCGTCTTATCTCGAGGGCACCGGAACCAACCTTCGCCTGACTCAAAACCCGCCATTCACCCCGCCTCAAGTTGAGGCGTCGAACGTGGCCACTGGTACGGCATACAGCACGGAGACCGCATTCACCAACGCGGCACCTCCAGCAGGCAACCCGTTTATTAATTCCACCATGCTTGCCTGGGACGGGACGGTTCAACCGGCAGTTTCCGATCAATGGAACCTTTCGGTTCAACACCAGATCGCCAACAACACCACCATTCAGTTGGGTTACGTCGGCCAGCGCACCACCCACTTGATGGTTCCCGAGTGGCTTGCACAGGGAGACCTGCTTAGCAACGGCTCAATTACATATCCTTTCATAGGTGGCAAGAACTCAGTCGCATCCGGGCTCACGGGTTTTGGTCCCAACCAACTTGGTAACGTTAAAAACACAGCCTCAGCCGGAAATATGAACTACAACGCTCTTCAAGCTGTATTGCAAAAGCGATACAGCAACGGGCTTGAGGCTCAAGTGTCGTATACGTATGAAAAGTGCATGACCAATGACGACGGTTATTACGGAACATGGGGAGGAGAAAAACTCACCACCGCCTCCGGAAACTACTGGCAAAATCTGTACAATCCTAACGGCGATTACGCTCAATGCTATTGGGATTCCAAGCATGTGATTAGTGCATATGCCGTATACCAGATTCCTTTCGGCAAAGGAAAGCAGTTCGGCAACGATGTTCCGGCCGTGGTCGACGCAGTGGCCGGAAATTGGTCAATCAATCCCATTGTCTCCTGGCATACCGGCTTCCCGCTGTCCCTGTACGGTGCGGATAATTCGGGAACAGGCTCCCCGGAAGCCCGGCCGGACTGCCTGGGTCCAGTGCAATATCCCAAGACCGTCACTGGCGGGGGAGTGCAGTGGATGAGTCCAAATTCATTCGCGAATGCAGCCCCGGGTACATTTGGAACGTGTGCGGCGCAGGGTCCTGTTATCGGGCCGGGTTACGTCGATTTTGATATCAGCATGCAGAAAAACTTCCCGATTGGAGAACGGATGAAGTTCCAGTTCCGAACGGACTTCCTTAACATATTCAACCATCCGAATCTGGCCGCCCCCAACACAAGTATTGGGGCAGGCTTTGGTTTAATCAACACTAGCCAGGATGCAAGACAACTCCAGTTCGCGCTGAAGTTCTACTTCTGATCGCGGTATTATCAAGGGCAGGCGTTCACCACGCCTGCCCTTTTTCTTTTATGTCTAATCATCAGTTTTCATACTCGGTATGCATTTCGCTCGTGCTCCTGTCTTCCCTGTCCTACGCTCAGACTTCGGGGCCGAAATCCTCGACTGGAGCCAAGGCGACCCCATCAGTGCAGCACGCTCTCGAGCTTGCCAAAGAAGGGCGGTGTGGCGAAGCGCTTCCTCTTTTGAAAAAGGCAATTCCACAGTCCAGCGACAAGGATTTTCGGCGAAGTGCGGGGTTGGCTGGAGTTCGCTGCGCCATGGTGAAAAATCAATTCGACGCTGCTGACGATTTTCTGCGTATGCTGAATCGCGAATTCCCCAACGACCCCGAGGTCATGTACACCACAATTCATACCTATTCCGATCTGGCGACCCACGCCTCCCAGGAACTGGCGATGAAGGCCCCAAATTCTGCGCAGGCGCATGAGTTGAACGCGGAGTCACTCGAGATGCAGGGCAAATGGGACCAGGCTTCCAAGGAGTACCAGAAAGTTCTGCAACAGAATCCGCAATTGCCGGGCATTCATTTCCGAATCGGAAGATTGTTACTTTCGGCGCCGACCCCTCCTCCTGATGTGGCTGAGCAGGCAAAAAAGGAGTTTCAGCAGGAACTGGACATTGATCCCAGCAACGCCGGCGCGGAATACGTTTTAGGAGAACTGGCCCGCGAGGCGCAGCAATGGGACGATGCCGTGAAGCATTTCACCCGGGCGGCCAAACTCGACTCCAGCTTTGGAGATGCTTATCTCGGTTGGGGCGTGGCGCTGGTAGCCACTAAGAAATTTTCTGAGGCGGTGCCGCCGCTTGAGGTCGCGGTGAAACTTGAACCGGAGAACCCGGCCGCGCACTATAATCTCGCGATTGCTTACACCCGCACTGGCCACAAGCAAGAAGGTGATAAGGAGTTCGCGATTCATCGGCAGATGGTGCAGAAAAACCCTCCGGAGGATAAAGCTTCCCAAAGCGACTCGGAGCCCAGCCAGCCATAACTCGGTGGCTTCTATTTCTTAATCGTGAAACGGATTTCGCCTACAGAGATTGCACTTAATCGCCGCCACTTCTTGTATTCCCTGGCAGGCGGAATTTCACTTGCTGGTTTCCCACAACTGGCGCGCGGCCTGTCCGATTCAACCTATCCCTTCGAAGTGGTTCCTCCTCAAGCCAGCGGCATTCGATGGACACACACCAGCGGAAAATCTCCCGAACACTATTTGCCTGAAACCACCGGCGCGGGCTGCGCATTTCTCGACTACGACAACGACGGATGGATGGATATTTACTTCGTCAACAGCGGAAAATGCGACTTTTTTACTCCCGATCCACCGCTGCGGAATGCGCTTTACCACAATAACCGCGACGGAACTTTTACCGATGTCACTGAAAAAGCCGGCGTCGCTGCAGGGGAATACGGTCAGGGCGTCGCGGTAGGCGACTACGACGGCGATGGATTCCCCGATCTGTATGTGACGCAGTACGGCCGCGATATTCTTTATCACAACAACGGCGACGGTACATTCACCGATGTGACCGAGAAAGCCGGAATTGCGGCGCCAGGCTGGTCTTCCAGCGCAGTATGGTTCGACTATGACAACGATGGCAAGCTGGATCTGTTTGTGTGCCAGTTCGTAGAGTTCTCCAAAGAAAAAAATAAAGATTGCCGTACCGGCGAAGACGCCAAACGCGGTTACTGCATTCCGCACGTTTACCGCCCCACCGCGAGCTGGCTATTTCACAACAATGGCGACGGCACCTTTTCGGATGTTAGCAAGGCGTCCGGGATTGCAGCGCGCCTGGGGAAAGCATGGGGCGTGGTGGCCACAGATATTAATAATGACGGCAAGATGGACCTGTTCGTAGCCAACGACACCGTTGCGAATTTCCTATTCGAGAACCGTAGCGGCGGGAAATTCGACGAAATTGGAGAGCCCGCGGGAATTGCCTATAGCGCTGACGGGCGCCCACGCTCCGGCATGGGAGTCGATTCGGCGGACTACGATCAGGATGGGTGGATGGACCTGTTTGTCGCCAACGTCGACCGCGAGATGTATTCGCTCTACCGGAACAATCACGACGAAAGCTTCGACGATCGGGCGGGCACGACCGGAATCGCAAATGCTACACGTTTAATGAGCGGATGGGGCCTTAAGTTTTTTGATTTCGACAACGATGGAAATCTGGACCTCTTCCTCGCGAACGGAAACCCCGACGACCTGATCGAGCAAATCCATCCCCAGGTTAAATATGAAGAGCCGCCGCTTCTGTTTCGCGGCACCGGGAAAGGATTTCAGAACATAAGCGAACAGAGCGGTCCGATTTTCTCGCAACCGCTTTCCGCGCGCGGGATGGCGATTGGAGACTTCAACAATGACGGCGCCATCGACGTTCTGATTTCGGTGAATAACGGCGCGCCGGTGTTGCTGCGAAACAATGTCGGAGCACAAAACCATTGGCTTGGAATCAAACTGGTCGGCACAAAATCGAATATCGACGCCGTCGGAGCTCGAATTACCTACCAGGCGCAGGACCTGAAACGCAGCCGCATGAAAGTCGGCGGCGGCAGCTATCTTTCCGATCATGATCCGCGTATCGTGCTGGGAATCGGCAAGCGCACAAAAATCGACTGGCTGGAAATAAAGTGGCCACTGCCCAGCGGCGCGACCGAACGCTTCACCGACCTGCCCATTGATCGCTATATCACCATCGTTGAAGGTCAAGGGAAATGGAAGTAAAGCGCCACCTCGCGACGGCATTCTGCTGCGCGGGCGCGCTGCTTATTTCCACACTTGAGATTTCTAAACTTCCCTCAGTTCAAGCGCAGAATCCTCCGCCCCCAACTTCCGTTCGTTTCACCGATATCACCGCGGCGGCGGGAATCAAATTCGTCCACTTCAAAGGGAACAACGGCATTTCCATCAATCGGGAAGAGTTTGGCCCCGGAGTTTGCGTGGCCGATTTCGACGGCGACGGCTGGCAGGATATTTATTTCGTCAACGGCCGCGACCTGTACAATCGCGGCATTTCGGTCCGCAATGCGCTCTACCACAATAACGGCGACGGCACATTTACCGACGTCACCGACAAAGCCGGCGTGCCTGGCACCGGCTACGGCCTGGGCTGCGTTTGGGGTGACTACGACAACGGCGGATTTCCTGATCTGTTTGTCACCCAGTACGGCCGCAATGTTCTGTATCACAACAATGGAAACGGCACCTTCAGTGACGTCACCGATAAGGCCGGGGTTGCGGGAATGGAGTCGGGATCGTTCCACAGCGGCGCAACCTTCTTCGATTACGACCGCGATGGCAAGCTCGATCTCTATGTAGGCAGCTACGTGGCACTCGATCCTGACGGTCCGCGCTATTGCAACATCGGCAGCATTCGGAGCAGCTGTCCGCCGAGCGCATATAAAGGAAGTGCGGACGCGCTTTACCACAATAACGGGGACGGCACTTTTACCAACGTCACTCGCTCTGCAGGTATCCTGCAACCGCATGGCAAGAATCTATCGGTCGGCGCTGCGGATTATGACAATGATGGCTGGCCGGATTTGTTTGTTGCAAACGACGGATTGGCAGCCTACCTCTATCACAATGATCATGGAAAAAGTTTCCAAGAAGTAGCCGCTCCCAGCGGAATGGCTTTTTCGGCCAGCGGCAGCCTTATGGCTGCGATGTGTATTTCGCTTGGCGATTATGACAACGACGGCTGGCTCGATCTCTACATTTCTGATTTTCAGGGATCGTCTGACCACCTTTGGCATAACGACGGCAAAGGCAATTTCGATGAAGTCAGCGACGAAGCGGGCATTACAGGCGCAACCCACAACGTGCTCAGCTTCGGCGGAGGCTTCATTGACTACGACAATGATGGCTGGCTTGATCTTTTCATCGCGAATGGCCATGTCTACCCTGAAATTGAACAGGCTTCGCCTGGCACCCGCTACAAACAGGTCAACTCCGTCTTTCATAACCAGGGTCACGGCAAATTTGTTGAGACCAGCAAAGAAACCGGAGTAGCCGACCAAACGCCGCACGCCGCGCGGGGCGTAGCTTTTGCCGATTTCGATAACGACGGATTCGTGGATGTTCTGGTGGCCAACAACGGTGATCCGCCGCTATTGCTTCACAATGGCCGCAATGGAAACCACTTCATTAATTTCAAACTTGTGGGAACAAAAAGCAATCGCGACGCGATGGGCGCGCGCGTTCGCGTCGTTAGCGGAGAGATTGCGCAAATTCGAGAAATTGCCGGTGGCGGAAGTTATCTCTCGCAAAGTGACCTGCGTGCAAATTTCGGACTAGGGAAAGCGACGTTCCTGCAAACCATCGAGATCAACTGGCCCAGCGGACAAAAACAGATTTTCCGGGATGTTCCCGCCGACAAGTTCTATCTGATCACAGAAGGACAAAGTGAATTGCGGCTCCAGCATTTCGCCGGAGCCGCACATGCGCTGAAAAAGTAATTTTAGCCTTACAGCTCTTCCGGGTGCGCGATGCGATATACGAATGGGCCGAGACCGCTTTGGTTGATCGCGAAAATGATTTTGATCAAGTTCTCCTGCTCGGAGGCGTTGGTTATCGACCCGGCGAAAACTGGATCGTATCCGGCGTCGCGGCTGAGTTGCTCGACCACCGCTCGCACCGAATCATCACCACACCATAAATTGCTCGGTCGCGAGTGCGCCTCTTTTAAACGTCCATAAAGCGAAGCAAAGTTGATGTTGAACGCCTTCGCGGTCGGCCCGTTCGTCTTCGACTTAACGAATTCGGTGTTTGACTTGAAGCCGGCAGGCGGATCGACGCCGAACCGGTTGGTGGCGTCGATCACCGTCTTGCCTTTTATTCCGCTTAATTTGCCAATTGCCTCCACTAACGCCTTGCCCGGAACCGCTATCAGAACGACATCGGCATCGCCAACGTCGCCGCCATTCCGCCCCAGTCGCGTTACCTTGTGCCCTGCGCCTTCCCAAATATCCGCTAAACCGCCGCCGACGTGGCCTTTCCCGAAGACTGTGATCTTCATCGCTGCCCTTCCTTTCAGTTGTTAGCGGCGTTTGATGAAGGTGCCATCCTGCAGTTCGTGAAATGCTTCCTGCAGTTCGTTCTGAGTGTTCATCACGATCGGCCCGTACCACGCGACCGGCTCTTCAATCGGTTTGCCGGAGACCAGAAGAAAACGAATTCCCTCCGGCCCTGCCTGCACCACGATCTCGTCTCCGCGGTCGAACAGCACCAGTGAATGATTAGTGGCGTCGTACTCTGGCGCCGCTTCAGGCTTAGCCACGTGCTCAGTCAACACCGCCCGCGGGTTAGATGCGTCGCGGAAAGTTCCCGCACCGGCGAAAACATACGCAAATGCGTTGCGCGTGGTTTCGACCTTAAGGCGCTTCTTTTGTCCGGGCGGAACTGAAATGTCGATGTAATTCGGATCGGCTGCGACCCCTTCCACCGGACCGCGCTTTCCCCAGAACTCGCCACAGACGACACGCACTCGGGTGCCATCGTCGTCCGTAACTTCCGGAATCGCGCTGGACGGAATGTCCTGGTAGCGCGGATCGGTCATCTTCAGCGACGCAGGCAAATTTGCCCACAACTGAAAGCCGTGCATGCGGCCCTGCTGATCGCCCTTGGGCATTTCCTGGTGCAGAATACCGCTGCCGGCGGTCATCCATTGCACGTCTCCGGCAGTCATCTTGCCCTTATTGCCAAGGCTGTCGCCGTGTTCGACGGAACCTGCGAGCACATAAGTGATCGTTTCGATCCCGCGATGCGGATGCCAGGGAAATCCTGCCATATAATCCTGCGGATTCTCATTGCGGAAATCATCCAGCAACAAAAATGGATCGAATTCCTTGGTTTTACCGAAACCGAAGGCGCGTTGGAGTTTTACTCCGGCGCCTTCAATGGTCGGCTTGGGTTGAATAATTTGTTTAACTGGTCGAAGCGACATAGCTTCCTCCTCTGAGCGGGAGCGCTACCGTTTCGATGCGCTCCCTCCTCTTGCGATTCAGGCCTTCACGAACTGAACGTCGAGAGTGATAGTGACTTCATCACCGACGAGAATGCCGCCGGTCTCGAGCGCGGCGTTCCAGGTGAGGCCATAATCTTTGCGATTGATCTTGGTAGTTGCCGAAAGTCCGATGCGGATATTGCCCCAGGGATCTTTGGCTGGCGGAGTCGGTCCCTCGACGGAAAACACCACCGGCCGCGTGACCCCGCGAATCATCAGGTCGCCGGTCACGGACAATTCCCCGTCTCCTTTTTGCGTGATCCGAGTGGACTTGAACGACAGCGTCGGGTGCTGCTCAACGTGGAAGAAGTCAGCGCTCTTCAAGTGGGCATCACGCTGCTCCTCTCGCGTGTTTATCGATGCGGCTTCTATGGAAGCCTCAATGTGAGACTTGGTGAGGTCACTCTCATCGAAAGTCAGGACGCCGCTGACTTTCGCGAATTGCCCCTTCACGTTCGAGATCATCATGTGTTTAACTTTGAACTCGGCCACGGAATGCGCCGGGTCGATGTTCCAGGTGCTTACTGCTGTTTGCGGAGTAGCCAGTGTGCTCATATTTTTGTCCTTTCCCTTCTGTTTTTGATTAGATGCGTTACGACGATATTCGTTGCAACAACTATTTTACCTAGAAAATTACGCTTCCGAGTTCCGCGATTCCCGCAGCAACTCTGACAGTGCTTTTAGGCGCTCCCTACCCAGATGGCCAAGTTGTTCCCGGTGGGCCTGTTGCACTGGCCCATCCAGTTCCGCCAGCAGTTTTTGCCCCGCGGCAGTGATGCGGGTCAGCACCATCCGCCGGTCTTTGTTCTCGCGGCTGCGGGATATCAGTTCCCTCTTCTCCAGGCGGTCAAGCAGGCGCGTAATATCGGGGTCGCGGGTGATCATGCGGCTGCCGATCTCTCCGCAAGGCAGCCCTTCAGGTGCGCCCCGCAAAATTCGCAGCACGTTGTACTGGTTCGAAGAAAGATCCTCATTTTTAAGGACGTAAGCGATCCGCCGTGACAGGACGTCCGAAGTCCGCACCAGATCAAGGAATACCGCTTCCTCGAAGCTCGATTTCATTCTGTGGCCTTGCGTCTTCATCGACTCAATTTTGATATTACTCGTTATAACGACTATTGTCAAGAGGCAGATATTTCGGGTAATCGGGACGATTCCATCTGTGTTTTCCTCTGCGTAACTCCCCGTCCTCTGTGGTAACACTTTGATTTTTGCGGCGCAAAGTTCAAAAGCATTACCAGAGAGGACGCAGAGGTACACAGAGGAACGCAACAGAGGAAAGCATCACCCTTCTTGCCATAGGCTCTCATCGTCATCCTTATTAACGGGATTCGCTGAAAGTGCGCCTAAGGCGCGACAACCTCGTTTGATCGCCACGTTATAATCATTGCAGCACTGACCTAGGAGTATTCATGCCGCTGCAAAAGACCGACAAGATCTGGCACAAAGGAAAGCTCATCCGCTGGGAAGACGCGACCATCCACGTGATGTCGCACGTGGTTCATTATGGTTCGTCCGTATTTGAGGGCGTTCGCTGCTACGCTCCGCCATCAGGCCCGGCGATCTTCCGCGCCCAGGAGCACATTCAGCGCCTGCTAGATTCGGCGAAGGTTTACCGTATGGATGTCGGTTTCGGCCTGGAAGAATTGGTCAATGGCATGACTGAACTGGTGCGTACCAATGGAGTTTGGCCCTGCTACCTGCGTCCCATCGTCTTTCGTGGATACGGCGACGCCGGGGTGACTCCAGTCAATTGCCCGGTTGAGGTCTACATCATCAACTATCCCTGGGGTAAGTATCTGAGCCAGGATGATTCCGGGGTTGATGTCTGCGTTTCTTCGTGGACCCGAATCGCTCCCAATACCCTTCCTGCTCTGGCAAAAGCCGGTGCGAATTACATGAACTCTCAGCTGATCCGCATGGAAGCCACCACCAACGGCTATGCGGAAGGCATTGCGCTCGACGCCAATGGATACGTAAGCGAAGGCTCGGGCGAGAATGTATTCGTTGTCCGCAATGGCGTGCTGCAGACGGCGCCACTGGGGAACTCGGTCCTGCCGGGTATTACGCGCGACTCCATCATTAAGCTGGCGCGCGACCTGGGCATTCCCGTCGCCGAAGCTGGCATTCCGCGCGAAATGCTGTATATCGCAGACGAAGCCTTCTTCACCGGCACCGCCGCCGAAGTCACGCCCATCCGCTCTGTGGACCGCATCACTGTAGGCAATGGAAATGTCGGGCCGATTACCAAGGCACTGCAGCGTGAATTTTTCGGGATTGTCCACGGCACCCAACCTGATCGCTTCAACTGGCTAACGCCGGTGCCGGTCGGAAGTAAGCAGCCGGTCGGTGTATGAGCCAAATCGCCTGCGACAGACGCGTGGTCCTGTGGTTATAATCGCGGGGCCCGTTCCTCGGGTTTCGTCGATGCGTCTTCCTGGAGGCGATTATGGAAGATCGGATTCGGTTCGTCACCCATAAGAACGCGAAGGTCCTGCTGGTCGACCTTTCGAACTGCTCGCCAGCCGAAATTGCGCAACTCTGCCGCATGGTTCCCAGCTATGTAACGGCCGAGCCTCGCGGGTCGCTCCTGCTTCTCGCCGACTTCAGCGGGGCCAAATTCGACAAAGCCGCCGTCGCCAGCCTTAAAGAGGGCACGGTTTACGATCGGCCTCATTTGAAGCGTTCAGCCTGGGTTGGAACAGAGACTCTGGCAAAAGTTTTCTACGAGAACATCAAAGCCTTTTCGCAGCGTGATTTGCCTACGTTCAAAACCCGCGACGAGGCGTTGGACTGGCTAGTGAAAGAGGTCCCTGCGGCTTAAAGTGTCTTGCGCGAACAGCGCTGCGCAGCCGGACTCGAATTTGCGGCTTCACGGTTCAAGTTGACCCAGTTTCTCTGTCACCCTAAAATCAGAGTGCCGCCTGTTTTTCACCTTGGTGCCCCCTCGTTCAACGGCAGGACAGCAGATTCTGGATCTGCTTATCGGGGTTCGAATCCCTGGGGGGCAACCAACTCACATCATGGCTGGTAATACTGTCGCAAGCCGCCTCGTGGTTGTTCTGGTCTCGACCCGCAATCCCCTCAATATTGGCGCGGCGGCGAGGGCCATGGTCAATTTCGGATTGAAAGACCTGCGGGTGGTAAATCCTTACCCGGTAGCATTCCGAAACGCCAAGTCAGCCGTGGGCGCATCCAGCGTGCTCAAGGCTGCGAAGGAATATACAAGCGTCGCCGAAGCCGTGGCAGGATGTTCGCTGGTGATAGGAACCACTGCCGCTCGCAATCGAAAGCTCGATCACGAGCTGCGTCCCCTGCATGAAGGCGCGACCCTGATTCGCAAGAAACTACGCGCGGGCAGCGTGGGCATTTTGTTTGGCTCCGAAAAGCGAGGGCTATCGAACCATGATCTCAGCTACTGCCATTGGCTGATGAGAATTTCCACGCTGGATGAGCAGCCGTCGATGAATCTGGGACAAGCGGTCGCAGTTTGCCTTCATGAACTGGTGCGGCCTTTGCGGCTTGCTGCAACAAGAGTGAATAGGGCAACCGCGACTTCCGCGGAAATGGATCGCTTGATGTCGGTACTGCTCGAAGTTCTCATATCCAGCGGTTATTTGAAATCGGCGCCATCTTCTTTGACCGAGGAAAAGATCCGTCGGCTGGTGCGCCGGCTCGATCTCTCCGCTGAAGATGCAGAACTCTGGCTCGGAATATTCCGCCAGATCCGGTGGAAAATCCCGGTCTGATACTGATGCATTTTGCCCGACTTCCTATCTCGGGTCGCCTTGACTGGCTGCAACACGACTGGTAGTTTCGGTCTCAAACCAGCATCTCCCAGGGGCAGCCATCTGAGTCGGTCAAAACAGAAGAGTGGGCCAATCCAACCTGCCGTCGGAAATTCCAGCCGGCGTGAATTCTTAATTCGATCTTGCCAGGGAGCTTCGGCGCTGGCGCTGTCCTCTTCCCTGAGCAGATTTGCTTTCTCCAAGGCTCACGCTGAGGCATTTAGCATAGCCGGGCCGGATTTCCACCTGCGCCCACATTACCGCTCCCAACTTCCGATCGAGGCAATGCTTCAGAAACTCCCGGCAGGCTCTGACCGTTTCGTAAACGAACTTTACGCAGAACAGATCGCTGCTCTGTTTGCAACCTGGAGTTCGGGTTTGCGCGATTCTCCGGACTCGCCTGTACCTCTGGAGAGAATTCTCACTGATGATTTCTCGGGTTCTGCACTCGCCACCACAAACAACGCTTACTTCCGGTCGGGCCCGATTGAGGTATGGAAAAGTTCGCCATCTGGACACTCGGTAACCGCTCGCGAATTCTTTGAACAACTGCGATCTGACCTGAGTGAATTTTCCCGCATCCGCACAGCCGACTTTCAAATAACGCGAATAGAAGTCAGTCTTCCGCGTATCGTGACCCATGTGCGTTACGAGTTGGTCGGCGCCGGAACGCAGTTTTATCTTGAGCAACGTAGTGGCGATTGGGAAATCGAGTGGCGATTGGAATCTCCGGCAGAGTTTCGTATCGCAAGCTGGAAGTCAATTGCAGAAACTCGAAGCCGAAGTACCGGCCCGGTATTTTCGGACATCACTTCTCAAGCATTGGCCGGCTGCGTCTCTTATTCCGATCAGCTACTACACGGCTCAGACTACTGGCGCACAGTGCTGGACGGGGCGACTGGAATCGATATCTATGGCCATAACGGGGTCTCGGTCGGGGACACAAATAATGATGGCTTCGACGATCTCTACATCTGCCAGCCTGCCGGACTTCCAAACCGTTTGTATCGCAACCGCGGCGATGGGACCTTTGAAGATATCACTGAAGCATCGAATGTCGGGCTTCTCGACAACACCTCGTGCGCGTTGTTCGTCGACCTTGACAACGATGGGCGGCAGGACCTGATTGTGGTACTCCCCAGCGGTCCCCAGCTTTTTCTCAACGATGGTGGAAGTAAGTTCCGCCTAAAGCCCGACGCATTCAAGTTTGCCACTCCGCCACAGGGCACCTTTACCGGCGCCGCAGTCGCGGACTACGACCGCGATGGCTGGCTGGACGTTTACTTTTGTCTCTACTCTTACTATCAGGGCGCAGGTCAGTACCGGTACCCGCTGCCATATTTTGACGCCGATAACGGGCCGCCAAATTTCATGATGCATAACAATCGTGACGGAACATTTTCCGACGTCACTGCAGAAACCGGCCTGAACCAGAATAACGACCGCTACAGTTTTTGCTGTGCATGGAGTGATTACAAACGTGACGGCTGGCCCGACCTATACGTCGTCAATGACTTTGGACGCAAGAATCTGTATCGAAATAACGGCAATGGAACTTTTACTGACGTAGCCGGTGAAGCCAGGGTCGAAGACGTTGGGGCGGGCATGAGCGTCTGCTGGTTCGACTACAACAACGACGGACTTGAGGACCTCTATGTTGCGGACATGTGGACGGCGCCGGGCGAGCGAATCTCCACTCAGGAGATATTCAAAGAGCATGCCCCGCGGGAGATTAGGCAGCTCTATAAAAAACATGCGATGGGCAATTCTCTGTTGCGAAACGACGGAACCAATTTTCGAGATGTGACCAATCCGTCGGGAACCGGAATGGGCCGCTGGGCATGGTCCAGCGATTCGTGGGACTTCAACCATGATGGCTTTGCTGATCTTTACATAACCAATGGAATGGTTTCCGGCGTATCACGCTCTGAGCTGAACAGTTTCTTCTGGCGCCAAGTTGTGGCGAATTCGCCCGACGATGACCGGCCATCCCCGGAATACGAGCAGGGATGGAATGCGATTAACGAATTGCTTCGAGCCGACCAGACCTGGAGCGGATATGAACGCAATGTTTTCTATCTGAATCATGGCGACGGAACTTTTTCTGATGTTTCAGGGGTCGTCGGCCTGGACTTTACCGAGGATGGCAGGTCTTTCGCTTTGGCCGATTTCGATCATGACGGCCGTCAGGAACTATTTCTGAAGAACCGGAATGCTCCGCAATTGCGTCTGCTGAAAAATGCAATGGCCGACCTGCCGCCTTCAATTTGCATTCGTTTGCGCGGAACCAGAAGTAATCGTGATGCGATCGGCGCAGTCGTAACTGTAAATGCAGAAGGGCGCTCTCAAACCCGCACACTGCGTGCCGGATCAGGCTTCCTGTCTCAACACAGTAAAGATCTCTTCTTTGGTCTGAGCGGTGCTAAGGGTCCGGTCGACGCGTCAGTTCGTTGGCCTAGCGGCTTGGTTCAGCAATTTCGGCGTCTTCCCATCAACCATCGAATCACGCTGGAGGAAGACTCGGGCACGCCTGAAATCGAAGCGTTCAAGCCGGTTTCCGCAACTTCCTCGCGCCGCAGCGATCGGAACAGTGCAGAGGGTGAAGGTCCATCGCAAGCACCTGAGTTGTTGCCGTCCGTCGTAGAAACCTGGCTGCTATCTCCAGTTCCGGCGCCGGATTTTTCTCTCCCCGATTTAGCAGGGCGACTTCAAACCCTGTCAGCCCTTCGCGGCAAGCCGGCGCTGCTGAATTTCTGGGTCTCGGAATCGGCCGACTGCAAAAAGGTCCTACGAGATTTCGGGCAATTTTATTCGCAATGGACGGCTAACGGTCTCCAGTTGCTCACTGTCAATGTGGACGGTCAGGCAAATGGCCCGGGTGGCGGCCCTTCTACAAGCCTACAAAAATTGGCCGCCGATCATAAATTGCCGTTCGTCGTCCTGCGCGGCTCAGAAGAAACTGGCGCTGTCTACAATATTCTCTACCGCTATCTTTTCGATCGGCACCGCGATCTCGAGTTGCCAACTTCCTTTTTAATTAACCCAACCGGAGAAATCGTCAAGGTGTACCAGGGGATGGTCGATTGCGATCACATTGATCGTGACTTTCGAAATATTCCCGCAACCAGCTCCGAAAGAATTTCTCTCGCGCTCCCTTTCCCTGGAATCGTAAGCGCCACCGATTTCGCCCGAAATTATCTTTCGTATGGTTCGATTTTTTTCCAGCGTGGCTATTACGCGCAAGCTGGAGAATCTTTCGCACGGGCAGTTCACGATGATCCCAACAGCGCTGAAGCTCTCTATGGGCTGGGCAGCGTCTATTTGCAGGAAGAAAAGACTGAGCTAGCGCAAGCGGCTTTTGAGCGCGCAGTCAAAATGCAGCCGCAATATCCTGATACCCTGCCCAACGCGTGGAACAATCTTGGACTTCTCGCCACCCGCCAAGGCCATACAGACGCCGCAATTCCTTATTTTCAGCAGGCTCTGAAGTTAAGGCCCGATTATTTGATCGCCTTAGAGAATCTCGGTAATGCTTACCGTCAGCAGAAAAAATGGGATGACGCGCGCCGCATGCTGGAACGGGCCGTCGCGGTTGGTCCGGACGACCCTGAAGTAAATTACAGCCTGGGCATGGTGTTTGCCCAACTCGACGATGCCGATCAGGCGTTCGATTACCTGCAGCGCGCACTCAAGCTGCGTCCCGTTTATCCGGAAGCGCTTAATAATCTCGGCGTCCTCTATATGCGCACCAACCGCGAGGAGCAGGCAGTTCAAACTTTCGAGCAGTGCATCCGGGTCGCGCCCGCCTTCGATCAGTCTTATTTAAACCTGGCGCGAGTTTACGCATTGCAGAATGATCCTGCCAAAGCGCGTGGGGTGTTGCTCGCACTGCTCAAGCAACATCCCGGCCATGCGCAGGCCACGGCACTAATGCAGGAACTTGGACATTAATCCGATCCGTTCCGCAGATGTTGCGATCGAGCCGCTACTTTGGCGGAGTGGGCGCGCTTAACAGGTCCACAAATATTTTGTAAAACTTCGCAGTGTCCAAATCATCCTGGATTTCAACCGGCTGCAATTCAATTTGTGGCCGGTCGCGATCGCTCCAGCTCAGCATGTCGCCGTAAGCAGCGCCGCGGTCCAGGTCCACATCCAGATAGCGGGTCTCTTTCTTGGTGATCACCGAAGGATCGAGCCAGGCGATTGCGGCTAACTCATCCCAAAGATAATTGTATTGCCCGAAAAGCCGTGAGTAGTCGCCGATATACTTCGCCGATGGTGTACCGCTTTTCTTGATCTGCGCAATCAGCTCATTGGTCATCCGGGTCTTGACGGATATATCTACTGGCGTGCAGACGATTCTTTTCCAGGGTGCGCGCAAAGTAATATGCGCCGCCTCAGGGTCGAACCAGATATTAAATTCGTGCCGCGGCAGGTTGGCGAATTCAGGGTCATCGGTCACCGGGTTCAGGCTTGCTCCCATAAATACAAGGTCTTTGGCTAAGCTGGGAAACTCCGGATCAATAGAAATGGCCAGCGCCAAGTTAGTCATTGGTCCACCTTCGTAGATGGTGACCTGGTGGGGATACTTGTGCACCATTCGAATCAGAAAATGGGCCGCATCTTCGTCCGCAGGCTTGGTAGTCGGCTTCCCTTCCGGCATTTCACCCAACTCGTCCGGCGGATGATAAAACTTTGGCGTCCAGGCACCCAGCCACGCGATGGTTCCATAGCGCGCCTCCCACAACTCGGTCGTCTTTTTGCGCCTCACCAGCGGATATTCTGCTCCCGGTACGACTGGAATATCGGTCCGCCCGACGAGTTCAAGCATCCGGAGGGTGTGAGCGACTTCATCGCGCAGCCAGCCATCACCGGTCACCACCGTCACTCCCAAAACTTCGGTTTGCGGCGATTGCACCAGCAGCAATATCGCTTGCTGATCGGTGCCGCCGGGACCGGCAGCATCCTGGTCGATGATGATCTTGCGCTTCTCTTGCGCCAGGGCCGCGAATGAGATGCTGAAAATTAGCAACGCCACTAACCAGAATCGGTTGAGTTTCATTTCCATCCTTGAATGTTTAATTTGTCGTCACAAACTTTTCGCTTTGCCCGTAAGCCGTCCTATCAGCAAATCGAAGAACCTTCCGGAATCTACATCGACGGCCACATTAGTATTCGGCACGAACTTGTTACGAATCACGGGTGAGCTCCCGGTGCTCGCCAGAGTCGGAGCAGACCCGCGGATTTGCATATTCTCTCGCGCCTGTTTCTCCATATCGGGCCGTCGGCGCAAATCCCCAGCCAGCGGACTGTATCCTACAGTTTCTCCCGCCGTCAGCTCCCCGCTGGTCTCGATGTCTACGTAATATTCTTTCCATTTCAAAATCGAGGGATCGAGCAAAGCAGCAATCGCGAGTGAATCGTGCATGTTCGGCCCGACCAGGAAGCCCTGCGAGCGCGTGTGATCAATCGCATTTCTCGCAATCTTGGCCGCGGCCTGGCTCACCGGATTTTGCGCGCTCTCGAGCGTTCGCACATGTTCATCCGTAAGCGAAGTTTTTCGTGTGACATCCAGTCCGACCATGGTGACAGGAATGCCTGACTGAAATACGATTCGCGCCGCCTCCGGATCGACATAAATGTTGAACTCCGCGGCTGGCGTGATATTTCCGCCCGACAACGATCCGCCCATCATCACCACGCGCCGGACCATACCGGCTAATTCTTCGTCGGAACTTAATGCGACCGCGATGTTGGTTAAGGGTCCGATGGTGATGAGACTAATTTCTCCCGGATACTTGCGCACCAGCCGGCGGATGAGCTCGGGAGCACGTTCAGCCACGGGCTTTGTCGTTGGCGCTGGGAAAATCGTGCCAGCCAATCCGTTTTCTCCATGTGCGTAGGCTGCGGTCACCAAGCGTCTAAGCATCGGCGCTTTTGCGCCCGCCGCAACTGGAATATCTGTGCGCCCGGCAATCTCCACCATGCGCAACGCGTTCGGAAGGGTTATCTCCAGTGGGACGTTCCCCGCCACCGGAGTAATCGCTTCGATGATCAACTCGGGCGAACGCATAGCCAGCAGCAAAGCAAACGCATCATCCACACCGGGATCGGTATCGATGATGACCCTGAACGGCGGCTTCGCGGTTGTCTCGTCAGACCTTGCGCCGGACTGACTTGCGGCCGACTGCGTCGCGCTCGTCATATGCGCGGCGATCACTCCCGCACCCGAAGATGCGACAAACTCACGTCGCGTGATGCGCGATGGAATATATTTCATGTTTATCGTCCAGGCTTTTTCCGTCTTGATCACTGCACTCGGGTTGCCGGCTGCGTCATCAGCTTGACGTAAAGTTGATAAAGTTTTGCCGTATCGACATCGAACTGCACCGTGGCTAGCCGCTCGTATGGCGGTAGCTCCGCGCCTTTTTCCCAGAACAGAGTTTCACCGTAATAAGGTCCGTGATCAACGTCGATGTCCACGTAGAGCTCTCGTTGCCCGGTAATAATCGTCGGATCGATCAGGGCTACCGCCGATAGTTCGTCCCACATGAAGCTATCGACCGAATATTTAGTCAGATATTGGGCCACCGGAGTGTCTGCCTTAGCGATCTCGCCTCTGATTTCGGATCCCAGCCGCGTTTGGATAGAAACATCAACCGGCGTGATCGTAACCTTTTTCCACGGTGCGCGCATCGTGATTCGCACCGCTTCGGGGTCGAACCACCAGTTGAACTCGCGGCGCCCTTCGCCGTCCGTTCCGCCCGTCTTGGCATACATTCCGCTGCCCATCAGCACGAGTTCCTTCGCCAGCGAGGCCACTTGCGGATCAAGACGCAGAGCGAGCGCAATGTTCGTCAGCGGTCCGCCTCCCCAGAGAACCACCTGTCCGGGATATTTGTGGACCATGCGCACAATAAAGTGGGCGGCAGTTTCATCCAGCGGCTTGGTATGCGGCTCTCCTTCGACCAACCTAGGCACCACATCGGGATCGTGGTAGCCTTCGCGAAATGCCGGAGCAGTCGTGGCGCTTTGCTTGGAGAAATCGCTCCAGCAGCCCTTGTAACGAATTTTGCCGTACAAACCTTCCCAGCGTTCAGTCTCCTCTTTAGTGTTCAGCAAAGGAAACTCCGCACCCTGAATCACCGGCACATCGGTTCTCCCAGCAATTTCAAGCAGGCGCAGAGTGCGCTGGGTTTCTTCCTTCACCCATTGATCTCCGCTCACCGTGGTGATGCCGAGCACATCAAATTTATCTGACTGCAAGAAAACCAGGATGGCTTGCATGTCCGTGGTGGCAGGCCCGCGCGCGTCCTGGTCTACAATCACTTTGATTTTTTGGGCTGACAGGCTACTAACGCCTAATAGCATGAACACTGAAGATAAAATCAAAGAGCAGAGTCTATTCACTCGGAGTTTCCCCTTTTCATCATGAGTTCGCCGAAACATCCGTGCACAGACGTTCTTCCAGAGAATGCAAGGCTCTGAATTCTACCTGAGATGCTCAAACGATTGCGCTCACCTTTGGCCTCGCTGATGGCGTGGAGGCTTTGGCTACGTGAATCGCGAATTGGTTATATCACACGACGAAAAACGGGCGGGGCGCAACGGTTGCCATTCAGGTGATGCTGACTTCGGTGTAGGTTCCGTAAACCTGCCGCAGTGCTTCGCAGATTTCGCCTACTGTGGCGTAAGCGCGTACCGCGTCGACGATAAAGGGCATGGTGTTAGCGGCAGAGATATTTCTCCCCGGTTCGGCAGCGGGTTCTCTGGCTGCGGCTTTTTTCAACTGGTTCAATCGGCGCTGCACTTCTTCGTTTGATCTTCGGGCGCGCAACTGTTTCAATTTTGCGGACTGCTGTTGCCCCACCGATTCGTCAATGTACAGCGTCTTCGGCGATTCTTCTTCGATCGCGAACTCATTCACGCCGACAATAATCTTTTCTTTGGCCTCGACCGCCCGCTGATATTGGTACGCCGCCTCAGCTATTTCCTTCTGCGGATAGCCACGTTCGATCGCCTTGACCATGCCGCCCATGGCATCCAGTTTGCCGAAATAGTCGAAGCCGCCCTCTTCCATCTTCAGCGTCAGATTTTCCAAAAAATAAGATCCTCCCAGTGGGTCGACCGTCTGCGGAGCGCCCGATTCGTAGGCGATGATCTGCTGTGTGCGCAGCGCAATCCTCGCTGCTTCTTCAGTCGGCAGAGCCAGAGCTTCGTCGTAAGCGTCGGTATGTAACGACTGCGTTCCGCCCATCACCGCCGCCAAAGCCTGGATCGCGACCCGCGCTATATTGTTCATCGGCTGCTGCGCCGGAAGTGAGACACCGGCAGTTTGGGTGTGAAAGCGCATTAACCAGGTCCGCTGGTTCTTCGCGCCGAATCGGTCTTTCATTACCCGGTACCAGATTTTTCGAGCCGCGCGATATTTCGCAATCTCCTCGAAGAAATCATTGTGCGCGTTGAAAAAGAAGCTCAGCCGTGGGCCAAAGTCGTCTACGTCAAGTCCGCGCCGCTGCGCCCATTCAACATACTCAACCCCGTCGTACAGGGTGAAAGCTAGCTCCTGCAGCGCAGTCGAGCCCGCCTCGCGAATGTGATATCCGCTGATAGAAATGGTATTGAAACGCGGAGTGAACTTCGAGCCAAACTCAAAAGTGTCGATCACCAGCCGCATGGATGGCGCCGGGGGATAGATGTACTCCTTTTGCGCGATGTATTCCTTCAAAATATCGTTCTGGATCGTGCCGGAGATTTTCTCCCAGTCGGCACCTTGTTTTTCCGCCACCACCAGATACATTGCCCACAGGATCGAAGCTGGCGAATTGATCGTCATCGACACCGTGGTTTTTTCAAGGTCGATTCCATCGAACAGAATCTCCATGTCCTCGAGCGAATCAATAGCCACTCCGCATTTGCCGACTTCTCCTTCGCTGGCCGGATGGTCGGAGTCGTAGCCCATCAGCGTCGGCAAGTCGAACGCCACCGACAAGCCGCTGCCGCCGTGCTCCAGCAAATATTTGTAGCGTTGATTGGTCTCTTCCGGCGACGCAAATCCAGAGAACTGCCGCATCGTGAAAAGCTTGCCGCGATATCCGGTGGCGTGAATGCCGCGCGTGAAAGGCGGTTGGCCGGGGTATCCAAGATATTTCTCATAATCCCAGTCGTCGGGAAGGTCAGCCTGCGTGTACAGCCGCCGGACCGGAACCCCGGAAATGCTGGTGAAGCAGGCGCGTCCGTTCTCATCAAGATTCGTACCGGTGGGAGCCCCAATTGGCTTTTCGGGAGACTTTTCAATCACCGGCAGCAAGATCTTCTCAGCCCAATTCTTCTCGGAGTCAGAGGGATGGCGATTTTCGGTAACATCCGCAATCGGAGACTGGGTCACCGGACTTTCAGGATTCGTTGATGGTCTTTTCGCCATTATTTTCTGGTCCTGTCAGATCATAGGAGAGCCATGGTGCATGGGCAAGACTGGGAAGCGACCGCTTGGTCGGTCAAAGCCATTATTGATTCCGAGCGCCCTCGGTGTGATTTCTCCGTGTAACTCTGTGTTCTCTGTGGTGAATGTTTTTAAAATCTCAAGCACAGAGAAATCACTGTGGAGCTTTTCGCGCCAACTCCCAGGCCTTTGCATATTTCCACGAGACATAGACCGCGTGGTAAAGATGCAGCAGGAAGCCTTCGCGGCCATCGAGGAATCCCAGACGAAAAATGTAGTTATAAACAAAAGTAAGTTTTGGGCGGACGACGATATTGAGCAAATTAAAGCCGCTATTACCCTTTTCAATAGCGACTTCAGCGCCCGATGACGAATAGCTGTTCATGTGATCGATGTAGCCGCGTAGCGTCGGATAAGCATTGTGAACCAGTGCGTATTTAAGCCTGCCAGTAGGACCATTCGCTTTGATCGTGGGGTGCGCGCCATATTCTTTAAACTTTCCCGCTCCACGCCGTACGAGCCGCAGCTTAGGATCGGGATAAAAGCCACCATGTTTGATCCAGCGGCCAAGAAAAAAATTCTTACGTGGAATCCAGTAACCGACCAGGTTTTCAGTTGCATTCATTGCGATTCGGATTTCGTCGGCGAGTTCCGGCTCTAGAACTTCATCTGCATCCAGCTGCAGTACCCAATCCCCGGCGGCTTTTTCCATCGCGGAATTTTTCTGCGCTGCGAATCCTTTCCACGGTTCGCTGAAAACTTTTGCTCCGTAAGAGCGCGCAATTTCCAAAGTACGATCGATTGACCCCGAATCTACAACGATTACGTCGCCCTGCCCGTCGCGTACCAGTGGCTGTACGCTTGCAAGCGTGCGTGGCAGATTTGCTTCCTCGTTGAGGGTGATCAGCGCAATCGAGATTTTCACGTTTCCATGAATATACCGCGACCAAGGTAAATTCCAGCGAACGCTGAGCCGGAGCGAGACGTGACTACCCCGGCACCTTGGACAACATTGGCATGACTGGACATCTCATCGACGACAACAAGCCGGCATTTCTCACCAATCCTGCCCACGTTTTTGTCGCGCCGGTGTGCTGGCCAGGAAAGTATTCGGCAAACGCACCGCTAGCCGGACATTAACCAACCGGTCGGCAGCGCCATTTTTGTTAGCCCTGCGCCTGTGTTGTAATTACTCCTTGGAAGAGGAGTAACCCTTGGATTTCCAGCTCAACGAAGAACAGCTGCAACTCAAGAAAAGTGTGCGCGAGTTCGCCGAACGCGAGATTGCCCCCCACGTGCGCAAGTGGGACGAAGCCGGCGATTTTCCGCTCTCAACTATCAAGGAACTCGGCAGGCTGGGTTTGATGGGAGTGATCTTCCCATCGGAGTTGGGCGGCGCGGGCATGGGCTACGTGGAATACGTCACCGCCGTCGAAGAGCTTTCACGCGTGGATGGTTCTGTCGGCATCATCGTTGCGGCGCACACCTCTCTCTGCTCGAACCATATTTTTTTGGCGGCCAACGAATCTCAAAAGAAAAGATATATTCCCAAGCTGGCCAGCGGCGAATTCATTGGCGCCTGGGGGCTGACCGAACCATCTTCCGGATCGGACGCCGGCAGCGCGCGCATGACTGCAGTGCGCAAAGGCAACAACTGGGTACTGAATGGCACCAAGACTTTCTGCACCAACGGACATTACGCGGATGTGCTAGTCGTTGTCGCTGTCACTGATCGCGCCGCCCATACCCACGGGCTATCTGCGTTTATCGTCGAAAAAGGCACGCCGGGGTTCCGTCCGGGGAAAAAAGAAGACAAGCTCGGGCTTCGCGCCAGTGATACTGCGGAGTTGATTTTCGAAGACTGCGTTCTTCCGGCGGAGAATCTGCTCGGAACCGAGGGCCAGGGCTTCGTTGACGCCATGCGCGTACTCGATGGCGGTAGGGTTTCAATCGCCGCTCTGTCGCTAGGGATGGCTGAAGGGGCTTATGAAGCGGCATTGAATTATTCCCGCCAACGAAAGCAGTTCGGACGCGCCATCAGCGACTTTCAGGCAATCCAATGGAAGCTGGCTGACATGGCAACTGAGATCGAAGCCGCAAAGCTGCTGACCTTTCGCGCAGCGGCGATGAAAGATGCTGGCATGAAGACGACGCTGGAATCGTCCATGGCGAAGCTGTTTGCGAGTGAAGTCGCCGTGAAATGCGCCAATGAAGGCGTGCAGATTCACGGCGGATACGGATTCATTAAGGACTATCCGGCGGAAAAGTTTTATCGCGACGTGAAGCTGTGCACCATCGGTGAAGGCACCAGCGAAATACAGCGCCTAGTGATTGCTCGGCAGTTGTTGAAGGAATAGACGAACTTCAAAGTTTTGGGCATCCCATTGCGACTCGCAGTACATCAGCGATTTGACAAATACGAGAGTTAGACAAGGTACGCAGTGGTTGTTTTGGCTCAAGCAAAGACTCTTTCCGCATCACAGTTATATCCTCGCATCTGACGACCGACGGATACAATCCGGTTTCACCTGCTGAGAGCGGAATGTGAGTGACGACATCTCGTTCCACCGATCCTGAAAGAGGTGCGACTAAAACGGTACTCGCACGTGGGTGCCGGTTGCGGGCATCAGTCGAGACAATTACGACCGGCCGAGCCGGCTTGTCGGCAGGATCGGTCGGCAACTTGACAAACCATATCTCGCCACGAAGAGGAGATCGGATCATGGCTCGTCAGGAAACTGAGTTTCGGCAAACTGGCCCCATAAGCGATCTTCTGTCACTTCATTATCCGTCAATGAGTTGTAGTAGCTGGCAATGGAAGCGGAAATACGATCAGCTTCTTGACTGCGACGTTGTTGGGCGATCAGTTCATCCAAAACCGCAGAGACCGACGCTCTTTTTTGCTTCTTCCGCATCGATTCCAGAAAATGCAAAGATTCCCGCGACAGCGAAAAAGTCCGTTTTTCTTTTCGGCTTGTGTTTGGCTTGGACATTCTCAGGGTAAGTTTATCATACCATCGGCACCCCATCGGTAAGGCTTTGATTATGACCTTTTTCCAGTAGTGGATGCAGCTAATCCTGATCCGCAATAGTGCTTCGCCATTGTTTTGCCCTGCTTTACACTGATTAGCTTGAATCGTGTGACACAAACTTTAGTAGCTGACCTTCGCTCCGGCGATTTTCGGGCGCTTGCTCGCGCTGTTTCAACGGTTGAGAACCACGCGCCCGGCTGGGTTGAACTCCTCAAAGAATTGTTCCCTTACACAGGCAAGGCTCGCACCATCGGCTTGACTGGTGCGCCCGGGGCGGGCAAAAGCACTCTGGTCGATCAACTGGCAAAACATTACCGCGAACAGAATCACACCATCGGCATTATTGCCGTCGACCCCACCAGCCCCTACACCGGCGGAGCAATTCTGGGCGACCGAATTCGGATGCAGCAGCATTTTTCCGATCCCGGCATTTACATTCGCAGCATGGCTACTCGCGGCTCCCTGGGCGGATTGGCCCGGACAACCGCCGACGTCGCACTGGTGCTCGACGCAGCCGGGCGCGATCTTGTCCTGATCGAAACTGTCGGGGTCGGCCAGGACGAGATTGATATTGTTCGGTTGGCCGACGTGACGGTCGTCATTCTGGTTCCTGGAATGGGCGACGATGTGCAAACCATCAAAGCCGGGATCATGGAGATTGCCGACGTTTTCGTAATCAACAAAGTGGACCATGACGGGGCGGAGCAGGTGGAACGGGAAATTCGAGCCATGCAATCTCTGGCAATCCGCGCCGACCAATGGACGCCGCCGATTGTAAAAACAGTTGCCAGTGAAGGCCGCGGAATTAACGAACTCGCTGAAGCCATCGGCAGCTACGAATTACATCACCAAAAACAAGGACTAATTTCGCCGCGAAGGATACAGAACTGGGAAGCCCGCCTGCTTGAGATGTTGCGAGAGACGTTGTTGCAGGAAGCACGCGCCGCGATGCCTGATGACGAACTATCCCGGTTAGCCGCGCAGGTGGCGGAACACAAACGAGACCCTTATTCTGCTATC
>DATATW010000048.1:0-13066 GCA_036268595.1 Terriglobales bacterium
AAAAAAACTCCTCGTAGCGCTCACCATGGAGGGCAAGTTCGCGGGAGTAGGACTACAAAACATCGACGAAGACGACGACATGCTCTCGGCGATGGCGCGAGAGCTGGTCGAGAGAAATGGAATCGGTGAAACGGCGGACGCTGTGTGGAAAGCCCTGAACGCCGAACATCAGAACCTGTTCACTGCTTCTAAATCGGACGGTGATGATCTCCCTCTCGAATTGCTTGACCGCCTGCTGCCTGTCCAGCCCAACGCTGCGGCCGTCATCAAAGGGCCTATGGACCGAAGTTCGGTCTCGATCTTTGGACAGCGAACAGGCCCGATCTCAGGCAGGAAATCACGCAGCAGGGATCCAGTTCCCGAACAGGCATCGCTCTTCTAAATCAGCAAACCACGATTCTTTCCCACCACCTTCAGTAATTCCACTCAATTAAGGAGAAAATCAGTATGTCAGAAACAAGTACGCTCATTGGCTACAGCGGCCGGCTCATCGGCCACGAAGAACTGGCGCTGGTACCTACACCGCCAGCAACCGAAACCCATCACCCGGTGCCGCATCACGAGATCGTGCTGGCCCTCATCGAGACCCTCGGATTTCGCCATATCGGCGTGGTCCACGACGAGTATGCGGTCTCACCCGACGGCATGAAAGCCTTCGGGGTGCTCGATCTCGCAACCGAGATGGAAGGGTGCCGATTTTCCATTGGCCTGCGGAACTCCCATGACAAGAGCATGCGCCTGGCGATGACCTGCGGCTATCGCGTGTTCGTGTGCTCGAACATGGCTTTTGCGGGGGACTTTACACCCGTGCTGGCGAAACACTCGAAGTCGTTCTCGCTGATCGATTGCATCTCGGTTGGAGTTGACCGGATGCAGAGAAACTTCGAGCCCATGCGCAAGCAGGTGGAAGCGTGGCAAAGAAGCGAGCTCACGGACGTCACCGCTAAGGTAGTCATCTACGAAGCGTTCGTCGAAGGCAGACTCGAAGCACCCAAACAACTTGCTCGAACCGTGCATGAGCTCTACTTCGAGCCGAAGTACGACGAGTTCCTTCCGCGGACGATTTGGAGCCTTTCGAACGCGTTCACGTCGGCATTGAAGGAACTGGACCCGATTCCACAATTTAAGGCGACAGCGAAATTGGGGGAGTTTCTGGAGGCTCAGTTCTCGCAGTCGTTCTAAACTGCATTTGGCCGTACCCGCCGGCCGCCACTTTTCATTACACGATTGACTGGGTACGTTGCGCCGAAGTCCAACTTCCTGAGGCGATTGATTTCCCACAAACATGTTTCTGGATAGCTTCCGGTTAGCCGACAAGCCGGGAGTTGATCGGATTGGTCAACACAAGAGCGTTTGTCGTTACCGATGTGTCGCGGAGAACACGGCGGTTCTGGGTTACTTAGCGACTATGAACCGAGATAACCGCAGGGATAATGAACTGCGGGACAAGCTCTAACTCCCATCGATACCACTGGTCGAACTCGCCATAGCTGCCACCCGTGATCCCCACGACCAGGTCGAGTTCGGGAACGACGATGACGAACTGTCCGCCATTTCCTTCGGCTGCATACACACGGAATGTCCTCGCGCCGCTCTTGAGATCGTGTATATGCCATCCATAGCCATACTCATGTTTCTTCCCGAGGCTATGGGTTGGAGAAAATCGCGAGTGGACAGAGGTCGATTCAGTCACCCAGTTCTTGCTGACCACCCGTTTGCCATTCCAAAATCCGCCGTCCAGATAGAGTTGGCCGAGTTTGAGTTGGTCACGCGGGCGAAGGTACGCTCCGCCTCCCATGTACGCCTGCCCATCGGGCATCAAGTTCAGGTAATAACGCCCGAACTGCAACGGCCGAGCAAGGTTCTCGTCGAAGAACTCGGGAAGCCAACGATGAGTAACGGCGGCAACTGCTCCCCCAACCAGATTCAGGTCGCCGGAGCAATAGACCGCATCCTCTCCGCCAGGGGCCTTCAACATGGGCAGGTCAAGAGAATATTTGTACCAGTCTCGTTGCTGCTCGTCGCTCTGCATCCGATCTTCATTTCCCGGTGAGTCATCATCGTTATCGTCACAAGCATTCCCTGCCGTCATAGTCATGATGTCGCGTAGAGTGATCTTTTGCTTGCGAGCTTCCCAGTTTGCAAACGAACTGTACTGCGCAAAGAGAGGATAGATTGGTGTCTGAGAAGTTAGAGTTGCCCCGCGCTCCTTCGCCAATCCCACCAACACCGGAGCAAACGTTTTGCTCGCAGAGCGCATGTCGTGAACTCTGTCCGGACCGAACCCGTAGAAGTATTCATCGAGTACCAAATGTCCGTGACGAGCGATCAAGAGGCTCTGAATCTTTAGAGAAGTTCCAGCAGGATTAGCTATGAGGATCCGGTGGATCAGATCTGCAATGGGAGCTTCGCTGATCCCCTCAGCCTGCATCAAGGCAGTGGACCAACCGTCATCATCGGGAAGAGGCTCGCGATAGCTCCATCCATCCTTAGCCGATGGAGTCCTCGGATAAAAACCGACAGCGTCGTCTTGTGTCCGAGGGGTGAATTGAAAGAGCGGAAGCCATTTGACGATCTGAAGCGAAAGAGTGCCGTTCTTCTCGTCCAGTGTGCCCTCGATTTTTTTGCCATTCGCTTCCAGGGAAACATTTTCTCCTTCCCGCGTTACCATGTAGACGCGCCTTCGGAAGAAGTTCGCTTCTGGATTGCTGATGGTCGCCGTCGTCTTTCCGTCTTTCAAACAAAAGAAAAGGTACACCGAGACACTCTGCTCCAGTGGTACCACGGTACCGCGCCACACTGACGGCGCAATTGAGCGGAGCTCGAGGGGGCTCGCATACTGCGGGTCCAGAACCACTCCGCCTCGCTGTATCCATTCACCGCGGATCGTATTTGAAGCTGGGTCCCGAACTCCTCGAAATTCCGCGATGCTGTCAGGCAGCTTGAACCTAATATCGTTGCCTTCTTTTGCTGCGGCAACTTGATATCCGGCGATGGAGGCGCGCAACATGCCTTCGCGTTCGTCCAGCGTCAGTTCTCCCTGAACGGGTGTGCCGATACGCACTTCGGCGCCCCAGACGCCGCTCAATGGGTCCCGTCCGATTGTCTGAGAAGAAATGTTTGAAGGTGCCAGCGCAGCCGCGAGCGCCAATAAACAGCGCAGGGTATTGCGTGCGTGAGATGCGGAAAACGGCATCGGGTGGGTGCCTCCAGATCTCAGTATCGGCAGGGCCGCTATGCTTCGTCTTGTACAAATTGAACTTCACAGTTCACGACATCTTTACGAAGTTTCCTTCGATACGCCTGCGGAGCCATCCCAAAGTGCTTCCGAAATGCCGTGCTGAAGTGACTCTGATCAAAGAACCCGGCGCGGAGCGAGATCTCCGACAAGGTGAGATTTGTTTTCCGCATGAGCGCCAAGGCGTCACGCAGACGGCATCGCATCCGATATTCGCCTGGCGTACAGCGAAACACATGCCGAAATGATCGCGCGAAGTAGACGGGATGGACTCCGAGCTGCCGCGCCATTTCCGTGATCGGCAAAGAGTCGCTGCATCGGTCGTGCAGGACTTCGCGTGCCCTGCCCACCCACGAAGGCAGCGATGCTCGGTGTTTGCCCGGCCAGAGGTTTACTCCTGAAAAGATCGAAAGCAATTCCCAGCACATTGCCTCCACCGTCGAAGCGTCGGCAAGCCCAGGCGCGGCGCACTGCCGCGCGAGCCGAAGTGCGGCGTTGAAACCAGCTCCAGAAGTAAACGCCTTGGCTGATGTTGGAAGGACTGCCCAATCCGAGGCAACCCTCAGGCTGCGATCCGAGATGGAAATCGCCAAGAACCGGCCGTCCGCAAGTACAAAGCTGTCCCGATGGGTCGTTCCCGAAGGGTTGAAGATGAGCGTCGGGCTTGAGTTGACAGGCGCCGCACCGTCGGCGCTGGACCGATAGTCCCCCGATATAACAAATACAAACGATGCATTCCCATGCGCATGCAAAGGCACGTCTTCCGCACGTAAGGTAGGCGTCAGAAGCTCTATGGAAAAACCCGGCAATTCCTGGCGAATCCGGCTCGCGCCAAAGTAAATTCCGTATGGGAGACTCTCCGCGCCTGTCTGCATATGCCAATTTATACACGCTGTCTGATTCGCGTGTTTCATCTCTTGAACCCTTCGCGTCGAGCCGCGGGTATTGAGGCTCAAATTTAGCTGATCGGATCGGTACTGGGAAGTCGGCTTGTAGGAAATCATCGCGATTGCTTCCGGTTGACGGGCAAACCGGAAGTTATGGTTCGTCAGTCGATTGTTACGGAGAAATGCGCTAGCATTAATCCGCTCGATTGAAGGCGAGAAGCCGACTTGTCGTTACGTAAAATGGTGGCCGATGCGTCCTCCCGGTCTTATCGCTGACGGTTGCTAGCCAATGCGGAGGTGGGAAAGGACAACAAAAGCTTGTTGATGGCGCGATCCATCGCACTGCTCATTTCGCTCACAACCGCAGGCACGTTTTGTTGATCGACTCTCCCCATTTCGTTAGCAGAGTCGGCCCAGACCTGGGCACCGGTACGAACCGCGATCACCTGCGCGGAGAGTACAACTTCAACCTTGACGCCACCTTCGTAATCCACTTCCTCGAGCTTCTCCAGGCGTCCGCTGAGTATGTAGTCGGCAGTAGACCGTCCGTCATACACTTTCACGTCGGCGAAAGTGCCGCCTGCGCGCAGCCGATCCGTAATCGCGCTGGTCACAAATTCGCGAGGATCAGCCGCCCAGCGATGGTAGTTATAGAAGCCAATCTGTTCCGGTGATGCCCGGTACACAAGCGGCCCTTGGCGTAGGTAATCGGGCGATCTGAATTCGCGGATTGCAAGCGACATGTGCCCTTGCGCCGCGGTCGGGAGGGCGGGCGCCGGAGGCAGATGAAGGGCGTAGTAGGTTGGATAGCGCACCTTGCCAACGCACCCCACGAAAATCATTGAGATGGCGAAAATAATAATAATGAGAAGCACTGAATGTTTTATGCGCATATTTCATTTCCATCCTAATCGGGAAGTTTGCGATCCTTAGGTTGCTTGGTTCGGATCAGGCTCCATGGTCTCTGCTTTAGCTGATCCGTTAACTGGCCGAGATTGTCAGTAGCGACTCGCAAATTCTCTACGGTGTCGTCGATCTTGAAATCGTTGGTTCGTACCACTCCTTGAATGTCGGCGAGGAGGTTCTTTGCTTGTTGCAGAGTGGTCTGAAGTTCAGCGAGGTCCGTCCGTATCGGTTCTCGCAGCCCGCTGATTGTAGCGTTCACATTTTGGAGCGTGTCGTCCGCATGGCCGACTACCGGGCCAATCTTTGCCATCAATGTGTCAGCGTGTTGAGTCAAGGAGAGGAGTTGATCTGCGATGTGGTCAATCTTCGGGCGCTCGTCCGACGTCACTGAATTCAGTGTCACGAGCAGCCGCCGCGCATCTCCGCTGATGTTGCCGAGTTCACCTTCACCTGAGTAATCAGCCCGTTTGCATTGTCGGTGACGACCGCGACTTTCCCGGCGATCTCGTCCTCTTCCGCAAGGGTGCCAAGCTCTACATCACGGGAGGCAAAGACGGGTCAAAACAAAAGGAGAAGAAGAATTGACTCGTCAATCGTATCAACAAGGTTACGTTTCTGATCCAATCCGAACCCGTCGTGGTTTGGTTTTTCGCATCCGGTACCGTCTGCGAACTGCGGATGGCAAGTGGAAGCACAAATCTGAAACACTCGAAAATCTGTCAGGCAAGAAGGCAGCTAGGGCAGTGCTGGACGAGAGAATCCGTGAATCACAGAACCGACCCATAGAGACAACGGATTTTACGGTTCAGCACGTCGTGGATGCCCTCTGGAGGCCATACCTAGATCGCAAGCAGGTAAAGCCTTCGACAAAGCGTTCTTACGACTGCGAACTCAGAGTGCACATCCTGCCGGCTCTCGGCCCGATGCGCATCAACGAGGTTGCGCCCTGCACATCGAGAAGCTATTGCAGTCGCGACTGGCAGGCGGATCGGCTCCCAAGACGGTTCGCAATCTGGTCGGACTTCTGCAAAGCATCTTCTCGCTGGCCGTGGACAACGATCTCATTCCGAGGTCGCCTGTTCGCGACCGGCACAAGCCGCGTGTGATCCGACACGAAAAGCCTGTCTGGAGTGCAGAGGAGTTAAAGCTGATCGTAGACTCCGTGCCGAAAACTCACCGCAGCTTATTTCAATGTGCGATGCTTACTGGCGCGCGGCTCGGTGAGTTGCTGGGACTACAGTGGAAGAACATCAACTTCGACTCGCAAATTCTGGAGATCCGTCAGGCTCTTTGGGAAGGCGAGTTGGTTGCGCCCAAGACCGAAGGAAGCGTGAGGGTCATTTACTTTGGACCTTCGCTTTTGTCTGCTCTGATGGCGACGCAGAAGCGGAACTCAAATCACGGAGCCCAGGACGATTTCGTCTTTTGCAAGGATGACGGCTCGCCCCTAAATCCCGATGTGTTGAGGAGGGACGTGCTCTACCCGACCCTAGATCGGCTGGGAATCACTCGCGAGAGCCGGGCTGCTGGCTTCCATACGTTCCGGCATTCCGCCGCAACAATTGTCAACGAGAAGACCGGCAATCTGAAACTCGTACAGAAGTTGCTCGGGCACTCCAACCTGAGCACGACGGCTGACGTTTATACGCATACGTCGGCCGACGCAGATCGAAGCGCCGCGCTCGCTTTAGAAAAGGCGATCTTTGGCGATCTGTTCCAAGTTGTTCCACGTTTTGGAACATGGAACAAGAACGCGGCTCCAAACTAGGAACATGCATGCACACGGCTCTACTCGCAATTTCATCAATCCAGAAAACTTGCAGGAAGGAACTGCGGAGGGTTTTGGTTGCGGGGGGTGGATTTGAACCACCGACCTTTGGGTTATGAGCCCAACGAGCTACCAGACTGCTCCACCCCGCGATTTGATGATAACAACGGCGCTAACCAGCGTCAAACTTGAGCGCCTAATGATTCAGCTTTGGACGTTCGCACGCATCCACGATATTCGATGGATCAATGGCTGCGCTGTCCACTTGTTCCTCGAGAATGTGTCCGTCTTTGCCGATCAGAAAATTTACCCGCCGTGCGGCCTTGTATTTATCTACGTAGAGGCCATATTTGTGAGTGGTTTCGCCGCCCCAATCGCTCAGCAACGGGAAGGTGACGCCGATTGAATCGGCAAATGCGTGGTTGGCAAACGGGCTATCCATGCTCACACCCAGGACCTGGGTGTCGGTAGCTTCCAGCTTTTTTAAATTCGCCTGGAAGTTTTTCATTTGCTGGGTTCAACCACCGGTGAATGCAAAGATATAAAACGCCAGTACGACCTGTTTCTTTCCGCGATATTGGTCAAGCGTAACGTCTTTCAGGTCATGGCCGTCGAAATATTGCATTTTAAAATCAGGGGCGAGGTCGCCAACTTTCGGCAGCATTCCAGTCTCCTTATTATTTGCGGCTGCACTATTTGCGGCTGCGAGTGGGTATGAAAGCACTGTGCACATTAATGCCAGGGTCAAAAACAGTCGTTTCATGTCGCTGTCCTCGGTCAGGCGAGTTTATCGATCTGATTGAGTCAGGTCAACGCCAAGACAAATTTATTACATCTCCATCCAACGTGCACGTGAGAGCGCACCAATCATAGCTCATTTGTCGACTCCCCGAAGTTTCTAATCCGGCAGTCTATGGAGCATCCGCCGTTACTTCCAACCCGGACGTAATCTTCCAATCATTATGTCCACCATGTGACAATTGCGCAGCGCTAATAAAGGCTTTAAGTTCAATTTTTGAAGCATGAGCATTCAGACCCTCAATGATATTTTCTTCGCGATAGCCAACCGGGACCAGCCGCGTTGCATGTTGCGAAGATCCGAAACCGGATGGGTTCCGATTTCCGCTCACGAGTTTGCCGCAAAAGTATCGGGCGTTGTGCAGGCGTTGCGATCGTGGGGGGTTTCCCGCGGGGACCGTGTCTCCATCCTCAGCGAAAACCGCCACGAGTGGGCGGTGGTTGACTTTGCTTGCCTGTTGTTGGGAGCGGTGGTGGTTCCGATTTACACGACCCTCACGCCTGAGCAGACGGCATACATCCTGGGTGATTCGGGGGCCCGGGCGATTTTCGTCTCCTCGCAAAAGCATCTGGAAAAAGTTTTATCTATTCTGCAAAACACCAACGTGGAAAAGGTCGCGGTCATGGACGATGTAACCGATACCCGCGCCATAAAGATGTCTTCGCTAATGCAACTTGCTGGAGACATTCAGCTCGAAACCACTGGCCGCGATGTGAAGCCTGACGAGCTGGCGACCATAATCTATACCTCGGGCACGACCGGCACGCCGAAGGGCGTGATGCTCACCCACGGCAATATGGCGGTGAATATCAATTACTCGCTGCGCGAGTTTGGGTTCGGCGACGGCATGGCTTGCGTTTCGTTTCTTCCGCTTTCCCACGTCACCGCGCGCTCGGTTGATTTGGGCTTGCTGTACTGCGGCGTGACCCTTGCCCACCTCCCTCAGATCGATCAGCTGCCACAAGCGTTGCGTGAAGTTCGGCCGAACATTTTGTTGAGTGTGCCACGTGTGTACGAAAAAGTTCATTCCCAGGTTGTCCTAGCTGCGGCGAAGTTTCCGAAGAAACAGATTTATCGGTGGGCAGTAGATGTCGGCCGCGCGCATCGAAATGAAATCCTTGCAGGCAAAATGCCCCGTTCTCTCGCCTGGAAATTAGCCGACAAACTCGTGTTCTCGAAAGTGCGTGCGGGAATCGGCGGTCGCGTCGACTGCTACATCTCTGGCGGTGCGCCCCTCGGACGCGAGCTTGCAGAATGGTACGCTGACATCGGCATTCGCATTTACGAAGGCTATGGGCTGACCGAAACTTCGCCCGTCATTGCAGTGAATACACCAAACGCCCATCGGGTCGGAAGTGTTGGCAAGCCGTTGGGGAATGTCGAGGTGCGCATCGCGGAGGATGGAGAGATCCTGGTGCGCGGTCCCTCGGTCTTCCGCGCTTATTGGAATAAGCCACAGGAAACCCGCGAGGCATTCATCGACGACTGGTTCAAAACCGGCGACATTGGCCGCATCGATGAAGATGGTTTTCTCTTTGTCACCGATCGCAAAAAGGACCTGCTGAAAACTTCTGGCGGGAAGTTCATCGCTCCGCAGCCGATCGAAAGTTCGTTTAAACATTACCCCTGGATCGCCGAGGCGGTGGTCATCGGCGACAAACGCAAATTTCCCGCGGTGCTGATCATCCCCAATTTTCCCGCAGTCGAAACTTACGCGCGAATGGAAGGTTTGGCGTTTTCGACCCGCAATGAATTGATCGGGCTTGCGGAAGTGCATGCGCATTATGCCGAGATTGTACGTTCTGTTAATGAAGACCTGGCCCAGTTCGAACGCTTGAAAAAGTTCCGCCTGATTCCTGAGGAACTGTCGCCGGCAAACGGCACTCTCACTGCCAGTATGAAAATTCGACGGCGCGCAATCGAAGAACGTTTTAAGCGCGAGATCGACGAAATGTACTCTGAAGTGGAAGTGGCGACCATGGCTTAATCCTCTGTTTTCGATGGTGAACAGAAACGAGGAATTCCTCGGTCATCTCTATGGGATCTCTCTGCGAACTCTGCGGTTAAGGTCTTTAGAGCTTTTAACCGCAGAGGACGCAGAGAAAATCTTTAGAGGACGCTGAGAAATCAAAAGCATTAACCATGAGGGCGCTGGGGAACATAGAGAAAACGCACAGAGGGAAACTGGCGCATTATTTCTTTAGCTAGTCCGCCCCGTTTGTGATTTTCCTCTGCGATCTCCGGGATAGCTTTTATTTGTGGCTACTCGCAAGCGGGAGGAGAGAGCAGCCGCTTCGATTTACAATGAATACATGTCAGATCCACTCATTATTGCGGGGCGCCAGTTTCAGTCGCGCCTCATCGTCGGCACCGGAAAATACAAGTCATTTCAGGAGACCGCGCGGGCTCTCGCGGCCAGCGGCGCGGAGATTGTGACCGTGGCGGTTCGCCGAGTCAACCTCGATCGCAGCAAGGAGTCGCTGCTTGACTACATCGATCCAAAGAAATATTTTCTTCTGCCGAATACTGCGGGCTGCTACACAGCTGACGAAGCCATTCGCGCGGCGCGCCTTGGACGCGAGGTCGGTATCTCCGATTGGGTGAAGCTGGAAGTGATCGGCGATCAGGGCACGCTTTATCCTGATGTTCAGGCGACGCTTGAGGCTACTCGCGTGCTGGTGAAGGAAGGCTTTACAGTGTTGCCGTATACCTCTGATGATCCGGTGTTTGCCAGGCGGCTGCTCGATGCCGGCGCTGCGACAATTATGCCGCTGGGCGCGCCGATTGGTAGCGGCCTGGGAATCCAGAATCGCGCGAACATTCAGATTTTGCGTGAGATCGTCACCGGCGTTCCGCTGATCATTGACGCGGGTGTGGGCACTGCGTCCGACGCAACGATCGCGATGGAGTTGGGCGCCGACGCCGTGTTGATGAATACCGGCATCGCTAATGCGCAAGATCCAGTGCTGATGGCGGAAGCGATGAGGCATGCCGTCGTCGCGGGCAGGGAAGCGTACCTGGCGGGACGGATGGAAAAGAAATTGTATGCGACTGCGAGTTCGCCACTCGAAGGCGTCGTGCGATAGAACTAGTGAAAATCGTGTGATACAGTGTGTGCGCTCGTAATTTTCACAGGAGCGACGCGCTGGGCCTTCACAGAAATTACTCCATCCTGATTTTGCAGAATGCCTTCAATCAATAAAAACTGCTCTGTTCCCAGCAGCAACCGGTTTTGCTGAAACAAATCAGGATTGACGATAGCATTCGAAACTCCGGTCTCATCTTCCAGGCTGAGAAACACGAAACCTTTCGCGGTTCCGGGCCGCTGGCGCGCAATCACGCCGCCGGCAATGCGTACCTTGCGTCCATTCGGAAGCTGGCTGAGTTCTATTGCCCGGCGCACGCCCATTTTCTCCATGCGGGCGCGATGATACGACATGGGATGAGGTCCGACCGTCATACCCGTGCCACGAAAATCCGCCACCAGACGCTCTTCATCGGTCATCATTGTTAATGGCGATTTGTTGTCAGATTCTGGGATTTGCTCAAGCAGCGGCCCGGCAGGATTGGCCGCAGCTCCCACGCTCCACAAAGCATCGCGACGATGAAAAGAGATTGCAGATTGTCGATTGTAGATTTCAGATTTAGTGCCATAATCGTGGGCGGCTAGAGATTTTTCATTCTGCAATCTGAAATCTTCAATCTGCAATCCAAGGCAGTTCAACGCGCCAATCTCCGCCAACGTATTCAATTCGTCTTTTCTCAGTTCCGGCACACGTCGGACCAGATCATGAATGGAATCAAACGGCACGCGCTTTCTTTCCCGCGCAATCGCCTGTCCCGCCTCTTCATGCAATCCGCGAACGTAGCGCAGGCCCAGACGCAAAGCCATTGTATTTTGGCCGACGACCAAAGGCCGACGACCAACAGCGTGCCCGGCGGCTTCTTCCAGCGTGCACTCCCACTCCGATCGCGTCACATCCACCGGCAGCACCTTCAATCCATGGCGTTGTGCATCTTTCACGATGGTCGCCGGACTATAGAATCCCATCGGCTGATTGTTCAACAGTGCCGCCGTGAACGCCGCCAGGTAATGGCACTTCAAATACGCGCTGGCGTAAGCGATGAGCGCAAAGCTGGCGGCGTGGGATTCAGGAAATCCATACAGCGCGAACGATGTAATCGAAAGCACGATCTGCTCTTGCGCCTCTCGCGAAATTCCGTTGCGCTCCATTCCCGCGCGCAGCTTGGCTTCGATCTCGCGCATGCGTTTTTCTGAGCGCTTGAATCCCATGGCGCGTCGCAGTTCTTCCGCCTCGCCGCCGCTGAATCCCGCGACCACCATGGCCATGCGCAACAATTGTTCCTGGAATAGCGGCACTCCCAACGTCCTCTTCAGCACTGGTTCCAGCGATGGATGCGCATAGGTCACATCTTGACGACCCTGCCGCCGCTCTAAATAAGGATTTACCATCTGCCCCACGATCGGGCCGGGTCGAATGATCGCGACCTGCACCACCAGATCGTAAAATCGCGTGGGATGCAGCCGCGGCAGGCACGACATCTGCGCCCGGCTCTCGATCTGAAACATGCCGATGGTGTCCGCCTTCTGCACCGTCGAATAAACTTTCGCGTCGTCCGCCGGCAGATGCGCCAAGTCCACCTGCTCGCAATAATGATCGCGAACTAAATTGAGAGAATCCTTCAGCACCGCCATCATGCCAAGGCCAAGCAGGTCCACTTTCACAATTCCTAAATCGGCGCAATCATCTTTGTCCCACTGCACCACTACGCGTCCCGGCATCGACGCTGGTTCGAGTGGGACAACAGAGTCCAGTTGTCCCTGGCAAATCACCATGCCGCCCGAGTGCTGTCCCAAATGTCGCGGCAAATCCTGAATGGCTTCGCACAATTCGAAATATTTCCGGATGCGCGGATGACGCAGGTCGAGCCCGGCATCGCGAAAGCGATTGTCGAAGGTGTCATTTGCATCGCGATATTCCCAGTGCGCAACGGCCGCGGAAAGTTTGTCCAAAGTTTCCAGATCGAAGCCAAGCACTTTACCGATTTCCCGCGAGGCCATGCGGCTGCGATAAGTAATGACATTGGCGGTCATGGCCGCGCCGCGCTCGCCATAACGGCGATACAAATACTGGATCACGGTTTCACGGTCGTCGCCGCTGGGAAGATCGAGATCGATGTCCGGCCACTCGCCGCGCTCTTCCGACAAAAATCTTTCGAAAAGCAATTCCATGCGGATGGGATCGACCGCGGTAATGCCCAGCGAGTAGCAAACCGCGCTATTGGCAGCCGATCCGCGACCTTGTACCAGGATGTTTTGCTGGCCGCAGAAGCGCACGAGGTCCCACACAATCAGAAAATATCCCGGCAGCTTTAGTTTTTCGATCAACGCTAGTTCGCGTTCGACCTGGCTGCGGGCGCGATCTTTCAAATCTGCAGGCGCGTGC
>DATATW010000049.1:0-38221 GCA_036268595.1 Terriglobales bacterium
AATCTGAAATCTACAATTTCCCGCTCAGTCTTTGAACAAATTATCGAACGCCTGACGCGCAGAATCGGGTTTTGCCGCCGCTCCGGTCGAAGTCTGCTTTTCAACTCGGACGCTGATGGAATAAAAGGTGCATTGGTTTTGCGCATCTTTCTTAGCGACCCTGTCCGGCACTCGCTGCATGCATTCGAAGCGGCATGAAGGGTCGAAATATGAGCACTGCTTGCACGAGTGCAGTTCGAAGCCGCATTTCGGACACTGGCCAATCGGTTCCGAGAGAGAGGTCAGCAAAGCTCCGCACTGAGCGCAGCGTGATACCGAATGCGTGCCTGGCATCTGCACCGGCCGCGGGCCGTAGGTATTGTCTTTGCGAGCCGGACCTTGAGGGGAGAATGATTTCTGAGGTTTCTCGCCACTGTCCTGGTATCCATGCTGCCGGTATTTACGATCAGACAAAGCGACTGCTCCCGAATTAAGCGTGAATCAGAACGGAACATTGTCGCGCTTGCAGCGCCAGAGCACAAGGGCGCTGGAATTGTAATTCCACAGGACGGATGCTAACATCCGTCTGTTGCGATGATTGTGGAGGTAAGGCATGTCTGACCGTAAGGGCGGGAGTATTCTTTGGTTCCTGACGGGAATCGGAGTCGGCGCGGTGGTTGGGTTCCTTTATGCTCCAATGTCGGGTGATGAGACGCGCCAAATTCTGATGGCCAAGGCCGAAGAAGGACGAGACTTCCTGCGCAAGCGCGCCGGGGACGCTCGCGAACATGCGGAGACGTGGGCTGAGAAGGGACGCGAAGTTTACGAGACCCAAAGGGAGCAGGTCCGTTCCGCTGTCGACGCAGGCCGGCGGGCGTATCGGGAAAAAGTTTCTGCGACGAAAAGCGAAGGGGACAGCGTTTAGCTGCTCACGCCGTGAAGGTCACACGGGAACATGGATAATCTGCTGATAGTCTTTATCGCCCTCACCGCCGTCGCGGTACTATTGCAGGCCGGAATGCTGGCGGGCATGTACTTTTCGATGCGCAAGACGAGCGCTAAAGTTGAACAGCTAGCTGAAGAAGTTAAGACTAAAGTCCTGCCCACCGCTGAACTGGCGCATTCGATGATGAGCGAATTGCGGCCAAAGATCACTACGGTTGTCGATAACGTAAGCGTCTCCACCACCATGCTGCGCACTCAAATGGAGCGTGTGGACGCGACCCTCACTGACATTGTGGATCGCACTCGCTTGCAAGTGATTCGCGCCGACGAATTCGTCAACAGCACTATGGACAAATTGGAAGAGACTCGCGAGGTCGTGCAGAAAACCGTCGTTTCTCCCGTCAAGCAGCTCTCTGGATTGATGCACGGCGTGAGCGCAGGTTTTGAAGCATTATTTTCGCGCCGCCGGGAGAGAAGTTCGGTCTCGGCTCCTCAGGACGAGATGTTCATCTAGCAATCGTCCTCTCATTTTTTCGCCTGACAACTTCATTGACGATTCGTGCGATGCCCGCATACGCCTACCTACTGATTGCCACCGGTGTAATTGTCTGGTTCTATCCTTTCGTTCCGGCGCATCGCCGAACTGCGGCTGCAAGCGTGGTGAACTCGCGTTCACGTTGGGGTTTGCTGCTGCAGTTCGTGGCGTTCTCTTTATTATGGCAAGGGCACTTTTGGGAGCGGTCGTTGCCGGTGTGGCGCGCACTTATTTCGGTCGTTTTGTTTGCCTTGGCGGCGGTGCTGTCCTGGACTTCTTCGCGCGCGCTTGCGGGCCAGTTGCGGATTGATGCGGCCCTCGGCGCAGATCACAAACTCGTGCGCTCCGGCCCGTACGCACTGGTGCGAAACCCGATCTACACTTCTATGCTGCTAGTGCTGAGTGCTGTTGCAGTGATCATCGCCGGATGGAAATTGTCTGTGATTGCGCTCCTGCTGTTCATCATCGGCACCGAGATTCGGGTGCGTCTCGAAGAACGGCTGCTGGCTTCGCACTTCGGCAAAGAATTTGAGGCGTACAAACACAGCGTCCCCGCCTATATTCCGTTCCTGTAAGATTTGTTGTCGCTGATTATCTCGGCCACAACCATCCAAATGTTCCTCCGGTCAGCAAACCGAAGATCAAACCATCCAGCATATGTTTCAGAGTGACGCCCAGGTCACGCCTCTCCAGATTGACTTCTGCCCCTGTGCGAGTGAGTATCCAATGAACGCCGTCGTTTCGGCCACGCCGAAAAACTTCGAGATATTGAACGCTGGGCGTGCGTGAGGCAGAACGTCAGCGTAAGGAAGCCATCTTGCTAGCCCGAAACTACGATCGCATTTTCGGAGTCAGCGCGCCGGTCGATCGGCTGTACTCCTGATATTGTTCGCCGAAGGTCTTGCGCATGAACCCTTCTTCCATTCTGAGTTTGATCCAGAATCCGAGCCAGAGGAAAATGATGGCGAAAAAGCCGCGCGGCTCGCGACGCGCCAAAGCAGTGCCGATCATGCCCAGCAGTATCCCAGAGTAAATTGGGTGTCGCACCCAGGCGTATGGCCCAGTTCGAATCAATTGATGATCAACTTTTATGCTGACCGCGCTGCTCCAGTTTTCACCAATGTAGAATCTCGCCCAGATCGCGAGCGCGATACCGACCGCAGTCAGCAAAATTGCCACGGACTCGATGCCGATATTTTTCGGAATAACACGTTCCTGAAGCCATCCTGAGAAACGCTCGCCGAAGAGAAGGTAACAGCCGATAAATACCGGAATGCTATAAAGCAGGCGGGAGCCAAAATTCATGCGTTCCTGAGTACGCTTGGTCTTGAACCAGGCCGCCAGCCAGACGACAACAAAAGCCGTCCACAGACATGAACAAATCCGCATCGTCTCCATGAATAATCCCCCTACCAGTACGCGTACCGTCGCGAAAGTGTTCCCTATTGCATCAGAACTCGCCACGCCATGTAAGCCCACAAAACCGGCGCGGCAAACAGCAGCGCGTCGATGCGGTCAAACATGCCGCCGTGTCCTGGCAGAATAGCGCCGGAGTCTTTCACGCCCGCTCCACGTTTGATCACCGACTCGACCAGGTCCCCGAGTTGCGCCGCAATATTAAGCACAATCGACAAGATAATTATCGGAAACATCGCCGGCTCGGTAAATACACCATCGCGCTGCTCGATCAGGCGCGCGTGCAACAAAGCCCTGCTGATGGGCGCCGCGTAGTGTGTCATCAGCATGCCAACGGCAACGCTGGCAACCATGGACGCGACCGCGCCCTCCCAGGTTTTCTTTGGGCTGACTCGCGGCGATATGCGGTGCGTGCCCAGCGATTTGCCGATGAAGTAAGCGAAGATGTCCCCCGCCCATACCAGCAACAACAAGTAAAGAATAAAAAAACTGCCTTCCCATTGCTCGCGCAACTGCACCAGCGAAGCCATGGGCAGCGCAATATAAGCAAACGCGAAGGCTGCGGTCATTGCCGCCGGAAACGACGACGAGAGTTCATCGCGGCGCATTGCGATGGCAAGGAAAATAAACGGCGCGAACGCAGCAAAACACACCGCGACAAATGCAAATCCTGAAGTGGAGAGTGCTGGCGTTTGCGCCGCGCTGATTGCGATCAACAGGAAAAATGATGCGACAAAAATATAAGTAGGTTTATAGAGCGGCCGGATGTTGTAGCCCTCTGCCAGCTTGAGCAGTTCATGAATCGCCCGCAGCGCTACTACTCCGGAGACGAACGCGAGCACCGGCACTGGCGCGCGCAACACCAGCAGCAAAACTATCGGGATGAGCACTACTGCGGTGAGTACTCGCTTGAGCAGTTCCAATGGAGATCAGCTCCGCACAGCGCGTGCAGATGGCGATTCGTTAAGCCCGCCGTAACGGCGGTCGCGCTTCTGATAATCGACGATACCTTCGAGCAGGTGCACGCCGCGGAACTCGGGCCACAGCGTCGGCGTGACGTAAATTTCCGCGTAAGCCAATTGCCAGAGCAGGAAATTGCTCAGCCGCATCTCGCCACTGGTACGGATCACCAGATCGGGATCGGGCAAATGGCTGGTATAAAGATGCCGCGAAACCGTCTCCTCGTCGATCTTCAGGTGCTCGACCCCGCCATTGTTGGCGGCCGCGTTCAGCATGGACTGGAATGCGTCCACCAGTTCCGAGCGGGCGCTGTAGTTCAACGCCAACGTCAGCACCATGCCCGTGTTGCGTGAAGTTTCCTGGCGTGCCCACTCCATCTTCTCCTGCACAAAACCCGGAAGCTCGTACAGCCGGCCGATGTATTGCAGCCGCACATTGTTCTTGTGCAGCGTGGGCACCTCCTGCTTCAAATAGCGGGAGAGCAGCTTCATCAGAAAATCAACTTCGGCCTTGGGGCGGCGTTTCCAGTTTTCTTCGGAAAAAGCGTACAACGTGAGCGAAGGAATACCGATGCGCGACGCCGCCTCGACCACGTAGCGCACAGCCGTGACCCCGGCGCGATGTCCGGCCACGCGCGGCAGATGGCGTTTACGCGCCCACCGGCCGTTGCCGTCCATGATGATTGCGATGTGTTTTGGAAGCCGCGCCGGATCCAGCCGCTGGTATATCTCGGCCTCTTTGCGGTCCAGCCCGGCAGGAACTGTCGCCTGCAAGGTAATCCCTTCTGTTTCAGAAACTAACATAGGGGAAACGGAGTTGCAATGAACCGAAAAGGTGCTTTAGGTCGAAGCGTGGCCTTTGAGATTCGGGGCCAGTCAGTAATGTCGCCGTTGCTTTAGCTCGGGCTTCCTGCGAATCGTGGTCCAGTATTCTTCCCGAATGTCTTCATCGATTTCCACCGGGATATTGCTCGTGTAGAGTCGGTCAGCGCCATCGCGACGCGGCCCAGAAATCCAATACTCATCACGAGTCCCGACCTCACGATAATTCGATTTAAACCCAGATCCCTTTAAGCTCTGAAATTTTTGCTCCCGATATTGGAGAGTGCATCCGGTTTTATTATAGAAGACACGACCGATACGAGCCGGTCCGACCAAACCTTCCGCCTTCGATTCGATATACATGATCCTTGATCGCTTAGCCATTTCATGCCGCCGCCTTCGTCAATATTGGCATGGCTTAAAGAGAAATCCAAGCGGTCGGTCCCCATAAAGTAGAACCGTTTGCCAAAAAAACGCGCCGAAAGCATCGCTGGGATCGCAACGCGCTTACTGCTTCGACTCTTGCGGAACGATGACCAATTCCAGCCGCTCCGTCCGGCGCAGAACCGTGACTGAGGTCTTGACGTCCACCTGCGCATCCGTCAACAAACGGTGCAGGTCATCCACGCCGGCAATCGGCTGTCCAGCGAAGGCGATGATCACGTCGCCTTCGCGCAAGCCAGCTTTTTGGGCCGGACTGCCGTTTTCTGCCGCAAGAACGATCGCTCCCGTTTCTTTCGGCAAATCATAAAAGCGCACGATCCTGCGATGCAGCGGCGCATTTTGTGCTTCCACACCGATGTAGGCGCGGCGAATGCGGCCTTGCTGCAGCAGGCGGGTGGCGACAAATTTCGCGGTATTAATGCCGATGGCGAAACACAATCCCTGTGCGCCCATGATGGTCGCGGTGTTTACGCCGATCACCTCGCCGTCGGACGAAACCAGCGGGCCGCCGGAGTTGCCCGGGTTTAGCGAAGCATCGGTCTGGATCACGTCTTCAATCAGCCGACCGGAATACGAGCGCAATGACCGGCCGAGTGCGCTGACCACTCCGGCGGTCACCGTGTACTGAAATCCGTAAGGATTTCCAATAGCGATGGCCAGCTGTCCGACACGCAGCTTCTGCGAATCACCAAGTTCTGCCACAGTAAGACCAAGCGCCTCTGCGCCAGCGTTGATCTGTACTACGGCAAGGTCAGTCGCGGGATCTTCCCCAATCAGATGCGCCGGAAAATGCCGCCCGTCCGGCAGCGACAACGCAATCCGTGACGCGTTATGCACGACGTGACTGTTGGTTAGAACCAGGCCGTCAGGCGTAAACACGAATCCCGAACCACCGCCCTGGCGCTCGCGAGGCTCGCCATTTCGCCCGTTTCCGGCGGTCTGCGTGACTTCGATCTTGGCGACCGACGGGCTTATCTTTTCGGCAGCAGTGACGACCGCTCGCGAGTACGCATCGAGCAACGCAGAGTCCTGGTGCACCGGCGCGGTTTCAAGAACCGGCCCGTTTTGAATCTGGGTATTAGAAAGATATTGTTCCAGCATGGCTGGTAGATGAGCAGAACGCTTAGCTGGATTCACACCTGAAGCCTGACTCCGCTCAGGATGACAGGGCTGGGAGAGCCCAAAAGCTCTCACCACAGAGGACGCAGAGGTACACAGAGCAAAGCCACAGAGGAATTCGTCTGCAATCAAGCCTCTGTGCCTTCCTCTGTGAAACTCAGTGGCCTCTGTGGTTTGTTTTCCAGCGTCCGCCCGAATACTCATTGAGGAAAAGACTCACTTCCCACCTGCCGCCTCCATACTCTCCGTCGCGACCGAGCGCAGAGTCAGCCAGTCGGTCCGTACCCGGTCCCATTCCTGAATCATCACGCCGTAGGACTCGAAAAATGTACGGATTCGTAGCCGCGGCCACAGCGCAATGTCTTCAAGGATCGGCGCCAGAACCGCCAGCGCGCTGGTGCTGAGGATGGTGCGTTTGGCGACCTGCGACACATGCTTGGCTTCCGAAACCGCGATCGTGTATCCATCGCGAACGTTGGTGTGCAGCATCACGTGCACATCTGAACTCCCGTCGCCCACATAGACAATATGGTCGGGGCCGATCTGGGCGCGGCTTTGGAGTTGGTCGAGCACATACACCTTGCCGTAGCCGGCGGTGGCGCGAGTAATGGTCGCAATCTCACCCGACTCTTTGTAGAGAAATTCGGTCCCAAAGATGTGGTCCTTGGGCACGATGCCTTCCAGCGCAGATTGCACAATTTCCACCGGCGCGGCGGACACAATATAGAAATCAAAGTGGAAGCCGGGAATTCCGTTATCCAATATCTGGTAGAGGAGCGCGATGTTTTCCTTCAGCCGGATGCGCTTGCCAACTTCATAAAGATGCTCTTTGCGCACCCGCCCCTGGAACTCCGGATCATGCAGCAGCAAATAAGCGAGTTCCGCGCCCTGTTGCACCAGGTTCAAGCGCGCCATTCCGGCGGCTTTGCGCTCGAACTCCTCAGTTGGAATACCGACCAGTTCGGCCAGCACGTAGCCGGAATCGTTGAAGGTCAGCGTCTGGTCGAAGTCGCTGGCGAAGATAAAGTCTTTGATCGTTGGGTCATTCATCACTCCATTAGATTACGGCGGAGGTTAAAGGATAAGTAAAAGAATCTATAGCTTGCATTCAGCTGATTTATCGTGCCTTTACTTAATTGGCGCGGCAGTTGAAAATGAAGAGTTTGCCGCCCAACACTCAGGTGGCATCAGGAGCGCTTTCATGGCAGCCACCGGAGAACTGATTCGCCTCATAAACTACGTGGACGACATCACCACCACCATTCGCCGCATTCACGCTTCGCTTCCGAGCGTAGATGCAGAAGAGAAAAAGCGCCTGGCGGAGAGTTTAAAGAGCGCCGGTGAAAAGATTAGAGAGTTGATCATCCTCGTGGAGAAATAGTGCCGGAGATCAAGACGATCGCCGTCATTGGCGCCGGCATTATGGGACGCGGCATCGCCCATGTCGCGGCCCTCGGCGGCTACCGAACCGTTCTCGAGGACTTGATCCCGGGCGCGCTGCGCAAGGCAGAGGGCGACATTCGCGCCAATCTCGATAAAGCTGTCGAGCTGAAAAAAGTTTCTTCCGCGGATGCGGATGCCGCGTTCAAGCGCCTCGAATATGCGGGCAGCGTGGAAGAAGCCGCCCGCGAAGCTGATCTCGTTATTGAAGCGGTTCCAGAGGAAATGGAATCGAAGATCGAGATTTTCACCCTGCTCGATAAAATCTGCCGGCCATCGACCATTCTTGCTTCGAATACTTCGTCCCTGAGCATCACCGAGATTGCCAGTGTCACTTACCGTGCGAAAAAGTGCGCGGGCATGCACTTTTTCAATCCGGTGCACAAAATGAAATTGCTGGAGGTGGTGCGCGCGCTTGAGACTGACGATGAAACCATCGCCGCAGTCGTAAGCGTGGGCAAGCGCATGGGCAAAGAAGTCGTCGTCATCAAAGAATCGCCGGGATTTATCACCAGCCGCGTCAATGCCATGATCGGCAACGAAGCCTTTTACATGCTGCAAGAAGGCGTCGCCTCAGCTGCTGACATCGATAAGGCGTTGAAGCTGGGGCTGAACCATCCCATGGGACCTTTCGAACTCGTGGATTTGGTCGGCTTGGATACGCGCCTGCACATTCTGGAATACCTACACAAAACGCTGGGCGAAAAATACCGCCCCGCTCCTCTGCTGGTGCAGTACGTAAAAGCTGGTCGCCTGGGCAAGAAAAGCGGCCGCGGAGTTTACGAATACGCTGAAGTGCCCCCCAACGCCGCCCGCCCAAAGTAGTTCTGCCACTTGGCACACTATTATTGACATTGTGGCATAGACGGTCTAGGCTTATGGCATGGCTCATCCGCGAGAAAAAGCAGCTTTTCGCTCTACCTTGCCAGGACGCGCTCTAGGATTGAAGGCAGGCAGTTCCGGCGACCTGATTCGCCAGGTCAGGCGCGGATTCTCCTTTCACGCATTGCTCGATCTTCAATCGCGCTCGGGCGTTCCGCTGGCGGAAATCGCTTCCATCATTAACCTGCCGCCCAGGACGCTGGCGCGTCGTAAAAGTTCAGGCCGACTCTCCTCAGATGAGTCAGAGAAATTGCTTCGGCTTTCTGCGGTATTTGAGCAAGCGGTTGATCTCTTCGAGGGTGACCGTGCTGGCGCGTTGAAATGGCTCACCACTCCAAAGAAGACGCTCGAAAACGAAACTCCTCTTGCTTACTCCCGCACAGAGTTGGGTGCTCGCGAAGTGGAAGAATTAATGGGCCGGCTGGAGCACGGAGTTTTTTCTTGAGCATTACCGCTTGGCGAATTACCAAGCGAAGACACGTTAAGACCGCTTTCACTGGAAGTGGCGCCCGGAAGTTTGGCGGACGCTGGAATAGCCCCGGCACTTCGATCGTGTATACCGCTGAAACGCAATCTCTGGCGGTGCTGGAAATGCTGGTGCACCTCGAACAGCCCGACCTGTTGCAACGCTACGTGCTTATCGGCATAACCATCGATCCGGCTTTCATAGAAACACTCGATAACAGTCGACTGCCGCGCAACTGGCGAACTGCGCCCCCATCCATCGCGCTTCGAAGTTTGGGCGATGAGTGGGCGGCAAATCAAACCTCAGTCGCGCTGCGAGTTCCGAGCGTGCTGGTTCCATCTGAAAACAATTTTCTGCTGAATCCAGCCCACCCGGACATTAATAAATTGTCGATCGGTGAGCCCGTGGCCTTCGCTTTTGACGAACGCCTGGCATTATAGGATCGACTTTCGATAGGTGAACTTCCGCGCCCTCTGCAACGTACTTCATGTGAGGATGCCGGCGGGTGGTCGAGACCCTTCTCGCCGGAACCCGGCCCCTGCTGGCTCCCCGGCTGCAGGGGCCACAATTCCCTTTGTGATGGTCAAAGATTTCGAATTTGCCCCGCAAATATAAAACCATTAACCACTAAGGTCACGAAGGTACGCGAAGCAAAATTGTTCCCCTGTTTTCCTTCGTGATCCTTGGTGGCCTTCGTGGTTAATGGTTTGCCTTTGCCGATGATTAACGACGACCTCCCGGGCGCGGATATGTAGTTGCTATTTTTTGCTCTTGATCTCTTCCCGCTTCTTGGCTGCGTCCAGCGGGCGTATGGGTTCGGTCATGCGTACCGGATCAAGGATCTCGTCGATCTCTTTCTCGCTCAGCAATTTCTTTTCGCGGGCAATTTCGATGATGGACCGTCCGGTAGCAACGGCTTCTTTGGCAATCTCCGCAGCCTTGGCGTAACCGATATAAGGATTCAGCGCGGTCGCCAGCGACACCGTCGCCTGCACGTAGAAGTTGCAGCGCTGATCGTTGGCGGTGATTCCGGCGACGCATTTGTCCGTGAACTGGCGCAGCATGTTAGTCAAAATTGCGATCGACTGCATCACGCTGTAGGCCATGGTCGGCATCATGACGTTCAGTTCAAGTTGCCCGGCCTGCACCGCCATGGCCACGGCAGCGTCGTTGCCCACCACTTGGAACGACACCATGGCCGCCAGCTCAGGAATTACAGGATTGATCTTTCCCGGCATGATCGAAGAACCGGGCTGCAACGCAGGCAGATTGATTTCAGCGAATCCGGTGTTCGGTCCTGACGCCAGCAAACGCAAATCGTTCGAGATGCGAATCACTTCCAGCGCCAGATTGCGCAGAGCTGACGATACCGCCGCCATCGCCAGGTTCGATTGCATGGCGTAGCGCATGTCATCAACTGGCTTTAGTTTCTGTCCTGAGATTCTCGCCAGATTCCTGATTGCCATTTCGCGATAGTCGGGGTGCGTGTTAATACCGGTTCCTACTGCTGAACCGCCGAGCCCCAGTTCGCGCAGCAGTTCGGCGCTCCCACGAATCGCATCTTCCGCCCGTGAGATTGCGCCCGCATAGGCCGTAAATTCCTGTCCCAGGCGCATGGGCACAGCGTCCTGCATGTGCGTCCTGCCCGATTTCAAAATCGCATGAAACTCTTTGCCTTTTCTCTCCAGCGCGTCAACCAGCGAATCCAGCACCGGATACAGCTTCTCCAGCTCAAGCAATGTCGCCAGCCTCATCCCAGTAGGAAAAACGTCGTTTGTGCTCTGGCCGTAATTCACATGATCGTTAGGATGAACTTTCGAATAATCGCCCAGGCTTCCGCCAAGAATCTCAACCGCACGGTTGGCGATGACTTCATTGGTGTTCATGTGAAAACTAACGCCAGCGCCGGCCTGAAAAACATCGACCACGAACTCCTTGTCCCACTTGCCCTGTTCAACTTCTTTCGACGCCTGAATAATTGCGTTTGCGATTTTTTCGTCCACTAAGCCAAGTTCACGGTTGGCTTCAGCGGCGGCTTCTTTCACCATGCCAAAAGCCCGAATCAGCGTACGGTGCGCTCGCATTCCAGAGATCGGATAGTTCTCAACCGCGCGTGCGGTCTGAATACCGTAATAAACATCTGCTGGAATCTCTTTCGCGCCCAGCGAATCTTTTTCAGTGCGGGTAGAGGATGGTGTCAGCGTGGCCATGAAGCGCTCCTGCGAACCAAAAATTATAGCAACCGCTGAAACGCGCGGTCTGCGTGCTAGAATCTACAATCCTCAAGCGGCATCTGCCCTCTCAGGACAACCACTTTGTCCACGAAGTTAATTCCAGACACGCTGCCTAAAGCACAGCTGCGGCCGCGGCCTAACATGCAAGCGGATGTCATCGTGCTCGGCGCCGGCCCCACCGGGCTCGCCTGCGCGATTGAGGCCCAACGCTCCGGCTTTAAAGTCATCACCCTCGATAAAGGATGTCTGGTCAACTCCATCTTCCACTATCCGGCCAACATGATCTTTTTCACCACGCCCGAGCTGCTGGAGATTGGCGATATTCCTTTCAGCAGCGCCAATCCCAAGCCCAACCGGCTCGAGGCTCTGGAGTATTACCGGAAGGTCGCCGAGCATTACAAGCTCGACGTGCGCCAATATCAGCGAGTGGAGATGGTCACCGGACGTGACAATGAATTTCACATCACTACCTGCGACCGTCTGGGCGGAGTTTACGACTACGTTTGCCGCAAGGTGATCGTAGCAACCGGATATTACGATCGCGCCAATCTATTGGGGATCCCGGGAGAAGACCTTCCCAAGGTCTTCCATTATTACCGCGAGCCGCATCCTTACTTCGATAACGATGTGGTAATTATCGGGGGGAAAAATTCTGCGGCAATTTCCGCGCTCGATCTCTGGCGCCACGGCGCACGTGTGACCCTGGTTCACCGCGGCCCAAAGATGCACGCGCACGTGAAGTACTGGATTCTGCCCGACATTGAGAACCGCATCAAGAATGGCGAAATCGCGGCCTACTTCAATACTTCGGTGCAGGAGATCGCCCCCGAGCACGTCACCCTGCTAACTCCTGAGGGCGAGGTGAAATTGAAAAATGATTTTGTTTTCGCCCTGACCGGCTACCATCCGGATTACGACTTTCTGCGTGCCATGGGAATTGAGCTCTCGAGCGATCAGTGCCGGCCAGTGTGCGATCCCGTTACCCTCGAAAGCAACGTGCCCGGGATCTACGTTGCTGGCGTGATCGTCGCCGGCTCCAGGACGAATGAAATTTTCATCGAGAACGGCCGCTTCCACGGCCAGCAGATCGCTGAAGATCTGAAGCAGAAGCTCGGCCGGAAGAACTAAGGCTTTACCGAAGATCAGAAACAACAAAAGCCTCCGGATTTCTCCGGAGGCTTCGCCAGCAAAAGACCTTTAGGCCTGAAGAACCACGCGGCGCCGCACGAATCCAGCCAGTCCCATTAAGCCAGTGCCAAGCAATACTAATGTGCCAGGCTCAGGAACGGTGGGAGCGCGTACAACCGCTGGAACGATGATCACATTGGCTTTGCTGCACCCTTTGCTTTCATCAAAACACGCTCGAAATCCGATAGATGCAATACTTCCTAGATTCACACCGTCAATCGCAAAGCGGCGATTGATGGACAGAGTTTGTCCATACCAATGACTTGCGCCTAAAAAGCCGCCAGGCTTCAAATCGCCGATCGCATGTGTAAAGTTCGCAGTTGCAAAGGACTGACTGGCATGAAACGAATTCAGGCTGGTTGCGGAGCAAACTGGTTGGAGCCCAAGTGCTAAGAATACGACCAAAGCTGGAAGAGACATCTTTAAAGCTACGCGCACGTTACATCCCCTGAAGTAAGTTTTCACCCATGAACAGCTCTGCACGAAGGTGACCAGTCTGGCCGCGAGACCGAAATTAGCAGATTATTGATTCGACAGAGTTTACTGCTTAGGCGGGTGGCTCCCCACAGACCACATTGCAAGTTTCTGCATATTTTGCGCCCACCCGGTTATCGGGTAAATCGTGTATTGTCAATGCGATAAACATTCGATTTTGGCGCCCAGAACGAAATCGCTTTCGCTCAGCCCATCGACTTTATGTGTCCACAAAGTGATTTCGACCTTGCCCCAGCTGAGCAGGATATCGGGATGATGGCCCTGCTCCTCGGCTAGCGCACCCACCCGATCGACGAAGTTCAATGCTTGTTTGAAATCGGGAAAGGTGAAAGTGCGGGTGATGTGGTGCTCGTTTACGACCTTCCAGGATGGAAGCTGTTCCTGCAAGCTGGCCAATTCTCTGCCCTTCAGCGCAGGGATATTTCCGCGGCATGGCACACAGGTTCTGCTGGCAAGTTCAGCCATGGTATGACGTGACTGCTCCTACAAACACTGGGCGACGGGCGTCCCCGCCCTTCGAAATCGCCCGGAACCATGTAGCCCGGAAGCCCACGTCCGGGATCTGGCCTAGAACGGAATATCTTCGTCGCTGATCGGGCTTGATCCCGCTACGGCCGGCTCGGGCTCAGGCGTGCGTTGATCAAAATTATTATTTCCTGCTCCGGCTCCTCGCGAATATCCGCCGGCGTCGCCGCCGCTTTCGCCGCGCCCACCAAGCAGCACCAGATCACTAGCGACAACTTCGGTCATGTACTTCTTCTGATTGGTCTGCTTGTCTTCCCACGAGCGGGTCTGAAGACGGCCTTCGATATAAACCTTGCTTCCCTTTTTTAAGTATTCTCCGGCGATTTCCGCCAGCCGCTGCCACAGCACCACATTGTGCCATTCGGTGCGGTCCTGCCATTGGCCCTCTTTGTCTTTGTAGCGCTCGTTCGTAGCCAATGTAAGCTTGGCGACAGCCGTGCCTTGTGGCGTGAATTTGACCTCGGGATCTTTGCCGAGATTGCCGAGCAGAGTAACTTTGTTGACGCTTTTTCCTGCCATGAGAGCTCCTTAAATCTGGGCCAGTGGGTCTGGGTCAGTGGTCGGATTTCGACAAATATATCAGTTTTGACGTGGGCAGGCGCAAAAATGCAAGCTGTGAGTTTCGAATCGGAACTCGCACGAGTTGCATTATTTCCTCAGTCCCTCTCATACTGTTATTTCCATCATGAAAATCACCCTTTCTCTCTCTCCTGCCGCTCAGGTTGAAACTGAATGCCTGGTCGCGGTTGTTCTCGATCGCGCCGAAAACAATGACAAGGCAAAGCCGGGCCGTCCAAAGAACGACAAGCCTGACGCCTTTGTCTCCGCGTCAGACAAGGCCCTACAGCAGGCGGCTGCCGACTTGATTTCCTCCGGGGATGTTGTGGGCAAAACTTTTGAGGTCTCCTGGTTGCACAAGCCAGCCGGACTGAAAGCCAAGCGCCTGCTACTAGTCGGCGGCGGCAAAGCAAAGAGTTTTTCTGCCGTCGAACTCCGCAAGCTTGCCGGAGCTGCCGTGCGCGCACTCAAGCCCCGAAATCTGCGCAGCCTGGCATTCGTCGGTCCTGAACAAATCGATGGAGAAGAAGCTGTCAAGGCAATCGTTGAAGGCGCATTGGTCGGAGATTTTGATTCCGACACTTACAAGAGCGATCGCAAGGACCAGGCGATTGACGCGTTGACGGTAGTCGCATCCGGCAATCAGAAGGCCTTGCAACAAGCTGTCGATGAAGCCCGCATCATTGGCGAGGCGCAAAACTTCACCCGCGAACTAGTCAATGAACCTTCGAACCGCATGACGCCTACGATATTGGCGCAGCACGCGCAGGAGATGGCAAAAGAAGTCGGGCTCAAGTGCGAAGTTTATGGCGCGGACAAAATCAAAGAATTAAAAATGGGGGCCTTCTGGGGCGTGGCGCAAGGCTCGGATGAACCGCCAGCCTTGATCGTCATGCGTTACGAACCTGCGGGCGCTCCCGAAAAGCCGGTGCTCGGACTGGTCGGCAAAGGCGTCACCTTCGACACCGGTGGCATTTCCATCAAGCCAGCCGACGGCATGGAAAAAATGAAATATGACATGGCCGGCGGCGCGACCATGATCGGCGCCATGCGCGCAATCGCTCAGCTCAAGCCCAAGATCAAAGTGATTGGCATCGTTTGCGCCACCGAGAACATGCCCTCCGGCAAAGCTCAAAAACCTGGCGACATTCAGACCGCGATGTCCGGCAAGACAATCGAAATCATCAACACTGACGCCGAAGGGCGACTGGTGCTGGCCGACGGCCTCTGCTATGCCCGCCAGCTCGGTTGCACCCATCTGATCGACGCGGCCACGCTCACCGGCGCCGTTGTGGTCGCTCTGGGATACGCGAATGCGGGAATCTTCGCGAGCGACGACGATTTCTATGATCACTTCAAGACCGCGATTGATAAAAGCGGCGAAAAGATGTGGCGGCTGCCGCTCGGCGATGAGTATCTCGATGCGATGCGTTCCTCGATTGCCGATCTCCAAAACACCGGAGGCCGCTGGGGTGGCGCCTCAACCGCTGCTGCCTTTCTCAAAGAATTCGCCGAGGACACTCCCTGGATTCATCTGGACATCGCCGGCACCGCCTGGATGGAAGACAACAAGCCGTGGATCGCCAAAGGTCCTTCAGGTATTGCGGTTCGAAGCCTGATCGAGTTCGCCCGCGAGTTTGGGAATTCCAGAAAAGCTTAAATCTAGGTGGTTTTGGGTTTTGTCAAAGGATTCCCGTCTCTGACAATCGCATGTGCTCTGGTTTGCATCTGAAGCGAGCGATATACGTGTCGGCAGTTCATCGCAGTCTTATTCGTAGGGTTCGGTATTTTTCGCTTCTTCGCAGGCGCGGGACTCGGAGGCCTGTGGCTCGCATTCATCGGCTGGTTTCTATTGCAGGCCGCTGGGGCCAGCTACCTGCAAGTTCGCGGTGGACTTTGCTCAGCGGATTGAAAGTCCGCGATTTGACTGAACCACAAAGGACACAAAGGTTCACGAAGTAAAACCCACAGCCGTTCTTGGATTTCCTTCGTGGTACTTCGTGTCCTTTGTGGTTAATGCTTCTACAAACTACCGGTATTGGCCTGACGTCTCTGTCTTTCGGCTTTGCGGATTTCGCGTCTCCGCCCCGCGTCTTCATAGCGCCGCTTCTGCTCGTCGCTTTCGGGGATCACGGGAGCTACTTTCAAATGACGCCCGGCGGCGTCGACAGCGACGAATGTGAGGTAAGCAGAGCTCACATGGCGCAGTTCATCTAATAAATAATTTTCTACCCACACCGTGACCCCGACCTCCATGGAAGTCGTGAACACGCGGTTGACGGATGACTTCAGCACCACCAGATCGCCGACGTGCACCGGCGTCCAGAAGTCCAGGTGATCGATCGAAGCCGTCACGACGTAATTGCGGGAGTGGCGATGCGCGGCCAGAGCGCCCGCTAGATCGATCCAGTGCATTAGTCGTCCGCCGAGCAAAGCGCCCAGAGGGTTGGCATCATTCGGCAGCACAATTTCATTCATCTCCGACTGCGAATCGGAGACCGGTCGAGGCATCAGGCGTTCAGGGAATTCGTTCATGAGAGTTTCGATCAAGGTACGATTGCAAAAAACATTCTGCTTTCTTCTGAATGCTCCGGTCAGAATGGACTCTCGTCCAATTTCCGGACTGCTGATCATACTCGAGCCGGCCGTGCGAGGCGGGAAGGTAAGCCTTCTCCAGCACGAACTGCAACGAAATTAAATCGCGTGCTTCATTGACAACCGCAAACCGCACCGCGTCGCAGCTGCGCTCCTCAGGCAAACGAGGACAAGACTTCGCGTATCCCAGATTGCACGATTCCAGTTCGAGGGTGCTCAGCGTGGCTTGCTCGTGACCCGGAGCAAGGCAGCTCCCGCGCCAACTTGATCCTAACGGCAGCCGCGCGGGATGTTGGAAAGCGATATCATCGGCGCGCTCGAATGGCATGAAAAAAGGACAGGCCACAAAATCCTCCGGTCACGAGATTCTACTTTAAAACGTCAGGATCTAATTTCAGGTCCTATTTTTGGAAACAAAATTTGGAAGCTGGTGCCGTGATCCTCGCCCGAATCGCTGCTGGTAACTTCGATGTATCCGCCATGCTTGGCAACGATCCCGTGAGTAATCCACAGCCCAAGGCCGGTGCCCTGCTCGCCCTTGGTGGTGTAAAAGGGACGGAACAGTTTGGGTAAATTCTCTTTCGCAATACCCGGCCCGTTGTCCTTCACGGTTAAGACCACGGCCGCCCGGCCATCCTTCAACTGAGATTCTTCAACCATGACTTCGATCTTTCCCCCGGCTCCAGCGGCGTCGATTGCATTCCCCATAAGATTCGAAACCACCTGCCGCATCTCCGCCGGGAAAGCAGAAATCTGCGCCTCCGTTAGCAGACTCGTGGACAGTGTGATTTGTTCATCACGAATGCGCCGCTGTAAAAGCATCGAGACACTTTCTACCACTTCGCTCATCCTGATGGGGGTGACCTGCTTCGACTCGCGATACAGGCTGAGTATGTTTTTGGTGATTTGTACCACCCGGGAAAGTTCCAGCTCCGCCATAGTGATGAGTTGTTCCTCATCTTTCTGGGTACGCTTGCGGATAAGGAAAAGCAGGTTGCGAACGGTTTCGAGCGGGTTGTGGATTTCATGAGCAATGCTGGCCGATAATCTGCCAGCCACCGCTAGCTTCTCGTTCGATCTGAGTACGTTCAAAATTTCCCGCTGCTCGGTCACATCGCGGAAAACTAGCACCACCCCAAATATGTGGCCGTTGTGGTCGCGAATTGGCGCGCCGCTGTCGTCGATCGCAATTTCGCTGTTGTCCGGCCGAATCAGAAGCGTATGGTTGGCGAGGCCGACAATTGTTCCCAAACGCATCACCTTGCTGAACGGACTTTCGTGGGCGATCCGCGTCTCTTCGCTGATGATCCGGAACACTTGGTCCAGTTGCTTGCCGATTGCCTGAGCTTGCGTCTGTTGGGTCAGCCGTTCGGCAACCGGATTTAGAAAATTAACCTTGCCTTCGGCATCGGTTACGATTACCGCGTCGCCAATACTGTGCAGCGTGACTCGCAGGCGTTCGCGGCTCTCGCTCAATTCGGCTGAGCGCTTTCGCAAGTCGTCGAGAATGCCCGCGTACTCGGAATCCACTGCCCGCAAGTTGCCTCGGGTTTCATTAACCAGCGTAGCGCCCAATACCACCACCAAACCTAATAGCGTCCACAGCAATGCCCGTCCCTGACTTTCCGAGCTCCGCAACCGCACCCGCTTCAGAGCCTCCTCCGCCTCGGCGAAGTCCTGCAACCTCCCGCGGACCGTGTCCATCATCTGTTTTCCAGACAAGTTGAACGCAACCGAAGAGGCAAGAGGATTGTTCTCGCGAACCAATGTCACCGCGTTTTGAGAATAACCATGCCATTTGTCGTAGCTGTCGCGGATCGTCTGCAGGAGCGTTTGCTGTTTCGGGTTGTCGGCGATGCTGGTTTGGATCTGGCTGAACACGCCGGGCAGATTGCTTTCAGCAGCGTAGTACGGCTGCAGAAAGTGGTCATCACGCGTGAGTAGATAGCCCCGCAGTCCGGTTTCCTGATCGATAATGTAGCGCATCAGGAGTCTGGCCTGCGCTAGGACGACGTCCGTGTGATCCACCCAATCCTGGGCCTTGGTCAGGCGGTGAACCTCGAGTTCGAGGACCCCGGCAATCAGGAAGGTGACAAGTAGCGGAACGAGAATTAACCGTAGAATCTGTCTTCGGAAAACCTGCTGGCTGGTCGTCATTTTGCCAGGCTCCCGCGGTTTGATTTATCGATTAGCTGCCGGATCGTCGTCAACAGAAAGTCGGTGGACTCCCCTTTGGTGATATAGGCATCGACCAGCGCCACATGTTCTTCCGGCAAGGTCACATAAGCGGAGAGCAGAACAATAGGAATATCCGGGCTGCGCTGTCGCATTTGTTCGGCAACTTGCCCGCCATTCATCCCGGGCATAGAGTGGTCGAGTAGAACAAGGTCGAATGCCTGCGAGCTGAACATTTCCAGTCCAGTGGGACCGTCGGACGCAATTGAGACCTCGTACCCTTCCGCCTCAAGGGTCAGTTTACGGACCAGCAAACCCAATTCTTCGTCGTCAATACACAGAATTCTGCCCGGATGCATTCAAATCCCTATGATCTGGAGTACAGAAATTACAGAAACAATCGGCAGGGACGCGATTCAACCTGCTCTCGAAGGCGAAAATCGCCGGCGTCAAGCCTCCGGCGAACAGTTCAATTCGCTGCGCCCTTGCATTCGCAAACACTTGCGGTGCTCAAGTTTAATCTATTCCGCCGGGTTGAGCTACGCTTACCACTTGTGAGAGAACATATCTGTGAACCGAATCGAAGCTTTGACTGAAATGCTTTCGCAAGACCCTGAGAACGCCTTCGCGCGCTATGGCCTGGCGATGGAGTACTCCAACTCGGGCCAGTTGGAACAGGCGCTCCAGGAATTTCACCAGCTTCTCGCTGCCCATCCTGATTACACTGCGGGATATTTCATGGCGGCTCAGACGCTGGCAAAAGGCGAGCGCCAGGAAGACGCGGCGAAGATGCTGCGGGATGGAATCGCAGTCGCGGCAAAAAAGGGCGATGCGCACGCCCAGGCAGAGATGCAGGCAATGCTTGATGAAATGGTTTAACTGTTACGAACGAACCGCGCGATCAGCCGGGGTCAACTTAGTGCCGGTCTTTTGCCATTCGGATCATGGCCCATTCGACCAGTCCCGGAAATAGCTGGTAGATCTTTATCACCGGGTGCATGCTCCATGGCACAACCACTTCGCGCTTTTGCTTCAAGTAACCGTTGAGCGTCGCCCGCGCCACCCGCTGGGCGCCGATTCCACGGGCCGAAGCTGGCCGGACTTCCTTCCGTTCATTTCCCTTGATCGCATTCGCGCCAAACTCAGTCCGCACGTATCCCGGACATACGGTGGTGATCTGGATTCCAGTTCCGGCCAGTTCCACCCGCGCCGCCTTAGCGATCGCATTCATTGCGAACTTGGTCGCGCTGTAGGCCGCATGAAACGGTAATGGCACATGGCCGGCGACGCTCGAAATATTGATGATGGCGCCTGCGCCCTGCTGCTTCATGACGGGTATGACTGCCTGCATGGCCTCAACTGTGCCGAAGAAATTGGTGTCGAACATTTCGCGGCAATCCGACATTCGCATTTGCGCAACTGAATCGAGCAATCCGTGACCGGCGTTGTTGATCCAGACATCGATCCGGCCAAAGTGATGCATGATCAGCCCGATCACGCGATCAATTTCTTCGCGATGGCGAACGTCGCACGCCAGGGCGAGTGTCTGATCGACGTGTCCTATGCGCGACCGCGCAGCCTCCAGGCGGCTGGAGTCGCGCGACAGCAGCACCACCTGGGCCCCGTGACGCACGAAAAGACTCACAATCGCTTCCCCGATTCCCATGGAAGCGCCGGTCACTGCTACTACTTTTCCGGAGAGCTTCTCCTTCGCGATGTCAGAAATTGCCATGCCGGGTTTGTACCTTGCTTGGGCAGTCAAGTCAATACGCGATTACAATCAGCTGATTGACTTTTGCGCGGGCGCCGGTGCCCACGCTTCCATTCCACGTTCGTGGCGGGGAGTGATCGTGAGCATGCTACTTCCGTTGTTTCCACTTGATCTGGTGCTGCTTCCAGGCGTGCCTTTGCCTCTGCACATCTTCGAACCGCGTTACAAGGAAATGATCAAAGAATGCCTAGAAAAGAAAACTCAGTTCGGCGTTATTCGCGCAAAAGAAGAAGCTTTCGTTAGCATCGGGTGCACTGCCGAAATTATCAACGTGCTTAAAACCTATCCTGACGGCCGCATGAACATTCTGGTTGAGGGCCAGAAGCGTTTCGAAGTGTTGCAGGTCAATCAGGAACGAAGTTTCCTGCAGGCGGAAGTTTTTTATTTGGAAGATGAAACCGATCCCGCTTCGGCCCCAGACATAAAAAAGGCGCTCGCGCTTCACGGCGAGATTATGCAACTGGCCGGCGCGAAGGTTGAGGAAACTGAAAAAACCAGCGCCTCCCAACTTGCGTATCGCCTGGCTGGATCGCTTCCGTTCGACCCAGATTTTCAGCAGGCGCTTTTGGAGATGAATTCCGAGGCCGCGCGGGTTAAAGCCATCATTTCATTTTTCGAACGCATTCTTCCCGCTTTGCAGCGCAGTGCAAGCGCAAAACAGAGAGCCGGGGGAAACGGCCACGTGAAATAAACGACGCACAGGCGGGCGTATAATCGAAGCAGTTCGGCTGTTCAGCGTGCGTTTGCCGCTCGCGGCCGAGGTTTGGAGTCTTTCCGCGATGAATTTTCCCCGTGTTCTTGGCGAACTGCGCCGTAGCCCTTTTTCCGAAGAAAAACTGCGCACCCGAAGAGTGAAGGATGAACTGCGCGAAAACCTGATTACCCGCCTTCGCACCGGCGAAGACAAAGAAGCGCCGATCTTTCCCGGCATCGTGGGATATGACGACACTGTCGTTCCGCAGATCGTCAACGCGATTCTCTCGCGGCATAATTTTATTCTTCTGGGATTGCGCGGGCAGGCCAAGAGCCGCATCCTTCGTGCGCTGACCTCTTTGCTCGATGCTCACATGCCATACGTAGCGGGCTGCGAGATCCACGACAATCCTTACGCGCCCATCTGCCGCCGCTGCCAGGAATTGATCGCCGAATGCGGAGACAGCACGGCAATTACTTATCTGACTCCGGAACAGCGCTACGTAGAAAAGTTGGCTACCCCGGACGTGACTATCGCGGACCTGATTGGCGATATCGACCCCATCAAAGCTGCGCGCTCAGGCCATGAACTATCCAGCGAACTGACCGTTCATTACGGTCTTCTTCCGCGCGCTAACCGCGGCATTTTCGCCATCAACGAACTGCCCGATCTCGCGGGAAAGATTCAGGTCGGCCTCTTCAACATCATGCAGGAAGGCGACGTGCAGATTAAGGGTTATCCAGTTCGCCTGCCGCTCGACATCGGCCTTGTCTTTACGGCCAATCCCGAGGACTACACCGCCCGCGGCAAGATTATTACGCCGCTCAAAGATCGCATCGGCTCCGAAATCCGCACCCATTATCCTGCAAGCGTAGAAGATGGCATCGCAATCACGACTCAGGAAGCATGGGCTGCCCGCGATGGCAATAAACTGGTGATTCCGAAATATGTACGCGAGGTCATTGAGCGCATCGCGTTTACCGCGCGCGAAGACAAGCGAATCGATAAACGCTCCGGCGTTAGCCAGCGCCTGCCCATTTCGTGCATGGAGAACGTAATTTCAAACGCCGAGCGCCGCGCCATCCGTTACAACGAGCAACTCACCGTGCCGCGCATCGGCGATGTGTATGCTGCGCTGCCCGCGATCACCGGCAAGCTGGAACTGGAATACGAAGGCGAGGTGAAAGGCGCGGACTACGTCAGCCGCGAGCTGATCCGCAACGCCATCGCAAAAACTTACGACCAATATTTCGCCGGCGCCAACATGCAGCAGGTGATTCAGTGGTTCGACCTGGGTGGTGAAATCCAGATTGCCGAGAGTGCAGCCGCAGCCGATCTTTTGCAGACCCTGCGCGGCATTCAAGGGTTGATGGATAAACTCACGCGGGTAAACGTCGGCCCAAAAGACAGTCCGGAGATGCAGGTCTCAGCGGCGGAATTTATCCTAGAAGGCCTCTACGCATTGAAACGCATCGGCAGAAACGAAGAGCGCGTGTTCACCGCCGGGGAAAAACAACCGCGCCCCAGCGAAAAGCCGTACGAGCGCGAAGAGCTGCCGTATCGAAGCAGAAGGCCGCTGAATTAGGTAGAACGTCGTGGGTCGTGCGTCGTTGGTCGTTCGCTTGCACTACTAGACGGCTGCATTGGTGAGCGTAAAAAGTGATTCCCTTTGCCATGACTAGCAACCGAATGATTGTCATGTATCAACTCGGCCCACGACCAACGACGCACGACCCGCGACTGTTTTTATGAAACGCATTCGCTACACCAAATACGTTCCCGATCCTGCGGGCGAAATGAGCATGGAAGACCTGCTCGGGGCGCTTTCTGACTATCTCCTGCAAAGCGGTTTTCAGAATTATCTTTCCTATTACGATCTTCCCGACGGTGAGCAAACTTTGGACGACTTGCGTGATGCCATCGAGCAGGCGCTCATGAATAGCGATCTACTGAACGATGAAATGCGCGAGCAGTTGCAGCAGATGCAAGGTCAGGGGTCGCTCGATGAGCTGATCGAGAAGCTGATCGAGCGCATGCAGCAGGAAGATTACATCAGCATTGACCAGCCTCACGATCCATCCAAACGTTCGAGCACCGGCGGCCAGGTTGGAGAAGCGCAGCAGCAGGCGCGGTTCGAGATCACCGATAAGAGCCTCGACTTCCTGGGGTACAAAACGCTGCGGGACCTGCTGGGATCGTTGGGCAAGTCAAGCTTTGGCCGTCACGATACTCGTGACATGGCGACGGGAATCGAGGCGAGCGGCGCATCCCGGCCTTACGAGTTTGGCGACACCCTGAATCTGGACATTACCGCAACTCTTTCGAGTGCGATTCAGCGCGAAGGCCTCAAGCTCCCGCTGAACATCGAGTATTCCGATTTGCAAGTTCATCAGTGCGAGTACCAGTCCTCTTGCGCGACCGTACTGATGCTCGACTGCTCTCACTCCATGATCCTGTACGGCGAAGATCGATTTACCCCGGCAAAGAAAGTTGCCATGGCGCTGTCGCATCTGCTGCGCACGCAGTACCCTGGTGATTCGCTGTCGTTGATCCTGTTCCACGATTCGGCGGAAGAAATTCCGCTTTCACAACTGGCGCGGGTAAAGGTCGGCCCCTATTACACCAACACGCGCGAAGGTCTCCGCTTGGCGCAACGCATCTTGCGACGCCAGCAGAAGGACATGAAGCAGATAGTGATGATCACCGACGGCAAACCTTCGGCGCTTACTTTGGAAGATGGCCGCATCTACAAGAATGCGTTTGGACTCGATCCGCTGGTAGTGAGCCAGACGCTCGAAGAAGTATCAAAGTGCAAGCGCGCCGGAATCCTGATCAACACCTTCATGCTGGCTTCGGATTACGGCCTGGTGCAGTTCGTGCAGAAAGTAACTGAGATGTGCCGCGGCAAAGCCTATTTCACCACGCCTTATACGCTCGGGCAATATTTGTTAATGGATTACATGTCGCGTAAGACTAAGACCATCCATTGAATGCAGAAGTAAGAGTGCAGAATTAAAACACAGATATTTGTCTTTCTCCGCGTTCTCGCTTCTTTCTCAGCGCTCTCCGCGGTCAAAAGCTTTTAACCGCAGAGTTCGCAGAGGGTAGACCAAGTTCGCAGAGAATACCTTCAACCGTTCGGCAGTTCCTGCACTGCTCTCCACGCCTGATCGATGGCGCAGTCGGTGTAGGCATAGGCACCCGCGTCGGCATTCGCAATGGTTATTCTTCCGAAAGGTTTGCGAGCTACCTCGCAGGGAATTTCTCCGCCGTCGATCCAGAATTTGTCCCACAGCGAGTTGTATTCATACGCGTAACCGTGAGGCCATCGGTTGACGGTAATCGCAGCAATGTCACGCGCCGGATCGAATCCACCAGCGCCAAGCGTGCGGGCGAGCTGGTCACGGATATTGCGTTCCATGGTCGAGAACTCGGTCATGAACAACTCAATCCGTCCCATCCGATGCTGGTCGCGCGCCGGCAGCCCCGGCTTGCACGGCGTCTTCATCATATGAATCACGATCGGCTCATCCGGAGACTTCGAGCATTCATACCCACCAATACTGACCGGAATATCCAATGTGAATGCCGAGTGATAACATCCCGGCGCATAAACCGAACTGGTGCCCAGCTTCTGAAAAGAAGTCCAATTGCGGATCGCCACGTTGGTGTACAGCAGAGGAACCTTGGCGGCAGAGTGCAATGCCTGTTTCTGATGTTCCGGCAAATCAGTGCAAATGTACGGAATGACCATGTTCCAGCACGCCAGCACGGTGTATGGAGCCCGTACGGAATAAAGTTTTCCCAATCGCGAGTAGGTGATTTCCACTTCCTTCGCATTCGCGGCATCACCAACATGTTTCACTCGCACCGCCGTGCTACTCAACCGTATCCGCACGGGCGACGCCTCATCATCAATTTTGGCGTAATCGGCTTTTTCGGTAACGATGTCAGTCGCTGAATCACCTGCGATCGCCTGAGGTATTAATTTGCGCACCAGCATGCGCGCAATCGACGCATTGCCGTCGGGAAAATGAAAAAAGTATTTTTCCGCTTCTTCATTGGGAATCGCGTCGCGGTTCATGCCTTTGCCCGCTCCCGGTTCCAGCTTCATCGCCGAAAATCCAGGCAGTCCCAGACCCCATGCGTCCTGCGCAGAGACCGCGTCGATACCCACGCCGAACAAACCATGGGGCGTAGCCTGATAGAGGGTCACGATTTGCGGATCCACTTGAGCCAAGTCGGTCAGGAATTTCGCATAGCTGATGCGCGCCAGCCGGTCCTTCTTCTCATTGGACGAAAGCCCGGGCAAATAGTCTTTGGGATCGGTAAACAGCTGCTGAAGGTCTTGTTTCGCCTTGGCCGACAATGGCGCTTCTGCCAGAAAGGCCTTCCAGGCTTCGGGTGAAGATCGCAGCAGGTCGCCACTTTCTCCGGCGCTTATGCCCGGGGCATTGATCACCAGCTTGTCGCTCCCGAATGTCTGCCTGCCAAAAAAAATGTGCGAGCGCAGCCCGAATGACCGGTAGAGATTCTTCGAAACATACTTAGGATAGGAAGCTACATCGATTCCAAGGTCTTCGACAACGCCCTTGGCCACAGCGCTGTAGGGAGCCGGGCTTTCAATTGAAAATGTGCCGCCGAATCCTAACATCCGGCGATCGGAGACCGTGAACTCGTTGCGCTTCGCGTGGCCGCCGAAATCGTCATGGTTCTCGAGAATAAGGACCCGCGCACCGGGATTTTTCTTGCGGAAGAAATAGGCGGCCGAGAGTCCGCTGATTCCTCCGCCCACCACGATCAGATCGAATTTCTCACCGGTAGCGGTCGGCGTTCCCGCCTTTTGCCAGAAATCATGATCGCGCAGGCTGTGCGCGACCTCGAACGATCCCACGTGACTACCGCGCAGCCCGGTCAAAGCCGGAGGATAATAATTCGGTGACTTCTCCGGATCGAGATCGTGTTGCAGCGACGCCAACAAATGCGGAGGCAGCATCGTCATCCCAGAAGTCACCGCGACGCCATTCAGGAAGTCCCGCCGCGTTATGCCACGGTCCATTCCCAAAGTTTTATCGTTGGAGTCTGCCATTTGCCCCCTTTGAATCCCGTATGCAAGATCGGATGCGGCGAGCAGGAGTTATGGTTGAGTGCCTTCTTCAGACTTTTTGACTGCCGCTTCGGCGGCCTGGAAGCCCATCTTGCTGTGGGTCCCATCGCAAAACGGCTTGTTGACTGAGGCTCCGCAACGGCAAAGGGAGAACGCCGGCTTGCCCGTCAGATCATATTGATTTCCGTCCGCATCCACCAACTCGATTGAACCCTCGGGTGCTTCGACCCGATAAGGACCGTTTTTTCTGACCGTAATTTTGACCGCAGCCATGCTTCCTCCGATGGAATGAGAGCAACCAAGAAAGATACCAGCTTCTACGGAAGGTCTGCCAGTGGGCGAGAATACCTCAGGCAGCTTTGGCGGATTGGCTTACTACGCTGCGGTACAGCTGAATGTAATTGCTGGTCATGCGATTGGCGTTGTAACACTCGCGGGCGCGATTGAAAGAACGATTGGCAAAGCTACGGCGCAATTCGGCATCCTGGTTGAGAATGCGCACCGCTTCACTGAGACTATCGGCGTCATTCGTGCGGAAATAAACTGCCGCCGGACCCCAAATCTCGCGCAGCGCAGGAATGTCATTCAGAATGAGCGCACATCGCGACAGCGCAGCCTCAACGATGGTCATTCCGGTCGGCTCGTATCGAGCAGCCGAAACGTACATGGATGCGCGGCTGTAGAGCAATCGCAATTGCGACTCTGAACGCGGTCCCCGGAGCACTACGCCTTCCTGTCCGTCATTAAATCCAACATCGGTGCGAAATACCGTCTCCGCGCAATGCTCCGGCTGTTTGGCGTCCACCACGCAAACCGGAACAGGATGCGATCTTTCGGCGAGCAGATTCACCTGCGATGCCGGATCAAGTATCCGGCCAATTGCCAGCACCGCATCGTTTTTTGTTACATAAGGATTGAAGTGGATCGGATTTCTCCCGTGATTGATCACCACTCCGTTCATGGAAGCGGAATAGCTGGCACGCACCGCTTCGAGGAGCCAATCGCTTCCTGCCACCACGGCAGATGCTCCCGACAAGCCTTGCGTCGTGGCGTGGCGATACCACCGCAGCCACGGACTTTCTTTGGGGCCGCGACCATGGACTGATTTCCACCACGTGATCAGGTCACCATGCGCGACCACGATTCTTGGAATCGCGATGGGCAACGCGCCGTAACAGAGATGATTGGAATGAAAGAAATCAGGCTTGACGTCAGCGGCAACGGAGCACAGATAATCAGACGCGTCCTCGAAATCCTGCTGACCTTCGTGCATCCAGTCCAGGCGAAATGCCGTGGGGCGGTACTCGAGTCCCCGCAGGCGCTCCATCCATGCGGTTTGCGCCGGTAAGGGAATCTCGCCGAAACTCACCAGCGTGACCCGCATCCCGCGCGCGATAAAGCCGGTGATGAGCTCCCGCGTGTACGTCCAGATGTTTCCGTTCAAGGTGTCGGACGTCATCAGGACGTGCATATAAACCTCGCCTCATCTTATTAGATGCAGTTTTTTCCGCCAGCTTTTTATTAGGAAAACAATTGCTCAGTTTCTGCGAATCTCTGCACATCCGATACAATCAGCCCATGTTTCGATTGATGTGCATCACCGCGCATCCCGACGATGAAGCCGGCGGGTTTGGGGGCACGCTGCTGAATTACGCCGAGCGCGGAGTGGAAACCAGCGTGGTGTGCCTTACGCCCGGTCAGGCAGCGACCAATCGCGGTGAGGCCAGGAATGATCAGGAACTTGCTGAATTACGCCGGAAAGAATTCGCGGCATCCTGCGAAATTTTGAAGGTGTCCAGGCCGATGATATTGAATTATCCGGATGGGCAACTTTACCGGCAGGAACTCAACCGCGTGGTCTACGACCTGACCATGCGAATTCGCGAATTTCGTCCCCAGCTCGTCATTACATTTGGCGCCGAGGGCGGGGTCACCGGACATCCCGATCATTCTATGGCGGGGATTTTTGCGACGCTTGCATTTCACTGGGCGGGACGCCCCAACCGCTACGCCGATCAATTGAAGAACGGATTGACGCCGCACCGGGCGCAAAAGCTTTATTACGGGACGGCTGACTTCGCGCTGCCCAATCGGCCGCCGATCACGTTTACCCCGCAGACCGCAGCCATCGACATCAAAAAATATCTGGATACGAAAATTTCGGCCTTCAAGGCGCATAAAACTCAAGCGCCTCTTTGGCCGCTGTTCGAGCAAAACGCCCGCCGCAGGGACCGCGAGCTGTATCATTTGGCTGCCTCGGTGAACGCCGGCGAGCTGCATCCCGAGACAGATCTGTTTGCGGACGTCGAACAGGGCAGCTAGCTCCCATTGCTGCCGCCTCTAAAAAGCTAAAAGCTTAACCACGAAGGACACAAAGTTACACGAAGAAAACCTCCGTTAGCGTGCCTGGATAATCTCGCTCAACGTGTCCGGCTTAGATTCCTCGCGTACCAGGTGCGGATATTTTTCTCCGTCATGATAGTCGAGGTTGAAGGTCCTGAAATAATCCGTGTTCTCAATCAATAATTGCAACGGCTGCGAAGTGTTCTTGCCTTGATAAAGCGCGTCACGAAAAACTTGCGGAGTAAACCTCCGGCCATTCACCGCCAGGATTTTCATTCCCGGCCCGATCCCCGCACGGGCCGCGTACATACCTTCAATCGTGTCTGAGATTTCGCCATCATCTTTTATTAAAAGCCCGACTGAATAGGAGGCATTCACCGTAGTGCGATCTTCTTCCCATGCACGCGTCATCGCTGAGCGATTTTCGTCGTAAACCACCTTCCATCCGGTCGCTTCGATTCCTCCCAGTGGAGCTCCCGGTCCATGATTCGTCAGCTTTTCATTCCAAAAACCGCGCCAGTCGTAGGGAGCGATTTGGTTCAGCGCGTTGACCACATCATCGAATGTGTAGGTCTTCACCATGGGCGGAGTGCTGGGTGCGCCGTGGAAAAGCCTGCAGAAATCATCAATCGATTTTTTGCCACCGGTTTGCTGCCGGATGATGCTGTCCGCCCACAACCAGTCCAGTTCGCCTTCCTCGTAATAATCCACACTACGTCGCCATGAATCCCAATCGCGCGAAGTGTAGTAAAGCAAAGCCGCCGAATCCGCGGTGTCCTGCAGATTTCGCCAGGCCCTGCCGGGTCGATGGTCCATTGCCGCGGCAACGTCCGCCAGATTCTCTCGGTACTGTTGCGGGTTCCATAATCCGCTTCGCACCGTCAGCACGTCGCCCAAATATTCGGTAAGCCCCTCGTAGACCCAGAGCAGATCGTCCTGCATGGTTTGCTGGTAATCGGAAGTAGTCAGGTCAGCCGGACGCCGATACTTTCCATTCCACGAGTGCACGTACTCATGGGGCAGCAACCCCGCATGCAGCGCTCTTAGGTCGGGATCGATCAGCGTGCGTTCTTCCGAGCGGCTATCGTCGGATTCATGATGTTCGAGTCCGAAGTGGGCCACGTGATCGCTCAAGCTGAAAAGAAAGTGGTAATCGCGATAATGCGTGGCACCGAACAGCGTCACCGCTTGCTTTACCAGATTGCTGTAACCATCCCACACTTGCTGCGGCGCCTCAAGCGCCATCGAGCTGTCCGCAGCGATATCCATTTCGACGGGAGGAGTGTGCCCCTGGTCAAGGGGGACTACCTTGAGAAATTCACCGCCGATAACCGGCGAATCGACCAGCGTATAAAGTGAAACCGGTTCGAAGTGAATCTCGTCTCCGGCGTGTGATGCCACCGGTAACGCGCTCCCAAACTTCCAGCCCGCCGGCAATCTCAGTGACGCCGAAAACATAATTTCGTCTGCGGTCCATCCCTTCGGATAGAGCAGCACCTGGTTCCAGCTAATTACGGTCATCTTCTGTGTCGCGGAGGCTCCGGCGGAAAACAGACTCTGGTCCGACCCCGCAGGTGAGAGGTAATCCAACGCCGCATGGACCTCCTGCACGCCCGCAGGCACGTCGACATGAATAGTCCAGTCGTCCGCCAGATCGCGCCGCCATTTTAAAAGTTGTCCATTTCCCGTGAACCGCAACCCCGCGAGATCAATGACCGGCCCGCTTGGCGCATGTTCGCCTGGAATCCACTTCGGGTAATAAAGCGTCAGCGTCCCGGCGCTCGCTGGAATGGTGAGCTGCGCGTGGAAAATCTTCCTCGGAGCGTCGGTGGCGTCGAGAGCAATATTTATATGGGGCGCGGATCCCGCGGCCAACAATACCGCAGGACACGTCAATACCATGATCAGGGCGATGGCGAAGGGGGAAGTTCTCACCAGGTTCTCCTTATTGGGTTTTTAGCAAACTCATGACTATAGCACCCGCAAACCTGAGCGTCACGCCGGGCGGGTTGCGCAAGAAACGTTTTAATAACTGCAGTGCAGCACGGCGGCTTGGGAAGTTTCATTGATATCATCGATGCGTGAGTTCACGGCGCGGCAAATTCATCACCTTCGAAGGGTTGGACGGCTGCGGTAAGAGTACGCAACTTGCGAGACTCGCAGAAACCTTGGGCCAGCAAGGATTCAATGTGGTGGTGACCCGCGAGCCCGGCGGCACTGAAGCCGGTGAAAAGATCCGCCGACTGCTTTTGGACACGCGGACTTCGGGCTTGTCTCCCATGGCCGAGCTGACATTGATGTTTGCCTCGCGGGTCCAACATATTCAGGAAATAATTGCACCCGCAATTGAAGCAGGCAAGGTTGTGCTCTGCGATCGCTTTACCGATTCCAGCGAAGCTTACCAGGGCGGCGGGCGCAAGCTGGGCAGCAAGCCGGTGCTGGAATTGCACCGCGTGCTTTGCGGCGACCTGAAGCCAGACCTTACCATCCTGATGGATTCCGACGTGGACGCCAGCGTTCAGCGCGCGCGTCGCCGGAACGCGCGCAACGCCGGCGAAACTGATGAAGGCCGGTTTGAAAAAGAGAACCGTGCATTTTTCACTCGCGTTCGCAACGCGTATATGGAGATCGCGAAACGTGAACCGGAGCGAGTTGTGACGATAGACGCGCGCGGCACACCGGACAGTACTCACGCCAAAATTCTGCAGATGGTTTGGGAAAAGTTGCGACTTGAAGCCGGGTCAAAGAAGGCACAGAATGCCCGTTGATCGCAGGCAGTTTCTTGCCAACTCAGCAAAGGCAGCCGCGGCGGTTAAACTGCTGCCGGATTTTATCGGATTTGCGCAGGAAGACCGATCCAGCGGTTCCGCGCAAAAGCCCTACGGGTCAGGATATTTCGGCGCGTGGATCGAAGATGAATTTGGCCTTCCGGCCTTCCATTACACATGCGATCAGGTCACCGATTCCAAAGCCGTGACCGAAGTGAATCCTGGAATGCTCTCGCCGAGTGAGCACATTCATCAGGTAGGCAACGACCGCATTGTTGCGATCGCCTCGAACTATGGTCATGTTCGAGTGCGCCAGGACGAGGGCGCTCCGAAATTTCTGAACGATTACGCGCCTGATCGCGGCGCATTCGCCGGCGGTTTTGGCTATCTCACGGACGGAAAGTCTGCGCTGAGCACGTTCTATCCTGGAGCCGCAAAAAGTTTCGACCGCGTTTTCGGCATCGGATATTTCCGAAAGAAAGTCTCCAGTGATGTTTACAGCGTCGACCAGGTTATCTTCGCTCCCTTCGGCGACGATCCGGTTTTAATTTCACAAATAAAGATCAGCAATAACAGTTCCGCTGAATCGCAATTGCGCTGGATTGAATATTGGGGATGCCAGCTCTACCAATTTTCATTTCGTTCGTTCATGGAATCTGCAAACGACATGCACAAATTGCGCCGCGACTTCGGCGCCCGTTTTGAATCGGGCTTTCGCAAAATGAGTGATGGCTCCGGCCTTCGTGAGAGCAAACAATTTATGGGTCGTGATCCCGCCGAGGAGCGGCAGTTCGCGGCGACCGTTGATCGTCTAGGAAAAAGTGAAGACGTATTCCTCACTCCGCCCGATAAAGACGCGCCCAAGTTAGCCGCCTTCGATGATCTGAATCCGCCGCCGACTTTTCTTCTCTCGCTGGATGCTCCGGCTGATGGGTTCAGCAGTAATGGCAAAAGTTTCTTCGGTGAGGGCGGAGTGGCCCATCCGGCCGGCTTGGATCGCCCGCTGGACGGCGATTTGAGCTACTCCGGTCCGCAAAGCGCCTTATTGCTCGAGCGCAAATTTCTCCTGAAGCCAGGAGAGAGCCGCACTCTCACATTTTTATACTGCTATGTTCCAAGCGGTTTCGACATAGATTCATTGGCCAGTAAGTACCGCGGAATGGTGTCGACCGCGCTCGCAGATTCCAGCAAACAATGGAAAAACAAAGGCCTGCGTTTCAGTGTCGAGAGTGAGCCCTGGGTCGAGCGGGAAGTCACCTGGGACCATTACTATCTACGCAGCGGATTTACTTACGACGATTTTTTTCATCACCACATCATTTCGCAGGCGAGCATTTATCAGTATGTGATGGGATTTCAAGGGGCCGCGCGCGATCCGCTGCAGCATGCGCTTCCATTCATATTCAGCGATCCGCAGATCGTTAAAGAAGTGTTGCAGTACACGTTGAAAGAAGTTCGCGCGGATGGTTCCATCCCTTACGGCATAGTCGGTCACGGCATGCCCATGCCGACTACCTCCGATGATTCGAGCGACCTGCCGCTTTGGCTGCTCTGGGTCACTAGCGAATACGTGCTCGCAACCCGCGATCTCGCTTTTCTCGATTCTCCCGTAGTGACCATTTATGGAGTTCGAACTGAAGGCGAAACCGTCCGCAATCTCCTGACACGCTGTTACAGGCATTTGATCAATGACGTGAAAACCGGACAACATGGCCTGATGCACATGCTGCGAGACGATTGGAATGACGCTCTCGAAAACGCCTGGGTGCCGCAGGCATTACAGCGAGAAAGTGTGGAGAAAAGCGAAAGCGTTCTCAACTCCGCTATGGCGGCCTATGTCTTCGATTATTACGCCTTGATGTTGACTTATAGCGGTGTGGATTCGGCCCTGGCGTCGGAAGTCCGTCAGAAAGCTGAGGCGCACCGAGATGCTGTGCAAAAGCAATGGACAGGAAAGTGGTTCCGGCGCGCCTGGCTCGGTCCAACGCTGGGTTGGCTGGGCGAGAAAGGCCTCTGGATTTCACCGCAAACCTGGGCGATGATCAGCGGCGCTACCAGCTCGGACCAAGCGACCGTCTTGCTCAAAGCAATCGATCAGGAACTGCGCAAGCCTTCACCGATTGGGGCGATGCAGATGAACGACAGTCCTGACCGCGTAACCCAGGGCGTGTGGAAAATGGAACCTGGAACTCAGGTCGCTGGCGGAGTTTGGCCTTCGCTGAATCAGACTTTGATCTGGGCCCTGGCTCGCATAGATGGCGCGATGGCATGGGACGAATGGAAAAAGAATTCGTTCGCGCGACATGCGGAAGTTTATCCCCAGATCTGGTACGGAACCTGGAGCGGCCCCGACGTTCTGAATTCCGCGTTGAGCAAACATCCTGGAGAAACAACCGGCGGTAAGCCATTCGGCTGGACCGATTTTCCGGTATTCAATATGCACACCCATGCCTGCCCACTTTATTCGACGACAAAGCTCTTGGGCTTGGAATTCAATGAGAACGGACTGATGCTGGCGCCGAAGTTACCGCTCGAGTCTTTCCGTTTTGAGTCTCCGCTGTTAGGCGTAATCAAAACCGCCAAAGGTTACGAAGGCTGGTATAACCCGTCCGTACGAAATACCTGGAGCGTTAGCCTCTCGCTTTCGGCTGAAGACGCGAAGCGCTTGCAGAAGGCAGAGGTCAACGGAATGAAGGTGCGCGCGCATATCAATGAGGGGACAATCGAATTGCGCGGCGAAGGCGGCGCGGGAAGCGCTTTTCGGTGGTCGCTCTCGCGCGGATGAGATTGGTGGAGCTGGCCTGCAGCGAAGTGAATAATAGAGCTTATGCCTTTTTCCGATTTTCACGGTAACGCAGAAGTCGTTCACGCGGTTCGCGAGATGCTGGCGCGCGATCGCTTTCCTCATGGCGTAATCCTCGCCGGGCCGGCTGGCTCCGGCAAATACACGCTGACCATCATGATCGCGCGGGCGATGAATTGCCTCGAACGCCCGATCGTCGACGGCCTTCCCGATTTTTGCGGCAAGTGCTCGAACTGCGTACGCATCGGCCAACTTGAAGACCTGGCCGCGCGCTGCGCCGAGGCCAGCGAATCGCGCGAAGGGATGAAAGAGAGCGAGAAAAAAGAAACCCGGCTGTTCATTCAGACTCATCCCGACGTTCTGGTTATTCCACCTGATCCCCCGCAGATGATGATCAAAGTGGATCAGGTTAGGCGGGTGATCGAGTCCATTTATTTTCGTCCCGCGGAAGGCCGCGAGCGCGTATTCATCTTTACCGATTCCGCATTCATGAAAGAAGCAGCGAATTCGCTGCTCAAAATTCTCGAAGAGCCGCCGGATTTCGCGACCATTTTTCTGCTTACTGAAAACGCGGGAGAATTGCTGCCCACAATCCGTTCCCGCACCATGACTCTGCAGCTGCGAAATCTTTCCCTGGCCGAGATCGAGGATTATTTGGCGAAGCATCGTCCTGAGTGGAAGCCTCAACAAAGATCATTAGTGGCACGGCTTTCCGAGGGCGCAGTCGGACGGGCGCGCAACTTCGATCTCGACGCCTATATCGCTGCTCGCGCCAGCGCGCTCGTCATCCTCCGCACCGCATTGCAATCCAGCGATCACAGCGAGCTGTTTAAAATTACGGAAACCTATCGCGCCGGCGCTGAGGGCAGGGAGAAAGTCGACATCCTCTTGCGTTGCATTTATTCCCTTCTGCAGGACCTGCTCTTTATCGAATCACAATCTCCGGCTTTGGTCAGGAACACAGATGTGATGGGAGAACTTCAGAAGCTCTCGCAATCCGCGGACTTCGCATGGCTTTCCTTTGCCGCCGAGCGACTCGCCGAAGTGGAGCGCGGTCTGCGCCGCAACCTTCTGCGTTCTCTCTCTCTCGACGCATTCGAAGCCGCGCTGGAGAAGACCGGCGCAGGTGTTCTCCAGTGATTGCGCCCGATCGCGGCCGGCAGGAAAGGGTGAAGTTTGGGCAGGATCTGCGCCACAAACTCAAGCGCTCTGACCAGGCGCACTGGGACGCAAGCCGACGTAAGCGTGATCCAATCGAAATTATTCTGGAGGTCAATCGCCAGCGAATTAAGGAACTTGTGCCCGTCAAGATGGGCCGCATGGCGATTTGTCCTTTCAGTTTTTTTCGCGGGAGCGTGCCGCTCATGGCTGCCGATCTGGCCACATTGCCCACGACCGGAATTCCCGTTCAGATTTGTGGTGATGCGCACGTTCGCAACCTGGGCGCTTATGCAGGCCCCGATGGACGGCTGATCTTCGACATCAACGACTTTGACGAAACCATCCGTGCTGCTTGGGAATGGGACGCAAAAAGATTAGCCGCCAGCCTGGTTCTCGCGGGCCGTGAGGCAGGAAACTCCGAATCTCAATGCCGAGATGCCGTGCTTACCTGCGCCAGAATGTATCGCACCAAGATGGCACAGTTTTCACGGATGACGTGCCTCGAAGTCCACAAATACAGGATTCATCGGCAATTTGTCGGAAGCCCTGGGGTCTCGGTATTGCAACGCGCAGAACGTGCAGTCCCATCGCACACGCTTGAGAAAATCACCGTCCGGCACGGAGGGAAAACCGTCTTTAAAGAAATGAAACCGGTGTTAACGCATCCCACTCGCTCAAAGGCAACGCAGGTTTTGCAGTCGATCAAGTCGTATCGCGACACTTTGCCCGGTTGTAGTCAAGCGGCATTGGATTTTTACCGCCCCGTCGATGTCGCATTCAAAATTGTCGGCACCGGCAGCGTTGCCACCCACGATTATGTGGTGCTACATCTGGCGGGCGAGGGAACTCGCGACCCGTTGTTTTTGCAGATCAAGGAAGCATTGCAATCGGCTTATGCGCCCTACGTAAAATCCCCGGAGTTGGCGATTCATCAGGGCGCACGTGTGGTGCACGGTCAACGCATGCTGCAAGTGCAATCCGACATCATGCTGGGATGGACTTCTATCGCCGGCGCCGATTACATGGTGCGGCAACTCAGCGATCACAAGGCGTCGATTTCGAACGATGATCTGGCGCGAGCGGGATTGATCGACTACGCGATCGCTTGTGGTGAGGTACTGGCGAAAGGCCATGCTCGTTCCGGCGACCCCGCCGTGCTCACCGGATATTTGGGCGGCAGTGAACGCTGGGACAAGGCGCTCGCGAAGTTCGCATTCTCCTACGCAGATCAGACCGCAAAGGACTATGAAAAATTCGCTGCCGCAATACGCAGCGGTAAAATCACGGCGGCTAAACCATGTCTGTGAACCACTACAGCCTGCAGATCAGCAGTTCGCGCTCGTAAATCATCTCCGGCGGCAAGTGCGCGTGCAGCAGAATGAAGAGTTCCTCGTGACTGATGACCTCACGCTTCCATGCTGGGCGGTCAACTTTTTGCAGCTCATCGAATTTTTCGCGGGGAAATTCCAGACCCTTCCAATCAATATCTTCGTAAAATGGCGTCCAGCCAATGGGAGTTTCCTTGGTGCGAGTGCGGCCGTGAACCCGGTCGATGATCCACTTTAGAACCCGGAAATTCTGCCGGAAGCCCGGCCAGTAAAATTCTCCGTTTTCATCTTTACGGAACCAGTTCACGTGAAAGATGCGCGGGGTCACGGTGAGCGAACGCTGCATCTTGATCCAGTGGCGGAAATAATCGCCCATGTGATATCCGCAGAAGGGAAGCATGGCCATGGGATCGCGGCGCACTTTGCCAACTTCGCCCGCCGCCGCCGCGGTCATCTCTGATCCCATGGTCGCGCCCACGTAAACTCCGGCGCTCCAGTTAAAGGCCTGATACACGAGCGGGATTGTATGCGCCCGACGGCCGCCAAAAATGATCGCGCTGATGGGAACGCCGGTGGGATCTTCCCATGAGGCATCAATAGTCGGGCATTGCCGCGCCGGAGCGGCAAAGCGCGCATTCGGATGCGCCGCCTTCGCGCCGGTCTTCTTCGCTATCTCCGGAGTCCACAGATTCCCTTGCCAGTCTTCGCACTCGGCTGGAGGCTTATCGGTCATGCCTTCCCACCACACGCCACCTTCCGGGGTGAGTGCGGTGTTGGTAAAAATTGTGTTCTTGGCCAGCGTGGCCATCGCGTTCGGGTTCGTCTTAACTGACGTGCCCGGCGCGACGCCGAAGAATCCAGCTTCTGGATTAATGGCGCGCAGGCGGCCTTCCGCGTCCGGCGTAATCCACGCGATATCGTCGCCAACCGTCCAGATCTTCCAGCCCTTGAACTCAGGCGGCGGCACCATCATGGCGAAATTTGTTTTGCCGCAGGCGCTTGGGAAAGCGGCGGCTACGTAAGTCTTCTGACCTTTAGGGTCTTCGACGCCGACGATCAGCATGTGCTCCGCCATCCAGCCTTCGTCGCGCGCCATAGCAGAAGCGATGCGCAGCGCAAAACATTTCTTGCCTAGCAGCGCATTGCCGCCATATCCCGAGCCGTAGGACCAAATCTCGCGCGCTTCGGGAAAGTGCACGATGTATTTTTCCGCATTGCATGGCCACGGCACATCTTTCTGGCCGGGTTTCAGCGGCATTCCCACGCTGTGCAGGCACGGAACAACGCGCTTGTAATCCTTGTCGATCTCTTTGAACACCGCCGTGCCTATGCGCGCCATGATTCGCATGCTGGCGACCACATACGGCGAATCCGTCAGTTGCACGCCGATCTGCGACATCGGCGAGCCGACCGGGCCCATGCTGAAGGGCAATACGTACATGGTCCGGCCGTTCATGGAATTGCGAAAC
>DATATW010000050.1:0-24537 GCA_036268595.1 Terriglobales bacterium
CGCCGGATTCTCATTCCAGAAATCACATCCTGAGTGGCAGCGCTCTGAGGTAATTGCAGATTTCCTGCGCCGTGCCTACACCACGCTTCATCCCAAGGGGGTTCTGCTTTCGCTGGATGTGTTCGGGATTATGGCCTGGCAACGGCAGGTTGACCTGAACCACACCGGGCAGGACATCGTTCGCATGGCCAAGTTCTGCGACGTACTGTCGCCCATGATTTACCCCTCGCACTTCTTTGGCATGGATAACATCGCCCGGCCCGGCGACGCGCCTGAGCACTTTATCGGCGAATCCATGGACCGCTTTGAGAAGATCACCCAAGGCAGCGGGGTGGTAATTCGGCCGTGGTTGCAGGCATTCGCCTGGCGCACCAAGACGTATTCGCCTAAATATATTGAAGTCCAGGTGCTCACCGCGAAGACCAAGGGCGGCAACGGCTTCCTTTTCTGGAATGCCAACAACGATTACTCCAAGCCTTATCTAGCGATGCCGGAGATGAAGAGTGCCAAAGGCCAGTATTTCCGGGGAGATGAACTAACTCGTATGGCTACAAACGTTGCCGGCATTGTAGGGGTTCCGCCAACTCAGTGAAGCATTACTTGAACGGATTCTCTACCGCGATTCCAAAATATTTCTGACCTGCATTTAAGTCCTCTGACCAAATCCGCTGGCAGCGTCCACGCTCAGCCGCCGCAACGATCATCCCGTCGTAAAAATGCAATCCGTAAGTCGCGTGCGCTTCGACTGCGCGACGCACCATCCCGGCATCGGGTACTACAAGCCTGATAGGTGCAAGCGCGTCGAGAATACCTGTGATTTCATCGGGGGAAAACTGTTTCGAAAATCTGTGAAGCAGTGTCGCGGAAAATTCCGCAAGGGTTTGCGTCGATATGGACATCTCTCCCAGCACGGCACGCTTAATGAGGTTTTGTGCGATTTCCCTCTTTCTGGGATCAGCATCATCGTGGGCGTAAACCAGAATGTTGCTGTCGAGAAAATCAGGATCGGACATAGAGGTCTTCCCGTTTCCAGGTGCGCTTGCCGAAGTCCAGCTTGCGGTGGAACTGCTTAAAGCTCCGCTCCAAGGCCTCAAGCTCGCGCCGCTTTCGTCCGGAGGTGGCGTTCTCAGAGGCCAATTTCTCGAGGTAATCTCGAACCAAGCCAGTCAGAGTTGTGTCCCGGTCAATAGCCACCTTCCGAAGCTCCTTAACGAGCTTGTCATCGAGTGAAAGCGTAATGTTCATGTGCCCATAATAAGGGATTCACGTAATAAGGGCAAGGGTCCTACCCAAGCCCGCAACCGCTCCATGCTAGGATTCGACTAACTTCAGCAGCTGTTTCCTTTATGGTAATTTTCGACAGATCAACTGGATGGGTTTGTACGGTTTTCGCTTGGTTCGCACTCTTAACGATCCTGTCCGCCCAAGCTGCCGACCAGCACTGGCTGCGGGTCAGCTCCGACCATTTCATCGTAATCACCGACGCCAACGAGAAAGCGGGACATGACATTGCAGCGCATTTCGAGCAGATGCGCACTATCTTCGGACAGTTGTTGTCGCGAAGTAAACTGCGAATGTCCGAACCGATGGAGATCATCGCTGTCGCCAGCGACAAGAATTACGCGAAGTTCGCGCCACTGGTGAATGACCAGCCCAGCACTGCACCCGGTTTCTGGCTATCCGGAGAAGACCGAATTTTTGTGGTCCTGAATTTATTCGAACCGAACAGTTGGCGGGCGGTTGAGCACCAGTTCGCGCATTACATGCTGGACTACAACTATCCGCCAACACCGCCCTGGTTCGATGAAGGTTTCGCCGAGTATTTCGCTTCCCTCAACCTGACGGCCAAAAACGCCGAACTGGGCAGCGACCCCGAATTGCATCCCTCTTCTCAGACCGATCTTCTGGGGCACCAGGTCGACCTCAAAAATTCAAAGTCATTCACCGAAATTCTCCAGAATCCGGTATGGCTGGCCTGGCCTGATTTGTTGACCATGAAGAACCGCGCAACAAACGGGCAGGAAGGGACCCACCATACCCTGTTTTATGCGCAGTCCTGGATTCTGGTGCACTACCTCCTCAACAAGGACAAAATGTCGGAGCTGGGCAAATATTTCGGCCTGGTCGAGATCCAACGAGTCCCGGTCGAGCAGGCAATTCAGCAAGCGTTTGGAATGTCGGTGGCGCAACTGGATCAGGAGGTAAAAACCTACTTCCATTCGCTAGCGCCGTTATTTAGCGCGTTGGACGAATCGCAGCGGCCAAACGCTCCGCCGATTCCGCAAGCCACTAATCAAACCGCGTTGCCCTTTTCTGTTGATGACGTCGGTACGAGCTCGAAGTCTCTTACTATTCCAGAAGCCCAAGCGCTGGTGGATGAAATGGAGCTTCGTATTCCAGAGCGCCGTCAGCAGGCATTCGATCAACTACAGAAGCTGATCGCTGATCCGAAAACTGAAACCGTAGTGGCGCATCGCGCGCTGGCGTGGGCATACGTGAAGAAAGGCGATACCACCCGCGCTTTCGAAGAGCTGAATGCCGCCGTGCAACTCAGTGCGAACGATCCCTGGACGCGATTCGGTATGGCGCAGGCGAGTTATCATTCGGGCGAAAAAGGCGCCAGAGTTCAGGGCCTGGCGAACATGATGGAAAGCCTGCACATTGTGATCGACGAATATCCAGATTTTGCCGAGGCTTACAACATGCTGGGATGGGCACGGCTGGCTGGAGGCGGAGGCAATGCGGCGGTGGAATCCATGAAAACCGCGGTGCAACTCAGTCCGCGCGACCAGGAATATCAGTTGCGGCTGGCGCGCGCGTATGAGGCCGCGAAGAAGTTCGAGGATGCGACCGCGATACTGCAGAGCCTGAAGCTGAGTCAGGATCCGAACGTATCGAGCGCGGCGGCAAAAGACCTCGAAGACCTGCCGTTCCTCGAAAAGTATGGCGTTCTCCCGCAAGAAGCCGAGGCCTCCGCGAAATCGAATCCCGTCGCCGCCCCGAATCAGAAGTCTGCGAAAAATGACGACGAAGATTCTGACAACGACCAGCCCGCGAGTTCCTCAAGCCCAGTAAACGTGAAAACCTCGATCGATAACCGACCGGTAAAGTTTCTGAAGGCTAAATTGATTTCGGTGGATTGCGCGAAGCCTCCGGCGGCGGTACTTTCGGTTTTACGCAGCGGTCGAGTTCTGAAGTTCCGCACTACTGATTACAAATCATTGGCCATAATCGGAGCGTCCGACTTTTCCTGCTCCTGGAAAAATATTTCCGTCAATCTGAATTACCGCGCTGGCGGCAAGATGGATGGCGACCTCGTGTCTGTTGAAGTTCCGTGACGTGGAGCTTTTCTGCTGACACGAGTAAGATGAGGGACTCGCAAATTTTCTTTGAGGAGCCCCCGTGCGAAAACTGTGTTTCGTGCTTGCGTTTGTTTTCTTGACGCTTTCTCTCACAGCACAGATCTATGATCAGAAACTTTTCGGCGCCATGCACTGGCGCAACATTGGTCCATTTCGAGGTGGCCGGGTGCTCACAGTTGCCGGCATTCCCGACGACCCTAAGACTTATTACTTTGGCGCCGTCGCTGGCGGAGTTTTCAAATCTACCGATGCTGGGGTCAGCTGGAAGCCGCTTTTCGACCACCAGTCAACTTCCTCCATCGGCGCGATCGCGGTAGCCGACTCTGACCATAACGTCATTTACGTGGGTACGGGTGAGGCCTGCATTCGCGGCAATATGTCTTATGGCGACGGGGTATACAAGTCGATTGATGGCGGCAAAACCTGGCAGAACATTGGCTTGCGGGATACCCAACATATCGGCGCAATCGTCATCGACCCCAAAGATTCGAACATCGTCCTGGTAGCCGCCTTGGGCCATGCGTATGGTCCTAACTTGGAGCGTGGCATCTTCCGCAGCCACGATGGCGGTAAGACCTGGGGCAAGGTTTTGTATCAAGACGATCACACCGGCGGCATCGACGTGGTCTTCGATCCCAACAATTCGAGCGTTCTGTTCGCCAGCCTCTGGCAGGTCATGCGCACGCCCTACAGCCTGGATAGCGGCGGCCCGGGCAGCGGATTGTATAAATCGGTTGACGGTGGCACGACATGGAAGCGATTGGAGGGCAACGGCCTTCCCGATGGGATCATGGGCCGCATCGGCATCAGCGTTTCTGGCGGCGATTCTAACCGTGTGTATGCTTTGATCGAGTCGAAGAAAGGCGGCGTATACCGTTCCGACGATGGCGGCGAGCATTGGAGTCTCATCAACAGTGATGAACGCTATCGCCAGCGCGCCTGGTACTTCACCCACATCTTCGCTGATCCAAAATCGGCCGACACCGTCTACGTCCTGAATACAGGTCTGTTTCGCTCCACCGATGGCGGCAAGACGTTTTCCTTGCTTCCGGCGCCACATGGCGATCATCACGGACTGTGGATCGACCCTCGTAATCCACAACGGATCATAAACAGCAATGATGGCGGCGTAACCATCTCGATTGATGGGGGACGAACGTGGACACAGCAAAATAATCAAGCGACCGCGCAGTTCTACCACGTCATCGCCGATAACCGGTTCCCGTATTACCTTTACGGATCGCAGCAGGACAACAGCTCAGTCGCCATCGCCAGCCGGGATACTGATCAATGGGTCATCAACGACAAAGATTGGTACTCGGTTGGTGGCGGAGAAAGTGGATACATCGCTCCCGATCCACGGGATGCGAATATCGTGTACGCAGCCGACAACGGCGCGGTGCTGACGCGATTCGATAAACACACCGAGCAGGCGCAAGATGTGTCTCCCTGGCCTCTGGATACTTCCGGCCAAGCAGCTGAAGGCCTAAAGCACCGCTTTCAGTGGACGTACCCGATGGTTATTTCTCCCAATGACTCGAACGAAATTTATGCTGGCGCTGAAGTGGTCTTTAAGAGCACCGATCAGGGCCACAGCTGGACTGCGATTAGTCCAGACCTCACACGCAATGACAAGACCAAGCAAAAGCCTTCAGGCGGGCCCATTACGCTTGATATCACCAGCATCGAGTACTACGACACGGTTTTCACGATCGCCGAATCTCCGGTACAGAAAAATTTGATCTGGGCCGGCACCGACGACGGCCTGATTCAGCTCACTCAGGATGGCGGCCAGCACTGGACGAATGTCACCCCTTCCAACAAGCTGCTGCCCGAGTGGAGTCTCATCAGCCTAATTGAGACTTCGCCGCACGATGCCGGCACCGCTTACGCTGCGGTTGATCGCCACAAGAACGACGACTTGCGCGCTTACATTTATAAGACCACCGACTTCGGAAAATCCTGGGCGAAGATCAGCAACGGCATTCCTGAGGGCGCTTATGTTCATGCAGTTCGTGAAGACCCGAAGAACAAGAACTTGCTCTATGCCGGAACCGAACTAGGGGTATACGTCTCTTTCGATGGCGGAATGCACTGGCAATCCTTGCAGCTGGATCTTCCAACCACCCCGATTGAGGACTTGATCGTGAAGAACAATGATCTGGCGGTCGCGACCAACGGACGCTCATTCTGGATTCTTGATGATGTGAGCCCGCTGCGGGAACTCACTTCTCAACTGGCGAACCAGGACGTCATCCTCTATCAACCAGCGCCGACCTATCGCATGAATTTTCCCGAGCAAGTGGATAAAAACGGGCCGGTGGGCGAGAATCCTCCCAATGGCGTCATAGTCAGCTATTACTTGAAAGCCGCAGCCAAGGGTGAAATCACTCTGGACATTCTCGATAGCTCCGGCAAACCGGTACGGCACTATTCCAGTAAGCCAAGCAACAAGTCCGAGCAGCCGCCAGAGTGGCCGGACTTAGAAAAACCACCAGAGCTGCTACCGACTGAAGCTGGCATGAATCGCTTCCCCTGGAACCTCCGCTACGAAAGCCCTACGGAGATTCCTGTCGCTTTCTATGCCGGGAATGGGCCCGAGGGACCCATCGTTCTGCCAGGCACTTACACGCTCAAATTAACCGTCGATGGAAACAGCCAGACCGTTCCTGCCGAGATAAAGCTTGATCCCCGGGTACACGTTTCAGAAGCCGATTTGCAGAAACAGAGTGACCTCGAGATGAAAGTGCGGGATGACATCGAAGCATTGCACATCGCGGTAAATCAAATTCGCGGCGTCCGCTCTCAGCTGGAAGTGGTCGAAAGACGTTTCCATGAAGTCGGCGAAAGGGATAAGCCAATCATCGCTGCAATCGAAGATCTCAATAAGAAAATGGCTCCGGTTGAGGAGGAACTCATTCAGGTGAAGCGGAAGAGCTCTGAAGGCAATTTGGGTTATCCCAACATGCTGAACGCGGAGTACGACACGTTCCGAGAAACTATCGAGGGCGCAGATGCAGCGCCGACGGAGTCCGAAATGTCGGTCTTCGAGGGACTTCACCGCCGTTTGGAACAGCGGCTGGCAGTCTGGAAGCAGATCGCATCGAGTGACGTGCCAGCAATAAATGAGCGAGTACGAAAGGAAAATATCTCGTTGGTTGAAGTTCCGTCGGGAAAAGACTGATGGACGCCAAAGCAGGATGGAAATAACTGAAAAACCCTTCCAGCGTTCCTGGAAGGGTCTGCAAGTGGATGCGGGGCTCGATCCGTGCTCCCCAACACACGTTGTTGTATTAGGGTTGACTATCCACGGCTGACATTGGCTGCCTGGAACCCTTTTGGTCCCTTCAGCAAGTCAAATTCGACCGTTTCGCCCTCATTGAGAGTGCGATAGCCGTTTTCCTGGATGGCGGAGAAGTGAACGAAAACGTCTTCACCCGTAGACCTCTGAATGAAGCCGTATCCTTTGGCCCCGTTAAACCACTTTACTGTACCCTTCTCTCTCACTAAGTTACTCCTTTCAGCCATTCGCTAAGATTTGCCCAGGTTCTTCGCGAGGCTCGCGCCTCAATTTCCCCCCTGAAGGAACTGGAGCAGGTTGAATACAGGTGGTGTCTTGCTACACCTGAGTCGGCTCAAAAAGAGAAAAGCCCTGGCATGAGGAAAACGTCTCCCCCATCACTAGAGCAATGACCGCTTCGCGAGTTTCGACGACGTGACACAAAACATCCGCCCTGATTCCGTACACTACTGCCCCAAAGTTCAGGCAGTGAGCACCAAATATTATTCAGGAACTTACCCTCATGGCAAGAAAAATATGCGTATCTAAATCGATTTATTAAGAAGCGCGGTTCGGTTCGTGCAAAAGTGCCAATTGCGGAGGGGGCGATCACGGGCAAGTGTTTGATAAGATTGGTAGATTGTGCAGCCGCTTAGCCTGCAGTCCGCAGTGACGGAAAAGCCGGAAAGCGGCGCCAAGATTAAGCGGAGCCGCTTCAGATACTATCGCCGGCTCGCTACTTCGACCGTTAGATATCTGCTGCACACCGAAGTTCACACGTTTGCGTTCTCAGTTGCCGCAAACGCAATCCTGTCATTTTTCCCTTTTGTTCTGCTGCTAATGACGTTGGTTCTGCGGGTTTTCCACTCTCGTACTATGTACCGCATCATCGTGGAGTTGCTGAGAGACTACGTTCCCGCCGGGCAGGAATTTGTAATTCGCAACCTGAGCGCGTTGGCGGCTGCGAGAAACAGCGCGCAATTAGCGTCATTTGTTATTTTGCTCGTGACCTCGACCGGGATATTTATGCCGTTGGAAGTTGCGCTGAACCGGGTGTGGCGTTTTCCCAACAACCGGTCCTATTTGGGAAACCAAATTATCGCCCTCGGGCTGGCCTTTGCCTGTGGAATTCTTTCACTGGTTTCAATTGCGCTGAGCGCCGGCAATCTTTTCCTGCTTCGTATGCTGGCCTTCGGCCACGATTTCTTTCTTGTGCGCATCCTCGACTTCATGACCGCGAAAGTATTCGCCACCGTCGCAAGCATGGCCATCTTCTTTCTGATCTATTGGTTGCTGCCGAATGGTAAAGTCCCGGCGAAGGCAGTGCTGCCGGCGGCGATCGTCATGGGACTACTCTCCGAAATCCTCAAATACTCCTATATCCTTCTGCTCCCCAGGTTGAATTTTCAGGAAGTATATGGACCCTTCGCAATTTCCGTCAGCATGATGTTCTGGGCATTTTTGTCAGGATTGCTGCTGTTGACAGGCGCGCATCTCTCCGCGCAAAAAATATTTCTGAAAGAAAGTTAGGTCGGTCAATCGCTTGATTCGGATTTCCTTCGTGGACCTTCGTGTCCTTTGTGGTTAAGGAAGTTAAAATCATTAACCACTAAGGACACCAAGGTTCACGAAGATTGTTTGTGTACTTTGCCCGGGTGTTCAGTGATCACAGCCTTCGTGTGACATCGGTCACAGAACTCTCCCAAGAGAAATCGGTAGACTCGTGCTGCTCCCGTCAGAGCGCGGCCTCCGGACTGTGAGGTCGAGTTGCGCCCGTTCTTGGCGATTGCAATCCTGCTGGCGGGTTCCGGTATTGCTGCGGCAGAAGAACCGATCCGCCTTCCCCATCGAAGTGTCCCTGCCGTTGGGTCCGCGGCTGTCCAGTTGCCGGTGTCGTGGCCGATCTTGCGCGATTCGGCAAAGATCTTTTCCGGGACCGTTCTGCAGGTTGAGCACCGCAATTCCGACTCGTCTACCGCCCTGGCAACCACCGAAATCCGGTTCCGCGTGGATCAAGCCATCCGCGGAGTAAACCGTGGGCAGGTAATCGAAGTGAATGAATGGGCAGGACTTTGGCAGTCGGGCGAGCGCTACCGTCCCGGCGAACGCGTTCTCCTCTTCTTGTACCCTCCAAGCAAATTGGGTCTCACCAGCCCCGTTGGACGCGGTGCCGGCCGGTTCCCCGTAGATCGCACGGGACGGGTAATCGTGAAAGGGCCGGTCGGTAAGCCTCCTCGTGCAATTCAGATTCGGCAGATCATTGGGTCAATTCGGGAAGCAGAGAAGGAATAACAGGTGCTCAAACTGATCTTTGCGCTAGCGATAATTCTGCTCATGACCAGCACGGCTCAGGCTGGAGGACCGGCCTACGTCGCCGGATCAAGCTATTTCGATCCGTCGACGACCGGTTCGCCGATCACATGGGCACAAGGAAATCTGAACTATTACACCGATCAGGGCGATCTCAGCACGATCCTTCCCGGCGCGAGCGCGGACATCTTTGTGGCGAACGCATTCAGCATGTGGACGGCGGTCCCTACGGCCGCCCTTTCGGCCACACATTCAGGACAACTGGCCGAAGATGTGAGCGGTTCTAACCTATCGGTCGCGGGTGGGATAATAACGACTCCCGCCGATATCGCCCCTACCGCAACCAGTACGCCGATCGGCATTGTCTATGACGAGGACGGATCCGTCACTGACGATCTGTTGGGCGCGGGAGCAAGCAACGCCGCGTACTGCGCGCAAAACTCTGCATTCGGTGGAATTGATAACTTCGCCACTAATGCGCAGTTTCTGCATGCGCTTATTGTTCTGAACGGGAATTGCGGACAGAGCTCTTCCCAATTGCCTGACCTTCAGTACCATTTGGTAAGACTGATTGGACGCGTTCTCGGACTCGACTGGTCACAAGCCAACCTGAACGTCGTCACCGGAAAACCTGCCGCCACAGCCGGACAAATCGCCGGATTCCCGGTGATGCATGAGTTCGATCCGCCTTTGTGCATTCCAGTCGCGAATTGCTATTCGAACAATGGAACGGTCAATCCGGCGCAGCCCAAAATGGACGATCAGGCCGCGTTGTCCCGTCTCTACCCAGTTACCATGCAGAACGTCGCGAACTTCCCTGGGAAGAAAGTCTTTGTGCAGGCCACAGCCCGCATCCATGGCAGCGTTTACTTCACGGAAGCCAGTGGAGCTGCCGGCCAGCCTATGCAAGGGGTGAACGTTATAGCGCGCTGGATAGATCCGTCAACGGGACAGCTATCGGGAACGGCTGTCGCGTCCTCGATTTCAGGATTCTTGTTTTGTGGCAACGCCGGAAATGTGGTCACTGGATACCTCGATAATGACGGTCAGAACTTCAATCGTTTCGGCTCCAACGATCCCACCCTCGAAGGCTTTTTCGATCTCGGTGGGTTGCAGATTCCAAATGGCGCGACCAGCGCGCAATACCAACTGACGGTAGAAGCCGTCGATCCGTTATGGTCCACCAACGCCGGGCCTTACGGTTCCTCCTCGCAGGTCACACCTTCCGGTTCAGAGCAGCCAATTGTTGTGACTGTCAATCTTGGCGGTGACGTTACTCAGAATGTATTGATGCAAGGGAGCGCAATCCAAAAAACGCGTGCGTACGGTGCCACCAGTTATGCATCTCCAGCCCAGCTGCCGGCTTCTGGGAACTGGGCTGGCACGCTCAGCGGAGATGGCGACGCGGACTTTTTTCAATTTTCCGCGCAAGCTAATCGCACGCTTTCAGTCATTGTGAACGCGACCGACGACTCGCACCTTCTTTCAGAATCTAAGGCCGATCCGGTGATTGGAATGTGGGCCTTGGCCGATCCAGGTGCGTCGCCAGCTCCGGCCAACACGCCGTCGGCGTTCAACACGACAGTATCGGGAGAAACACGGCTGGACGCGCAAATCCTGCAGATCGCCGCCTTTCGCGTGGGAATCGCCGACTATCGCGGCGATGGACGGCCAGACTACAACTACAACGCTCGGGTCCTATACGGCGATAACGTGAGCCCTGGCCGCGCCAGTGTCGCCGGAGGCACCCCCCTGACCATCTTAGGCTTGGGCCTGCAGGCAAATACTGGTGTCCAGATTGGGACTACCGCGACTCCGGTGCTTGCTTCATCGGCAACCCGGCTATTGGTCGACAGCCCAGCCGCGCCGGACGGAATTTACAACTTGGCGCTGGAGGACACCAGTTCCGGCGGAAGTTCGACCATGAGCAACGCTTTGACCGTGGGTGCCGGCCCCACTGACTTGATCAAGATGATATCGGGCGCGAACCCAGGGACGGCCGTCGGTGGACAAGCGCCTACGCCATTTTCCGTACTCGTAGTGGCGCCCGACGGTATCACGCCTGTGTCCGGCGCCAGCCTGCAGTTTGGTTCTACCCCGGCAGTCGGTTTGTCAGCATGCGCAGGCGCTGCCAGCTGCACCGTATTCACAGACCAGAGCGGAGTAGCTTCCACTTACATGACGGTGCTGTCGGCGGGAGTGTTGACGCTTACGGCGAAGTTGGCGCCCGCCTCGTATTCCAATCCCCAACAGGTACAAACCACTCTGCTGGGAACGTCTTCGTCCCTCGACCTGGTTTTGAGGGCCCCGCCGCTTTGGATCGCTCAGGGCGCGACTGTGAGCTTGCCTGTGGCCGCGCGCCTGCTTTCTAACGGCACGCCTGTCAGCGGCACAAGTTTGAGTTTTCAGATTACAGGAGGGACTGGGACATTAAGCGCTGCGTCCAGCGCGACCGACTCGAATGGCAACGCGTCCGTAAACCTGCAGGTCAGCTCGCTGGCGGCTTCGGTCCGAGTGAGTGTTTGCGTCGCACCCGGCAATACCCCATGCCAGGTACTGAATGCGACGATGGTGCAGACGTCTTCGCTGCAATTGCAACCGGTCTCGGGCATCTTGCAGATTACGACGCCCGGGCAGAGCTTTCAGCCGGTCCTAGTTCGGGCGGTCGATATGTCCAGCCCACCGCATCCGGTGTTCGGCGCGAATGTGACTTTTCTCGCCTACATTGGCCGGATGCCAGGAAACCAGCCGATCATCTGGGTGGGCGAAACGCAGACTTCACAACCGAGTATGCCCGTGATTCTCGCCGAATCGCAATCAACTGCGCGTTCGGACATCAATGGCGTAGCCTCGGCTGCCCTCACCGCGGCGGCAATGTCAGGCAATATCGCAGTCTTGGGTAGTGCGACCGCAGGAAACAGCAGCGTGGCATATGAAGCTCAACAATTGGGGCCGTAATTTTTTATCCGCTGGTATAAAACAACGCTGCCGAAGTTTCTCAAAATTCCGCTGGGCAGGCGAAACAGGGCCTCAGCCCTTCACGCACTCCCGAATCTCGGCTTCGCTCAAGGTGTGGTCCGAAGCTTTGGCCCGCTTATAAATCCGCTCCACAACCTCTTCGGAAGGTACAATTCCGCGCCGCTCCAGCCAGAAGAGCACGTTCGATTTACCGCTCATGGGTCCGATGTCGATGACCTGTTCCATCCCGAACAATTGCGAAGGCACGCCGGAATAAACTGCGTTCGCGAGCTCGACATCGTTCTTCTTGTAAGCCTTAATGACCGCAGCGGCGTGCACGCCGGTCGCGGTTCGAAACGCGTCCTCGCCCACTACTGGATAGTTGGGAGGAATGGGCACGCCAGTGGCGCGTGATACAGCTTCACAATAATCCTTCAACCTGGTGAGATCTTGCTTATCCCACGGTGAAATGCCCATCAGCTTCAGGTTCACCAGCATTTGATCCATCTGCGTGTTGCCGACGCGCTCCCCGGTTCCGAGCGCACAGGCATGAACGCAATCGGCCCCCGCCGCCAGCGCCGCCATAGAATTCGCGACTGCAAAACCGCGATCGCAATGTCCGTGCCAATCTACGCGAATTTTTTCGCTCGAAGGCCTAGCGATTTCATCGATTACAAATTTCACCAACGCATACGCGCCCATGGGGGTCGCATGGCCAGCGGTGTCACAGACCACAATTGCTTTCGCTCCGCAATTGATGGCGGTCGAATAAAGCCGCTTCACCATATCCGGATCGCAGCGGCTGGTATCTTCGGTGACATACATCACATCAAGACCCAAACCCACGGCAAACTTCACGGCCTTTTCGGTTGTTTGCAGCAGAAAATCCTCGGTCCAGCCTTCGGTATATCTGCGAATCGGGCTCGACCCGATAAATGTGGCCGCGTCGATCTTCAGTCCGGTGCGTTGCACGATTTCCGCAATCGGACGTATGTCATTCTCATGTGTACGCGCGGCGCAGTTGGCTGTGATCTTCATGCGCTGCCCGACGATTTCGCGCGCCAGAGCTTCAACATGTTCAACCGCTCTCGAACCTGCCCCTGGAAGTCCGAGATCGAGAGAGTTGATTCCGAGAGCTTCCATCAGGTGCAAGATCTCGATCTTTTCGGCGATGGATGGGTCGCGCACCGAAGGCGATTGCAGGCCGTCGCGGAGAGTTTCGTCATTCAGCGAAACCGCAGTATGGGGAATGAGCGTAAGTGGGAGCGCGCGATTCCAGTCGTAGATAAGTTCAGAAGCCTTCATTTCATTGAAGCAGAAGCCATTTTACTTGATGATGTCTCGTCACAGTGTGGTTTGCTATGCTCATCTGGCAATGCGGACATTCATTGCGCTCGATCTGGATTCGGCAATCCGCGAGCGGATTCTCGGATTCATTCAAGAGGTTCGCGATTACGCTCCCGACGCACGCTGGATGAGCAGTGAGTCGTTGCATGTAACTATGAAATTTATTGGCGAGCAGCCGGATGCAATGGTTCATCAGATCGAAGCCTCGCTGCACACAATGCACAACGGACCATTTCAGATCGGATTCAGCGGCTGTGGTTTCTTTCCGACGCCACGCGCTGCACGAGTTTTCTGGATTGGAATCCATGCCGACGAGGCACTCGGAAAACTGGCCAAAACGATCGATGATTCCCTCGAGAAAATCGGCATCGCTAAGGAGAACCGAATTTTCAGCCCGCATTTGACGTTAGCGCGAGCGCGAGGCAGCTCAGGCGCGCCGGGACGCCATAAAAGCGACAAAACGAACCGCCAGTTTGCGAAGCTACAAGAGTTTCTCGCCAAACGTCCTGCGCCCGAATTTGGTAGCATGACCGCCCGCGAATTCTTTTTATATCGCAGCCAGCTTTCGAGCCAGGGTTCACAATATACAAAGATTGCGCGTTTCGACCTGGAAAGCTCAACCACATAAGCATGAATCCCATTCTCATCAGCGCGGCCGAAGGATATTTTCTGGGATCGATCCCGTTTGGATATTGGCTGGTGCGGTGGTTTCGTGGGGCCGACGTTCGAGCGACCGGCAGTGGAAACATTGGCGCCACCAATGTTGCACGAACTTCGCCGGCCTTGGGAATCTTGACCCTGGTGCTCGACATCCTGAAGGGAATGGCTGCGGTTTACATTGCACTGACATTGTGCCCTGCTAATCGAACCGCCGCATTCATCGCCGCCCTGGCAGCGATCAGCGGTCACATTTTTCCTGTGTGGCTGCGGTTTCGGGGCGGCAAGGGCGTAGCGACCGGACTGGGATCATTCGTTTTGCTCACACCGAAGGCTATCCTGCTTGGGATGGCGGTGTTCGTGCTCACGCTCGCGGTGTTTCGATTTGTGTCACTGGCTTCGGTCACGGCCGCGGTTTCCCTGCCGCTGTTCGGATCGCTCTTGCATGAGGCGCGAAATTTGCCGCAAATTCTTCTACTGTCGCTTGGTTCAGCTCTCATTGTTTTGAAGCATCGACAAAACATGCAGCGGCTGCTGGCAGGCACAGAGCCGAAGTTCAGGGAACACAAATGAGCAGAATCGCAGTCATCGGCGCTGGAGCATGGGGGACTGCGATTGCAATCGTGCTCGGCCGTTCTCATCGGCATGAAGTGAAACTTTGGGCCTTCGAAAAACAAGTGCGTGATTCCATCGATACGACGCGAATGAATTCAGTTTTTCTGCCCGGGGAGCGAATTCCTGACAGTGTAAAACCCACCGGCGACTTCGCCGACGCATTGGAATCGGTTGAAATCGCAGTGACGGCAATGCCCTCCCAGCATTGCCGCGCGCTCTCTGAGCAGATGGTTCCACACCTGCGCCCTGGCGCGCTGATTGTCAGCGCCACCAAAGGTTTAGAACAAACCACGCTGCTGCGCATGAGTGAAGTTATTTGCCAGGTCGCAGGCGAGAGACGAATTGAGTGCCATGTCGGAGCGATGAGCGGACCTACTTTCGCCGCCGAGGTAGCGCGGGGTGATCCAACTGCGATTACCATTGCTTCGCAGAATAAAGAATTGGCAAGCATCGTTCAGCGCGAATTCAGCGATCCTGGTTTTCGCGTTTATACCAATGAAGACCTGGTCGGAGTGGAACTGGGCGGTTCACTGAAGAACGTCATCGCCATCGCCGCGGGAGTATGCCACGGGCTGAATCTTGGACACAACTCTGTAGCCGCGCTCATCACCCGCGGATTAGCTGAGATCACTCGCCTGGCGGTGGCTTGCGGCGGACGGAGTGAAACGCTCGCCGGCCTCGCAGGGCTAGGGGACCTGGTGCTTACTTGTACCGGTGCTTTGTCACGCAATCGCAGCGTAGGCGTCGAACTGGGGCGCGGACGAAAGCTGCCGGAAATCGTTGCCAGCATGCATGGCATGGTCGCGGAGGGAATTTTTACAACCAATGCTGCCGTCCAGCTGGCGAAAGCGCACGCGGTGGAGATGCCCATTACCGAACAGATGCATGCTGTCCTCAATGAAGGCAACCCTGCGCGCGACGCTATTCAATCTCTGATGAGCCGCAGTTCCAGGCGGGAGACGGATTAACGGCCAACGCGCGGCCAACCCCGCCAGTGACGTGCCTTTGGGGTACTTTGGTAACGCCTCGCAATCACCAAGTCCCTGCTGTCGCGATCCCTTCCAAAGTAAAATTTGAGGTAGGACTCCGTCTGTAATCGTGTGCGTGTACGGAGACAAGTTCACTTGGGCGCTAAATTTCTTCCAACCCGAATACCTATTCTGTATGTAATCCTGAGTGTGCTGGTACTCATCAGCGTGGTGCCGATGTATTTCTATTCGGAGCAGGTCCAGTCGATTAATCGCGACCGCCTTATCACTAACGAACGCCTGCTTCAAAACACGGTCACGCGCTCAATTGCAGATGACATCTCGCAGCATCAGGATTCATTCCGGCTAATGCAGGCAAACCTGGCGTCGGCCCTGCAGATTGCCAGCGGCGGCGATTTAACCGACGAGCACGTGCAGGCCCCTGAACTTCGTGCGCTGCTGGAAAATTTTGTTTCTTCGTCTGAAGATCTTGACTATGCCACGTTGCTGAACTCCGAAGGTAAGGGAATATCCGCCGGAAGAATCGAACCCGACGCGTTTCTGCAACGTGAACTGGAACAGGCCTATGCGGCCTCGCGTGATTCGCGCGCCTACAATGGGCAGCCTCTGGTGGTTGGCAGCGGCAAATCGGCGCGGACCGTGATGCTGGTCAGCACTCCGGTGAAGTACCAGGATAAATTTCTGGGCATGATCGCATCGGTAGTCGATCTCGGATTCTTGATCCGCCGTCTGCAGGAAATCGAAGGCGGAGGATTGAGTCCGTACGTAGTCGACAGCGAGGGCCGCCTGGTTGCCGGAACCAGCCCTCAATACGCAACCGGTCAGGACATGACCAATCTCGAGATCGTGCGCAATTTCGTCGAGCAGGGCGGCAGAGCCCAAATGGTGGCGGCGACCCTCGAATTCACCATTGGAACAGGGAAAAAAGCCAGGCTGATGCTGGGCACTTACAGCCCGGTCACCAACCTGGAGTGGGCGGTGATCGTGCAAAAACCCCGCGATGAAGCCTATAGCAGCGTCTATGAAATGCAACGCTCGGAGCGCTTCCTGGCGATGTTCGCCATTGGGCTGAGCATCGGGGTCGGAGTTATCGCTGCCCGTCGGATTACAAACCCGCTGGAAGTTCTCACCGAGTCCAGCCACGCAATTGCCCGCGGGGACTTTTCGCAGCGGGTCGACCTTAAGAGTCGCACCGAAATCGGTGAGCTGGCATCAACTTTTAATTTCATGTCAGGCGAGCTGGAGCATTTCATCCTCGACCTGAAGCATGCCGCCGCCGAAAATCGCGAGCTGTTCATGAACTCGATTCAGATGCTGGCGGGCGCGGTCGACGAAAAGGACCCGTACACGCGCGGCCACTCCGATCGTGTCACCAAGTACTCTTTGCAGATCGCCAAGGAAATGGATTTGCCGGAAGATTTTTGCGAGGTTCTGCGAGTCTCCGCGCAGCTCCATGACGTTGGCAAGATCGGTATTGAAGACCGCATTCTAAAAAAGCCAGGCGCGCTGACCGAAGAAGAATTCACGATTATGAAGACCCACACCACCAAAGGCGCCAACATTTTGCGACCGGTCTCACAGCTGAAGGAGATGATTCCTGGCATTGAGCTTCACCACGAATCTCTTGACGGGCGCGGATATCCGCATGGGTTCAAAGGGGACCAGATTCCCTTGCTGCCTCGCATCATTGCGGTAGCAGACACATTCGACGCGCTGACCACGAACCGTCCCTATCAGAAAGCGCACGATTGCCACGAGGCGCTCCGGATAATTCATTCTCTTTCCGGCAAGCGACTCGACCAGGATGCGGTCGCAGCCCTGAACGCAGTGTTCCAGCGCGGAGAAATCCAGGTACCCCATGCGGTGGCCATGGCGGCCGGCGCTTCGAACGAAGCTGCCCCTGCAAGCATGGTTTTTCCGCCCGCGAATGATGCAATCGAAATGGACCGCGTCTAACCGCTTTCCACCTGACCACTCTCCATCGCTGCCGCCGCTATAATAAAAACGTATCCTTCCTGAGCTGAAGAATTCATGATTCAGACCCTTTTTGGCAGTACTGAGAAGAAGGCTGGCCTTTTTGACCGCATGAAAGAGGCGGTGACCCGCACTCGTGAAAACCTGAGTGAGCGGATCGATGAAGTTGTCGCATTTAACAAGGAGATTGATCGCAACACTCTGGACGAGCTCGAAGGAAGTCTGCTCGGCGCAGACCTGGGATCTGCCACCACTCATCAGGTGATCGCGAAGTTGAGGGAGCGAGCCGACCGCAAGCAGATCAAAGACGCGGCGGAACTCAAGCGCTTGCTCAAGGAGGAGCTGCTGGCCATCCTAAACTCGGCCAATACACCCCCCGTTGAACGGCCAGATGGAGTTCCGGAAGTCGTGCTGGTAGTGGGAGTGAACGGCACCGGCAAGACAACCACTATCGGCAAGCTGGCCCAGACTTTGCGCGCCGAGGGAAAAACCGTGCTGCTGTGCGCGGCCGATACCTTCAGGGCAGCGGCGATCGAGCAGTTGGAGATTTGGGGGCAGCGGACCGGCACGGAAGTCATTCGTACGAAAGCTGGGGGGGATCCGGCGGCCGTACTGTATGACGCATTGGAAGCCGCCAATGCGCGCCACATTGACTGCCTAATTGTTGATACAGCGGGACGCTTGCACACCAAGACGAACCTGATGTCAGAACTTGAAAAGATGCGGCGCACAGCGCAACGGCTGATTACAGGTGCGCCCCACGAAGTATTGCTGGTGATTGACGCCACCACCGGTCAGAACGGACTGCAGCAGGCGAGGCTATTCACCGATGCGGCCGCAGTGACCGGGGTAGTGCTCACCAAACTCGATGGAACCGCCAAGGGCGGAGTCGTCGTCGCTATCGCGCGCGAATTAGGGCTGCCGGTTCGATATGTTGGTGTCGGCGAAAAAGCCGGAGACCTTTTGCGATTCGATCCCAAGGCATTCGTGGATTCGCTGATCTCCTGATTTCCTGATTGATGAATGCAATCTCAGACCTCATCTCTAGAGTTGGATCAGAAATATCTCCGCAGAGCTCTGGAGCTTGCTCAAAAGAGTTTCGGCCTTGCGTCGCCGAACCCCAACGTAGGCGCGGTTCTGGTCGACGTTGACCATAAGGCCGTGGGCGAGGGTTTTCATACTTATGAGGGAAAGAAGCACGCCGAAGTTTTGGCTTTGGAGCAGGCCGGCGAAAAAGCGCGTGGTGCAACTCTCTACATAAATCTGGAGCCTTGCTGCCATCAGGGGCGAACCGGGCCTTGCACGGAAGCACTGATCGCGGCTGGAATCAAACGAGTGGTCGCGTGCACGGCCGATCCGAACCCAGCCGTCAGCGGACGCGGATTTGCGCGGCTGCGGCAAGCGGGGATACAGGTGACATCTGGCGTTCTCGAAGAAGAAGCCCATCCGTTGAATGATGCCTTTGCCAAATACATCCGCTACCATTTGCCGCTGGTGACGCTAAAAGCGGCCATGACTTTGGACGGCAAGATCGCGCCTCCGCCCGAGGAGCTGGCTAGCACACAGCTTCCCGCGAGCGGTCCCACTGGTGGCTGGATTACCAGTGACGAAGCTCGCCATCATGTTCAATTACTAAGACATCAGCATGATGCGATTCTGGTTGGCGTGGGTACCGTGATCGCGGACAATCCCTTGCTCACCGACCGTAGTGAGCTCCCGCGGCGACGGCCGTTGTTGCGGGTAATCGTGGATTCGCATCTGCGACTACCATTGGCATCTCGCATTGTGCAGACCGCAAAGAATGACGTGCTGGTTTTCTGTTCTTTCGCAGAGGAGAAAAGAAAGCAGCAATTGCAGGACCAGGGAATTCAGGTTGAGCAGGTGGCTTCTGCCGGACCAGACGGGCGCCCGGAACTGCAAGCCATCTGTCGGCGCCTGGCGGAACGCGAAATTACCAGCGTTATGATTGAGGGCGGCGCCATGGTCAACTGGGCGGCACTGGCTTCGCGAACGGCTGATAAAGTATTTTTCTATTATTCACCAAAGATTTTGGCCGGCACAGGATCTGTGCCGTTTGCCGACGGGCCGGGCTTTCGGAAAATGAGCGAAGCCGCCCAGTTGAAATGGCTGCGTCTGCATCGCTTTGGCGAAGACTTCGCGGTAGAAGGTTATTTGAGGGATCCGTATTTGGATTGAGAGTCAAAGTTTCAAGGTTTCGAATGTTTTGAGCTTTCGAAGATCACATGGAAGAGCACCCCTCAAGACGCTGTTCTTCTCACGAGAGCTCGAGACTCGATACGAAACGTTCGAAACTTTGAAACCTACGAAACCCTGAAACCTGCTCTTATGTTTACCGGAATCATTGAAGAACTCGGGCAAGTGACCGCAATCGACATCAACGGCCAGAGCCGCCGCTTGACCGTCGCGTCCTCAAGTCTGCTTAAGGAAGTGAAGCAGGGCGACAGCATTTCGGTGAGCGGAGTTTGCCTTACCGCTGTGGACATTTCCAGCAACTCGTTCACCTGTGACCTTGCGCAAGAGACCTGGCTGCGCACTTCATTCTCGCGTCTGAAGCCGAATGCCCAGGTCAACCTTGAACTGCCCATGCGGGCGAATGGGCGATTCGACGGACACGTGGTGCAAGGCCACGTTGACGGCATCGGAACCGTGATTTCGCTTGAACATGTCGCCGACGGCAGCGACTATGTTTTGCAAATCAGCGTGCCCTCAGAACTCACGCGCTATATCGTCGCTAAGGGTTCATTGGCAATCGAAGGCATCAGCCTGACGGTCGCAGCTATCGACGGAACCAATGTCACAGTGGCGATCATTCCGCACACCGCGGAGGTCACAAATCTTCGGTCGCTCAAACCCGATGATCCGGTTAACTTGGAAGTGGATGTGATCGCAAAATACGTCGAGAAAATGCTCGGAGCGGAGAAATCAAAGAGCTCCATCACCATTGAGAAACTGGTTCGCGCTGGATTCTGAGCGCTACGCCCCCAAATCCAGCTCATCCAGCTTGAGGAACTCCTGCACGATCGGCTGGTTGCAATGTTCCATGTCCGCGTAGGTCCCGAAAAAAAGCACCTTGCTTTCGTGAAGGAATACGACGCGGTCGGCCAGCTTCTTGGCCAGCCGCATATCGTGAGTTACCACCACGCTGGTGAGATGAAGCTGGAACTTCAGCCGCTTCATCAGATCGCCAAGCAACTGTCCCATAAGCGGGTCGACCATGGTTGTCGGTTCATCATAAAGAACGCATTCGGGTTGCGAGGCAAGGGCCCGCGCAATCGCGACCGAGCGCTTCATTCCGGTTGAAAGTTCGGCCGGAAGTTGATCGGCCATTTCCTTCACGCCTACCATATTCAGCAGTCCAGAGACGATCTGTAGAATCTGGTCCTCACTCAGATCTCCGCGCTCGCGCAACGGAAACGCCACATTCTCTCCGACAGTGAGCGAATCGAATAATGCGCCGTTCTGGAACACCATGGTGACTTTCTTGCGGATTCGCTCCAGCTCTTTCTCGGAATAATCAGTGATGTCTTCGTAGGCGACGATGACGCGACCGGAATCAGGTTTGAGAAAACCAAGGATGTGCTGCAGCGCCACCGACTTTCCCACTCCGCTTCGGCCAAGAATGCACACGGTCTCGCCGGTGTTTACCTCGAAGCTGACATCGCTGAGAACATGTTTGTCGCCAAATGCTTTCGAGACATGGCAAAATTCAATGTACGGTCCCTTGTCGTCCGACTGCTCAACTGGCGCAGCGCTGGGGTCGGCGACACCTCCGATGATTTCGGGGAGACTGTTGCTGCCTGCTTCATCTGCCATATGAGTTGTGCTCATCATATACGCGGCGGAGGTTTGAAACTCCCAGGGGAATTCTCTGCAAAATCCTTAGTGGCCTGCTGCCACTCTTCCGGAGTATTCAGGTTCCGAAAAATGGACCCGTCAAAACCATGTTCGACGAGGTCTGCTTCAGAAACGGTGCAGAGCGGAATGTCGCGAAACAGTTGATCGATCTTATTTCGATTTTCCGCCAGCCGGGGCTCCGCAGCGGCAAGAAACTGCTTGCGATACACAGCGCAAAGCGGCTGAAAGAATCCGTTCAACGATGGAACTGTCACTGTGGCTGCAGATGACTCGGCCCGCCCCAACAAGTACTTCAGAAATTCTGCCGGCACAAATGGCAAGTCGACCGCCAGCATTAAATTGCACTCCCGTTGTGATTGAGACAGGGCCGCATGAATCCCGCCCAGAGGGCCGCGATTTAGATAGACATCTTCGACTACGGGACCGTATAGAGCAAATTTCTTAGCGTCACCGACGATCCAAACATCGGTAACAGCCTCGTGCGCCAATTCGAGTGCGCGGACAATCAGCGGTTTGCCGGCAAGCTCCAGGAACGCTTTATCGTTCCCCATCCTCGAGCTTTTCCCGCCAGCGAGTATGAATGCCGCGATCGATTCCATTCTTCGATGATAACGAGTACGACGAGTTTGTACGACAGCACGTCGACCTGCGCCAGTGCGACAATCAGCGGGAATCAGGATTTCGGGTACTGATTCCCAGTTCCTTCAACTGGGCTTCACTTACCGGAGTGGGCGCGTCCACCATGAGATCGACCGCGCGCGCAGTCTTTGGGAATGGGATGACTTCGCGCAGGCTTTCCGCGCCCGCCAGGATCATAACGATACGGTCTAAACCGAGCGCTATCCCTCCATGCGGAGGCGTGCCGTATTCGAGCGCCTCCAAAAAAAACCCGAAACGCGCTCGCGCCTCTTCATCGCTCATGCCCAGCGCCTGAAAAATCTTGGCCTGAATATCCTGGCGATGAATGCGGATGGAGCCCGAGCCCAATTCCGTGCCGTTCAGCACCACGTCATAGGCGAGCGCGCGAATCTCGCCTAGCGGCGATTTGGGATCGTGCACCGAATCAATGTTCGCCTCGAGCTTAGCCATGTCTTCCTCATGCAGCGAAGTGAAAGGATGATGCGCAGGGTTCCAACGCTTTTCCGTTTTGTCCCATTCGAACATGGGAAAGTCTGAAACCCAGAGGAAGCGAAAGTCCTTTTCAGTGTCGCCTGTCTTCTCAAAAGCCTTGTGCTTGGAGGCGTATTTCTGCGCCAGATCCAGCCGCAGGAATCCGCATTTCTCGCAGAAATGCTGGACGCTCTGGCCCATGACCGCAGCATTCTCTTCGCGATTGGCCGCGCCCGCCAGCAGCCAGAGATCATCCGGTTCGATAGCCGCGTAACTCATGATCTTGTCTGAAAGCCCCTCATAGTCCTTCGCAAAGCGCTTGGGGTCAGTCATTAGCTGCACAAATGACGGCCCCTGCACATGTTGATAGGCGCCGTAAGTTCCAATGGTCCGCCGCTCAGTTCCTGAAATATCGCCGGCCTTCGGAATGCGAATGATCTGCAGCGGAAATTCTTTGCGCATGCGAAATTTCGCCGCCAGTTCTTCCCACTCCTGGTCAGTTAAAGCTTCGCGACCGTCAACCATCGGGGGCAAACGCAGATCCGGCTTGTCGTTGCCGTATCGGCGAATAGCTTCGTCATAACTCATGCGCGGAAATGGCGTCTTGATGTCGTGCCCTGCAGCCTTGAACGCCGCGGTGAGAAATCCCTCTACCACCGCCCACACCGATTCCGGCCGCGGATAGGTCATCTCCAGATCGATCTGCGTGAATTCAGGCTGGCGGTCGGCGCGCAGGTCTTCATCGCGGAAGCAGCGCACGATCTGAAAATATCGATCGAAGCCTGAAATCATCAGGATCTGCTTAAACATCTGCGGCGATTGCGGGAGAGCGTAGAAGCTTCCCGGCTGCACCCGGCTGGGAACGAGATAATCGCGGGCGCCTTCCGGGGTGGATCGCGTCATGAATGGTGTTTCAATTTCGAAGAAGCCCTGATCGGAGAGATAATCCCGGATCGCCTTCGAAACTTTGTGCCGCATTTCAATATTGAACTGCATTGGCTCACGCCGCAGATCAATATAGCGATACTTTAGGCGTATTTCTTCATTCGGCAGAACGGCTTCGCTGGGTAAAAAAGGCGGCTGCTTGGCTTCATTCAGGATGCGCAGCTCATCCACAACCAGTTCGACTTCACCGGTGGGAATGTTTTTATTGACCGTGTCGGAGTCGCGCCGTTTCACTTTTCCGGTAACCGCAATCACGTATTCATTGCGCAGTTGCTCGGCTTTTTTGTGCGCAGCGGGATTTAACTCGCGATTCAATACGACCTGAGTCACACCCGTCCGGTCACGCAGATCAAGAAAGATAATGCTGCCGAGATCGCGGCGGCGATTCACCCATCCCATGAGCACAGCGTTGCTGCCGGCCTCAGAGAGACGGAGAGCGCCGCACATATGTGTGCGTTCTAAATCGCCTAAAAAGTCGAGCAAGCTTTGCCTTTCAGAGTAGCTGTCAGCCCTCAGCCGTCAGCTCAATCTGGATGCGGATTCGCCTTGGCTGACAGCTGTAAGCTGATAGCTGAAGGCTCGATCTGTCGGTGGGCCGAATCAGGAATTATAAACGGAGGCGTGATTTTGATCGCGTCGACCCGCAAATATAGACAAGAACCTGTAGGCCCGGACGTCCACGTCCGGGCCTACAATATATGACCTCACGAAGACTTCACCGGGCGTGGACGCCCGGCCTACATGGTTACTTCTTCGTCGCATTCCCTTCCATACCGGTCCTCCAGTTGGTGCCGTCCTGTGACAACTCGAACTTCATGGTGTAAGAAGTCGAGGACAGCACTTTCATGGTGAAGCGGCCCTTCATGGTCTGTCCACCCATGTGTTCGTCGCTGGTCCAGATCCATGTATCGCCGTCCACTGTGCCCGTCGAGTCCTCGGCCTCACCCATGCTGTTGAACGCTTTGTAGGTGTACACCTTTTTGTCGGGATCGTACCCGAGATAGGCCACCTCTTTGCCCTTGCCCATCGCGCCCAAATCCATATCGCTGTTCTCGACCAGAAAGAAGTTGCCCTCCATCCACTCCGCATGGGTATTCATCGTCCATTTTCCGCC